>NZ_CM169893.1:0-50000 GCF_057158725.1 Agrobacterium sp. H141
CTGGTCGGTTTCTGAATGGCGCGAGAAACAGGAAAGCGCTCCGAAGGTCGTCGAAACGGCCGCACGCGCCTCCATGAAAGTGCATGTCGCCGCCATGGTCGACTTCTGGAACATGGGCGTGCCGACACTCGATTACGGCAATAACATCCGTCAGGTCGCCAAGGATGAGGGGCTCGAGAATGCCTTTGCCTTCCCCGGCTTTGTGCCGGCTTATATCCGTCCGTTGTTTTGCCGCGGCATCGGGCCGTTCCGCTGGGCCGCCCTGTCTGGCGATCCGGAAGACATCTACAAGACCGACGCCAAGGTTAAGGAACTGCTGCCCGACAACAAGCACCTGCATAACTGGCTCGACATGGCCAAGGAGCGCATTTCCTTTCAGGGCCTGCCGGCGCGTATCTGCTGGGTCGGTCTCGGCGATCGGCACAAACTCGGCCTTGCCTTCAATGAAATGGTGAGAACCGGTGAGTTGAAAGCGCCAATCGTGATCGGTCGCGACCATCTCGATTCCGGTTCCGTCGCCTCGCCAAACCGCGAGACGGAAGCAATGAAGGATGGTTCCGATGCGGTCTCCGATTGGCCGCTCCTCAACGCGCTCCTCAACACGGCCTCGGGTGCCACCTGGGTGTCGCTCCATCACGGCGGCGGCGTCGGTATGGGCTTTTCGCAGCATTCCGGCATGGTGATCTGCTGCGACGGCTCAGAAGATGCGGACCGCCGCCTCGAGCGTGTTCTTTGGAACGACCCGGCCACCGGCGTTATGCGCCATGCCGATGCCGGCTATGACATCGCCATTGATTGCGCCAAGGAACAAGATCTGAGGCTGCCCGGCATTCTCGGCAACTGAGAGGAGTGTAGGGGCAGATGCGCATTCTGAGGGCTACGGATCACACGGCCATGCCCTGGAAAAATGGAGGCGGGGTGACGCGGGAAGTCGCGTCTGCCCCGGCGCTCAATGAAAGCTCGCCCTTTGTCTGGCGTCTCAGTCTTGCAACCATCCGCCAATCTGGCCCCTTCTCGCTCTTTCCCGGCATCGATCGTACCATCGCAGCTCTGCGCGGCGATCCAGTTCGGCTGACAATCGATGGCAAGGAGGTCGCGCAACTTCACGCGTTGGGAGAACCATTTGCGTTTTCCGGTGATGCGAAGGTCTCTGCATTCACGGACGGCGCCGAAACAATCGACCTCAATATCATGACCTTGCGCGGTCACGCGCATCACGACATGGCGCGCCTCGGCTGGGCGGGAGAAACGACGATAAAGACATGGCATCGGTTGACCATGCTCGTCTTTACCAGTGCGGTGCGAATTTCTTCCGATGCGCATGCGTTCGAGGCCGATGTTGACGATGTGATCGTCGATATTCCCAGCGAGACAAGGCTTTCACTTTCGTCGTCGGGGCCTGCCGTTGCCTATGTCATCGGTGTCGACGAACACTGACACATCCGCGTCAAAGCGGTCGCACAGCGGTGACAAAATTCTCGAAGAAATCCGAAAACTTCGCAACGCGCATGGGCAGTTTTTCATACGGTGGATAATAAAGGGTCAGCCAGAGTTCCGGCGGCTGCCAGTCCGGCAGGATCTGCACCAGAAGCCCGTCCGCGAGGGACTTCTCGACGATGAACATGGGTAGCAGGGCCACTCCATTGCCGGTCTCGGCAAGGCGAGCCGTGAACTCACCGTTGTTGCCAGCCAATTTGCGACCGGCATGGACCTTGCGGGTCTTGCCGGCAAAGGTCAGCTCCCAGGTTTCCGACAATGCTTCCTCGTCATAGGCAATGCAGGCCGCTTCGTTGAGGTCGTCGGGTGTCTTGGGAATACCGTTTTCCGCGAGATAACCCGGCGATGCGACTAGTACCCTCCGGATCGGTCGCACCTTGCGCCAGATTGTCGACTTGTCTCGCGGCTGCTCCGAAATACGGATCGCCAGATCGAAACTGTCCGAGACGATGTCGATAAAACGGTCGGTCAGGCTCAGCGAAACGGAAATCGCCGGGTTTTCGACCAAAAATCCCGAGATCACATCAGGCAGAATGCGCTGTCCGAGAGACAACGGCCCATTGAGCCGGATCAGGCCTGCCAGATGCCCCTCCTCGGCTCTGACTTGCTCCGTCGCTTCTTCGAATGCTTTGATCAATGGTTCGATCCGGGCGGCATAGACCGCGCCGGCAGAGGTCAACGATACTTGCCGCGTGGTCCTCAGGAAGAGTTGCACACCCAGACGCTGCTCCAGCGTGCCCACAGATCGCGTGACCGAAGACGCGGTCATAGACAGCAGCCGTGCCGCGGCCACGAAACTGCGTTCCTTCGCTACGGCGAGGAAAACCTTGATGTCGTCCAGATCGCTCATGTTCAATTATTGCAATATATGCAACAATATTGTCAATTTTATTTCTATTCACTTTGCAGCGCATCGGCTCCATCTTCTCTCCAGACAACGAAACGCAACGTCGTCCAAACAAAAGGAACAGTACGATGCTTACTCAGATCAAAGGATTGCACCACGTCACCTCCATGGCCGCCAATGCCCAGGTGAACAGCGACTTCTTCACCAAGACGCTTGGTTTGCGCCGTGTGAAAAAGACCGTCAACTTCGACGCCCCTGACGTCTATCACCTCTATTATGGTGATGAAGTCGGAACGCCGGGCTCGGTCATGACCTATTTCCCCTTCCCGCATATCGCTCCCGGTCGCCCCGGCACGGGCGAGGTCGGTGAAACCTATTTTGCCATTCCAAAGGGTTCGATCGATTTCTGGAAGGGTCGCCTCGATACGCTCGGCGTGAAGGACATCAACGAGACCGAAGTGTTCGGCGAAAAGCGCCTGCGCTTCAGCGGCCCCGACAAGGATGGGTTTTCGCTGGTCGAAGTCGACAGCGACAAGCGTGATGGCTGGTTACATGACGACATCGGTGCTGCCGAAGCGATCAAGGGTTTTCATGGTGCCAGCATGCGTCTTCAGGATGACGGCGCGATGCGCGAACTTCTCGGCTTCATGGGCTATGAAAAGGTAGACCAGAAGGCCGAATGGACGCGGTTTGCCATTCCAGGCGGAAACGGTGCCGATTTCATCGACCTTGAAAGTCTGCCGCAGGCCAATGCCGCGCGCCAGGGTGCTGGCTCTGTTCATCACATCGCTTTTGCGGTGGAGGACCGAGCTGCCCAACTCGAAGTGCGCAAGGCGTTGATGGATACCGGTTATCAGGTCACGCCGGTCATCGACCGCGATTACTTCTGGGCCATCTATTTCCGCACACCCGGCGGTGTCCTGTTTGAGATTGCGACCAATGAACCTGGTTTCGACCGCGATGAAGACACGGCGCATCTCGGTGAAGCCTTAAAGCTTCCCAGCCGCTACGAGCCCCACCGCTCACAGATCGAAGAAACCCTGTCTCCGATCAATGACTAACCGCTCAGATGACGCGAATGGCGGGACTGTCTGGTCCCGCCCATTGGAGATTTGACCATGACCGCGACAAACTCATCCTATGCCGCCTTTACCAGGACCGGTACGCCCGGCGCTCCGCTGGTCTTTGCCTTTCACGGCACTGGCGGCAACGAAATGCAGTTCACAGAACTGGTTGAACAGATGCTGCCGGATGCCTCGATCGTCTCGCCGCGAGGAGATGTGTCTGAATATGGCGCTCTACGTTTCTTCAAGCGTACGGGTGAAGGTGTCTACGATATGGACGATCTTGCCATGCGGACCGCCAAGATGGTGAGCTTTATCGGTGAGCACAAAGCAGCCAATCCGGGGCGCCCGGTTTACGCGCTAGGCTATTCGAACGGGGCCAACATTCTGGCATCGGTGCTGTTTGAAAGGCCGGATCTATTTGAAAAGGCGGCCTTGCTGCATCCGCTGATCCCCTGGCAACCTCAGGCAAATTCAGGGCTTTCCGCCAAGGAAATCCTGATTACTGCCGGCCAGCGCGACCCGATTTGCCCTCTCCCCCTCACGCAAGGGCTGATTGGTTACCTTGAAGCGCAGGGCGCTGCGGTCGAGGCCAGCATCCATGAGGGCGGGCACGAAATCCGCCAGAGTGAATTGCAGGCGCTATCCACTTTCCTGCAGCGCTAAACAGGGCCTCGGGTTCTCAACCACCCCGCGTCCCGTTGGAAGAACACTCAAATATCGTCGGGACGCGTTCCCGGCGTCTTTCGGGAGTATGACCATGATCCTTATTCATGAAAACATGAACCGCGGCGTCACCAGACAGGGTTGGCTCAACAGCTACCACACATTTTCTTTCGGCGGTTTTCATGACCCGAACCGTATGGGCTTTGGTCCATTGCGGGTCATCAATGAAGACTGGATCGTTCCAGGTTCGGGCTTTGCCGAACATGCGCACGACAACATGGATATCCTGACAATCGTTCTGGAAGGCGCACTGCGCCACAAGGATACGCTTGGCAATGTCTCTGACATCACGGCCGGCGAGATGCAGCTGATGTCCGCTGGCAACGGGTTGCGCCATTCCGAAATGAATGCATCCGACACCGAGACCGCCCATGTCCTGCAGATCTGGATGATCCCGGAAACACGCAACCCGGATCCGCTTTATCAGCAGGCAAAGATGCCGGAAGGGGCGGCGGCACGGGACTGGACACTCATTGCCAGCGGGCCGTCCGGCGATGCTCCGCTCCGGTTGCTGTCAGACAGCCGGGTGTGGATTGCCAACCCGCGCGATGGAGACATCAGCACAATTTCGAAAGCATCCGATCGCCTGACATTCGTACACCTCATCGAGGGATTGGCCCAGATCGAGGGGGAGACAATCAGGACCGGTGATGGGCTTCAGATCGGCAATGAGGCCGTGCCGGATATCCATTGGCTGACCGACGGCAAGGCCCTGATGTTTGATCTACCCAGATAGGCGTCAGAATGTCGAAGTCGGGGCAGATCATGCGGCAATGACCGCGAACCATCTGCCCCGCAAAGACTTTACCCACCAAGTCCGATAGCCGGGACGCTCAGCGTGCCGTCGGGTTGTGGCCGGTATCCAGTTTGGCGGGTCGTCCGGAAAGGTTCAGCTCGGCAATCTTCGGCGCCGTGCGGGCAATGATCTTGCCACGACGAAGCACGGCCAGCCGTGCCGGTTTGAGGCGCAACGCCTCTTGCACGTTTTCCGCCTGCAACACGACCAGATCGGCATTGCAGCCAACGTCCAGACCATAGTTCACGAGGCCCATTGTCTTTGCAGAATTCACAGTCAGCGCATCGAAGATCTGCTTCTTGTCCTCGACACCGGCCATCTGGGCCACGTGAATTGCCATATGGCCAACTTCCAGCATGTCGCCGGAACCCATGGAATACCAGGGATCCATCACGCAATCATGGCCGAACGAGACGTTCAGGCCGGCTGCCATCAGTTCACGCACCCGGGTCATGCCACGGCGCTTGGGATAGGTGTCGTGGCGACCCTGCAGCATGATGTTGATGAGCGGGTTGGGAATCACATTGATCTGCGCTTCTGCCATCAACGGAATGAGCTTCGAGACGTAGTAGTTGTCCATGGAATGCATGGATGTGAGATGCGAGCCGGCAACTCGCCCCTGCAAGCCAAAGCGCACGGTCTGGGCCGACAAGGTCTCGATATGGCGCGACATAGGGTCGTCGGTCTCGTCGCAATGCATATCGACCGGCAGGCCGCGATCAGCTGCGATACGGCAGAGTGCCTCGACCGAGGCGGCGCCGTCTTGCATGGTGCGCTCGAAATGCGGAATGCCGCCGACGATATCGACGCCCATATCCAGCGCGCGTTCGAGCGACTTTGCGCCCTCTTCTGCGCGGTAATAGCCATCCTGCGGGAAGGCGACGAGTTGTAGATCGATATAGGGCGCAACGCGCTCCTTGACCTCCAGCATGGCCTCAGCCGTGACAAGGCGGGGATCGGATGTATCGACATGGGTGCGGATATGCAGGAGACCCTGGCTGACTGCGAGGTCGCAATAGGCAAGCGCACGCTCGACCAGTGCCTCCTTCGTCAGCAGCGGGCGCAGTTCGCCCCACAACGCAATGCCCTCCAGCAGCGTGCCAGAGACATTCATGCGCGGCAAACCAAGCGACAGGGTCGCGTCCATATGAAAGTGCGGATCGACGAAGGAGGTGCTGACCAGACGGCCGGTGGCATCGATCACTTCCCCTGCCGCGCCGGGCAATCCTACCTCGATCGCTGCAATCTTACCGCCGGACACACCGATGTCGATGCCCTTGCGACCGTCCGGCAGATTGGCGTTTCGAATCATGAGATCGAACATGGAAAAATCTCTCTTCGCTTCAGCGCTCGCCGCGCCGATAGGGTTGCATCAACGCCTGTGGCACGCGTGCGCGGCGCGCCATGACGGCAAGGGCTGCGATCGACAGGATATAAGGGATCATCAGGAAGATCTGATAAGGAACGACGCCGCTCAACACGGTCTGCAAGCGCAGCTGGAAACCGTCGAAAAAGGCAAACAACAATGCCCCGAACAGCGCTCGCTCCGGCTTCCACGAGGCAAAGACGACCAAGGCGATGCAGATCCAGCCGCGCCCCTGCACCATGGTGGGGAAGAAGCTGTTAAAGGCTGATAGTGTCAGAAATGCCCCGCCCACGCCCATCAAAGCGCTGCCGGCAATGACGGCACCGTATCGGATCGCCATTGGGTTGATGCCCTGCGCTTCTGCTGCATGCGGGTTCTCGCCGGTCATGCGGATGGCAAGGCCTATGGGCGTTCGCGAAATGACATAGGCAAGCACGACAGCCAGCAGAATGGCCACATAGGTTGGCGCCGTCTGGGTAAACAAGGCCGAACCGACGAAGGGAAGATCCGAGAGGAACGGCACATCAATGGGCTGGAACGGCAGGATTGTCGGTGGAGTGCCTGCGACTGGGACCATGAGACGGAAGACATAATAGGCGAAGCTTGAGGCAAACAGCGTGACACCCAGGCCGGAGACATGTTGCGACAGGCCAAGTGTGACGGTGAGAACCGAATGCAGCAAACCGAAGACCGCTCCGCCCAGGGCTGCGACAAGCAGACCTGTCCAGAGATCTGCACCATTATAGACGGCAAGCCAGCCGATCATCGCGCCGAAGGTCATAATGCCTTCAATGCCGAGATTGAGGACACCGGAGCGCTCGCACAGCAGCGCGCCCAATGTGCCGAGGATGAGCGGCGTGGCGATACGTAGAACCGCGGCCCAAAGACCGGCAGAGGCAAGGATATCGACCAGAGCGTTCATCGGCGGATCCTGTACTGCGTGAAGAAGACGGCAACCAGCATCGAGAGCAGCGATAGCGCCACCGTGACGTCAGCAATATAACTTGGGATACCCATGCTTCGGCTCATGCCATCGGCACCGACGAACATGGTTGCCGTGAAGAGGGCCGCCAGCACCACACCCAGCGGATTAAGATTGGCAAGCATGGCAACCACGATGCCGGAATAGCCGTAGCCGGGCGAAAGATCGGTGGTCACATAACCCTTTACGCCCAGCACCTCTATGGTGCCTGCAAGCCCTGCAAGACCGCCTGAGATCATGGCCACGATGACCAGAGTGCGCGCCAACGGAACGCCGGCAAAGACAGCGCCCGACGGATTGAGACCAGCCGCACGTGACTGGAGACCGAAGACGGTGCGCGTCTGAACGAAATAGACGATGACGGCGATGACGGCGGCAATAACCAGACCGACATGAAGTCGCGACCTTGCCAGCAGTTTTGGCAGGCGTGCTGCAGCATCAACCGCTTGCGATTGCGGCCAGCCAAAGGCCAGCGGATCCTTCAGCACGCCATCGATCAGCATCGAGACAAAGAGGATGGCGACGAAGTTCAAGAGCAGCGTCGTCACCACTTCATCAACGGAAAAGCGAAGCCTCAGCCAAAGCGGCAAGAGCAACAAAACCATGCCGGCGCCCGCTCCCACGACGAACAGGACCGGAAGCTGGATGAAAGACGGTAAACCGCCAACGAGATGGGCGCTTGCTGCGGCAACGGCGATAGCACCGAGATAGAATTGTCCCTCGCCTCCGATGTTCCAAAGCCGCGCCCGGAATGCCACTGCGGCAGCAAGCCCCGTCAGAATCAAAGGCGTGGCACGCGTCAAGGTCTCCGTGGCAGACAAGCGCGAGCCGAAGGCGCCGGTTGCGATTTTCCAATAGGCCTCGAAAACCGGTGCGCCGGCAAAAGCGATCAGGATGCCGGCAATCGCCAGTGCGCCGATGATCGCAATCAGTGGCGTGGCGATGACCAGCGCTGTTGGACGATGTTCCCGCCTCTCAAACCGCATCGGCCATTCCTTGTGCTTGCCATTCTCCCGCCATCATCAAACCGAGCCTGCGTGCATCGACATCTTCTGCACTGACCGGTGGCGACAACCTGCCGCCGACAATGGCCTGAATGCGGTCGGCCAGCGCCATCACTTCATCCAGATCCTCGGAGATCAACAGCACGGCGGTTCCGGCCCTGCGGGCATCCAGTATTCTTTCATGTACGGCGGCGACTGCGCCTTCATCCAGACCACGCGCCGGCTGGGCGGCCAGCAAGATACGGGGATGTTCGATCAGGTTACGCCCAAGGATCAGCTTTTGCATGTTGCCACCGGACAAAAGCCGGATACGGCTTGTCGGCGTGCCGCCCCGAACATCAAATGCATCGATGATCTTCTGGGCAAAAGCGATGCCGGCCTGGCGGTTGACGAGACCATGCCTGGAGAAACGCGCAAGCCTTTCGAGAACTGTATTTTCCCATAAGGCCATTTCGCCAATCGCGCCTTCGCGATTGCGGTCCTCGGGTATACGCCCGATGCCTTTTTCAACCGCCTCTGCGACAGTCAGATCGGCGATGCCATGTCCGAACAGCACCAGATCTCCCGCGGTTCTACCGATGGTGCCGCTCAGCAGTTGCGCCAATGTCGCCTGACCGTTTCCGGACACGCCGATGATACCGAGTACTTCCCCGGCGCGAAGACGGAAATCGATGGCCTTCAGACGGTCGATGCCACCAGAGCGCACGGTGATGCCTGCAGCTTCAAGCACGACTGCACCCGGTGTCGATGCCTCACGCACCGGCCTCGTCACCTTGCGACCGACCATCAGTTCGGCAAGTTCTGCTTTGCTGGTTTCACTGGCACTCCGTTCGGCGACTAGCTTGCCGCCACGCAAAACGACAATCCGGTCAGCGGTCGCCATGACCTCATCGAGCTTGTGGGAAATGAAAATAAGAGAAAGGCCAAGCCGTGCCATCTCCTTCAAGGTGGAAAACAACTTTTCCGCCTCAAGCTTGGTGAGAACCGCTGTCGGCTCATCCAGAACGAGGATGCGGGCGTCATTGTAGAGCGCCTTCAGGATCTCCACACGCTGCTGCTCGCCGACAGACAGATCCGCGAGACGGGCATCCGGGTCGACCTTGAGCCCGAAGCGCTCTGAAATCTCGATCAGCTTCTTGCGACCTGCCGCCACGGATGATGCGGGAGACCAGAGGCTTTCCGTACCGGTCATGACGTTTTCGATCACGGTCAGATTGGGCGCCAGCGAGAAGTGCTGATGGACCATGCCGATGCCTGCGCGGATAGCCGCACGTGGCTTGCCGGGCGGCAATTGCTTGCCCATCACCGTGACATGGCCTGTATCCGGGACGTAGTGACCGAAGAGAATGCTCATCAGGGTCGTCTTGCCGGCACCGTTTTCGCCCAGAAGAGCCACGATCTCCCCTTGGCCAAGGCTCAGCGAGATATCGTCATTGGCGAGGTTATCACCGAAGCGCTTGCTGACGCCCGAAATTGTCAGAACGGCATCGTTCATAGGGCAAACCCCGCAACAGGAAAGCGATGGGACCAACGTTCCTCTTTTTCCAGATGCGCGGCAAGCGCAAGAAGGCGCATTTCCTGACCCATCGGCGCCAGAAGCTGAACCGGGAGCGGCAAACCTTTACCATCTTCACCAAAGGGCAGCGTGATGGCGGGAAATCCGGAAATATTGGCAAGCGGTGCCAGAGGCGCAAAGGCCGTCATGCGTTGGAAATGCGCTTCGACATCGCGATGATCGGTCGGAAAGGAGCCAATCGGCTTGGGCGCTGTCGCAAGCATCGGCGTCAGCAGACATTCGATATCGTCGAACAGACGCCAGAGATCCCGGCTGATAAATGCCAGCATATTCATGGCGCGCCATGCATCCGTGCCGCGCATGTCGAGCCCGCGCTCCAGCACCGCCTGGGTGATCTCCTCGGTGCCTGAGAGATCGGCAGAGAGGCGCTCAACCGTTTCGGCGAGATTGATGCAGACTATATCGGCAAAGGCCGTGGCGCTGGCTAGCGCCAATTGCTCGATTTCGGTCCATTTCACCGGAATGATCCGATGGCCCTTCTTCTCAAGCGAGCGGGCCGCAGCCTCAACAGCCTCAAGTCGCTCTGGGGCCGTCGGCATATCCGCGCCGGTATCGGTCAATACGCCAACGCGCAGTCCCTCTTCCTTCGCCGGCACCTGAAGGACAGGCGGAAAGGGTCCCCTTGCGTCGCCGCTCACATTTGCGAAGATCGACACGGTATCGCGAACCGAGCGGCAAATGGCGAGTTCGCTGGCGATCCCGCCAAGGTAATTACCATAGGATGGGCCGGCAGGTATTGCGCCGCGGCCGGGCTTCAAACCGATCAGTCCACAACAGGCGGCGGGCACGCGGATGGAACCGCCGGCGTCCGTTGCATGGGCAATCGACACAATGCCAGCTGCAACGGCTGCCGCTGCCCCGCCTGACGATCCGCCGGAGCTTAAGTGGGGTGCGAGTGGATTGCGCGACACCGGACCCATTGCCGGTTCGCTTGCCAGCGATAAACCGAATTCGGGGCTTGTGGTCAATCCGAACAGGCAGAAACCTGAGCCACGAAACCGAATGGCCAGATCAGAATCTGCCATACCACCCCTGCGGGGGATCGAGCTGGAACCAGCACTGACCGGAAAGCCTTCAAACGGGCCGCCGAGATCCTTGGCAAGAGTGGGCACACCACCAAAGTGCATGGCTGCACGTTGGTCGACCGGCAATGCATCGAATGCGTCAGCCGAGGCGCGGCCTTTCTTCTCGTCCAGATGGGTGATTGCGCCAAGAGAGGCGTTGGATGTGGCGGCGGCAAGCGATGTCTCCATCGCCTGCCGCGCCGTCAATTGTCCGGAGCCGATCGCTTCGGCGAGTGCTGTGGCGTCGGCATGCATGCGGAATTGGCTTACTTTGGTTCGTCCATGTTGCGCGGAACCTCAAAGGTGCCGGCCTTGATTTCTTCGCGCTTGGCTTCCATTGCTGCTTCTGCATCCGATGGAGCGGCACCCTGGACGTAGGCAATATCGCTGCCGCCTTCCTTGAGCAAGCCGAATGCTGTGTAATCCTTGCCAACCGGCTTTCCGGCGGCAACATCTGCGAGAGCAGCATTGAGGATCGGGCGGAACCCCCACAAAGCGTTGGCGAAAACAGTTTCCGGATAACGCGGCGTGTAATCGATCAGCGACCCGACAGACTTGATGCCGCGCTCCTTGGCGGCATCGGCCGTGCCGATACGTTCGCCAAACAGGATATCGGCGCCCGCGTCGATCTGGGCCAGACCGGCTTCGCGTGCCTTCGGTGGGTCGAAGAAGGTGCCGATGAAGGACACAAGCAGTTTGGCATCCGGGTTCACGGCCTTCACGCCTTCACCGAACGCGTTGATCAGCATGTTCACTTCCGGGATTGGCATGGCGCCGACCGCGCCAACGATATTGCTCTTGGTCATCTTGCCGGCGAGCATGCCAGCGAGATAGGCGCCATCATGATTCCAGGTTCCGAAAACGCCGAAATTGTCGCCGGATTCCTTGCCACTGGAACCGAGAACGAAAGCGGTTTCAGGATAATCGGCAGCCACTTCACGGGCTTCGGTCTCGACTGCATAGGCCTCGCCGATGATGAGCTGGTGGCCCTGCTCGGCATATTCGCGCATGGCGCGGGCATAATCGGTGCCGGACACGCCTTCCGAGAAGACATATTCAATCACACCTTCCGCTGCAGCGTCCTGCATGGCCTTGTGCAAGACCGAATTCCAGGCGTTCTCGACTGGAGATCCGTGAATGCCTGCGACCTTGATCGGGGCGGCGGCACGAAGGGTCGGCGCAAAAAGGCCCGAACCGAGAACGAGACCGGTGGCCAGAAGGCTACGGCGGGAGAACTTGATGTCATGCGTCATGGCTGAGACCCCTTAAATTTACCAGTTGGTAGAGATTTCTAGGGGGAGCCCAAAAAAGTGTCAAGTGAAGTTAAAGCCCAGCAAATGGGCAATTTACTCCCACAAGTCGCCTGCCGGGATTAATGCTGCCGCGGGGCAAGCGGTCGCCAAGGCCTTGCCAGACGCCCGAGCGACCTCATTTTGCGACAGAACCACTCTCTAAGGTCGCGTTAGTGTTCAGACGGCGACTGAAGCGATGTCTTATGCACTTTTGCCCTGCTGCCAGTAGGCAGCCACATACATGCGGTTTTTGGGATGCGCTTTTTGGCGCAGAAGCGCTCGGATTTCCTTGGCTTCGCCACCCTCGCAGGCGGCCCAGATGTAATCCGGATCGGCATTCTGCGTCAGCACGTCAGACAGGGCAGCGGCGAGAGCGAAGCGCGTATCAGGCGCATAGGAATTCCTGTGCAGCCAGCGGATGTCGAGCCTCGCGGCACTGACGATCGGCTGCTCTTCCGCTTTGTCGCCAACTTCTATCACAGCCGTGATAGAGGCGGCTTCCGGCAATTCAGCGGCGATGCGCGCAATGGCCGGCAAAGCCGTTTCATCGCCCACCATCACCAGGCTTTCAGTCTCCGGGACACCCCCGCCGCCCGGCCCCATAAGAGCCAGAACCTGACCGGGTTCAGCGCGAAGAGCAAAGTCAGCTCCGGGGGTTTCGTGTTCTGACGAGGGGTGTTGCAGGATGTCGATCCACAGATGTCCCTTTTCCTGATCGACCGCACGAATGGTATAGATGCGCACCAACAGGGCATCATCGCCCTCCGGCCATCCGATGCGTCCGTCGGCGCGCATGGTTGGCCAGACAGGTTTGCGGCCGATGGGCGGCACCATCAGCCGGACATGCAACCCACCGCCGGTAAACGGCGTGACGTCGTCGCAGGCGACTTTGACACGGCGCATTCGCGGGGTGACGTCTTCGGATGACAAGACCTTGACGATGTGAACGTTGGGGGCCGGCTTGGGCTCATCGGTCTGGTCCCAGGTCAGCTCAAGAGGCTCTTCCCCGGCAAAGAAAAACAAATGCTCAGCGACGACATTGCGACTGACATCAAGTGCCTTTTGGGTCGGGCAATTCAAAACGATTTCAAGCGAGCCGTCTTTGAGCGTTATATCGGCGTCACCGATCTCGCTCAGCAGGACCACCCCGTCTGCCTTTTCTCTCACCTCGGCATGTTCTGCGAAGTGCTCGCTAATTTCCGCCAACATGTGAACTGCATTTTTAGGCACTGCAACGCCAGTCAGCGTGAAGGTCTGGACCTGATTCATCGGTGCTTTCGTCCCTTCGACAAGGTGTGGGGCGTTGCGGCGTTTACCCGGAACGCACACTCTAACAAACCGCGATATTAATCTGGTGTAAAAATGTCAAGTTAATCAGAGTCGCCTGAAGAAAAATGTCCAGCGGCAAACGGAGAACGAGAAATCAAAACGCCGGCAACTCGGTGCCGGCGCGAGGTTCAATGATGATATTTATCGACTTGAGGCCGAATGTGGTCAGGCGCCCCAGGTACGCTCCAGAAGCGAAACCCAGTTCTGATGCGCGATCTTTGCCAAAGCATCGTCATCGTAACCGGCGGATTTGAGCGCAGTCAGCAGAACCGGCAGGCCGGTCACGTCACCGATATTTCCCGAGATCAGCGTTCCGTCGAAATCAGAGCCAAAGCCGACATGGTCGATGCCCACCCGTTCGACCAGATAATCGATGTGACGAACCATTGTCTCGAGCTTCAGTCCAGTGTCAGGCCGGCCATCCGGATCCAGGAACTTGACGCCGAAGTTGAGGCCGATCAGCCCCCCGGTGTCGCGGATCGCATCCAGTTGCTTGTCGGTGGCATTGCGGCTGTGCGGGCATATGCCGAACGCATTCGAATGAGACGCAACCAGAGGCGCATCGGAAATTTTCGCAATGTCCCAGAAGCCGGCGTCATTCATATGCGACAGGTCGACCATGATCTTCAGCCTATTGCAAAGTCGAACGAGGTCGGCACCCGCTTTGGTCAATCCGGGCCCGATATCCGGGCTGTGACCGAAACGGAAGGGAACGCCGTGAGCAAAAATATTCGGACGGCTCCAGACCGGACCGAGAGTTCGAAGGCCGGCAGCATAAAGCAGATAGATAAGATCAAGATCATCACCTGCAGCTTCAATGCCCTCGATGTGAAAAACAGCGGCAAAGCTACCCGATTTCATTGCATCACGGATACCGGCTGCCGTTGTGCAGATCGTGAATGCGCCTTGCGACTGTGCCTCGATGCGGTGCAGAAGGGCTGCCTGCTGAACAGTCTGATCAAGTGCGCTTCGACGATCTACGCGCGGCAGATCGCCATTGGCATCCGCTGTTCTGCCCTCAGTCCATGTGTATATGGCACAAAGTCCGCCGGCGAGGCCACCAATCCGAGCACGGGGCAGATCGATGTGGACACCAGGCTGCCCGTTCAGAAAACGGGATTCGGCACCATCAACGCCTTCACGCGTCAATCGTGAAAGGATGTCATTATGTCCATCGAAGACAGGCACACGCGCTGGCTCTGCGGCAATCCCGGTCTCGTTCATTCTGTCACCTCGTGGTTATATTTTTTGGACAGCGGCGCTCGCTGCGTTATCGGTCCTGCTTCGACCGTCGTTTGAGTGCCGTCTACGACATCGTCCGTAGGAACGGCAAGCTTTCGGCAAAGATTGAAGGCCGACGGAGCACGGTGACGCGATTTCGACGTTAAGCTCCTGCAAGGCCATATGCTCACAATGGCCTTGCAATAGACACTGGATATTGAGAAACGAAGCCAGCAGGGCATATGCACGACCAGACGGGTTGGCCACATGTTCGAACAGATTGATCTACCGGAGTCCATTGGAATGCGCACAGTCTATATCAACGGCAATTTTGTCCCTGAGAACGAGGCAACGATCTCGGTTTTCGATCGCGGCTTTCTCTTCGCCGATGCGGTTTATGAGGTGACTGCCGTTCTCGGTGGCAAGCTGGTCGACTTTCAAGGCCATCTGACCCGTCTTCGCAATTCGCTTTCAGAGATCAGCATGGTGCTCGATGTGGATGACGAGACGCTACTTGCCGCCCACCGCAAACTGGTGGAGACCAACGGCCTGGACGAGGGGTTGGTCTATCTTCAGGTTTCCCGCGGCGCTGCCGACCGCGACTTCCTGTTTCCCGAAACCACCGTCCCGTCCACCCTTGTGATGTTCACCCAGAAAAAGAACCTGATCGACAGTCCTGTCGCTCAACGCGGGCAGTATGTGATCCTTGTCGACGACGAGAGATGGAGCCGGCGTGACATCAAGACCGTGCAGCTACTTTATCCCGTCTTGGCCAAGAACCTGGCCAAAAAGGAAGGCGCAGACGATGCCTGGATGGTTGAGGATGGCTTCATTACCGAAGGTTGTTCCAACAATGCCTATATCGTCACCAAGAATGGCACTTTGGTCACCCGTCATCTGTCGACGGATATCCTTCCTGGCATTACGCGCAGCGCCGTTTTGAAATGCGCAAAGGATCTGCAGATCAAGATCGAGGAACGCCCCTTCACCATCGAAGAGATCAAGTCTGCGCAGGAAGCCTTTTCGACATCGGCCTCCGGTTTCGTCAATCCGGTCGTCAGGATCGATGATATGAAGATCGGTGATGGAGAGCCCGGCCCGGTCGCCAAGCGGTTGCGCGAGGTCTACATCCAGACCAGCACAGAGATGGCGATTTAAGGCCGTAGGCAAGCCCGCATGCCGGCCCCGCGCCTGCGCCGGGTGCCTTGTGCTGCTGAGAAAAGAGAGAATGCATGCGCCAGTTTTCGCACGCCAGCCAATGGTGGGTTATTCCGCCCGGACCAAGCAATTCAATCGCCGACGTCGAAGGTGTTACCGTCGGCCATGCGAGCTTGATGGACGGTTCTGCCCGAACTGGCGTCACAGCACTACTTCCGCACGGTGGCGATCTCTTCCGTCAGCGTCCGCCGGCAGGTGCCGCAATTTTAAACGGTTTCGGCAAGAGCCTCGGCCTGATTCAGGTCCAGGAACTGGGCGAAATTGAAACGCCGATCCTGTTCACCAACACTTTCAGTGTTCATGCGTGTGCATCCGCCCTGATCCGCTCGGCGATCGCTGCCAATCCGGCAATCGGGCGACGCGACAGCACCGTCAATCCGCTTGTCTTCGAATGCAATGACGGCCAGATCAATGATATCCAATCGCTGGCTGTGACCGAAGCGCTCGCCCTGGAGGCGATCGGAAACGCTGCGTCCAATTTCGCCCAAGGCACAATTGGCGCTGGCACCGGCATGAAGACCTTCGGTATGGCCGGTGGCATCGGCAGTTCATCGCGCACAGTGCTTCTTCCGGGCGGAAGCGCATTCAGGCTTGGCGCACTGGTTCTCTCCAATTTCGGCCAAGCCTCTGAATTCCGTGTCTTTGGACATCGTATCGCGCCGCAGGGAATTGCCCGCGCAATGGAGCCAGACAAAGGCTCCATCATCGTTGTTTTTGCGACCGATGCCCCGATGGAATCGCGCCAGCTTACGCGGCTTGCCAAACGTGCCGGTGCAGCACTCGGTCGCCTCGGCAGCCATCTCGGCCACGGCAGCGGCGATATCGCGCTTGCCTTTTCGACCGCCAATTGCCGCGACATGACGGCCAAGGACGATGTCGTCACAGCGAACCGGTTGCCCGAGCAACACATGAACGCGTTTTTCCATGCCGCCGTCGAGGCGACGGAGGAAGCCGTGCTGAACGCTCTGTGGCATGCGACCCCGATTGAGGGATATTCCGGCCGCAAACTGCCCATTCTGCGCGATCTACTGGCAGCAGATGCATTCTTTGGCAATCCAGACCTAGCCGGTTCTTAGCCGATCCTTAGCCGGCTTTCACATATTCGATCATACGTGCCCGGCTCAGGACGAGTTCCACACGGTCGTCAGCGATCACATGCAAACAGACACGTTTCTTCCAAGGACCATCGACGAGGGAGAACAAATAACGATCTTTGCCAAGCCCGCGCAGCGGCATTCTTGATCGCGTCGGGCCGACACCCATTATCAACTCGCCATTTTCGATCTCGAAGCTCGCGCCTTCATCTGATGACCAATGTCCGGCAAGAGCAGGAGACACAGGCTCATTGCCTGCCGGGTCGAGACGACAGGCCACATGACCGATCCAACCCTCTATGGCATCGCCGTTTGCCTTGAGTCGGATCGGCAGAGAAGCCGAGCGGGACGACACCCAACCGTCTCCATCCACATAAAGTATTTCACCGGCATCCAGGCAGGTGATGGCGCTTCCATTGACCTCTGCCCAAAGCGGCCCGGCTTCTGCGACATAGATGCCGTCGGGCAAGCTTGTCGCGACGGTCGGCAACGGTTCACCCAAAAGGGTGGCCAGAGTTTCAAAAGCGATGGCAAAGCCGTTTGCGTCTTCACGGTTGGTGACGACCGTAATTCCGACACCGGATTTCCGGTCGATCAGGAAGTGGCTCTTGTACCCGGGATGCGAGCCGCCGTGTCCGACCAGGCTGCGCTCGCCCAGCATGGAGGTACGAAGCCCCAGACCATAGCCGGTAGCGCGACCGTCATTCAGATGCCTTTCCGCAGACAGCGCATCCAGCACGCCGGCATAGTCACCTTCACCTAACATCAAAGCCCTCGCCCATGTCGCCAGTGCCTCGGCACTGCCCGTCATGCTGCCGGATGCGGAGATGTGCAGCCCGGCTGAAGCAAGCTGCCAGCTCTTCCCATCATGCCAGTAACCGGGTGCAAGACCTTTTACAGTGTCGTTCCAGACATCCGGGGCATCCATTTCCACGCGAAGGGCTGCACTGCGCGTTTGAATGAAATCGCGAAAGAAGATGCCATGGCATTCAAGCGCCGCCTCGACCAGACGATAACCGGTATTGGAATAGGATACCTCGGTTCCCGCCCCATAATTCAGACGGTCAAGGCGAGTGAGATAGTCGAGGATCGGTTGTGCCTGCGTGACCGTGTAGACTGACAGTCCCAACAAGGTGAAGCACTCACGCGCATCTGGCAGACCGCCGGTCATATCCAGCGCCTGCCCGACTGTGACGCTTGCAAGCGGCTCTTTCAATTCGGGCAGATGCTTGCCCAAAGGATCATCAAGACCGATCAATTCCGGGTGCGATAGCACGAGGCAAGCAAAGGCGTGTTTGGTGACGGAGGCGTAGCGAACTACCGTCTTCGGTGTGAAGGAATCACCGGACGAGAGGCTGGCCAGCCCATTGGCGACCGCGAAGCGGATGCCGGATGCGTCGAAGGCAACGATTGCGCCGCCGGGTTCCTGGCTTCCCCAGTCCATAGCAAATTGGTTCGCTTTGGATTCGGCATCACGCCAGTTTGTCTGTTGGGCCATAAGCTGCATTCCACACGCTGAACATCGAAGCCCGCGTGATAAGTCGCTTATCCTGTTTCGGCAACCCGAACGGCACAGTCGATTTGTGTTGACGCGAGAAAAGGCGGCGCTCAGGTGAGCGCACCCAAGTGGCCGCTCGACGCAAAGGCAAAAAAATGGGGCCGCGCGCCAAAAAGGCATGCGGCCCCTCCCCATACCTTCACCCCCGTAAAGGTAGGTCCCCCCACTGATTTTACGCGCTTTGACACGCCAGTCGACTTCCATCGGACGGCGATATCGCAATGGAAATCACAATGAGATCCACTGCTATATAAAGGTGAATGATCGTCATGTACTGACTTTTATTGGCAATAGGCGCCGTATCTCACGTGACGGCGAGCTTCCTACGCATCGTGGGCAGGTTCGGCTGCACTCCCAACGCACTGCTAGCGCGCGCTGACCTTATATTGCGACTTTGAGAGCCAATCGGGGCTTATCTCGATGCCCCAGCCGGGAGCATCCGTCACCGTGGCATGGCCATCTGAAATCACGTAGGGATCGTTGACGAACAGACCCTGCTGCCAAGGGTAGTAATCGAGACCTTCGATAGAAAATTCGAGGTATTTTCCGGCATTCGGGATCGCGCGCAACAGATGCATCGTGAAGATCGTCACCATGGAAAGGTTGGCGGCATGCGGCGTGATCGGCATACCGGCTGCTTCTGCCATCTTCGCGACCCTGAGTGTTCGCGCGATGCCGCCCAGATAGCAAATGTCCGGCTGCAAGACGTCGACGATGCGTCCGTCGATCATGCCCTTCCAGTTGGCCATCATGCAATCCTGCTCGCCGCCGGTGACATCGATGTCGAGCGCTTCGGTCACCTGCCTGGTCTGGTCGAACTCCCAATAAGGGCAAGGCTCCTCGTAATGCGAAATTCCATGGTCCTGCAGCATCTTGCCAACCTCGATCGCCTTGTCGGGCGAATAGCAGGAATTGGCGTCGACCAGCAGCGTTGCCTCATCACCGAGTGACTTGCGGATAAGCGGAACAATCTCTTCCGTGCGACCAGGCCACTCATCCCTGTTCCGGCCGACTTCAGCGCCGATGCGGAATTTGAAGGCGTCGAAGCCATGTTTGTCACGAAGTTTCAAAAAGCGATCTGCTTCTGCAGACGGAGTGATGTCACGCTTCATGGAGGATGCGTAGGTGCGGATCTTGCCAGTTGTGCCGCCGATCAGTTCGCAGACCGGACGCGCTTCCAGCTTTCCACGCATGTCCCAGAGTGCCGTGTCCACGCCGCCCATGGCGCGACGCAGATAGGCGCCTGGGAACTTGTGTTCGCGGTCACGGACAAGGTCGAGCATTTCATCAATATCGAAGCAGTCCATGCCCAGCACATAAGGCGCGACCTGACGGTGTAGAACTTCCGCTGTGATGTCGGCAAAATAAGGCGCGACCTGACCCCATCCTTCAGAACCATCGTCCGATGTAACTCGCACGAAACTGATGAATTCGTTGGTGAAAGTTTCAATTTTCTCGATTTTCATCGCCGACCGACCGCTGAATTGACTTGCCAAACTCGATGCTAAACTGTGCTATTAGTGGTCTGGTGGACACGTCCATTGCGGCAAAAGCGGCAGACCAATTGAACGGAGCAAAGTCATGAAGCAAGCGGCCGGAGTTCTGCTTTCCGCGATCAAGCTGGACCGCTCGTCCCGGCAAAGCGTCAGCGTGCAGCTATATCTGGCGCTTCGGGAAATCATCCTGACAGGCGGTCTGCGGCCGGGTGAGCGCTTGCCGGCGACACGCACGCTTGCCGCGGAAACGGGCGTATCGCGAACCACAGTGATCGACGCAATCGAACGGCTAACCGGCGAGGGCATGCTGGTCTCGCGGGTCGGCTCTGGCACTTTCGTTAGCGATATCCTGGAACATCAAAGACCAGGCCCGGTTGCGGTTGATCCCGTGCAGGGCGAGGCCGGAATACCGCGCCTTGCTTACACCATCAACCATGCCGAAAAATCCTATGCACCGCGAGCCTGGTTGCCACACAGACCCAAGGCTTTTCTAACCGCTCTACCCGCATTGGATGCCTTTCCCCTTGTCCACTGGTCACGCATTTCCGCCCGCCACTTGCGCGCCGAGCGCAGCAACGTGATGGGCTACGGGGAACCGAAAGGCTACAGACCGCTCAGGCGCGCAATTGCCATGCATCTGAGTGCGCTCAAAGGGATCACTTGCGACCCGGAGCAGATCTTCATCACATCCGGTGCCCAGCATGCATTCAGCCTGATCGGCAAGCTGCTTCTTAATCCGGGCGACCGCGTCTGGATGGAAAACCCGGGCGCTTCGGGTGCCCGCAACGCGCTCCTGTCAGAAGGGGCAGAACTGGTGCCGGTCGATGTCGATTCCGAAGGGCTCGTGGTGCGGGACGGCCTGGCGAAGGCACCGCATTTCCGGATCGCCTTTGTCACCCCCTCGCATCAGCAGCCGCTCGGCCATGTGATGTCGCTCAGCCGCCGCTTCGAACTTTTGAAAGCGACCGGCGAGGCCCGGGCCTATGTTGTGGAAGACGACTACGATGGCGAATTCTATTTCGGCAACGCGCCGCAGCCTGCACTCTTAAGCATCGATACCGAAGAGCGGGTCTTGCACGTCGGTACCTTTTCAAAATCGCTTTTCCCCTCGCTGAGGCTCGGCTTTGTGGTCGTGCCACCGCGCCTTGTCGATGCATTCGACCAGGCTTTCATGTCATGGGTCAGTGGGCCCGCCACCAGTACACAGGCGACCGTTGCCGATTTCATGGACGAGGGGCATTTCGCCACGCATATCCGCATGATGCGCAAACTCTACAAGGCACGCTACGATGTCTTGCTGCAGGGAGCAAAGCGCCTGAGCGGCGCGCTCGCGATGCAAGAGACAACCGGTGGCTTCCACACGACAGCCTATCTCGCCGAAGGCATTAACGAAGCCGAACTGGTCAGCCAAGCCGCAGCGCACGGTGTCACTCTGGCCCCGTTAAGCCGCTATTGTCTTACGCCGATTGCGCGCAAGGGTATCGTCTTCGGTTTCGGGTGCGCCTCTCCTGACGATATACGCTCAGGTCTCGACATCCTTTGCGAGCTGCCAGATCTTCGCAAACGATTGGTCTGATATTTTTATCAAATTGGATATCCTTAATCGACCAATGGCACACTAGCTTTCGATCCACGACGTCCAGACACTCATATATTTCAGCTGTTTCAGATGATGCGCAGATATTTGAGTGGTTGGTCTGGAGTGCAATCATGATCACCATTCTGCCGACCGATTGCGACATTCACTCCAATGCTGCGGACGCGCAAGTTCCAGATTGTACAAGAGGTCGCCAATGCAAGTGATTGATCGTATCGAACTCTATCATGTGAACGCGCCGCTTCCGGCGCCGTTTTCCCCCTCATGGATCCCCGGGACTGTACGCACGACCGTATCCTTCTATCTCGTCCGCTTCGTCACTGACGACGGCGTGGAAGGCTGGAGCGGCTTTACCGGTGCAGGGCGCGAACGCGCCGGGATTGGCCACACCCTTGCAGACCTCTTTCTCGGTCAGGATCCGGAAAATATCGACCGGCTCGCCGAGCGTATCCACATCATGGCTGTCGGCGGCAATTTCAACTGGTGGCTGGAGCCCGCCTTTTGGGACATCAAGGCGAAGAATGCCGGAGTGCCGCTCTACAAATTGCTCGGCGGAACAGACGATCGCCTGAGGCTCTATGCCTCTTCCGGAGAACTGCGCGACACAGGCGCCCGTCGCGAAGAGGCCGAGGCACGGTTGGCCGATGGTTTCGATACGATGAAAATACGCGTGCATGACTTCGACGAGAAAGTCGATATCGCGCACATAACCGATGTCGCCAAACACATGCAGGGCCGCATGAAGATCTCGGTCGACTGCAACCAGGCCTTTCGCCTGACAGCAAAGGCCGACGCGCCGCTCTGGTCTCTGGAGCGCGCCAAGCGCTTTGTCGATGCCGCAGCCGACGTCGAACTTGCCTGGGTTGAGGAGCCGCTTTTCGGGGAGTGGCACGAAGACATGGCAAGGCTTACGGCCTATTCGCGCGTGCCCGTTGCCGGTGGTGAACTGCATCTGATGGGGTATCCCGAGCTCGCCCGCATGATCAAGATGCGGTGCTACAACATCTATCAACCCGACGCGATGTTTACGGGCGGCGTCAAGCAAAGTCTTGCGATTGCCAAACTCTGCCGCGAAGAGGGCGTGAAGTTCTCCTCCCATACCTGGACCAATGGCTTCGGTTTCATCATCAACGCCCACGTCTTTGCCGCCAGCGGCTTTGCGCCTGAAATGGTGTTCGAGTATCCCCTGAATGAACCCGGCTGGGTTCCGGTAGGCCGTGATGCGATCATCAAGCAACCGTTCCTGCATGATCACGGCTGGTTCGACATGCCGCAGACACCCGGCCTCGGCTTCGAAATCGATCATGACCAGTTGGCCAGGTATGGAAAGTGTTTCTTCAAGGCCAGCCGCCGCGAAGTCCATTGGATGCCGGAAGCGCTGGCCAACATCACGTGAGGTTAGAACCTCCCTTACTGTGCCGAGGCATATGTCCCGGTACCCGTTTTCCAATAGACGGAATATGAAAATGACCGGCACCAAGAATTGGTCTGGCCATTTTATCAAATTGGATATGAACCGTAGTCCAATGCTGGACTAGCCTTCATTTAACGGCGCGATGTTTGTCTGTCATGGATTGACGCGCTTCTCGGGGAACGGAATGACTGTTGATCTTACGGATATTCGTCGCACACCCTTCTGGCACGATCAGTTGCCGGCAGCGCCCGAGTTGACGATTGCACCACCGGAAACGATGGACGTGCTGATCATCGGTGCCGGCTACACAGGACTGAATGCAGCAATCGTTACGGCTCGCGGCGGGCTCTCAACCTTGGTTGTCGATGCTGAAGATCCGGGATTTGGCTGCAGCACCCGCAATGGCGGCCAGATCAGTACGAGCGTGAAACCCTCACTCGCCAAGCTGACGGAGAAGTTCGGTTCTGACAAAGCCCAAGCCATTCGCGGCGAAGGAAAACAGGCGCTGGAGTGGTTCGGCATGTTCGTCGAAGGCGAGGGGCTGAACTGCGATTTCCGACGCGCCGGGCGCTACCACGCGGCCCACACACCACAGCATTACGAAGTACTCGTGCGCGACGCAGAAACGATGCGGCTGAAGGAAGGCATCGAGTGCTTCCCCGTGCCGCGCAGTGAACAGCGCACCGAACTGGGCACCGACAGCTATTTCGGTGGGGTCGTATATCCCAAACATTGCTCCGTTCATCCAGCCAAACTGCACCGGGAACTCCTGCGTCTGGCCATCGATGCCGGCGCGAAGATTGTCGGGAAATCGGCTGCAATATCCATCGAGCGGACATCCTCCGGCTTCAAGGTGCAGACGGCAAAAGGCGAGGTGCGAGCGGGACAGGTCATCGTCGCCACCAACGGCTACACGACGGACCTTATGCCATGGCTTCGCCGACGGATCATTCCGATCGGCAGTTACATCATCGCGACCGAAGAACTGCCGCAGTCTGTCGTCGACGAGCTCTTCCCGACAGACCGGATCGCGAGCGATACCTGCAAGGTTCTCTACTATTACCGCGCCACACCCGATCGCAAGCGCATTGCTTTTGGAGGTCGCGTGCGCGCCGCCGAAAGCGATCCCGTCGCGTCCGCGCCACTGCTGCATCACCATATGTGCCGGATCTTCCCAAGTCTTGCCGGCACCAAGATCTCCCATGCCTGGAGCGGCACCGTTGCCTACAGTTTCGACGAGCTGCCTCATACCGGCCATCACGACGGCGTTCACTATGCCGTTGGCTACTGTGGTTCGGGCGTTTCGATGGCGAGCTATCTCGGCATGCGCACCGGTCAAAAGGTGCTCGGTCTGCCTGAGGGACAAACCGCATTCGACGACATGGTTCACCCGACCCGGCCGTTCTACACCGGAAAGCCATGGTTTCTGCCTGCAGCCGTTGCCTATTACAGGTGGATGGACGACCGGCAATGGCAAAAAGCAGGCCGTGCGGCATAGCCAATCACTCTGCGTTGGTCTGGCGCGGACGCCGCCCCAACGCAGGAGGTTAGAGGCGGAGCGTCAGAGTGCAGTCTGAAAGACTGCGATACGCTTCAAGGGAAGTTCAACCGTGCGGACCTGGTCGATCCGCAGGAATAAAAAACGCAGACCGGGGGTCGCAGCAAGCGGCGAAGATCTGACAGGAGGACTGACAATGAAACTGAATTTGATAATGGCGTTGGCATCAACGCTGCTCGCCACAACGGCGATCGCGCAGGCCGAGGACTTGACTGTCGCTTCTTGGGGCGGCTCATTTCAGGACGCAGAAAGCAAAGCGCTGTTCGAGCCGGCCGCCAAGGAAATGGGCATAACGGTCAAGCAGGAAACCTATGGCGGCATGTCCGACGTCAAACTGCAGGTCGCCACAGGAAAGGTGACGCTGGATGTCGTGGCAAGCGGATCGGGTTCCGCTGCCCGTGCCGGCGACGAGGGACTTCTCGAGCCGCTCGACTATGACATCATCGACGTCTCGGATTTCTATCCAGGCCTTTACTCCAAATACTGTGTGGGCAGCGACGTCTTTTCGACGGTCTACGCCTGGAACACCAAGACCTATGGCGACAAAGGCCCGCAAAGCTGGGCCGATTTCTGGGACGTGAAAAAGTTTCCGGGCAAACGTGCCTATCGCAACAAGGTCGCAGGCGCTCTCGAACCCGCTCTGATGGCCGACGGCGTTGCACCGGAAGATGTCTACAAGGTACTGGACTCCGAGGAAGGCATCGAACGCGCCATCAACAAGATCCGCGAATTGCGACCCAATATCTCGGTGTTCTGGTCTTCGGGCGCTCAGCAGGCACAGCTGATGAAGGACGGTGAAGTCGATATGACGACCGGCTGGAACGGTCGCTTTGACAACGCCAAAAAGGACGGTGCGAAGGTCGCCTATTCCTTCAATCAGGGACTGCTCGACTATGATTGCTTCGGCATTCCGAAGGGCGCGCCGAACAAGGAGCTTGCCATGAAATTCCTGGCAGAGATCTCCAAGGCCAAATATCAGGACGACCTACCCAAATACATCACCTACGGCCCGACGAACAAGGCCGCTTTTGACACCGGAGAGATCGACGAAGCGACAGCCAAGGGCTTGCCGTCTTCGCCTGCCAATGCCGAAATGCAGTTGCCTATCTCATTGGAATGGTACACCAAATGGGAGACAACTGCGTCGGAAATGTATCAGGAAATGCTGACGGAATAGTCAGCCGGCGGACCTGAGCAATGAGGAGCGGGCGCACGGCGCCCGCTCCGAAAAACATACAAGGGAGAGCACAGTGCCGTCGCACAAAAGAAAAGCATTGCCGATATCGGTCAGCGGCGTCACCAAGACCTATGGTCCGGTAAATGCCCTGGACAACGTTTCTCTGAACGTAAAGAGCGGTGAATTTCTGACGCTCCTCGGTCCGTCGGGCTCTGGCAAGACCACACTTTTGATGGTGCTGGCCGGCTTCACCCGACCCGATTGCGGCAGCCTCAAATTCGGCGAGGAAGAAGTCATCCGCATGCCGCCGCATCTGCGTGGCCTTGGTATGACATTTCAATCCTATGCTTTGTTCCCGCATATGACCGTTGCCGGCAATGTCGGCTATCCACTGCGGCTTCGAAAGGTGGCAAAGGCCGAGATTGCGCGCAGGGTCGACGAGGCATTGGAAACTGTGCAGCTCGGCGGCTATGGCGACCGCCAGATCGACCAGCTTTCGGGCGGCCAGAAACAGCGCGTTGCACTGGCGCGTTCCATCGTTTTCGAACCCCGTATTCTTTTGATGGACGAGCCGCTTTCTGCGCTCGACAAGAAACTGCGCGACCAGATGCAGATCGAGCTTCGACATCTGCATGAGAAACTTGGCATGACGACCGTTTATGTGACCCATGACCAGCGCGAAGCGCTGACCATGTCCGATCGGATTGCGGTGGTGAACAAGGGGCGCATCATGCAGCTTGCCACGCCGCGCGATCTCTACGAGCGCCCGGCCAACCGTTTCGTCGCCGACTTCATTGGCGATTCCACGTTTCTGCCCGCCCAGCGCGACGGTGCTGCCGTCACATATCTTGGCATGCCGCTCAAGATGGCTGATGCGCCGCCGACGACAGAAGAGTTGACGCTGATGATCAGGCCCGAGCGTATCACGGTGTCACCCGATGGACCGCGCGAGAACGCCAACAACTTTACCGCAACTGCAACGGAAGTTGTCTATCAGGGCGACAGTTATCTTCTGCACGCCCGGCTTGAGAGCGGCACCGAGATTGCGGTACGCGGCGGTGTGCGCGGTGGCACCCTCTCCGCCCTGCCTGCGGTTGGCGACAAGGTGACTTTGACCCTTGCGCCTGAGGATACGGTCCTGATCGATGGAAGCGAGGTTTGATATGGCCGTTTTGCAGGCAAGCGGAGAGACGCAAGCTGCCCATGCTCCCCGGGCCAACGAGGCCGGTCTGCGCTCTGATGATCGCATGGAGCGGCTGAAGCTTTTCGGCCTCAGCTCGCCGGCCATCCTGATGGTCCTTGTCGTCCTCGTCATTCCGGTGGGCTGGCTTTTTTACGTATCATTTCTTGGCAGCGACGGGCATTTCTCGCTGGAAAACTACGAGCGCATGATCACAAGGCGCTCGTATTTCCGGATCTTCGAGACGACCTTTAAAGTCAGCATTCTGACGACGGGACTTTGTATCCTGATCGGCTATCCGCTTGCCTATTTTCTGTCCCAACTACCCGCTCGGATGGCCAGCATCTGCATGATTGCAGTTCTTCTGCCCTTCTGGACCTCGCTGCTGGTGAGAACATACGCGTGGCTGGTCCTTTTGCAGTCGCGCGGGCTCATCAACACCTGGGGCATGTCGCTTGGGCTATGGGATGAACCGCTATCGCTGGTCTATAATCTCACAGGCACGCTGATCGGCATGGTTCATATCATGCTGCCCTTCCTGATCCTGCCGGTCTATGGCTCAATGAAGGCGGTTGACAGCAATTACCTGAAGGCAGCCGCCAATCTGGGCGCCAGCCCACGCCGGGCCTTCTGGGACGTTTTCTTTCCGCTCACGACGCCTGGCCTTTTCGCCGGCGCCCTGATGGTATTCATCCTTTGCCTCGGCTTTTTTGTCACGCCGGCAGTGTTGGGCGGTGGCAAGGTAATCCTGGTTTCGATGAAGATCGTCTCCAATATCGAGTTGTTCGTCAGCTGGGGTGCTGCAAGCGCACTCGGCGTGGTGCTGCTGGTGCTGACCATGGCCATCCTGTGGCTCGCCTCGCGCTTCCTTAAGCTCGAACAGATCGCCGGAGGGAGCCACTGATGTTTAGCTGCCTAAGAAAACCTGCGACCGACACCCAGATCACGCATGGCCAGCGCCTGTGGCTCTACATCCTGTCAGGGATCATCATGATCCTGCTTCTCGCGCCCACGCTGATCGTCATTCCGATGTCATTCTCCGACAGCCAGTATCTGGAATTTCCGCCAAAGGTCTGGTCACTGCGCTGGTATGAGCACTATTTCAGCTCTCCGGACTGGATGCAGGCAACCTGGACGTCCCTGAAGGCCGCGTTTCTGACCATGCTCGTCGCGACGCCAATCGGCGTGCTGGCCGCCTACGGGCTTCACACTTCGCGCAACCGGTTCGTGCGCGAGATCTTCGTGTTGCTCATCACGCCGATGATGGTGCCGCTGGTTCTGGTGGCGATCGGCGTATTCTACGCCTATGTAAAGCTCGGCATTCTCTACAGCCTGCTGGGACTGGTGCTGGCGCACACTGTGCTCGCCTTACCACTGGTGGTCATTGTCATCGGTTCTGCGCTCAAGAGCTATGACATGAGCCAGGAGGATGCCGCGCGCAGCCTCGGAGCACCGCGCTGGAAGGCCTTTGTCACCATTACACTGCCACAGATCCGGTTTGCCGTTGTCACCGGTGCGTTGCTGGCCTTCCTCACATCCTTTGACGAAGTGGTCGTGGCCATGTTCATCTCGGGCGGAGACAATCCGACGCTGACCCGCAACATGTTCAATGCACTTCGCGATCAGATCGACCCGACCATTGCCTCGATCTCGACCCTGATGATCTGCGTAACGACATTCCTCATGGTTCTCGTGCAGGCCTTCGGCCAGCAGAAGAAGCCTCGAGGCTGATTTTCCCTCTGCGGCGGTCTGGATGCGCTTGATGTCATCCGCCGCCGCAATTTTTTTCTCTCAACATACGGAAATGTCTCCATGCTCGACCTCAAAGTCTTCGCCGATCTCGCCAACCAGGCGCTCGGTTCTTTTGCCGACAAACCCACGTCTTTAACAGCGGGACAACAAGAGGCGAGCAGTGTGCTTTGGACCTCTGCCGATGGGCATACAACGATTGGCGTTTGGGAATGCATGCCTGGGCATTTCACCGCTGATCGGACGAAAGCGGGAGAATATTGCCACATCCTTTCCGGTCGCGCATCGGTCACCAATGGTGATGGAAGCGGTACGAAGGACATCGGTCCGGGCGATCTTCTGGTTCTGCCACAGGGCTGGACCGGTGAGTGGGTGATTCACGAACATATACGCAAGCTCTTCGTGATCGACGCCGCACCGGCTGCATAAGCCAGAACCTCGAAGACTGGGGTGCTCCATGTCAGAATTCGATTTCATCGTCGTCGGAGCCGGATCTGCAGGATGCGTGCTTGCCAACCGGTTGACGGAAAACGGAAAATACACGGTGCTGCTGCTTGAGGCTGGAGGCAGCGACAATCATCCATGGATCTTGATGCCGATCGGCTATGGCAAGGCGTTTTATCGGAGCAGCATCAACTGGATGTATATGACCGAGCCAAATCCGGGGCTTGATGACCGCGTATCCTATTGGCCACGCGGCAAGGTGATGGGGGGATCGAGTTCGATTAACGCCATGGTCTATGTGCGGGGACAGAAATCCGATTTCGACGGGTGGCGGGATATGGGCAATCCCGGCTGGGGATGGGATGGTGTGCTTCCCTATTTCCGCAAGATGGAAGCCAATGATAGCGGGGCAGACGCCTATCGCGGTGGCGACGGGCCGTTGCATGTGTCAACGGTCGCCAGCGATCATCACCCACTTTGCCAGACCTTCATAGAGGCCGGCAGCCAACTGCAATTGCCGCATAACCGCGATTTCAATGGCGCCAGTCTGGAAGGCCTCGGATCCTACCAGATCACCATGAAAAACGGCATGCGAATGTCTGCATCGCGGGCCTATATCAGGCCTGCGGCTCGGCGCCCAAATCTGTCGATCGAGAAGAAGGCCCATGTCACGAAAGTGCTGTTTGAGGGCAAGCGGGCTTGCGGTGTGCGGTTTGTGCAAGGCGGACAGGAAAAGAGTGTGTCTGCGCGCCGAGAAGTGATCCTCGCGGCAGGCGCCATCAATTCACCGCAGCTGTTGCAACTGTCCGGTATCGGCCCTGCTGAGCTTTTGAACAGCAAAGGCATAGACGTGCTGCATGCTGCCGAGGGCGTGGGCCGAAATCTGCAGGATCATCTGTGTATCGATTACCTGTTCCGCTCCAAGGTGCCGACACTCAACAACCAGCTCTATCCCTGGTGGGGCAAGCTGTTGCAGGGCATGCGCTATGTGCTGACCCGGGGCGGGCCGCTTTCTCTCAGCCTTAATCAGGCCGGTGGTTTTGTGCGCTCACGACCGGAACTGGACGATCCCAACACTCAGCTGTTCTTTTCCCCCGTCAGCTACACCAAGGCCCCGCCCGGCAAGCGACCGCTGATGAACCCGGATCCCTTCCCGGGCTTTCTGCTGTCTGGCCAACCGACACGTCCGACGAGCCGTGGATACCTCGCCATTCGCTCTGCTGATCCCTTTGCCGCACCTGAAATTCATCCCAATTACCTCGCGACCGATCAGGACCTGCAGGAGCTTTTGGAAACGTCGAAATTGTTACGCCGGTTTTCCGACACACCGGCGCTTGCCTCAGTCATAGATGCGGAAATTGCGCCTGGTCCTGACGTTCGTACGGACGAAGAGCTGATGGCCGATATCCGCGCGCGGGCGTCGACCGTATTTCACCCCGTGGGCACATGCCGCATGGGACCTGACAGACAAGTGGATGTGGTGGATGCCCGTTTGCGCGTGCATGGCCTTGAAGGCATACGCATTGCCGATGCCTCGATTTTTCCGACGCTGACATCCGGCAACACCAACGCTCCGGCGATCATGGTGGGAGAGAAGGCAGCAGACCTCATCATAGAGGACCATGTCAGCAACGGGTGAGCACAAAGTATCCCGCCGCAATGCAACAAAAACAGTCTTATTTTTGCGCGCCGCATCAATTTGAACCTGATGCGTTCTCACGCATTTGTTGGATAAATATTTTATACAAGTATATTCAACGCCTTCAATCCGCGAACATAAAGAGGTTTATCGCCGTTATTGACTTGAAACTTCTATCTCCATAACAATTTGTCCTACAAATGGGTGGGACATGACTGGCGATACTTTAAATCCGGAAAAGCACGCGGAGGCCCAAGCGAGCAAGGGGAAGGAGGCGGATATCATCCGCCCGACGTCTCATTCTGCTGTCGATGTCATGGTTGCCAATATTCGCGGCGTGATCTCGGAGCAGGGATTGAAGGTGGGCGACAGCCTACCCACCGAGCGCGAGTTGTGCGAACTGTTCCAGTCCAGCAGGAATACGGTTCGTGAGGCCATGCGCATTCTCAAAGCCTATGGAATTGTGACTGTCAGACCGAAGGTCGGCGCCATTATCGTCGATGACCGCATGGAACGGGCACTCGATCTGTTTTCCTTCAATACGCTGGAAGTCTCGCGTTCCACATTTATGGATATACAGGGCTTCCGCGGTTTCCTGGAGGTTGCGTCGGTGGATCTGCTGCTGGAGAAGCTGACCGCCGATGATCTTGCCGAACTCCATCGCGCCAATGACGAACTGCGTGATGCAGGCTCGATGGTGGATGCCTCTGAGGCGGATTTCAGCTTCCACACGCGTCTGATCCAGGTGATGGGCAACAAGGCCATCCTTGACGTTTACAAGATCATGAAACCGGTGATTCTGAAAATCATGATCCGCGGCAAGACGCGGCGAATCTTCTCGACGACCACCTATTGCGAGCATGCCGATATCATCGCCGCGCTCGAGGCGCGCGACAGAGTTGCCTATCAGTACAAGATGAAGACCCATCTCGAAGCAGGCTTTCGCCACTTCGATGATTAGGGAGACCGTTTGTCGCTGCAGGTGGAGGACCTGAAGCGGGAATAGGGGGAATTGCCGCAAAGGGCTGCAAGTCCCACAGGCTGAGTGGAAACACCAAGGGAGGAGAATGTGATGAAACTGAAAAACCTACTGATTACAACAACCGCTGGCGTGTTGCTGTCGGCTGGACTTTCGTTTGCCGGACCTGAGGTCGTCTCGGGACCGGGCGTCGAACCGGAATGTTTTGCGCCATGGGACGCCGACACCAAGTTCATGAAATGGGAGGCCAAGGAAGGTCCGTTCAAGGTCGCGATCGTCAACGGCTTCGTGGGTAATACCTGGCGGATCCAGATGATCAAGACGGCCAAGGCCTTCGCAGAAGACCCTTCAATGAAGGACAAGATCTCCGAGTTCAAGGTCGTGTCGACGGGCACGGACGCCCCGGCCCAACTCGGCGCCATCGAGGACTTCATCAATCAGGGTTACGATGCGATCGTCACCATTGCGGTGGCGCCGGACGGCTTTGACCGCGTGATCAGACTTGCGGACAAGAACAATGTCGTTCTGGTGCCATTCGACAATGTTCTCGACACTGACAAGGTCATGCAGGTCAACGAGAACCAGCTCGAAATGGGCCGCATGTGGGGCCAGTTCGCGCTGGATGAGCTGCATGCCAAGGGCGTCAAGGAAGGAAAGATCCTCGAGGTCAGAGGCCTGCCCGGCAATTCCGTTGACCGTGACCGTTCGATCGGCATCAACGAGGTGTTCGAGAAGGATGGTGGCAAGTGGGACATGATCTCCGTCGTCGGAAACTGGGATGATGGCACCACCCAGAAGGTGGTTGCCGACGCGATTGCCGTGCACGGGCAGTTCGACGCCGTGGTCGGCCAGGGTGGCTCCAATGGCGTGATTCAGGCGCTTCAGGATGCCGGTCATCCCTGGGTACCGGTTGCTGGCGAATCCGAGAACGGTTTCCGCAAGGCGATTGCCATGCATTCCGACGAAGGGCTGAAGGGGATATCCATCGGCCAATCTCCAGGATTGGTGGCGATCGCCATGAAAGCCGCTGTCTCGGCGCTGGAAGGCAATACGATGCCCCAGCTGATCTCGGTTCCCTTGCCGGTGGCGACCTACAAGGAACTCAAGGACGGCGAGAACTACTGGTCGGATCTTCCGGACAACTTCTTCACCGTGAACGAGTTTCCGCCTTGCGGTGTGAACATCTCCGGGCCTGCGATCATGTCCAAGGACGAAGCAGACGTGAACTGACCGCACTCGGCAGAACGGACGATCTGCACGAGGCAGACTTGTCCGCTCGATCCAGCTTTCTCGCCGTCAGGGGCGGCGGGAAACGGCTGGCGGTATCGGCATCCGCTCGAAACGGTTGTCGTCGGAGAAATTTGCCGTGGAGGTTCAGGTGCAATCCAAAGATCCATTTGTTCAGCTTTCGGGGATCTCGAAGTATTTTTCCGGCACGAGGGCGCTAGAAGACGTCAATTTCGCCTGCCACCGGGGCAGCATCCACGCCATTCTCGGCGAAAATGGTGCGGGCAAATCCACCCTCATAAAGATCATATCAGGTGTGCTGAGGCCCGATGCGGGAGACATGTATGTCAACGGGGCACCGGCTCATTTTTCCTCTCCATCGGAGGCTTCAAAAGCCGGCATCGTCTGCATCTTCCAGGAATTGTCGCTGATGCCGGATCTGAGTGTTGCCGACAATATTTCGATTGCCGATCCGCCACGCCGCTTCGGTCTGATCGATGCCCGTGCGCAGCGTCGGCGTGCGGAGGAACTGCTGGCACGGATCAAATGCGAGGATGTGAACCCCAATTCGCTGGTGCGCGAGCTCTCGCTTTCGCGCCGCCAGATGGTGGAGATTGCAAAAGCGCTGGGCATGACGCCGAAAATGCTCATTCTGGATGAAGCGACCTCGGCGCTGACAAGCCGCGATGTTGAAGTCGTCTACGGATTGCTGGCTGACCTGAAGGCAGACAACATTGCGTCCCTCTTCATTTCCCACCGCATGAACGAAGTAGAGAAGCTTTGCGACACGCTTTCGGTTTTCCGTAACGGCAATCATGTCGAGACCTTTGCGAAGGGTCAGAAAAGCGACCGTGACATCGTGCACATGATGATCGGTCGGGATGTCGAGACGCATTTTCCCGTCAAACCGGCCTCGGGCGACCGCCCCGCCTGTCTCAGCGTGCGCAACCTGTCCTGGGAGCAGCAGCTGAACGGGGTCAACCTCGATGTCGGCAAGGGAGAAATCGTTGGGCTCGGTGGCCTTGATGGCCAGGGCCAGAAGGAACTTTTGCTCGCGCTTTTCGGCGTGTTGCGTGGCATCGAAGGCGAGATAACGGCCAATGGCCATGCCGTTGCCGCGGCCTCTCCCTATGCGGCCAAGACCGGCGAGACACGCATTGCGCTTGTGCCGGAGGATCGCAAGACCGAAGGACTGATGCTGCCGATGTCGATCGCCGACAATTTGCTTGCCGCATCGTTCGACAAGGTGAGCAAAGGCCCATTCATCGATCGGTCGCTGGAAGATGCAGCGGTGAGCGAAGGCGTGAGCAAGCTTCGTATCAAGCTCAATAAACCAACGGATGCCGTGGCCACACTGTCGGGCGGCAACCAGCAGAAGGTGGTGATCGCCAAATGGCTGATGACCAATCCGGATATCATTCTGCTCAACGACCCGACACGCGGGATCGACGTCGGCACCAAGCAGGAGATCTACCGATTGATCCGTGAACTTGCAGACGAGGGCAAATCAATCCTGTTCTATTCGACAGATTATGCCGAGCTCATCGGATGCTGCGACCGTGTTGTGGTCATGTATGACGGAGCCATCACGGCAGAGCTTTCCGGCACATCAATCACCGAGGAAGCCATCGTCAGTGCCTCCCTGAATATTGGCGGACATACAAGTTCAGAGAAAATCAGTTTGCAGAAGGAGAACGCATGAACAGGTCGGGCGCATTGTTGAGTACGATACGGCAAAACCGTGGTTTTTACGGTGCCCTTGTTCTGCTTCTCGTCATCTATCTGATCTACAACATTCTGCATCCTCGCGGCTTTTCCTCGGCAGTTCTGATCCAGAACGCCAATGAGGCCGCGGCTATTGCCTTTGTCGCGATGGCACAGACTGTCCCTGTCCTTCTGGGCGGTCTCGACCTCAGCGTCGGGGCGGTAATGACGCTCACCGCCTGTCTTGCTTCAGTGCTCGTCAATGGCAGTCCGAGCGAAATTGTATTCGGCATGTTTCTCACCCTGCTATGCGGTGCCACATTCGGGATGCTGAATGGCATCATCGTGGTTTACGGACGGCTGCAGCCGATCATTGTGACGCTGGCAACAGGTGCGATCGCGATCGGCCTTGCACTTTTCATCCGGCCCAAACCGGGCGGCGATATTGACGGCGATCTCAACTGGGCCGTCACCAACAGTCTCTGGGATTTTGTCGATACCTATCAGTTGTTCGACCCGGATGCCGGCTGGTTCGCACCTGTCGCCTGGATCCCGGTACCTCTCATCCTGCTTGCCGCTGTCGCCGTTTTCGTCTGGCTTCCCTACAAGAAGTCGGTCACCGGGCGGACGGCATACGCCATCGGGTCGGCGGAAGGGGCAGCTTTCATGTCCGGTCTGCCCATCAACCGGGCCAAGATTGCCGCCTTTACCATGGCAGGCTTTCTCGCTGGCTGCGGAGGGCTCTATATCGCGATCCAGACTTCATCGGGCAATGCAGATGTGATGCAGGCGGGAGCCTATACGCTGAACTCCATTGCAGCCGTGGTGCTCGGGGGGACATCACTGCTGGGTGGGACTGGCGGGGCGATTGCTTCGATGGTCGGCGCGTTCATCCTGCGGGTAATCTCCTTTTACTTCCGTATTGTTTCCATCGATCCGCTGCTTCAGCCGCTGATCGAGGGCCTGGTTCTGCTGGCCGCGGTCAGCCTTGGCGCAATCCGCACGCTTCGCGTGAAGAACCGCCTCGAACTCTTCCGATAGGGTGACCCATGATCTCGTTTCTTTCCCGCATGAAGCCTGAGAACAAGCCAGTTATCATTGCATCCCTCTTCATTGTCGTGATCCTTGCGATCGGGACCGGCTATACAATCGCGACGCAGGGCACGGTTCCGCTCTTGTCGCCGAACTACCTTTTGCAACAACTGCAGACGGGTGCCTTTCTCGGTATCGTCGCTGCCGGCATGATGATGGTCATTCTTCTTGGCCATATCGATCTTTCGGTGCCGTGGACATTGACGGCAGCGGCCATGATGGCAACGGCCGTTGGTGGAGATATGGCTCTGCCGGTTGGTATTGTTGTCGGACTGCTCGTTGGCCTGCTGAACGGGATTGGCGTTGCTTATCTGCGCATTCCGTCGATGATTTTCACGCTGGGTGTGGATTCCGTTTTGCGCGGATTGATGGTCGCGCATACCGGCGGCTTTGCGCCGCAGGACCGTGCCACGCCGCTGATGCGCTATCTGGCGGCTGACCGGCTGCTTGGCATCCCGGTTGCGATCTATGTCTGGCTTGCGGTCTCGGTTGTGATTGCGGTGATGCTGTCTCGCACCGCATTCGGTCGCTCCGTTTACGCAACCGGCAACCGGGAGGCTGCCGCCTATCTGTCCGGCATCCGGACCCGTCTCGTGATCATCGGGGCCTTCATGACATCGGCAGTCTGCGCCTCTATCGCCGGCGTTCTGCTCGCGGGCTATTCCGCCAAGGCCTATCAGGGCATGGGTCAGCCCTATCTTCTGCCAGCCATCGCAGCGGTTGTTCTGGGGGGCACCCGAATCCTTGGCGGACAGGGACGCTATATCGGCACGCTGGTGGGTGTCGTTCTGATCGTACTGTTGAACTCCGTTCTGTCGATCATGCAGATGCCAGAAGCCGGGCGCCAGATCATCTACGGTGCCGTGATTGTCGGCATGCTTCTGGTCTATGGACGCGGGGTCAAGGTGACCTCATGACGGTGAGGCCAGGAGCGCGACGGCAGCCTTGACCATGCACACGCTGGCATCGTCAGACGTAGGACTGCAATGATTTATCAGTACCTTCTTGTTTGAGACGCTGATCGCTGACCATTTCCGAACGAGATATCGAAGTGTCCACTTCGATTATGCATTTCGGTCTGATATCGATGAAAGCATTGAAAACACGGAGCCGTGGCGGGACAAGTGCGAGAAGCACGAACGCCCGTTCGGATGATTGCAACAACCAATCCGCCTTGGTGCCCGTTCGCCGGTGCCAATATCTTTCAGGAAAATCCATGCATTCTATAGATCAATCATCCCTTGAACGACTGGCTGCGGGCATTGCCGAGCACGTGCGTGGCCCCGGCGGCGCAATCGGGGTCGTCAAAGACGGCGAAACCATCCTTAGCCATGTCTGGGGTTATGCCGATCCCAAGCGGCATCTTGCCGTGGCCGCCTCTACCCGTTTTCCGATCTGCTCCATCAGCAAGCAGTTCACATGCGCCATCTTGCAGGACCTCGATCATGATCTGGATCGCTTCGATCCGCTTGTTCAAAAATATCTGCCGAACATGGAAACGAAGAGACCGAGCATCCGTGAACTGTGCAACAACCAGTCGGGCCTCAGGGATTATTGGGCTCTCACTGTGCTGCATGGCGCTGACGCCGAGGGCATTTTCAGACGAGAAGACGCAAAGCCGCTGTTTGACCGCATGCGCAGCACCCATTTTACGCCTGGCAGAAAATATTCCTACTCCAACGGCAATTTTCGTATCCTGTCGGACATTATCGAGGAGGTTTCGCAACGTTCGCTTGGCGAACTCTATCGCGAGAAAATCTTCAACCGTGCGGACATGCAGACAGCAGAACTGCTGCCGAATACGGCACAGAGCCATGATGTCGCAGTCGGCCACGAAGGCAATGATATTGTCGGCTTCTTTGTCGCCCAAAACCGCATCTACTGGAGCGGTGACGCGGGTATCTGCGCTTCCCTTGACGATATGCTGGCGTGGGAGCGTTTTATCGACAAGACGCGCGATGACGAAAATAGTGTGTATCGGCGCCTCTCGCGGGTGCAAACATTTTCCGATGGCAGCAGCGCACCCTACGGCAATGGCCTTGCTCACAACATGATTGGCGAAATCCAGACTACCGGTCACGGTGGGGGCCTGCGCGGATTCAGGCTACATCGCCTCTACGCACCGTCTGAGCGCCTGTCTGTTGTCGTCCTCTTCAACCATGAGGGAAATGCGCAGGGCACCGCGACAAAGCTGATGAAGGCGGCTCTTGGCATAGAGAGCGGTGCACAGCAGAATGAGGAGGCCACAGAGCGCGGCTGGGACGGTTGCTACATCGACCGCGAGACGGGCCTTGTTTTGACACTTGCCGCGGAGCAAGGCGGTCTGAAAGCGCTTTATGGTGGATCAACAGATCTGCTTTCAGTGCAAGGACCAGACACTGCCGGTTCGTCCTCAATGTCAGTCACTCGCCGCGGTGACGAGATTGGCTATGAGCGCTGGCGTGAGAACCTTCGTGGCACAGTGACACGCGTCACCGGTACAGCGAAGCCGGACATTGCCGGTCGCTATCGTTGCCGCGAACTTCAGGCCACATTCGAAATCCTTGGCAGCGATGGCGCTTTTTACGGCTCTTTCGAGGGTTTTCTCGGCAAGGGGGAAATGATGCCCCTTTATCCGGTGGCGGAAGATCTGTGGACGCTGCCCTGCCGCCGTTCGATGGATGCTCCGGCGCCGGGAGAATGGACGATACAGGTCAGTCGCCACGACGACGGTTGTGTGAAGGGCTTGACGATCGGTTGCTGGCTCGCCCGCAATCTTACCTATGATCGTGCTGGCGCATGACGCTCTAACTTTGCCAAGACGAGAAAAGCCCGCCTGACATTGTCAGGCGGGCTTTAGAACTTTGCAAGGTCACCGGAGCTTCATCGACCCCGACAGCGACCGATCAATTCTTGACCGTATCCTCAAGGAAGAAGCGGCCGAGCGGGTTTTGGTAGAAATTCTCGATGTTGTTGCGGGATACGTTGATGAAGGGGCTGTAGTAAAGGTCGATCCAGTGCACATCGTCCTTGGCCATTTTCTGGATGTCGACATACATCTGTTCGCGCTTGACCGGGTCCATTTCCAGACGGGCATCGGCGACCAGTTGCTTGACCTTTTCGTTCTTGTAACGCGTCATGTAGTTCATGTTGGCATCGTCACCGACCACGAAAGTGGTCTTCTGGTCGGGGTCGAGAATGTCGTTTGTCCAGTACATGACAGACAGATCGTAATCCCCGTCCACCAGCATATCCCAGGTCTGGCTTGGATCCATCTTCTGCAGATTGACCGTAATGCCCGACTGCTGAAGCTGCTGCTGGAGCAGAACGGCAATCTGTTCGTCAACTTCGTTGCCTGCATTGACGAGGTAGTCGAGCGTCAGGTTGCTGACGCCGGCATCGGCCAGAAGCTGCTTGGCCTTTTCAGGATCATAAGGACGCTGCAGATTGTCGTCATAGTGATAAAGCGCGCCCTTCGGGATGAAGGAGTTGGCGACTTCACCCAGACCAAAGGTGACTGTGTCGACAATTGCCTTCTTGTCGATGGCATAGTCGAGTGCTTCGCGCACTTCCTTCTTGGCCAGATCGCCATGTTCGTGATTGATCAGCAGGTGGTCTTCACGGGTAGATGTTTCCAGATGAACCGTGAGGTCCTTGTCCTTCTTCAGCTCTTCAACGCGCGAGAACGGTACGAAGATGGCAGCATCCAGCTGGCCTGCCTGAACGTCCAGCATGCGTGTATTGTCATCGGGAATGGAAATCCACTCGACACCGTCAAGCGAGACTCGTTCTGCCTGCCAGAAGTTAGGGTTCTTTTCCAAGATCACGCGATCGCCGCGGCGCCATTCCTTGACGGTAAAGGCACCCGATGCAATCGGGCTCTCCGCATAGGTATCGGCACCCAGCTTCTCCATGCCTGCCTTCGAGATGATGGAGGCGCCGGGCATTGCGAGGGTGGAGAGGAATGGTGCAGAAGGGCTGGTCAGCTTGATGACGAGGGTCTTCGGATCAGTCACTTCAGCCGTGTCGATGATCTTGTAGGAATCGCTCCAGAGCGAGCCTTCGTCATCACGAATGCGAAGAAGGCTGAAAGCGGCATCTTCTGCAGTGATGGGGCTCCCGTCCGAAAACTTTGCATCCCGCATGGTGAAGGTATAGGTCAGGCCATCGTCTGAGACTGTCCAGCTTTCGGCCAAACCCGGCTCCAGCTTGGTGCCGGTCTTGTCAACCCGGATCATCACGTCATAGACATTGGCAAATACCCAGAAGTCGATGTTCTGCGCTGTCTTGATCGGATCGAATGTCGACGAATCTTCGCGGCGACCGATGGTCAGAACGCCAGCGGCTTCGGCAATCCCGGCCCCGACCGACAGGGAGGTCATGACCGTGACCATCCCGATTTTCATCCATTTGCTTAGCATCGTTTGTTCCCTTTTTTGATGATGTTTGCAGGTATTCAGGCAGCCGTCGGCGACGCCTCCACTCTCGGCGCCAGAAGTTTCTTGTCTGGATCGATATCGGGCACCGCTGCGAGGAGGGCTGCCGTGTAAGGTTTTTTCGGATGGGCGAAGACGTCAGCTGTCGGTCCTTCCTCCACGATCTCGCCGTGATACATGACGACGACGCGTTCGCAGAGATTGCGAACGATGGCCAGATCATGGGCAATGAAGAGTAGCGTCAGGTTCATGCGCTCCTTCAACTCGGCGAAAAGATCGACGATCTGCTTCTGGATCGTGACATCCAGAGCCGCCACGCACTCGTCCGCTATGATGAGACGCGGATTGACCGCCAGTGCGCGCGCTATGCCGGCGCGTTGGCATTGACCACCACTCATGCTGCGCGGCATGCGACCCGCAAATTCGCGCTCGAGATGGACCAGATCGAGCAATTCGTCGATACGGGCCGGTATTTGCGCGGCAGTGATCCCTTGCATTTTCAGAACCTCGGCCAGTGTCTCACCGACCGTGAAGCGCGGGTTGAGCGCGTTGAGCGGATCTTGAAACACCATCGCGGTTTCCCGACGCAGCTTTGCCAGTGCCTTTGCCGGTTGCTGCGCGAGATCGACACCATCGAAAGCGATATGGCCGGCAGAAAGTGGCGTCAGCCCCAGAATGGCCCGTGCGAGCGTGCTCTTGCCGCTGCCCGATTCGCCGACAATGCCGAGGGTTTCTCCGGGCATTACCTGTAGGCTCACGCCCTTTACAGCACTGAACTTCTTGCGCCCGCCGGTGAAGATCGATCCGCCGACATCGAACGCTACATGCAGATCGTCGACTTCCAGCAAGGGCGCATGCTTGGTCACATCGGACGGGGCTGCAAGTGTGCGTGAGTGTTCCCTGCCGGCCGGCAGCGAGGGATGGCTGCCGATCAGCATGCGGGTATAGTCATGGCCGGGGCGCGCGAGGATCTGGCGCTTCTCCCCCTGCTCCACCAGTTTGCCGTTGCGCATGACAGCGATCCGGTCGCAGGTCTGGGCGACAATACCCAGATCATGGGTGATCAGGATCACGGATAGTCCCAACCGATCCCGCAACTCCAGAATAAGCTCCAAAATTTGTGCCTGGATGGTCACATCCAGCGCTGTTGTCGGTTCATCGGCAATCAGGATTTCAGGGCGGCATGACAGGGCGGCTGCGATCATCGCGCGCTGGCGCATGCCGCCCGAAAACTCATGCGGATAATTATCGTATTGACGGACGGGATCGGGAAACCCAACCTGCGCCAGCATCTCGGTCGCAGCGTCTCTGGCCTGGCGTGCAGTGCCGCCCTCATGGAAGCGGATACCTTCGGCGATCTGATCGCCGATTTTCATCACCGGATCGAGATGGCTGGAGGGGTTTTGAAAGATCATCCCGATCCTGCGACCGCGAATGTCCAGCATCTCGCGCGTCGTTGCCTTGACGAGATCTTTTCCCGCAAATTCGATTTCGCCACCATCGATGGACAGCGCACGCGCCGGCAACAGCCCCATAATGGCGCGGCAAAGGAGGCTTTTTCCGGAGCCACTTTCACCCACGAGGCCCAGGATCTCACCTTCGGCAACATTCAACGACACATGATCAATCAGTGTTCTGGCGGGAATATCGCCGTGAAAATTGACAACGAGATCGCGGATGGAAAGCACTGGTTTCATCAGTCGTGAACTCCCAGCATGTCGCCCAGCGCATCGCCCATCAGGCTAAAGCCGAAAGCGAGGAAGACAATCGACAGTCCGGGGAAAAGCGTGATCCACCACGCGGTGGTGACGAAGGGCTGCCCCTCGGCCACCATGATGCCCCACTCCGCGATCGGCGGCTGAACACCAAGCCCCAGATAGCTGATCGCAGCGCCGTTCAACAACACGAGGACGGCATCCGACATGACAAAGACAAGCGACCCGGCAATTGCGTTGGGCAGAAGATGGCGAAACATGATGCGTGTGCGACTGAAACCGAGGCTGACTGCCGCTATCGCATAATCGCTGTTCTTCAGGACCAGGATCTGCGCCCTCACGAGGCGGGCATAGGACACCCAGCCGACCAGCGCCATGGCGATGTAGAAACTGGTCAGACCCGGACCGAGAATGGCGATGATCGCCAACATCAGCACCAGGAAGGGGAAGGCCAGAATGATATCGATCACGCGCATGAATATGGCGTCGATTATACCGCCAAAGAAACCTGCGACCGTGCCTAGAAATGTGCCTATGATAAAGGGAAACACCACGCCGATAAAAGCGATCTGCAGGTCGACTCTCGTTCCGAAAATCACGCGAGACAGGATGTCCCGACCGAAATTGTCGGTGCCGAAGGGATGGCTGAGAGACGGTGCATTCAAGCGCACGTCCGACATCTGCACGACCGGATCATACGGTGCTACAAGGGGTGCTGCGACCGCCATCAGAATGAAAAACAAAAGTATGCCCGCGCCGATGGACAAGGAGAGATGTTTCCCAAGCCAGCGCGCGAGGCCGCCTGACGGCGAATATCGGGTTGCCGACGCGCTCATAGCTTTATCCTCGGATCAACCGTCACTGTGATGATGTCGGCCAGAAAGTTGACCAGCACCGTTGCGCAGGCAAACACCATGGCCACACCCTGCACGACCATATAATCGCGCGAGAAAATTGCGCGCACCAAAAGCTGTCCCATTCCCGGCAGGGCGAACACGCTTTCGACCACCACGCTGCCGCCGATCAGCCAACCGATATTGACGGCCAGAAGGTTGATGGTTGGCACCAGCGAATTGGGCAGAACATGCCGCCAGAACACGATGCTTTCCGGCATGCCCCTGGCGCGTGCAGCCGTTGCCACATCCGAGTGAAGCGCATGGATCATGGCGGCTCTTAAACTGCGTGTGAGCACCGCAGACAACGAGAGCGCGATCGTCAGACTGGGCAGGACCAAATGCGAAAGCTTGTCGGCGAATGTATTGCCGTAGCCGGAGACGGGAAAGAGGTCGAGCCGGACACTGAAGAAAATGATCAGCATCAATGCGAGCCAGAAGGGCGGAAAACCAATCCCCATGGTAGAGACGATGCGCACAATGTGGTCGGCCAGACGTCCCTGGCGACGGGCGGCAATTGCCGACAAGGGTACTGCAATCAGAATAGAGAGGATAACGCTTGCCAGCACCAGCATGAGGGTTGGCTCGATGCGTCCTGCGATCAGTCTCAGCACATCGATCTTGTAGAGGATCGACTTGCCCATCTCGCCATGGCCGAGATTTTCGATGAAGTAGAAGTATTGACGCCACAGCGGCTCATCGAGACCGAATTGCTCGCGGATACGCGCAATTGCCGTTGGTGTCGCTCTCGTTCCAAGAAGGACGCGGGCAGGATCGCCGGGGATCAGCCGCACCAGCACAAAGGTGATGATGCTGATGCCGAAGAGAACGGGCAACAGCTGAAGCGGTCGATAGAGGACGAATTTATAGCGATGCATGAAGCCGACATTCGCCTCTGTCTTGGGTGATTTCCAGGATAATGTTCAACATCAGCGTACCCCGTTTCGGACCAGGAAGTCCGTGAGGGCCGGATAATACGCCTCGGGGTTCTCGTAGAAGGGCATATGGCTTGCATTACGGAACACACACAACTCGGCATTCGGCAATGCGTTCTTCATCTGCATGGCACAAGCCGGCGTCAATTCGTCATGCTCGCCAACCGTGATCAGCACTGGCATTTCAAGCCTTGGCAAATCGGGGATGCGATTCCAGTCCTTCAGATTGCCGGTATAGAGAAATTCATTGGGGCCTTGCATCGTCATGTATGGTCCCATGTTCCAGTCATCCAGCGAGCGGCGAACGGGCGCTGGCCATTCCGACAAACGGCACACATGGCGATAGTTCAGGATTGTGATCGCCGCCAGATATTCCGGATGATCGATGGTGCCTTGCGCCTCGTGCCTTTGCATCATCGTCACGGTTTCTGACCCGAGCGCCGCGCGCAGCCTTTCCAGCTCCGACACCAGATGTGGCATATCCGCGACTGTGTCTTCAAGGATCAGCGACTGCAGGTTCTGCGGGTATTTCAGCGCGTAATCGATGGCGAGCCATCCACCCCAGGAGTGACCGAGCATGTGAACCTTGCCGAGGTTCAGCACGCGGCGGACCGTTTCTGTCTCCTCGACATAGCGTTCGATGGTCCAAAGCGACGGATCTGTCGGGCGGTTCGAGGCGCCTGTTCCCAACTGGTCGAAGGCGACAACCCGATAACCCCGGTCGATGAGACAGGAATGCGCATCACGCAGATAATCGCAGGGCAATCCCGGACCTCCGTTCAGACAGAAGACAGTCTCTTCGCCCTGACCGAAACTGTAGGTCACAACCTTGAAACCGTCGACCTCGACTTCGATTCGTTCATCGGGAGAGATTTCGCGCCACATGAGGAGGACTAACCTTCCGAATTACCTTGACCAAAAATTGAGCACGGCTAATTTTAACGCATCGCAACATGCGCACCAGCTATAAGTATTGATAGGGTGATGTGCAGCGTCTTGTCGGAGTGTGGGATGAAGGACGACATAAATTGTATCGCCGATCGCTTATCCACGCGGGATACTCTGGACGACCGGATTGACGAAGCTTTTGGCGCGATGCGGAATATGGGCTTCGAAGCGCTCATCTATGACTATACCCCGATGCCCTGCGATCTTGGCGGCCAGATCGAGGTCCCGTCACTGCTCAAGCTCCGCAATGTTGCAGACGACATGTATGACTACTGGTGCAATCGGGACTATTTTCGCATCGACCCTGTCCAGCGTCTTGCCATGCAAACTTCCGTTCCCTTTTTCTGGAATTACGACCCGGAGGTCGAAACAAAGATCAGCCGCTTCATGACAGACGAGACAAAGCCCGTCAGCGACTTTCTGCGTGACCACGATATGCTCGCTGGTGTGACGGTACCTGTTCATATGCCGCGCGGTGACTATGCGACAGTGACTGGCGTACGCTATGGCGCGAGAAAGGATTTCCAGGGAGACGCGATGCGCGTTCTGGCGGATTTCAGTCTTTTCGCGCAGCTATTCCACGAAGCAGCTTACGAACTCTTTGACGATGCCGTGCTGAATACCTCCAGAGTGCGACTGACGGAGCGAGAGCGCGAATGCCTCGCCTATTCCTCGCACGGTCTGTCGGCCAAGGAAATCTCGCGCATCATCGATCGCTCGGTGCCGACCGTGGTCATGCATCTCAATGCCGCGGCCCGCAAACTCGGCGCCAGGAACCGCACCCAGGCAGTGGTTCGCGCAACCCAGTGCCGACTGCTCGATCCCGTGCCGTCCTATAAATTGTGATAGCTGCAAGCGTCGCCTGAGCCCCGCTATGATCTCCCGACTGTAATGATGCAAGGAGAACGACGGTGGCCGAGATCGAGACCCGCGAAGGATATCTGCCGTTTCGTGACTATCGCACCTGGTACCGTGTAACCGGTTCGCTGTCGTCTGATCGTTTGCCGCTGGTCGTCGCCCATGGCGGGCCTGGCTGTACCCACGACTATGTCGATTCCTTCAAGGACATCACTGCCATCGACGGTCGCCCGGTCATTCACTACGACCAGCTCGGGAACGGTAATTCCACCCGACTGCCGGACAAGGGACAGGACTTCTGGACCGTTTCGCTGTTTCTCGAAGAGCTCGATTGCCTGCTTGCCCATCTCGGCATCCAGGATCGCTATGCCCTTCTCGGACAATCCTGGGGCGGCATGCTTGGATCCGAACATGCAGTTCTACAGCCTGCGGGGCTCAAGGCCTTCGTGATCGCCAACTCCCCGGCGAATATGCAGACCTGGGTCGCCGAGGCCAACCGGCTGCGTCTGCAATTACCGGCCGACATACAGGCAACGCTGCTGCGCCACGAAGACGCCGGCACCCTGACAGATCCTGACTATGTTGCCGCCTCACGCGCCTTCTACGACCGCCATGTCTGCCGTGTGGTGCCCTGGCCAAAGGAAGTGGCGCGCACGTTTACGATCATGGACGAGGACAACACCGTCTACCGCAATATGAACGGCCCGACCGAATTCCATGTGATCGGCACCATGAAGGATTGGTCCATAGAGGACCAGCTGCATCAGATAAACGTGCCGACACTGCTCATTTCCGGCAGACACGACGAAGCGACACCCTTGGTGGTCAGGCCATATATCCAGAATATTCCAGGCTGCCGCTGGGTTGTCTTTGAGGACTCGAGCCACATGCCGCATGTGGAAGAAAAGGAGCTCTGCCTGAAAACAGTCTCGGACTTCCTGATGGAATCCGATTGATCATTAGGCAGTGCTGCGTGAGCCAGGCTAGCCGCTATTGAGCGGTGCGCACGATAGAGTGCGGGCCGGGATTTATTTTCATATCTTATATTTGATATGCTGATTGAATTTGTGTTTTTGATTTTGGTTGGATTTTGGTTGCGGGGGCAGGATTTGAACCTGCGGCCTTCAGGTTATGAGCCTGACGAGCTACCGGGCTGCTCCACCCCGCGGAATAATGTTTGGACAGCAAGAGGGCCGCTTTTTGAGCGGCCTCATTTTGGGACGAGGCCCGATTGTTTTGTGATGAGAAGATTATGATTTCATTGCCTTTTGCAGACCTGGCAGCGACCTACTCTCCCGCGTCTTAAGACGAAGTACCATTGGCGCTGGGGCGTTTCACGGCCGTGTTCGGAATGGGAACGGGTGCGGCCGCCCCGCCATAACCACCAGGTCGGCAAAGGGCAATGTTGATGCTTGGCATCAACGTTGTTCCCATTTCTTTGGCAAACCTTAGGTCTTCGCTTTCGCTCAGAAGGGTGCCAAAGCGTTAATACGGAACCGTATTGATGCTTTGCATATTGAGAAGCTGGTTGAGGTTACCCTCATTTGTCTTAGGCGAACACGTTTTGGTTTGTTTCCCTTGCAGTGATCGGACGAAGTCCGCAAGCGCAAGGCGCGTCGCCGAAGGTTCGGCGCGTGGTTCTCAGCGACGGCAAAAAGGGCCGACAGCGTGAGAACAAAACAGATGGCATCATCGAAGCCTTTGGCTTTGATGAGCATGGTCAATGAGAACGATTAAGCCGATCGAGCTATTAGTAACGGTAAGCTTCACACATTGCTGCGCTTCCACACCCGTCCTATCAACGTGGTAGTCTTCCACGGCTCTGATAGGGAATACTCGTTTTTAGGTTGGTTTCCCGCTTAGATGCCTTCAGCGGTTATCCATTCCGTATATAGCTACCCTGCTATGCCGTTGGCACGACAACAGGTCCACCAGAGATACGTCCATCCCGGTCCTCTCGTACTAGGGACAGATCCTATCAATATTCCTACACCCACGGCAGATAGGGACCGAACTGTCTCACGACGTTCTGAACCCAGCTCACGTACCGCTTTAATTGGCGAACAGCCAAACCCTTGGGACCTGCTCCAGCCCCAGGATGCGATGAGCCGACATCGAGGTGCCAAACAACCCCGTCGATATGGACTCTTGGGGGTCATCAGCCTGTTATCCCCGGCGTACCTTTTATCCGTTGAGCGATGGCCCTTCCACGCGGGACCACCGGATCACTATGACCGACTTTCGTCTCTGCTCGACTTGTCAGTCTCGCAGTCAGGCGGGCTTATGCCATTGCACTCGACGACCGATTTCCGACCGGTCTGAGCCCACCATCGCGCGCCTCCGTTACTCTTTCGGAGGCGACCGCCCCAGTCAAACTACCCACCATACACTGTCCCGGATCCGGATAACGGACCGCGGTTAGACATCCATGACGATAAGGGTGGTATTTCAAGGATGGCTCCACAAGAACTGGCGTCCCTGCTTCAAAGCCTACCACCTATCCTACACATGCCGACACGAATGCCAGTGTAAAGCTATAGTAAAGGTGCACGGGGTCTTTCCGTCTGACCGCAGGAACCCCGCATCTTCACGGGGAATTCAATTTCACTGAGTCTGCGTTGGAGACAGCGGGGAAGTCGTTACGCCATTCGTGCAGGTCGGAACTTACCCGACAAGGAATTTCGCTACCTTAGGACCGTTATAGTTACGGCCGCCGTTTACTGGGGCTTCAGTTCAAAGCTTGCACCTCTCCCTTTAACCTTCCAGCACCGGGCAGGCGTCAGACCCTATACGTCGTCTTGCGACTTCGCAGAGCCCTGTGTTTTTGATAAACAGTCGCTACCCCCTGGTCTGTGCCACCCCAAAACACTTGCGTATCCTGGGGTCACGCTTCTTCCGAAGTTACGCGTGCAATTTGCCGAGTTCCTTCAACGCAGTTCTCTCAAGCGCCTTGGTATACTCTACCTGACCACCTGTGTCGGTTTCGGGTACGGTCTATACGGTGGAGCTATTTCCTGGAACCGCTCCACTGCAACACCAATCCAATAAGGTGTTACAATTTGTGCGATCCGTCACTACCACCAGGCCCACGAATATTAACGTGGTTCCCATCGACTACGCGTGTCCGCCTCGTCTTAGGGGCCGGCTAACCCTGCTCAGATTAACTTTAAGCAGGAACCCTTGGTCTTTCGGCGAGGGGGTCTCTCACCCCCTTTATCGTTACTCATGTCAACATTCGCACTTCCGATACCTCCAGGAGCCCTCACGGGTCTCCCTTCACAGGCTTACGGAACGCTCCGCTACCACTGCAGTGACAAGTCACTACAATCCTCAGCTTCGGTGCATGGCTTTAGCCCCGGTACATTTTCGGCGCAAAGACCCTTATTTAGACCAGTGAGCTGTTACGCTTTCTTTAAATGATGGCTGCTTCTAAGCCAACATCCTGGTTGTTTTGGGATCCTCACATCCTTTCCCACTTAGCCATGACTTGGGGACCTTAGCTGGAGGTCAGGGTTGTTGCCCTCTTCACGACGGACGTTAGCACCCGCCGTGTGTCTGCCGATTAGTACTCCTCGGTATTCGGAGTTTGGTTAGGATCAGTAAGACGGTGAGTCCCCATAGCCCATCCAGTGCTCTACCCCCGAGGGTATTCGATCGACGCACTACCTAAATAGTTTTCGCGGAGAACCAGCTATCTCCGAGTTTGATTGGCCTTTCACCCCTAGCCACAAGTCATCCCGATCTATTGCAACAGATATGGGTTCGGTCCTCCAGTTGGTGTTACCCAACCTTCAACCTGCTCATGGCTAGATCACTCGGTTTCGGGTCTAATGCATCTAACTCAATCGCCCTATTAAGACTCGCTTTCGCTGCGCCTACACCTACCGGCTTAAGCTTGCTAGATACACTAAGTCGTTGACCCATTATACAAAAGGTACGCCGTCAGGCTTGCGCCCTCCGACTGCTTGTAGGCATCCGGTTTCAGGTTCTATTTCACTCCCCTTGTCGGGGTGCTTTTCACCTTTCCCTCACGGTACTGGTTCACTATCGGTCATGCACGAGTACTTAGGCTTGGAGAGTGGTCTCCCCATGTTCAGACAGGATTTCACGTGTCCCGCCCTACTCAAGGACAATCAGTGTTCTACGCCTACGGGGCTGTCACCCACTTTAGCCAAGCTTTCCAACTTGTTCGGCTTTATTCCTGATTGCCACTGGCCTGGTCCGCGTTCGCTCGCCGCTACTAACGGAGTCTCGGTTGATGTCCTTTCCTGCAGGTACTTAGATGTTTCAGTTCCCTGCGTTCGCTTCTTACCCCTATGTATTCGAAAGTAAGATACCTTATATCA
>NZ_CM169893.1:55000-282500 GCF_057158725.1 Agrobacterium sp. H141
CGCGTATTGCCGAGCTGTTGGTGGATGCTCAGGTGATCGAAAGCCATGGACGCAGCTATCCGGTCGACATTCGGTATCGAGACAGGCCGGGCAATATGCGGATCGAGGACGCCATGACCGATGCGATCTTCGACATGCATGCGACGGAAGACGGTTCGATCCTGGCTTTCCTGCCCGGGCAGGCGGAAATTCGCCGTGTTGCCGAGCGACTGGAAGGACGCCTGCCCGTCGCTACGCATGTAACACCTTTATATGGCAATCTGGAACAGAGGGAGCAGGATGCGGCCATTCGCCCGGCAGCGCGTGGTACGCGCAAGATCGTTCTTGCCACCTCCATTGCCGAAACGTCGATTACCATTGACGGCGTCCGTATCGTGATCGACAGCGGGCAGCAGCGGCTGCCGGTGTTCGAGCCTGCCACCGGCATTACCCGTCTGGAAACCGTAAAAGCCTCGCGCGCCTCGGCGGATCAGCGGGCCGGTCGTGCCGGACGAACAGAACCCGGCATTGCCCTTCGCCTCTGGCATGCGGGGCAGACTGCGGGTCTGCCGCCTTTTTCTCCGCCAGAAATCCTGGCAAGCGATCTGTCGGGCCTCGTTCTCGATATGGCGCATTGGGGCGTCAGCGACCCGTCATCGCTTGCCTTGATCGACCAACCACCTGCTGCTGCCTTCAAGGAGGCGCGCGCGCTTTTGCAGTCTCTGGGCGCTGTTGATCTCCATGGTCATTTGACCGAGCGTGGAAAGATGATGCGCGGCCTTGGTCTGTCGCCGCGGCTCGCCGCCATGGTGGTGACGTCGGCGGAACGCGGTCTGGCGCGCGAGGCGAGTCTTCTCGCCGTTCTCCTGGGCGAACAGGGACTGGGGGGCAATGACATCGATCTCGATGAGCGATTGCGGCGTTTTCGCCAGGACAACAGTCCGCGGGCGAAATCGGCCCGCACCCTTGCAGCCCGGCTTGCCGCCGATCTCGAACATCTGGCAATGAAACAACCGTCATCGGCCGAGACATTGTCTGCCGGGATTTATCTTATGCATGCCTTTCCGGACCGGATTGCCTTTGCAAGAGGTGCAAGAGGCAGGTTTGTGCTGGCCAATGGTCGAGGTGCCCAGGTTCAGGATACGGATCGACTTGCCAATGCGCGCATGCTGGTGGTTGCCGATATGACAGGCCGTGCCGTGCAGGGACGCATTCTCGCTGCAGCTGAAATCAGCCGCGCAGATGTCGAAGACGAAATGCCCAACCTTTTGCTGCGGCAGGAAGAAGGCTTCTTTGACCCAGAAAGCCGCAAGGTCCGGGCGCGGCGGGTCGTTCGCATTGGCGCGATCATTCTTGAAGAGACACCGCTTCCCGCACCATCCGGCGAGACACTTGCGCGGGCGCTCGCGGACGGGGTGCGCCTGTTGGGCCTGTCGGCGCTTCCCCTTGGAAAGAGCACACGACAGCTGCGCCAAAGAGTGAGCTTCCTTCGCCAGAGCATCGGCGAACCATGGCCCGACATGTCGGATCGTGCTCTGATGGATCGCTTGGATGAATGGTTCATTCCATTCCAAGGCACTGCGCGGGACCTGAGCTCGATCTCGGCGAGCAATCTTCACGATGGATTGATGTCGCTGGTTCCGCACAATCTGCAAAGGGATCTGGCCAAGCTTGTGCCGACACATTTTATTGCACCGACCGGGCAGAGCCACCCGATTGCCTATGATGGAGATGAGCCGGTCGTCTCGATCCGGGTCCAGGAGCTCTATGGTCTCAGGCAACATCCCGCCATCGGAGGTGGCAATCTGCCGCTGCTGATTGAATTGACCTCGCCTGCCCACCGTCCTATCCAGAAAACACGCGACTTGCCCGGTTTCTGGGCGGGATCGTGGAAGGACGTGCGCGCGGATATGCGCGGCCGTTACCCGAAACACGAATGGCCGGAAAATCCCGCCGAGGCGCAGCCGACGACCCGAGCAAAACCGCGGGGAACGTGAGGCCGCGATTGTGGTCCAAATGACAAATGCTGCGGTCATCAACAAGAGGTTCGATCATTCAAGCCGCAGGCTGAGACTTCAAACACTGATGCGCCTCAGATGGCTTGCTGTCGCCGGCCAGACCGCCACGGTGATGCTGGTCAGCTTCTGGCTGGCGTTTCCGCTGCCTCTGGTTGCCTGCGGACTTCTGATCGGCGCGTTGGTGATCGCGAATGTCACCTTGTCGATCCGGTTTCCGCCCACACACAGACTTGAGCCCTTTTCGGCACTTTGTCTGCTCGGGTTCGATCTGGTGCAGCTTGCCGCCCTGCTTTTCATCACCGGCGGAATTGCAAACCCGTTTGCACCTTTGTTGTGCGTCCCGGTGATCATATCCTTTGCGTCGCAACCCTTGCGATATTCCCTGTGGCTCATGGTTCTGGCCATACTTGCGATATCCGCGCTGGTGATCTCTCCTTTTCCGCTGCCATGGTATGAGGGCGAGACGCTGTTGATGCTGCCGGTCATGCAGTTTGCAACCCTGAGCGCGATTATCTCGATGACCGGATTTGCCGCGTTCTATGCCTATCGCGTCTCACAGGAGGCATCGTTGTTGGCAGAAGCGCTTGCGGCAACGGAGCTTGTTGTCCAGCGTGAAAAGCATTTATCGCAGCTTGATGGGCTGGCTGCTGCTGCAGCCCACGAACTGGGCACTCCGCTTGCCACCATCAGCGTCGTTGCCAAGGAAATGGAGCGGGAACTTGGCAATGACGAGCGTTTTGGCGAGGATGTGCAACTTCTTCGAAGCCAAAGCGAGCGCTGTCGGGATATTCTGCGGCGCCTGACATCACTGCCGTCGGAACGCGAAGCGCATATGAGCCGATTGCCGCTTTCATCCATGATCGAGGAAGTAGTGGCCCCGCATCGCGAGTTCGGCATTCGCATCGTCCTGGCAGACCGGAATGTGGGCGAAAAGGAGCCGATCTGCATGCGCAATGCCGGCGTCATGTTCGGTCTGGGCAATCTGATCGAAAACGCCGTCGACTTTGCCCGCGAAGAAGTCACACTGACCGTGTCCCACAACAAGGAAAAGATCTCGATCATGATCGAAGACGACGGGCAAGGCTATTCGCAGGACATTTTGGGCCGCATTGGTGAGCCCTATGTTACAACACGGCCGGGGAACGAACGCGCTGGCGGTCTGGGTCTGGGTCTTTTTATTGCCAAGACACTGCTGGAGCGCTCCGGAGCGGCGCTCAGGTTTGAGAACCGCGACACCAGCAAACACGGAGCACGGGTCACCATCAGCTGGCCGCGGAACCTGATAGAAGCACAGTCAACGAATTAACTTTACCGGCCAATCATTCCTGTCCATAACCGGTCCAACCGAAATGACATGAATGCGCCGTAGGGATGTCAATCATGAATGAAGCAAATCAAGCCGAATCCAATCAGGTTCCTCTACAGAGCCAATCCAACGAGGCCCATATTGGCTCAGACCCGAGCCTGTTGATCGTTGACGACGATGGACCGTTCCTGCGCCGCCTGGCGCGTGCCATGGAGACGCGCGGTTTCACCGTCGAGATTGCCGCATCTGTAGCCGAAGGCATTGCCAAGACAAAAGCTGCGCCACCGAAATATGCTGTCGTCGATCTGAGATTGGGGGACGGCAATGGTCTTGATGTGATCGAGGCCATACGGCAGCGCCGGGACGATACAAAAATCGTGGTATTGACCGGATACGGCAACATCGCCACTGCAGTTACGGCAGTCAAGCTCGGTGCGCTCGACTATCTGTCGAAGCCGGCGGATGCGGACGACGTGTTCAACGCCTTGACGCAGCGACCAGGCGAAAAGGCCGAGGTTCCGGAAAATCCGATGTCGGCGGACCGAGTACGCTGGGAACATATTCAACGCGTTTATGAGATCTGCGAGCGCAATGTCTCTGAGACCGCAAGACGGCTGAACATGCATCGCCGCACCTTGCAGCGCATTCTGGCAAAACGCGCACCCAAATAAAGCGCCTATTCGATCAGCGGCGTCTTGGCCGCCGCCCATTCCGCCAGCATAAGACGATTAGCCGCCGTGCGGGAAAATTGAAGCGTCACCGATTTTCTGGTTGCGGGAGCCAGCCGGTGGAGTGGCGCTTCGCGCACCATATGGGCCCCGTATCCATCTGACAGTATAAGGCCGCAATCCTGCGGAAAAATCTCGAGCGGCACCTCGCGGTGCGTCGCGAAAAACAGCCGGTCGCAATGCTGACGGTAGTCCGGCCACTTCTTGTCGACGCGAAAATCCTCGATCGATGACTTGATTTCGATGATCCAGATCTCGCCCTTGTCGGAGAGGCTGACCAGATCGGCACGGCGACCGCTGGCCAATTGCAGTTCGGGCAGTACCGCCAGTCGCATTTCATGCAACAGCGTTTGCACGCCGCGACGCACCAGCATCGCGTTTTCAGACTGTCGTCCATCGATTAACGGATTGGCGACCGTAACAGAAAAGATAGTCATTCGTAACATCCGCGCGCATCGCCAGCCATGTTGCAAAAAAGCAATGCGGATTCAATTTGCTCGCAGTCACGGGCTCGCAATGCCACCAGCCCTTGCCAAGACTCACATAATTACAAATAAACCATAATCGATGATGGTTCCAATGACCATCGCATCCCCTCACGAGCAAGAGCCCTCCATGCGTCTTCGCAATGCACTGCCCCTTTTCGGCCTTGTGGCCGCCATCGCGCTTACCGGTTGCACAACCACCTCGCCCGAAGGCGGGAAGGTTGAGACGGCGCAGATTTTCACGGATTCCTACGGCACGGTGACCGACGCCGGCTATACACTGCCTGCGGTGCCGATCAACCGCGTGGACAAGAAGTTCCACCGCCAGATCGTTTCCTATAGGACAAGCGAGGCACCAGGCACAATCATCGTGAATACGCGCGAGCGCTACCTCTATTACATCATGCCGAATGGTCGCGCGATGCGTTATGGTATCGGCGTTGGCAAAGAAGGTTTTGCCTGGTCCGGGAATGCCTATGTGGCCTGGAAGCAGGAATGGCCGAGCTGGCACCCGCCTAAGGAAATGGCGGTGCGCAAACCTGAGCTCACCAAATATGTCGAAGACGGCATGGGCCCGGGCCTGCGTAACCCGCTGGGCGCGCGCGCGATGTATCTTTTCAATGAAAAAGGTCAGGATACGCTGTTTCGCCTTCACGGCACGCCCGAGTGGCAGTCGATCGGCACAGCCGCTTCGTCCGGCTGCATCCGTCTGATGAATCAGGACGTCATTGACCTCTATAACCGGGTTCGCCCCGGCAAGAACTCCAAGGTCGTGGTTATTCAGTAATCCGCGTCCATTCTGTCGAGATCAAAAGAAAACCTCCGGCGCATGCCGGAGGTTTTTTGTTTGGAGAGGCACTCTGCTTAGCCCGCCAGCTTTGCCTTCAGCTCGCGGCGGCGGCGGTGCAGAACCGGTTCAGTGTAACCGTTCGGCTGCTCGCGTCCCTTCAGCACCAGTTCAAGCGCTGCCTGAAAGGCGACTGAATCATCAAAATTGGCTGCCATGGGGCTATAGGCGGCATCCCCGGCATTTTGCTGGTCAACGACCGCTGCCATGCGCTTCATCGTTTCCACAATCTGTGCTTCGGTCACAACGCCATGATGAAGCCAGTTGGCCATGTGCTGGGCAGATATACGGAGGGTCGCGCGATCTTCCATCAGGCCGACATCATTGATGTCCGGAACCTTGGAGCATCCGACGCCCTGGTCGATCCAGCGCACGACATAGCCCAGAATACCCTGCGCATTGTTGTCAATTTCGTGCTGGACTTCTTCCGGCGTCCAGTTGGGGCGTGGGGCAACCGGAACAGACAAGATGTCGCCGAGCTTTGCGCGCGGGCGGCTCTTGAGGCTCGCCTGAACATCCGCCACGTTGACGCTGTGATAATGGGTGGCGTGCAGCGTTGCCGCGGTCGGTGACGGGACCCAGGCAGTGTTGGCGCCTGCTTTCGGATGGCCGATCTTCTGCTCCAGCATGGCTGCCATCAGATCCGGCATGGCCCACATGCCCTTGCCGATCTGCGCATGACCGGACAGCCCGCATTCCAGACCCACATCGACGTTCCAGTTTTCATAGGCGCTGATCCAGGCCGCCTGTTTCATGCCGCCCTTGCGGATCATCGGGCCGGCTTCCATCGAGGTATGAATCTCGTCTCCGGTACGGTCGAGGAAACCGGTGTTAATGAAGACCACACGATCACGGGCTGCACGGATGCATTCCTTGAGGTTGACCGTGGTGCGGCGCTCCTCATCCATAATGCCCATTTTCATAGTGTTTGTTTTCATACCCACAAGGGCCTCAACGCGCGCGAAGATCTCACAGGCAAAGGTAACCTCTTCCGGGCCATGCATCTTCGGTTTTACCACATACATGGAACCGGCGCGGGAATTCAGATGGCGGCCATTGGTTCCGACATCATGAAGTGCGATCAGCGCTGTGATTGCGGCATCCATGATCCCTTCCGGAACTTCATTGCCGTTCTGGTCCAGAATCGCCGGATTGGTCATCAGATGCCCGACATTGCGGATCAGCATAAGCGAGCGCCCCGGAATGGAAACATCGCTTCCGTCTGATCCTGTGAAGGTGACATCCGGATTGAGCTTGCGGGTGAAAGACTTTGAGCCTTTCGTCACCTCTTCTGTGAGATCACCCTTCATCAGGCCCAGCCAATTGGAATAGACGACAACCTTGTCTTCCGCATCGACCGCGGCGACGGAGTCTTCGCAATCCATGATCGTGGTGATCGCCGATTCGACGACCACATCGGCAATATGTGCCTTGTCAGTGCTGCCGATTGGCGCTTCTGCGTCGATACGGACCTCGACATGCAGACCATTGCGGGTCAGAACAAGGGCGGTTGGAGCCGCAGGCTGACCGCGATAGCCGGCAAATTGCGACGGATCGGATAGACCGGTCTTGTTGCCGTTCTCAAGGGTCACAAACAGTGCGCCGTCCTGGACGCGGAAGGAAGTCACATCCTTCCAACTCGCACCCGACAGAGGGGCCGACTGATCGAGGAAATCGCGCGCCCAGGCAATGACCTTTTCGCCGCGCTGCGGATTGTAGCCTTTGCCTTTTTCCGCTCCGTCTGTCTCGGCAATTACATCCGTTCCGTAAAGTGCGTCGTAGAGCGAACCCCAGCGGGCATTGGCCGCATTGAGCGCGTAGCGGGCGTTCATGACCGGAACGACAAGCTGCGGTCCGGCAATCGCCTTGATCTCAGGATCGACATTTTCGGTGTCGACGGAAAAATCACCACCTTCGGGCAACAGATAGCCGATGTCCCGCAGGAAGGTCTCATAGGCCGCAAGATCGGACGGTGCGCCGTTGTCGCGGTGCCACTGATCGATCTTCGCCTGCAGTTCGTCGCGTTTGGCCAGAAGGGCGCTGTTTTTCGGTGCCAGGTCCGCAAACAGGGTGGCAAGGCCGGAAAAGAACTGCTCCGCCTCGACACCGGTGCCAGGCAGCGCCTTTTCCACGATGAAATCGTGGAGCTGCCGATCTATGCCCAGTCCATATTTTTCGATGCGAGCCATGTTTCTTCTCCTGTAGCGCAGGCTTTAAGATGCGTTGCCGCAGGTAAGGCCTGTTTGTATTTTCTGTCAATTGATCCACAATTCGAAAGATTTATTCCAATTTGAGAACAATCATCCATTTGTGATCCTTGGTCGGCCGGTGGCAGTCGCGATAATGCGCGCTTCGATCAATTTGCGCGAGCCTTCAACCTCCGGCGCGTCGCTGCTGACCTCGACATTGACGACGGCATCTTCGGCGCCATTTGCCTTTGCCCGGGCCAAAGCCAGTTCGCCTGCACGTCGTCTGGCCTCATCAATCGCCTGTTCCTCGTCAAAGAAGATCATAATTTCGCCAGCGCCCGACAAGACAAAACGTCCCTCCTCGGGCGTGGTGACAAGCAGGTTCACCACCTCCCTGATCTGTCCAACCACCGCCCCCACCGCATTGGCAACATCGGCTGCTGACGGAATGGCTTGTTCCACCGAGAGTATGGACGCGATGGATGGATAATAGACGGGTGCTGAGGCACCGAGGCCGATCAATGGACGGTCGAGGCTGACTGAAAACTGAACTGTTCCTTCTGCCCGATCCAAGGCGCGTTCGATCAGCACCGACTTGGCGGGATCGATATCGGGCAAGCCGTCTTCGGCAAGCGCAGAGCCAAGGATGATTTCCGCAGAATGCCGCGTCAGCCGCGCCAGTATCATCTCGGCCATAGCTGTCGCATCTGCAGAAATGGCCCGCCCGGCACCATCGCGCTGGCGCGCCATCAGCCGCAGACCAAGCTCGGCTGCGGTACCGCTCCACTGGTTCTGTCTGCCTAGCACATGCATGGCATCAGACGGCGTGACCGCACAGATATGCACCAGTCCGCGAGCAACAAGGCGATCGAGGATTGCTTTCTGGGGGCCAAAGGTCAAAAGGTCTGCGAGCGGCACCGGCGTGGCGTCTATCCGCGCGTAGAGTTCGGCATCTTTCGGTTCCAGTCCCGCGGCATAACGATCCGGCAGACCGGTGAGCACGGCAAAGCGACCATCGTGGCGGCCGATCTGGCCGCTGCGCAATTGTCGCTCAAGCTCCGCATTGATGCTTTCGCCGTGAAGTGTTGCAGCAAGACTGAGCGGCACGGCCCGACGCGGACCAAGATGGACCCTGGCCGTCAGGCCGCGATCATCGATCCGGACTTCCGAGTCACCGCCCAGACCATAGGTTCGCATCGCCACGGCCTCGACCATGGTGCGATAGCCACCGACAACGGCACCGTCGACGTCCAGTCTTGGTCGTCCATTATCCAGCACGGCAATGTCCGTCGTGGTCCCACCGATATCGGAGACGATGGCATTGTCGAGGCCTGTCAGGTGACGTGCGCCGACGAGACTTGCAGCCGGGCCGGAGAGGATGGTCTCGATCGGCCGTTCCCGGGCCTGCGCCGCAGAGATCAGCGCCCCGTCGCCGCGCACCACCATCATGGGCGCAGCGATGCCACGGACATGCATAAATCCCTCACAAGCACCGATCAGCCTGTCGATCATCGAGACCAGCCGCGCATTGAGTAGCGTGGTGAGTGCACGGCGCGGTCCGCCGAGCTTGGAAGAAAGTTCATGACTGCAGGTGACTGGAAGACTGGTGTGTTCACGGATGAAGTCGCGCACCCGGATTTCGTGAGACGGGTTACGAACGGCAAAATAGCCGGCTACCGAAAATGACGAGACCGTTTCAGAAAGCAGTGGCAATTGTTCTGCCAACAAGGTCAGATCCAGCGGCTTTTCGTTTCCATGAACATCATGGCCGCCGGGCAGAAAGATAACGGGGTCGGAGGCCAGTGCCTCGGCCAGTCCATCGCGCTTCAGATCATCTGGCTCAAAGCCGATCATGATCAATGCGGCGCGACCGCCCTGCCCTTCCACCAGGGCATTGGTGGCAAGGGTGGTCGACAGCGACACAAGGCCAATGCGGGCAGGCTCGACACCTGACTGGGAAAACACCGAGTCAACGGCACCGGAGATGCCGATTGCCAGGTCATGGCGCGTCGTGAGAGCCTTGGCTTTGGCGATCAAGCCTTGCGTTTCATTGTAGAGGACCGCGTCGGTATAGGTTCCGCCGGTATCTATGCCCAACATTATATCCGACGCCACGCGCACTGCCCCCGACGAGATCATAAGCCTTCGACGCGAGGTTATGGCATGATTTCGGGAGCTTGCACCAGTTAAGCTGCGGCATAATCAGGCGCTTTCGCTCACCAGAAAGCAGTGCGGTTGGGCTCAAAGGAGAGCTTGTAGCTCATTCAACCGGTTATTAATCAGCCAGCCATAGTAGTTTTCTTCTGGCCAGGTCGTTCCACCGGCGTTCTTGCGTGCCAGTGCCTTCGCACGACCAACGGTGTCACCCAGATTGAAAAGGGTCGCGGTGATGCCCGGGTTGTTCGAGATATCCATATCCGCATATTGCTTGTAGTCGTCGATGGATTTTCTGATAACTGCGGCCATATAGGCCAGCGAAATATCGGGCTCCATGATGGCCTTGTAGACGTCTGCAGCCTTGTTCTCATCGAGCTTTGGATAACCGGATTTCTTGTGAACGAGATCCGTCAGCATCAGGGCCGTCAGCGGGTTTATCTGACCAAGGCCAAAGGTTTGGCCAGCATAGAATGGCTGGAAAAAGACCGCACTAAAACGGTTATCGGGATAACTCTTGCCGCCTACTGTCTTACCGCGGAAGGATTTCTCCCAGACGGCTTCGCGGCAGTTCCAGAGCGTGTAGGAATCGGCGCCCGCGTTGCAACTGGAAAATTCTGGCCTTGCAATGAAGTCCTTGATCGCTTCGCCGTCATAGGAAAAATTGAAGCTATCGCCGGCATAGGACGCGGCTTTCACGTAATAGCTCTGCAGCCGGTCATAGGCGTCGACATTATAGGTATGCTCGCCCACCAGCGCGCCGATCATATGAATGGGAGCGATGCCATAGGCGGAAGCTGTCTTCTTGATCTTGGACATAAGGCGCGTGTCGGTCGCCAAAAGGTCGCGCACCTTTTCATATTTGCGATCGAACGTGGTCTTACCGGCCTTGGTTCGGCGAACCGAAGCGCCGGGAATTGGCGGCTGCTCATTATGCCTGTTGCCTGACGGGACCACCTTGATCTGGGCTGCCTCAGCGGGTGCATTCAGGATTTCGGTATAGGTCGACGCCGAAAACACAAGAGTTGCTGCCAGAAGCCAGTGTCGCAGGTTGCGCATGTTTCGATTCTCTCATTGCTCCGCTCAGAGCAGTTCTTTTATCGACAACAATGGCCGAAAAGTGCCGCCGCCGCGGATTTATTCCGCGATCTCCTTATAGAAGCAACGCGTCTGCGTCGACCCGACCCCGCTCAAAATGGCGAGATCGGGCGATGGGCCTGGTTCAGAGGATATAGCGCGACAGATCGGTGTCGGCTGCAATGTCGCCCACATGCTTGCGCACATATTCGGCATCGATCGTCACGTCGCTGCCGCCTCTGTCGGGTGCATTGAAGGAAATCTCGTCGAGAACACGTTCCATGACCGTCTGGAGCCGGCGTGCACCGATATTTTCCACGGATTCATTAAGCTGAACTGCAATCTCGGCGAGCACATCTATGGCGTCCTCGGTGAAGTCGAGGTGCAATTCTTCCGTTTCCATCAATGCCTTGTATTGACGAATGAGGCTGGCCTCCGTTTCCGTGAGGATGCGTCGGAAGTCTTCCTTGCTGAGCGGCTTCAACTCGACACGGATGGGCAGGCGGCCCTGCAATTCGGGCAGAAGGTCGGAGGGCTTCGACACGTGGAAAGCGCCAGAGGCGATGAACAGGATATGGTCGGTCTTGACCGCCCCGTATTTGGTTGACACGGTCGTGCCTTCGACCAAGGGAAGAAGATCGCGCTGAACACCCTCACGCGAGACACCCGCGCCCATGCCGCCATCACGGGCAGCGATCTTGTCGATCTCGTCGAGGAAGACGATACCGTCGTTTTCGACGGATCGAATAGCGTCGCGCTGGATCAGTTCATTATCGATCAGCTTGTCGGACTCATCCCGGATCAGGTCGCTATAGGATGCCTTCACGGTCGTGCGGACCTTCTTGGTGCGACCGCCCATGGCTTTCCCGAACATTTCCGAAAGATTGAGCACACCGATATTGGCGCCGGGCATGCCTGGAATTTCCAGACCCGGCATGCCGGCGGCGGTATCGGCGACTTCGATATCGATTTCCTTGTCGTCCATCTCGCCGGAGCGCAGCTTCTTGCGGAAGCTGTCCCGTGTCGCTGGCGACGCAGTTGCGCCGACAAGCGCATCCAGCACGCGTTCTTCCGCACCGGCATGGGCCTTGGCCTGAACCTCGGCGCGCTTCTTTTCACGCTGCAAGCCGATGCCAATTTCAACGAGATCGCGAATGATCTGTTCGACGTCGCGACCGACATAGCCGACCTCGGTGAACTTTGTGGCTTCAACCTTGATGAACGGCGCGCCGGCAAGTTTGGCCAGACGGCGGGAGATTTCCGTCTTGCCCACACCGGTTGGCCCGATCATCAGGATATTCTTCGGCATGACTTCGTCGCGCAAACTATCGTCCAGCTGCTGCCGGCGCCATCTGTTGCGAAGCGCAATCGCCACCGCCCTCTTGGCATCCTGCTGGCCAATGATATGGCGATCGAGTTCCGATACGATCTCTCTGGGAGAAAAATTGGTCATCTTGTCACTCCTGGCGCTCCAGCGTGTTTGCTAACGCTGCGCCACCGTCTTTTGTTGTTTCGTGACGTCAATCGACCCACGAAGGATTGCTGTCCTGATCAATCCTGATCACTCTTCATCAAGGCTTTCCACGACAGTGCTGCCGTTGGTGTAAACGCAGATTTCGCTTGCGATCTCCATCGCGCGACGCGCAATTTCTTCCGCCGACTTGTCGGTGTCCATCAGCGCGCGTGCTGCCGCGAGCGCATAATTGCCACCGGAGCCAATTGCCATGGCACCATGCTCCGGCTCCAGCACATCACCATTTCCGGTGACGGCGAGCGTGATCGTCTTGTCGGCGACCAGCATCATGGCCTCCAGGTTTCGCAGATATTTGTCGGTGCGCCAGTCTTTGGCGAGCTCGACGGATGCCCGCATCAGCTGGCCGGGATACTGTTCAAGCTTCTTTTCCAGTCGGTCGAGCAGCGTGAAGGCATCTGCGGTTGCGCCGGCAAAGCCCGCGATCACTTCGCCCCCCTTGCCGATACGGCGAACCTTGCGGGCATTACCCTTCATGACGGTCTGACCCAGACTGACCTGACCATCGCCGGCCATGACAACCGAACCACCCTTACGCACTGTAACAATCGTCGTCATAAATCACCTGCTTGCCCAGCATTGGGCGTTTGTTCCTGGCCCGGATGGCCGTTGCCGACTTATGTAAGCGCGCATTTCGCGATTGCAATCAGATGCAGGTTCTGGAGGGCGAGCAGGCCCTTCCGGCTTGCTGCTCTAACTTCTGGATATTTGTTGCACCGGCTGATAAGGAACGCCCAGATTTTCCAGTGGAGTATTCCCATGGCGGAACGCAAGGCCGAGATTTCCCGCAAAACCAACGAAACCGCGATCTCCGTGGCGGTCAATATTGACGGCACCGGAGCGTCGCGGATCTCAACGGGCGTCGGCTTTTTTGACCATATGCTGGACCAGTTGAGCCGCCATTCGCTCATCGACATGGACATAGAGGCCAAGGGCGATCTGCATATCGACGACCATCACACAGTGGAAGACACCGGGATCGCCATTGGGCAGGCGCTTTCCAAAGCTCTCGGCGATCGAAAAGGCATAACCCGTTATGCTTCTATCGACCTCGCCATGGATGAAACCATGACCAAGGCGGCAGTCGATGTGTCAGGTCGCCCGTTCCTCGTCTGGAATGTGGACTTCAGCGCCCCCAAGATCGGCACCTTCGATACCGAACTGGTGCGGGAATTCTTTCAGGCGCTGGCGCAGCATGCCGGTATCACGCTCCATGTGCTGAACCATTACGGCGCCAACAACCATCATATCGCCGAGACATGCTTCAAGGCGGTTGCCCGCGCATTGCGCACGGCCACCGAAATCGATCCCCGACAGGCAAACAGGGTTCCTTCGACCAAGGGTACCCTCGTCTGAACCCGGCAGACTGGAATTAGAATGCGCGTAGCGATTATCGATTATGGATCCGGAAATCTTCGCTCGGCCACAAAGGCCTTCGAGCGTGCAGCCCGCGAAGCCGGCATCGACGCCACCATTGATCTGACAGACAAGCCGGAAGCGGTCGCCTCTGCCGATCGCGTCGTCCTTCCCGGTGTCGGCGCCTATGCCGATTGCCGGCGGGGATTGAATGCCGTGAGCGGGATGCCACAGGCGCTGCTTGAGGCTGTCGAGACTAAAGGTCGTCCCTTTCTTGGCATCTGCGTCGGCATGCAGATGATGTCCTCTCGCGGACTGGAAAAAACCGTGACCGAGGGTTTTGGCTGGATCAAGGGCGACGTTGTTTTGATGACCCCTGACGATGCCGACCTGAAGATCCCGCAGATCGGGTGGAATACAATCGATTTGAAGCACCCTCACCCGCTATTCGATGGCATTGAGACCGGTCCATCCGGCCTTCACGCCTATTTTGTCCATTCCTATCACCTGGCCGCAGAGCAGGCCGGCGACGTTATCGCCACTGCCGATTATGGCGGACCGATTACGGCGGCGGTAGGACGCGACAATATGGTCGGCACGCAGTTTCATCCGGAGAAGAGCCAGAGCCTGGGGCTGAAACTGCTCGCCAATTTTCTTGCCTGGAAGCCCTGAGCTTGCAGCACTCCAACAGCATGGACCCGCAGACATGATCCTTTTTCCCGCCATCGACCTGAAGGACGGCCAGTGCGTGCGGCTGAAGCTTGGCGATATGGACCAGGCGACGGTCTACAACGCCGACCCGGCCGCTCAGGCGAAAGTCTTCGAAGACCAGGGTTTCGAATGGCTGCATGTGGTCGACCTGAATGGGGCCTTTGCCGGCGAAAGCGTCAATGGCTCAGCCGTCGATGACATCCTCAAGGCAACCAGAAACCCGGTTCAACTCGGGGGCGGTATTCGTACGCTGGAGCATATCGAGAACTGGCTGTCGCGCGGCCTGAGCCGCGTAATTCTCGGCACTGTTGCCGTTCGCGATCCCGCCCTCGTGATCGAGGCATGCCGCACCTTCCCCGGCAAGATTGCCGTCGGCATTGATGCCAAGGGTGGAAAGGTTGCGGTAGAAGGCTGGGCGGAGGCATCGGAACTTGGCGTGGTCGAGCTTGCGAAGAAATTCGAGGGCGCCGGTGTTTCGGCCATTATCTATACCGATATTGATCGGGACGGAATCCTGGCCGGGATCAACTGGGCATCGACGCTGGAGCTTGCCGAAGCGGTCTCCATTCCGGTAATCGCATCAGGCGGGCTTGCCTCGCTTGATGACGTGAAACGCATGCTGGAACCCGATGCGACGAAGCTGGAAGGCGCCATTTCGGGTCGTGCGCTCTATGATGGGCGTATCGATCCAGCAGAAGCGCTCGCCCTGATCAAAGCGGCGCAACGCGGCTAACGAAGGATTTTCCCATGACCCTGAAAGCGCGTGTGATCCCCTGTCTCGACGTCAAGGACGGTCGCGTCGTCAAAGGCGTCAATTTCGTCGACCTGATCGATGCCGGAGATCCTGTAGAAGCGGCCAAGGCTTATGATGCAGCTGGCGCCGATGAGCTCTGCTTTCTCGACATCACGGCCTCGTCCGACAATCGCGACACAATCTTCGATGTGGTGGCCAAGACTGCCGATCACTGCTTCATGCCGGTAACGGTTGGTGGCGGTGTTCGAACGACCGCTGATATCCGAAAGCTGCTGTTGTGCGGCGCCGACAAGGTCTCCATCAACTCCGCCGCCGTCAAGAATCCAGATTTCGTTGCAGAGGCAGCGGACAAATTTGGAGATCAATGTATCGTCGTCTCCATCGACGCGAAAAAGGTCTCCATCGATGGCGAGGCTGACCGCTGGGAAATCTTCACCCATGGCGGTCGCCAGCCGACCGGTATCGATGCAATCGCGTTCGCCCGCAAGGTGGTAGACCGCGGTGCTGGCGAGCTTCTCGTCACCTCCATGGATCGTGACGGCACCAAGAGTGGTTACGATATCGCGCTGACGCGAGCGATTGCCGATTCCGTGCCGGTGCCGGTTGTGGCTTCAGGCGGCGTTGGCAATCTCGACGACATGGTGTGCGGAATTCGCGACGGTCATGCGACGGCCGTGCTCGCCGCTTCGATCTTTCACTTCGGTACCTATTCGATCGCCGAAGCCAAAAATTACATGTCCGAGCATGGCATTGCCATGCGGCTGGACTGATTGCCCGCCCAGGGAGGAAACCGATGAGCGAATTCACTCTTGAGCATCTCGAAGAGATTGTCGCCAAGCGCGCCAGTGCGTCCCCGGATGAATCCTGGACCGCAAAACTCGTTGCCAGCGGACAATCCAAGGCAGCCAAGAAGCTGGGCGAAGAGGCCATAGAAACCGTCATGGCGGCGATCACAAACGACCGGGCAAACCTGATCTACGAAAGCGCCGATCTGCTCTTTCATCTTTTGGTCGTATTGAAAATAGCAGATATCCCTTTAGACACTGTGATGGACGAGCTTCATAGGCGCACCAGCCAGTCCGGGCTCAACGAGAAGGCCAGCCGTTAGAAGCCATGACGATAGCTAGCAGGGACATGGAGCAGCTGGAGCCGCTCGATCACTTCCAGGCGAATGACTTTTCGCCCTACCATTTCTTTACGTCGGAGGAGTGGGCTCGTTTCCGTGCGGACACGCCCCTCACATTGACCGGCGATGAAGTGCGGCGGCTGCGGTCGATCGGTGACCCGATCGATCTGGACGAAGTGCGCAAGATCTATCTGTCGCTTTCTCGCCTTCTGTCTGCACATGTGGAATCGTCGCAATTGCTGTTTGAACAGCGCAACCGCTTTTTGAGCCTGTCCGACATCACCAAGACGCCCTTTGTCATCGGGATTGCGGGTTCCGTTGCTGTCGGCAAATCGACGACCGCGCGCGTGCTGAAGGAATTGTTGGCCCGCTGGCCCTCAAGCCCGAAGGTCGATCTCGTCACCACTGACGGATTTCTTTATCCGAACGCCACTCTGGTTGAGCGCAACATTCTCAACCGCAAGGGCTTCCCCGAGAGCTATGATACGGCTGCCCTGCTTCGCTTTTTGTCAGCGATCAAGGCAGGCCGTCCCAATGTCAAAGCGCCGAGCTATTCTCACCTCACCTATGATGTGCTGCCGGATGAATTCAAACTGGTCGACCGTCCCGACATCCTGATCTTCGAGGGCATTAACGTTCTTCAGTCCGGTGACCTACCGGCCGACGGAAAAATCGTGCCGATGGTGTCCGACTTTTTCGACTTCTCGATCTATATCGACGCTGAGGATGCGCTGATCCATCGCTGGTATGTGACGCGTTTCATGAAGCTCAGAGAGACGGCGTTCCGCGATCCAAATTCCTACTTTCAGCGCTATGCCAATATCAGTGAAAGCGATGCTCTGGGGGTGGCCGAGGATCTTTGGGAGAATATTAACCTGCGGAACTTAAGGGAGAATATCCTTCCCACGCGTCCGCGTGCCGACCTCATTCTACAGAAAGGCGAGAACCATCTCATCGAGAAGGTCGCCTTGAGAAAACTGTAGGCTATGTATCGTAGGCTATGTATTTAAACCAACCCGGCGCAGGGTCAGGTTGATACGCCCACCATTCTTCAAAAGCGTTGAAGTTGAAGGATAGATGCGGTCGACGCCGTGAAAGCGCAGCCGGCTCGCTCCACCTAGGACGACAATATCGCCGCTCTCCAGCCTGAATGACTTCGTCGGGTCTTTTCGTTCGGTTCCCCCGATGCGAAAGAGACACGCGTCCCCGAGCGAAATGGAGACGACCGGCGCGACAAGATTTTGTTCGTCCTTGTCCTGATGCAAGCCCATACGCGCGTCATCATCGTAAAAATTGACGAGGCACGCCTCTGGAAGCTGCTCGTCCCCGGACACGTCGCGCCAGATCCCCAGCAGGCGCTCCGGTATCGGTGGCCATGGTGCTCCGGTGCGCGGATGGGCCTTCTGGTAGCGGTAGCCACCATCCCGATCCGTCACCCAGCCCAACGCGCCGCAATTCGTCATGCGTACAGACATCGGCTTTCCGGTTCTTGGCATTTCAGGCGTGTAGAGGGGCGCAGAGGCAACGACCGAGCGGATTGTTTCGACCAGACGTTCCTGCTCTCTGCGGTCCAGATAGCCGGGAAAGAAGCCGAGGCCTTCGGGAAGAGAGGGAGCCTTGCTCATTGCTTGCCCCTCCGTTCCAACCGCGATCGAGAAGGATCAGTCTTCGAGATCGGGGATACGAAGAACCTGACCGGGATAAATCTTGTCCGGATGGGACAGCATCGGCCGGTTGGCCTCAAAGATGACAGTGTGTTTGGGACCCTTGCCCTTGCCATATTGTTCTTCTGCAATCTTCCAGAGATTGTCGCCCTTCTTCACGGTATAGAAGACCGGATCCTTGGCCGCAACGCCGGCGTCGGAAATCTTGAGCTCACCTGCTTCGACCGATGAGATACCGAGCGTGTTGCCGACAGCGACAATCGCCTTTTCGAAAATCGACTGGTCTTCGACCACGCCTTTCAAGACGACCTTGTCATTCACGACTTCGACTTCGACCTTGTCGGTTCCGAGGTCATGGGACGCCAGTTCCTTCTTGACTGCCTCGACATCCGGAGCATCGTCATCACCACCGATGCCAAGCTTTTTTCCGGCATTCTTGATGAAGCTGAACAAACCCATACTGCAATCTCCCTGTTATCCATTTCTGATGGCAGATGACGGCAGCTTTCTGGAAAAAACAAGGGGAATTCTAAAAAACCAATTGCTGAATTAGTCATTATCGGGGCGAGTGCGCATCTTCTTGATTTCACCGCGACCCGCCTTCTCCTTCAGCCGGCGCTCGATGGATGACCGGCTTGGCCTGGTCTTCCTGCGCGGCGGCGGCGGCGGTTCCGCAGCCTTCAGGATCAATTCCTTCAGGCGTTCGCGCGCATCTTCGCGATTGCGCTCCTGGCTGCGAAAGCGATTGGCCTCGATCATCAACACACCCTCCTTGGAAGCGCGCCGTCCGGCAAGCTTCAGGGCGTTTGCCTTGATGCGATCCGGAAGCGAAGGCGATCCGGTTATACTGAAAAAGAGTTGAACAGCCGTCGAGACCTTATTGACGTTTTGCCCGCCCGGGCCTCCAGCCAGCACGAACTGCTCCGTGAGTTCCCACCCGGCAATCGTGATGCGGTTATTGATATGCAGTGCGTCGCTGGCCATCGATCCTGTCTCCGGGCTTTTCTATTTCACAACAGAGCGCTGCGGGAAACAGGTTCAAGGCCCTGGATGCGAAAAACCCGGCGATCGGATCGCCGGGTTTTCAATTTCAGAATAATTGCAGCGGCTTACTCGGCGGCCAGGCGAATGCTTGGCGCGGCTTCCAGCACCTTGCCATCCACATGACTTTCGAACTTCTCGAAATTGGCAATGAACATGCCGACCAGCTTCTGGGCTTGAGCATCATAGGCTGCACCATCCGCCCAGGTCGAGCGTGGATCGAGGATCTGCGATTCTACGCCCTCAACAGAAACCGGCACAGTGAAACCGAAATTCGCGTCGGTCCGGAATTCCGCACTTTTCAGTTCACCGGTCAAGGCACCGTTCAGAAGCGCACGCGTGACCTTGATTGGCATGCGGTTTCCCGTTCCGTAGGCACCGCCGGTCCAACCGGTGTTGACCAGCCAGCAATCAACCTCATGGTTTGCGATAAGATCCCGCAGCAGACGTCCGTACTCTGCCGGGTGTCGCGGCATGAACGGCGCACCGAAACAGGTCGAAAAGGTTGCTTCCGGCTCGGTTACACCTTTTTCCGTGCCGGCAACCTTGGCGGTGTAGCCGGACAGGAAGTGGTACATGGCCTGCTCGGGTGTCAACCGGGCAATCGGCGGCATGACACCGAAGGCGTCGGCGGTCAGCATGATGATTGTCTTTGGATGCCCCGCGATGCCGGTAGCAGATGCGTTGGGGATGAAATCCAGCGGGTAGGCGCAACGCGTGTTTTCGGTCTTCGAGCCATCGTCGAAGTCGGGAACACGATCTTCGTTCAAGACGACATTTTCCAGAACCGTGCCGAAACGCTTCGTGGTCGCATAGATTTCGGGCTCTGCTTCCGCCGACAGGCGAATGGTCTTGGCGTAGCAGCCGCCTTCGAAATTAAAGATACCGCCTTGGCCCCAACCATGTTCGTCGTCTCCGATGAGAGTGCGGTTTGGATCGGCCGACAGCGTTGTCTTACCAGTGCCGGACAAGCCAAAAAACACGGCCGAATCACCCTCGGCGCTGACATTGGCAGAGCAATGCATGGGCATGACGCCCTTGGCAGGTAAAAGGTAGTTCAAGACGGTGAAGACCGACTTCTTCATCTCGCCGGCATAGGACGTGCCGCCAATCAGAACGATGCCGTTGGTCAGGTCACAGGCGATCACTGTTTCCGAGCGGCAGCCATGACGCGCCGGATCAGCCTTGAAGCTGGGCAGGTCGATGATTGTCAGCTTCGGCTGGAAGGTGGTGAGCGCCGCACGTTCGGGCCTGATCAGCAGGTTGCGGATGAACAGCGAATGCCACGCATATTCGGTTACGACCCGCGTCGGCAAGGCATTTTCAGCGTCTGCACCGCCGATCAGATCCTGCACGAAGAGATCCTTGCCGGCAGCATGCGCCAGCATGTCCTGATGCAGAAGCGCAAAATTCTCTGGCGTCATGGGCTTGTTGTTGTCCCACCAGATCGTTGGATCGGTGTTGTTGTCGCGCACGACAAACTTGTCTTTCGGCGAACGACCGGTGTGCTGTCCGGTGTCGGCGCAAATCGCACCGTCGGCTGTCAGCACAGCTTCGCCACGGCGAATGCTTTCTTCATAGAGCTGGCCGGGATTGAAATTGTAATGGACTCGCGCCGCATCACCGAGACCAATCGCCGCTATATCGTTTTCGCGATTTCTAAGACCTAGCTCATCCATCGACAGCATCCTTTACTCCAGGGCCGATAGCCGTTGAATTTTTCGAGAAACTAGAGGGCACAATCAGTCAACGCAAGAAAAAAATTCAAAAACATCCAATAATATCAATTATTTAATCGATTTAAATTCCTTACCTCTGGTTTAAATCGGTTAGAAGAGGGCAATTGGCATAGATCGTTTTGGCGGTGTTTGGCCGCAAATATCGGCAACGGCTCGGGCGGCTCTTTATCTTTGCCACAATTTGTTCCACCTTTATCCTCAATAAGCGCTCCTTGACGCCAAGGGCTGGGCGGGCAAAGCCAGGAGCCGCAAAGATGACGGAGAGCATGACTATGCAGACAATCGCGCTCGTAGACGACGACCGCAATATCCTGACCTCAGTGTCGATTGCGCTTGAGGCTGAGGGTTATAAGGTCGAGACCTACACGGACGGTGTATCTGCGCTTGACGGGCTCGTTGCCCGTCCCCCGCAACTCGCCATTTTTGACATCAAGATGCCGCGGATGGACGGAATGGAGCTTCTGCGCCGCTTGCGACAGAAGTCCGATATCCCGGTGATCTTCCTGACCTCCAAGGATGAAGAGATCGATGAGTTGTTCGGTCTCAAGATGGGCGCCGATGACTTCATCACCAAGCCGTTCTCGCAGCGTTTGCTGGTCGAGCGGGTCAAGGCCATTCTTCGTCGCGCGGCGAATCGCGAAGGTGCGGCGACCACGGGCACTGCCAAAACCGCCGGCGAACTGCAGGCACGAACCCTTGAGCGGGGCCAGCTTGTGATGGATCAGGAGCGCCATACCTGCACCTGGAAGAGCGATCCGGTCACGCTCACAGTCACCGAATTTCTGATTCTTCAGTCTTTGGCGCAGCGCCCCGGTGTCGTGAAGAGCCGCGATGCACTGATGGATGCGGCCTATGACGAACAGGTCTATGTTGATGACCGGACGATCGACAGTCACATCAAGCGCCTGCGCAAGAAATTCAAAATGGTTGACGTCGATTTCGACATGATAGAGACGCTCTACGGCGTGGGCTATCGCTTCCGGGAAGCAGCCTGAACGGCTGGCGGCTGGAATAGCCGCCAGACAAATACGGAATGCAGAGCCGTGACAGTGGGCGCGGAAGGTTTGATAGTTGGCGGAAAAGCTTTCGGAATGGGAACTTGATGAGCTCGACGGTGCCGTCGCGCCGCCAAACCTCATGGCCCATCCGTTTACGCTGATCCGTCGTATTTTCGGCAATGCGCTCTTTTCCAGCCTCACGCGCCGCATCGTGTTCTTCAACCTTGCAGCTATCTTCGTGCTGGTAGGTGGCATCATGTATCTCAATCAGTTCCGCGAGGGATTGATTGATGCACGTGTCGAAAGCCTTCTGACCCAGGGCGAAATTATTGCCGGTGCGATCTCTGCGTCTGCGTCGGTTGATACCAATTCGATCACCATCGATCCGCAAAAGCTTCTGGAACTGCAGGCGGGTCAAAGCATAACGCCTGTACCGAACGACGAGGATCTGGAATTCCCGATCAATCCGGAGCGTGTGGCACCGGTGCTTCGCCGCCTGATTTCGCCAACGCGGACGCGTGCTCGCCTCTTCGATGCGGATGCCAACCTGCTTCTTGATTCACGCCACTTGTATTCGCGCGGTCAGGTCTTGCGGTTCGATCTGCCACCTCTCGACAATGACAGCAGCTCCTGGTCGGACAGTTTCTCGCGCCTCTTCAATCGCATCCTGCAACCGGGCAACCTGCCGCAGTACAAGGAAGCGCCTGGGGGAGACGGCTCGATCTATCCTGAGGTCATGAATGCTCTGACCGGTGTTCGCGGCGCGGTGGTGCGGGTGACTAACAAGGGCGAGTTGATTGTCTCAGTGGCCGTTCCCGTTCAGCGTTTCCGTGCAGTTCTGGGCGTTCTGCTGCTATCGACCCAGGCAGGCGACATCGACAAGATCGTCCACGCCGAACGACTGGCGATCCTTCGCGTCTTCGGTGTCGCCACATTGGTGAACGTGGTTCTGTCGCTTCTTCTGTCGTCGACCATCGCCAATCCGCTGCGACGACTTTCTGCGGCAGCCATCCGCGTTCGCCGCGGAGCCAAGGAAAGACAGGAAATTCCGGATTTTTCGGCGCGTCAGGATGAAATTGGCAACCTGTCTGTCGCCATCCGCGAGATGACGACGGCCCTTTACGACCGAATCGATGCAATCGAGAGTTTTGCGGCCGATGTCAGCCACGAGTTGAAAAATCCGCTGACGTCTCTTCGAAGCGCGGTCGAGACGCTGCCGCTCGCGCGCAACGAAACCTCGCAGAAACGGCTCATGGATGTGATCCTGCATGATGTCAGGCGGCTGGACCGATTGATCAGCGACATCTCTGATGCCTCTCGCCTGGATGCGGAACTGGCGCGCTCGGATGCACGTCCGGTCGATCTGGAAAACCTTGTCACCAATCTGGTTGATGTCTCACGACAGATCCGCTCCAGCAAGAAACCGATCGAGATCGAGCTTTTGATCGACAAGCGACCGGGTGCGAAGGCCGGGTTTGTCGTGAACGGACACGACCTGCGTCTTGGCCAGATCGTTACCAACCTGATCGAGAATGCACGCTCCTTCGTTCCGGAAAAGGGCGGCAGATTGACCGTCAAGCTCTCCCGTTCACGAGGTCGCTGTGTGATCCAGATCGAGGACAATGGCCCGGGCATCCAGGCCGAGAATATCGACCGGATCTTCGAGCGGTTTTATACAGATCGACCGGGAATCGAGAGTTTCGGACAAAATTCCGGCCTTGGCCTTTCCATCAGTCGGCAAATCGCCGAGGCCCATGGCGGGAGTCTGAGGGCAGAAAATGTCATCGACGCTGAGACCGGCGAGATCAAGGGCGCCCGTTTCGTGCTGTCGCTGCCCGTCGAGAACCCTTCATGAAGCTGAGCGGTGCCAATGTCCATGGAACCGCAATCATCGCAGGCACGCGCGGCATTCTGTTTGTCGGTCCGTCCGGACGTGGCAAAACGTCTCTGGCGTTTACCTGTATGGAAGAGGCTCTGGCGGCAGGCAAATTTGCAGCCCTTATCGCAGATGACCGCGTCGACATACGAACATGTGATTCGCACGTTATCGCCTCCCGGCCCGAGACAATTCGTGACCTGATGGAATTGCGATATGGCGGTATTGTCTCACGCAAAAGTCAGGCCAAGGCAGTGATCCACTGCGGCGCCCTGATTGTGGATCCCGTTTCAGCAGAAAGGCTTCCGCCTGAGAACGAAACGCTCGTATTCGATGGCGGAGCGGATGTTCCGCTCTTGCGGATACCGTCGCAGACACCTCGCCCTCTTGCCTTCCTGGATGCTCTGATGAGGACGCGAAGTGGAGCGCAGAGACCTACGGGTGAAACATTTTGAACTTGCGCTTGGAATTTACATCGCCAAGATGACCTGCCACCGGTGGACGGCTTGACCGCTTTGCGTTAACTGGCCAAATGTTTGCGTGTGCAAAGGGACGGAAAAAGTATGATCGGACTTGTGCTTGTCACTCATGGCAGGCTGGCTGAAGAGTTTCATCACGCTGTGGAGCATGTTGTTGGTCCGCAGAAGTTTGTCGAAACGGTATCTATCGGCCCCGAAGACGATATGGACCAGCGCCGCCAGGACATCCTCGACGCGGTGCTCAGAGCGGATGACGGTCACGGGGTCATCATTCTCACCGACATGTTCGGAGGCACGCCCTCCAACCTTGCCATTTCGGTGATGAACAGCGGTCGAATTGAAGTCATTGCCGGTGTCAACCTGCCGATGCTGATCAAGCTTGCAGGCGTTCGTGGCGAGAACGATATGGAAAAGTCGCTGGCCGAAGCATCCGAAGCAGGGCGAAAATACATCAACGTGGCAAGCCGCGTCTTGAGTGGCAAATAGGACCCTTCGGAAGACGGCTGCATGGATTCGAACTCGCGTGAACTGCTGATCATCAACAAGCGCGGCCTGCATGCGCGGGCATCGGCGAAGTTCGTGCAGCTGGTTGGCAGTTTCGATGCGCAGGTTTCCGTCACCAGGGATGGCACCACTGTCGGTGGGACGTCGATTATGGGCCTGATGATGCTGGCCGCCAGTCCCGGCTGCAGCATTCTCGTTTCAGCCGAGGGGCCGCAGGCCACGGAAGCGCTTGCGGCACTTGAGCAATTGATCGCCGACAAGTTTGGCGAAGAAATCTGATAATCACATAAAGACATAAAGACTTCTTTATATCGATATTGTCATTTTCGCTCAACACTGCTAAACGCCTTTGCAGGAAGCCTGTTCTCTGGGGACAGGCGCTTGACGGCGCGTATTCGGCATTCGTGCAATCTTTTGCGATGCGGGCCCTGATTCAAGGCTGGAGATCTTTATGAGCACCACGAATGATTATGTCGTAGCGGACATTTCGCTTGCCGATTACGGTCGCAAGGAACTGGACATCGCCGAAACCGAAATGCCTGGCCTGATGGCCTGCCGCACTGAATTCGGTGAAACAAAGCCGCTGAAAGGCGCACGTATCAGCGGCTCGCTCCACATGACCATCCAGACCGCGGTTCTGATCGAAACCCTGGTTGCCCTTGGTGCCGATGTCCGCTGGGCATCCTGCAACATCTTCTCCACCCAGGATCATGCGGCGGCTGCAATCGCTGCTTCCGGAATTCCGGTTTATGCGGTCAAGGGGGAGAGCCTTGAGGAATACTGGACCTATACGGACCAGATCTTCCAGTGGGCCGACGGTGGCGCATCCAACATGATCCTCGACGATGGTGGCGACGCTACCATGTACATCCTGCTCGGCGCTCGCTCAGAAGCCGGTGAAGACGTGCTGAGCAACCCGCAGTCGGAAGAAGAAGAAATTCTGTTCGCACAGATCAAGAAGCGCATGGCAGCGTCACCGGGCTGGTTCACCAAGCAGCGCGATTCGATCCAGGGTGTGACCGAAGAAACCACCACTGGCGTGAATCGTCTTTACCAGCTCAGCCAGAAGGGTCTGCTTCCCTTCCCTGCGATCAACGTGAACGACAGCGTCACCAAGTCCAAGTTCGACAACAAGTATGGCTGCAAGGAATCGCTCGTCGACGGCATCCGTCGTGCGACCGACGTCATGATGGCCGGCAAGGTTGCCGTGGTTTGCGGTTACGGCGACGTGGGCAAGGGTTCCGCCGCTTCGTTGAGCGGTGCTGGCGCACGCGTAAAGGTCACAGAAGTTGATCCGATCTGCGCCCTTCAGGCAGCGATGGACGGATTTGAAGTGGTCCAGCTTGAGGACGTTGTCTCCTCAGCCGATATCTTTGTGACCACGACTGGTAACAAGGACGTCATCCGGATCGACCATATGCGGGCGATGAAGGACATGGCGATCGTTGGCAATATCGGCCATTTCGACAACGAGATCCAGGTTTCTGCACTGCGCAATCAGAAGTGGACCAACATCAAGCCTCAGGTCGACATGATCGAGTTTCCGAAGGGCAACCGCATCATTCTGCTGTCCGAAGGTCGCCTTTTGAACCTCGGCAATGCAACCGGTCATCCGTCCTTCGTGATGTCTGCGTCGTTTACCAATCAGGTGCTTGCCCAGATCGAGCTGTTCAGCAAGGGCGATCAATACGAGAACAAGGTCTACATTCTGCCCAAGCATCTCGACGAGAAGGTTGCACGCCTCCATCTGGAGAAGCTTGGTGTGAAATTGTCGGAGCTTTCCGAAGAACAGGCCAGCTATATCGGCGTGTCGCAGACGGGCCCGTTCAAGGCGGAACACTATCGCTATTAATCGACACTGAAATATCCACAACATCTTGTGGCCGCAGCCTTGACAAAGGCTGCGGTCTTTTTTTGGTCAGCGCTCTTTCCGCAGAATCCCTTAAAAGGTATTGTTTTAGCACTTGATTCGTTGCTTCCGCAGGCGGGCGGAAGCGTGAAATCGGATGTCTTGTCGACGATGCGGCACATAGGACGGAGACAGACCGAGTATGTCGGTAGAACAATATGACTTGCCAAAGCGGCAGGTGCGATACGAGGTCGCACACGTCGCCAATCGGGGATTCTGGCAGCCTGGAGCACACGTTTATGCGCGCCATGGTGGAGGAATCTGCGGTGTGGCGCTAAAACGACTCTTTGCGGCAGGTACGGCGCTTGCAACGCTTTCCCAGAGCGCATTTGCGCAATCGGAAACCCTGATTGGCGATACGACACGCCTGTTTTCTTCAGCAGAGACAATCGGCTTTTCTCTTGTCATCGGGCTTTTCTCCGCAACGCTGTTGTCGGCGGTCTGGCTCGTACGGCAGAGGGGAAACATCGAGAGCGAACGACTTGAGCTTCGCTCTGCACTGGCAGATGCGCGACAGGAAATCTCTCGCTACGAAGCGCTTATCGCTGACAAGAACCGCAGGATCGTGGTCTGGGATGGCCGGACAGGCAAGCCCGAATTCCTGGGCCAGCTTCCCGGTGAAACAGGTGCTCCGCAGAATAATTCAGACTTCCTGGCCTTCGGCAGATGGTTGAAGGCACCGTCGGCGATCGAACTGGAACGCTCGATCGAGGGTCTACGCTACGATGCACGCAGCTTTGACGTTGTGGTTGAAACCCAACGCGGTGAAGTGCTTGAAGTCCAGGGGCGATTGTCCGGTGGTCGCGCCTTTGCCCGCTTCGTTGCACTGAACAATCTGCGCGCCGAACTTGCCGAGCTGAAAATAGAAAAGACCCGACTGATGTCGTCGATTTCGACATTCGAGGCGCTTCTGGATTCGATTGAGCAACCCGTTTGGCGGCGCGACAATCATGGCCAGCTGGTGTGGGTGAACCATGCCTATAGCGAAGCCGTCGAGGCGACGTCTCCCTCCGTTGTCATCCAGGAACAGCGCGAATTGCTGGGATCTGTGGCACGGGAAAGCATCAAAGCGAGCGCGACGCTCGAGTCTCCCTATAGCGATACCGTCTCGACCGTCGTTCGCGGCAACAGGGCGTTCCTGGATGTGGTCGATGCGCGAAGTGCCTTTGGCTCGTCCGGCATGGCCATCGATACCAGCCAGGCCGAGGCGCTGCGCGAACAGCTGACCCGGACGCTCAAGAGCCATGCTGAGACGCTCGATCATCTGGCAACTCCCGTCGCCATTTTCGACGGCGAACGCAAGCTTCAGTTCTACAATCAGGCCTTCGTACAGCTCTGGCAGTTGGATCTGCCGTTCCTCGAATCCCATCCGGACAACAGCGAACTGCTTGACCGGCTGCGTTCAGAGGGCAGACTTCCCGAGCCGCTCAACTGGAAGAACTGGAAAGAGACCGCGCTCTCCGTCTACCGGGAACCTGATACCAAGACGGATCTTTGGCATCTTCCAAACGGTCAGACCCTTCGCGTCATCGCCTCGGCGCATCCGCAAGGCGGTGCGACATGGGTGTTTGAAAACCTTACCGAACAGGTGGATCTGGAAACGCGCTACAATACTCTGTTGCGTGTCCAGGGTGAGACGATTGACCATCTGTCGGAAGGTGTTGCCGTTTTCGGCCCCGATGGACGCATCCAGCTTTGCAATCCGGCCTTCCGCACACTGTGGAACATTACCGAAGTGCAGGCGACGCCTGGAACACATATCCAGGCAATCGAAAGCGCCTGCCTTGAATCGTACGACAAGCCGGATGGCTGGAAGAGCTTTGCCCAGCTGATCACCAGCTTCGACGATGAGCGCCCTTCCCGTCAGGGTACACTCGAGCTCTATTCCGGACTGGTGCTGGATTACGCTGTCATCCCGCTTCCCAATGCCCAGACCATGCTCACATTCGTCAACATGACCGACAATGTGCGGGCCGAGCGTGCGCTGAAGGAAAAGAACGAGGCGCTTCGCAAGGCGGACGAACTGAAGAACGAATTCGTCCAGCATGTCTCTTACGAATTGCGCTCGCCTCTCACCAACATCATTGGCTTCACCGATCTTCTGAAGACGCCGACCATCGGGGAATTGAACGATCGTCAGGCAGAGTATCTCGACCATATCTCGACATCCTCGTCCGTGCTTTTGACAATCGTGAATGACATTCTCGACCTTGCGACGTTCGATGCAGGTATCATGCAGCTCAATCTCGAGCAGATCGATCTCGACGACCTTCTGGACGATGTGTCAATGCAGATGACCGATCGTCTGCAGGAAGGCAATGTGACGCTTGAGATTGCCGCGCCGACCCAACTGGGCCAGCTGGTGGCAGATCAGCAGCGGCTGAAGCAAATCCTGATCAAGATCCTTACCAATGCCGTGAATTTCGCTCCGGATGGTTCTTCGGTCGACTTGAAGTGCTGGCGCGAGGACAGTGATTTCGTGTTCTCCGTTACCGATAGTGGCTGTGGGATGTCGAAGGATATGCTGGATAGCGTGTTCAACCGCTTCTCTGCCAGCGGCAAGGGCGGCAAACGCAGCGGCGCAGGTCTCGGTCTTTCCATCGTTGAAAGCTTCGTCAGCCTGCATGGTGGTAAAGTCTCAATCGACAGCAGCCCGGGCAAGGGTACGACGGTCGTGTGCCAAATACCGTCCGCCAGCTTGTCGAGTGCAGTAGCCGCAGAATGAAGGCGTCGGAGCGACGGGCGCTGAGCCTTCTGCTGCCGGGTGAAGCCGAAACGGCCAAACTTGGTGAAGATCTGGCGCTGGCGCTTGGGCGTGGCGACTGTTTGGCGCTTCACGGTGATCTGGGTGCAGGAAAATCCACACTCGCGCGCGCCTTCCTCAGAGCCATGGCTGATGATCAGACCCTTGAGGTGCCAAGCCCGACCTTCACCCTGGTGCAGCAATACGAGCTTCGATATCCGGTCGCGCATTTTGATCTTTATCGCCTGGGCGATCCATCCGAGCTCGACGAACTGGGTTTTGACGAAGTGCTGGAGCATGGGATCGGTCTGGTCGAGTGGCCGGAGCGGGCCGACGGTGCCCTGCCCGATGACCAAATCACCCTTCACATGACCTTTGACGGAGATGGACGACGGGTCGCGATTGAAGGTCCTGTTGCCAAACTGGACCGGATTGAGCGTGTTCTGGCAATCCGTGCCTTTCTCTCAGATCATGGTTTCGGCGATGCTCGTCGTCGTTTCCTGACCGGCGACGCCTCATCGCGGGCCTATGAATATATCTATGCCGACGGGCAGCCGCGCCGTATCCTGATGGATGCGCCTCGAAAGCCGAATGGCCCGCCTATCCGGGATGGAAAGCCCTATTCACAGATCGTGCATCTGGCAGAGGACGTTTACCCCTTCATGGCAATCGACGCGATGCTGCGCGACAAGGGTTTTGCTGCGCCTGAGATCATCGAATCGGATGGCGAATCCGGCATTCTGCTGATCGAGGATCTGGGGACTGAGGGCATCCTTGAACCGGATGGCCAACCGAATGCTGACCGCTACGAGGCAAGCGTCGCCTGCCTCGCCCGGTTGCACGACACGCCGATCGAGCGGGACATTCGATTGCCCGAAGAGCGCGTTCACCGCATTCCTGATTTCGACCGGGTGGCGATGAAGATGGAAGCAGAATTGCTGGTCGACTGGCATCTGCCGTGGTCACGCTCCGGTGAGGTTGCGAGCGACGAGGAGCGCCTAAGCTATCTGGCAATCTGGGATGGTCTGATCGATGACCTTGCGGACGCCGATACCTCCATTGTTTTGCGAGATTTCCACTCCCCCAATATCATCTGGAGAGAAGATGACACCGGCATCGGCAAAATCGGCCTGATCGACTTTCAGGATGCGATGATCGGACCTTCCGCCTATGATCTGGTGTCGATCGTTCAGGATGCCAGAGTGACAATCGATCAGCCCCTGGCGACAAGATTGATGACGCGCTATCTCACCATCCGCGCCGAGACCCCCGGATTTGACGAGGCGGCTTTCATGAGATCGTGGCACATCATGGCGGCGCAGCGTTCCTGCAAGCTGGCAGGACTGTGGGTGCGGCTGATGCAGCGTGATCAAAAACCGGCCTATATGCGGCATATGCCCCGCACGCTCGATTATCTACAGGCAGCACTTGAACATCCTGCCCTTACCCCCTTGCGGGATTGGTGTGCAAAGGCTCGAATCGGCTCCGTCGAATCAACACGGTAGACACGATGCATATCACCGAAGCCATGGTGCTGGCCGCGGGGCTTGGAACCCGCATGCGACCGATCACCGAAACAATGCCGAAACCGCTGGTGCGGGTAGCAGGCAAACCGCTTGTCGACTATGCGCTTGATCTTCTGGCCGATGCCGGTGTGGAGCGCGCTGTGGTGAATGTGCATCACTTCGCCGAACAGATGATCCCGCATTTGCAGAACTATCCCCGGCTTGAGGTCTTGATCTCTGACGAGACATCCGGGTTGATGAATTCAGGTGGGGGACTGGTCAAAGGCCTCAAGCTGCTAGCCAGAGATCCGGTCTTCGTCATGAACGCCGATCTATTCTGGATCGGTGACGACGATGGCAAAAAGTCCAGCCTCGCGCGTTTGGCGGCGACCTTCGATCCCGACACCATGGACATGGCGCTTTTATGCGTGGACATGGACCACGTTACCGGCCACAACGGGAAGCGCGACTTCAATCTGGGGCATGATGGCCGCTTGAGCCGCTATCAGGAGGGCGACGCCGATCCGGTGGTCTATGCGGGGGCAATTGTCCTCAATCCGGCTCTGTTCGATGACGCCCCCGATGATGCCTTCAATCTCAACCTCTATTTCGACCGCGCAATTGCCAGCAGCAGGCTCTACGGCATGCGGTTGAAGGGCGAGTGGATCACCGTGGGCACCCCTGAAGCCATCGGCGAAGCCGAGCGCACAATAGAGCGTCAGAAAGCTGGTTGAAGACCATGGAAAAACGGCGTGATCCACGCATTCTGACCATACCGCCCGGTATTCCGTTCCTCAGGGAACTGGCCCAGTCGCTGCTTGATGGTCGGCTGACGCCCGATTTTCGCTATGAACCCGACGATCCGCTATCACTGTCCCGCGTGACGATTTTCCTGCCGACACGGCGTGCCGTGCGCGTGATGCGTTCAGAATTTGTCGACCTTCTGGGCGGACGATCGGCAATCCTGCCTGTGATCAAACCGCTGGGTGAGACGGAAGAGGACGAAAGCTATTTCGACGCCGATCTGCCGGCACTCTTTGATCTCGCACCACCGATCAGCAATACCGCGCGGCTGATCGAACTGGCGCGGCTTATTCTCGCCTGGCGCAACCAGCTTCCGGATATCGTGCGCAGCATTCACACGGACACACCACTTGTGGCACCGGCAAGTCCTGCGGACGCCGTGTGGTTGGCCCGCGCACTGGTCGAGTTGATCGATGCCGTTGAAACAGAAGAACGTGATTGGGCAGATCTCGCCAAGCTGGATGCTGGCAACTACGCCTCGTGGTGGCAATTGACGCTTGAATTCCTGCGCATTGCCAGCGCCTTCTGGCCCGAACGGTTGAGGGAACTGAACCGCTCGTCTCCCTCACGGCATCGGAATGCCATGTTGCGCGCCGAGGCGCAGAGAATCGCGTCCCTACCCGGCAACGGACCGGTGATTGTTGCCGGCTCGACCGGCTCCATTCCGGCAGCGGCCGACTTCATCAGCGCGGTCGCGAACCTGCCGGAAGGCGTGGTGGTGCTGCCGGGGCTGGATCAGTCGATGCCACCTGAACACTGGCTTTTGGCCGGTGCCGAGGACGGCGACATGCTTTCCAGCGACCCGGCAAGCCGAAGTCATCCCCAATACGGCCTGTTCCATCTGCTCAAGCGTCTTCAATATGTTCGAGCCGATGTCGAAGCACTGGCCACCTCGCCTGACGACCTGAAAGACCGCGCAGAAGTGTTGTCGCGCACGCTGGCACCGGCTGCAGCGACGGATGACTGGACAGTGTGGAGACAGGGTTTCTCAGCATCGCGTCTTGAGGCCGCCTTCGCCGATGTCAGTCTGATCGAAGCTGCCAATGAGCGAGAAGAAGCCTGCGCCATCGCCATCGCTCTCAGACTTGCTCTTGAAGAGCCGGGCATATCGGGCGAAAGCCGGGCAGCGCTCATTACGCCGGACCGTGAACTGGCAAAACGGGTGAAGGCGGAACTTGCCCGTTTTGGCATTACCGCTGACGATTCAGCCGGAACCCCACTTTCAGCAAGTCCGCAAGGCACCTTGTTGATGCTGCTGCTCGAAGCGGCACTCAGGCCAGGCGATCCCGTGGTGATCGTTTCGCTGCTCAAGCATCCACTGGTGCGTTTTGGCATGAACGAGCAGGATTGCCAGTCGGCCGCAATGGCGCTTGAACTTATCGCCCTTCGAGGTGGCCTCGGCGTCGTGGACATCGACGGGCTTGAAGCCCTGCTGGAGACACAACTTAAATCTCAGGAGGGTGATCGGCATACGCCGCAGTGGCGGCTTTCATTGCCAGAGGGTGCGGCTGAAAGCGCTCGCAGGCTCGCACAGGCCATCCAGCGCGCGGCAGAGCCTTTGACGACAGCTTTGATGAGGCGCCATGCCGATGGGCGGTTTTCATCGCGGCTTGCCATGCGGGAGTGGGCTGAACGGACCGGTAAGGCGCTGGAGGCGGCATGCGCCGATGCGCGGGGTGATCTTGCCATTCTCTGGTCTGGCGAAGCGGGTGAAGCTCTGGCAGGTCTTTTTGGACAGATCATCGAGACAGATGGCGTGATCGAAGCCGATGGACCGCAATGGGCCGATATCATGAATGCCTTCATGGCCGGCGAGGCGGTGAAGCCTCGGGCCATGCGCCATCCTCGTGTCTATATCTTCGGATCGCTCGAGGCCCGCCTGCAAAGTGTCGACACCATGATTCTGGGTGGTCTCAACGAAGGTTCCTGGCCGAACCAGACGACCAATAATCCGTTTTTGTCGCGGATGATGAAGACCGGTATTGGCCTTGAGCCGCCCGAACGGCGCATTGGCCAGCTGGCCCATGATTTCGAGATGGCGAACGGCACGCGGCGATTGATCTATTCGCGCGCCATGCGGCAAGGCTCAGCCCCGACGGTCGCTTCGCGCTGGCTACAACGATTGATGGCGCTCGGTGGCCCCGACTTTGCCAAAAGCTTGCGCGAACGCGGCGAGATCTACCGACATTATGCCGGGCTGATCGATCTGGGCGAACGGCAGGAACCGGCCCAACGTCCTGCTCCAAAACCGGCGGCGGACCTGCAGCCAAAACGCTATTCCTTCAGCGAAGTGGGGCGGCTGCGACGCGATCCCTATTCGATCTATGCGCGACGCATTCTCAAGCTCGATCCGCTGGACGACTTCAACAAGGATCCCGGTGCTGCCGAGCGCGGTACGCTCTATCACCGGATTGTCGAGCAATTCGTGCGCGAGGGGCATTCGCTTGATCCGCTTGTCGCTGACGCTGCCATGGATGCGATCATCCAGCGTGAATTTGCAGCCGAACATCTGCCGCCGCATATCGAAGTGGTCTGGCTTCAGCGTTTCCGGGACGTGGGCCGTGCCTTTCTCGCATGGGAACGGGGCCGACGAGGGGAAATCCGGCAAAGCTTTACGGAAGTGCCGGCCGGCATGGAAATCGCCGAAGCCGGCATTCGCCTGACCGGTATTGCTGACCGGATAGACCTCAAGGGTGCTGGTCATGCCGACATCATCGATTACAAGACCGGCCTGAACCCCAGCCCGCAGCAGGCCCGCACACTTGTCGACCCGCAGCTTGCACTTGAAGCCGCTGCGCTTGCCGAAGGTGCCTTTAAAAAGGTAGGTGCGCAGAGGACCGATAATCTGGTCTATGTGCGGCTTCGTCCCGGCGATCGCTTCAAGGTGGATCAGGTCAACAATGAATTGACGGGTCGTGGCGACGACACGAAATCCGCTGCCGATCTGGCACATGAATCGATCGGCCAGCTGATCCGATTCGTCAAACTGCTGCAGAGCGGCGAACGCGGCTATGTTTCACGCCTGATGCCGTTCATGGAAAGTGATCTGGGCGGAGAATACGATCATCTGGCGCGGGTCGCTGAATGGTCGACGGCTGAAGCCGAAGAGGGAGCCGGTGATGAGTGAGTTGTCTCCCCTCCCCGAAGGGGCCGATCCGATTGACTGGACGACGGCACGCCAGGCTCTGGCATCGGACCCGGATCGCTCTGCGTGGGTCTCGGCCAATGCCGGCTCCGGGAAAACCCATGTCCTGACCCAGCGCGTTATCCGTCTGCTGCTTGCCGGAACACGGCCCTCGTCCATTCTCTGCCTCACCTATACGAAGGCCGCGGCATCTGAGATGTCCAATCGCGTGTTTTCGCGCCTTGCCGACTGGGCCACACTGGACGATGAGGCACTTGCGGACAGGATTGCCCAGATCGAGGGTATGCATCCCGACCGCCTGAAGATTGTCGAAGCGCGACGATTGTTTGCCAAAGCACTGGAAACGCCCGGCGGTTTGAAGATCCAGACCATCCATGCCTTCTGCGAGGCCTTGCTGCATCAGTTTCCGCTGGAGGCGAATGTTGCCGGTCATTTCTCCGTGCTTGACGACCGGACCGCGCTCACCGTGCTCACCGAGGCCAGACGCTCTCTTCTGACGGCGACCTCCGCAGAAGAAAACGCCGAACTGGCGGAGGCCTTTTCTCATGTGCTGAGCATTGCCGACGAATTCGGTCTCGACGCCTTGCTGAACGATATCGTCAACAATCGCCAAGTGATCCGGACGTTCCTGCGCGAAGCCGCACGCGTGGGCGGCACCGATCCGCGGCTGCGACAGATCTTCGGTTTCAGCGAGACTGACAGCGAGGACGTGATTGCACAGGGCATCTGGCCATTGAACGGTATGAGCGGGCCAGCGCTTTCCGCCTATATCGATCTTGCCGAGCAAACCGGCGGCGTAACCGCAAAAGCCATTGCCGAGGATCTGCGCAAGGCGGTTGAAGAAACTAAACCCTTCATTCGCATTGGGTATTTCGAGAGCGCGTTGCTGACCAAGCAAGGCATGGCCAAAAGCCCCAAGACGTTGATGACGGCAGCGATGCTGAAGGTTTCCCCGCACTTGCTCGATGGCCTCCTCGAAGCTCAGGAACATGTGTTGCAGTGCCGCGACCGGCTCCGGTTGTTTCGCATGTATGTGGCAACGCGCTCGGCGCTCGTGCTCGCCGAGCGACTGATCGAAGACTATGAGGAGTTGAAGAAGACACGCAGTCAGCTGGACTTCGAGGATCTGATTGCGCGCACCGCCGAGCTTTTGACCAAGAGTGACGCTGGACCGTGGATCCACTACAAGCTCGATCAGGGCATCGACCACATTCTGGTGGACGAAGCACAGGATACAAGCCCTATCCAGTGGTCTGTCATTCGCTCGCTGCGCGATGACTTCTTCTCGGGCCAGAGCGCCCGACAATTGTTGCGCACATTTTTTGCCGTCGGTGACGAGAAACAGTCGATTTACTCGTTCCAGGGCGCGCGTCCGGAACGCTTTGCCGAAGAGAGCCGTCTGACGGAACAAGAGGTCTTACAAAGCGGGGCGCTGTTTGACGCAATCCGCTTGCCGCTGTCCTTCCGCTCGACAATGTCTGTGCTGAGCGCGGTCGATCAGGTCTTCTCCATTCCAGACAACGCGCGTGGACTGGGTGACCAGGCGCAGACGGTTGTCCACATGTCGAGCCGCATCGGCCATCCCGGCAAGGTAGAGCTCTGGGACATGATTGCTCCGGCCGAAAGTGCGAAGGACGACGACTGGACAGCCCCGTTCGATTCGACACCTGAAAGCGCGCCATCCGCCGTTCTGGCGCGGCGCATTGCCGAGCGTATTGGCGCCATGGTGGGTCAGGAGACAATCGTCGATCACGGCGTGGAACGGCCGATCGAGGCGGGCGACATTCTGGTGCTTGTGCGCAAGCGCGACAGCTTTGTCACCTCCCTCACCCGCTCTCTCAAGCGGCGTGGCGATATTCCCGTGGCCGGCGCCGACCGCCTGAAGCTTGCCGGACATATTGCCATTCAGGACCTTCTGGCGCTGGGACGTTTCGTGCTGGTGCCGTCGGACGATCTTTCCCTTGCCGCGCTGTTCAAGAGTCCGCTCTTCGATCTTTCGGAAGATGATCTGTTTGACGCGGCTGCGCACCGGCCTGAAAACATGAGCCTCTGGTCCCATCTTCAGACCGTCATGGATGCAGGCCCGTGGTCAGCCGTCGTGCCTCGGCTGGAAAAACTCGTCGCTCTTGGGCGACACGCCACCGTTCATGAATTCTACGCCAACGTGCTTGGCAGTCTTGGCGGTCGGCGCGCCTTTCTGGCGCGCCTCGGCACCGAGGTCAGCGACATCCTCGACGAATTCCTGAACTTTGCCCTGTCCTCCGAAACGACAGGTCTTCCGGGGTTGCAGAACTTCATATCGACACTGGAACTGGAATCGCCGGTGATCAAACGGGAGCTGGACAAGGCCCGCAACGAAGTGCGGATCATGACAGTGCACGCCTCGAAGGGACTGGAGGCTCCGGTTGTCTTTCTGGTCGATGGCGGAACACGGCCTTTCAATAGTGCCCACCTGCCCAAATTCCGCATCATGACAGTGGCACAAGGCGATACGCCCGTGCCCGTCTGGATTCCCACGAAGGATCTGGCCAATTCTCTGACGCAGGCCGATTCCGCGCGCGTGGAAGCGCTGGCCGAAGAGGAATACAGGCGTCTGCTATACGTCGCGATGACGCGTGCGGCCGACAGGCTGATTGTCTGTGGCTCCCAAGGCAAGCGTCCGCAAGGTGGCATTTGGCACGAGATGATAGCCCAGTCGCTGCGACTGAAGGACGATCATTGCCGCGAGGTCACCTTTTCCGGCGCCGATGGTGAATGGGGTGGCCTGATCTGGGAACAGCCGGGCCACATCCGCGACTTTCCACAACAGGTCGTCAATCAAAAAGCCGAACAGACCGAGACTTTACCAGAATCGTTGCTGCGGCCGTTGCCGGAACCCAAACAGTTGCCACGGCCCTTGAGCCCTTCAGGCGCAGGCGGAATGATCGAGAGCAATACCGGCGATGCACTGATCGGCTCGCCCTTGTTCGGTGAAACGGAAAGCGCAGGCCTCGCATTGCAAAAAGGCCGGCTTGTTCACCGCATGCTGCAGGTCCTGCCATCCTACCGGCAAGACGAAAGGGAGGAAGCAGCCTGGCGCTATCTGGAGCGGGCCGCTTGTTTCTGGCCCCGGGAGGAACGAGACAAGGTCCATGCGAGCATAGTTGCAGTTCTCGCTCATGAGGGCCTTCAGGCGGTGTTCTCATCCCAGGGACAAGCTGAAGTCTCGATCATGGGCACGCTGGATCTCGACGGTCACCCCCGTGCCGTCAGCGGTCGCATAGACAGGCTTGCCGTGAGCGATGATCGCGTCATTCTTCTGGATTACAAGACGAACCGTGTTCCACCCCGTGACATTCACAGCGTGCCGCTGTCGCATAGCGCCCAGCTTGCAATCTATCAGGAGATCCTGAAGCCGTTGTTCCCCGGCAAGGCGTTTGAGTGCCTTCTCGTCTACACGGAAAATGCATCGTTGATCACATTGGACGACGCCTGTCTTTCGCATGCGCTTGCCGCGCTCAAGACAGTGTGAAATACAGGCCATTGAAAATCAGACCCGGCATGCTCACATTCATGCACAACGTAATACCGGAAAGGATTCCCCCGATGACAACGGTGAAAGTTGATACTGCGAACTTCCAGACGGAAGTCCTCGATTCCGCAGAGCCTGTGGTTGTGGACTTTTGGGCTGAATGGTGCGGCCCCTGCAAGATGATCGCTCCTAGCCTCGAAGAAATCTCCAACGAGATGGCTGGCAAGGTGAAGATTGCAAAGCTGAATATCGATGAAAATCCTGAGCTTGCCGCTCAGTTCGGTGTTCGCTCGATCCCGACACTCGCCGTCTTCAAGGCAGGCGAAGTGGCCGACATCAAGGTTGGCGCAGCGCCCAAGACTGCCCTGACAAGCTGGATTTCCGGCGCCGTCTGATAGACGCAAAACATCTTTATAGAAAAGGAGCCCGGTGAAAGCCGGGCTCCTTTTATTTGGGCGGTGTGCCATTGTCGGCAAGCACATTGCCGACAAGATAGAGCGAACCGCCAATCAATATGCGCGGCGGCGTATCGTCCGCGTCAATACGGTCGGCTATCGCCTCAAGCGCTTCTCCAACCGTCATTGCCGGCTCTGCGACCAGTCCGGCATCGAAGGCGGAATGCGCGAGAACCACAGGATCGATAGCTACATCCGTTCCGCGGATCGGCACGGTGAACACCTGGATGGCGAGATCGGTGAAGGCACTGAAATAGCCAACGGGATCCTTGGTGTTGATCATGCCGCAGATCAGATAGAGAGGCCTCGATTGCGCCTCCTCAAGACCGGCCATGGCTTCGGCAATCGCCTCGCCGGCACCGGGATTATGACCGCCATCGACCCAGATCTCAGCACCCTTGGGCGCCAGATCGAACAATGCGCCATGGGTAAGCTTCTGCAAGCGGCCGGGCCACTCGACGCTCGCCATGGCCCGCTCCGCGATCTGATCCGTCACCGGAAAACCTGCCGCTTTGACAGCGCGTATGGCAGCTGCGGCATTGGCGTATTGATGACGACCTGAAAGTTTCGGCAATGGCAGGTCTGACAGTGAATCCTCGTCCTGATAGACCAATCGTCCCATTTCCTCATGGGCAGAAAAATCCTGCCCGTAGACATAATGCGGGCACCCCAGACGCTCAGCTGTCGAGACAAGGACGTCTCGCGCCGCATCATGCTCCTGGTGGCCGATGACGACCGGAACGTCTTTCTTCATGATGCCTGCTTTTTCGGCGGCAATCAGTTCGACGCGATCACCCAGATAGGCCTCATGGTCCAGCGAAATGGGCATGATGATCGAAACGGCAGGATTGGGGATGACATTGGTTGCATCAAAGCGTCCGCCCAGCCCGACTTCAATCAGAGCCACATCAGCGGGATGCTCGGAAAACAGGATGAATGTCACTGCCGTCAGAATTTCAAAAACGGTAATCGCTGCACCCGCATTGGCATCGGCCACGCGGCGCAGCGCATCGGCAAACAACGCGTCATCGACGATCTGCCCTTGTCCGCCCCTTACGCCCAGACGGTAGCGCTCGTGCCAATGGACCAGATGCGGCGACGTGTGGACATGCACGCTGAGACCGGAGGCCTCCAGCAGCGCGCGACAAAAGGCCGTGACCGAACCTTTGCCGTTGGTGCCGGCGACATGGATGATTGGCGGAAGCTTGAGATGCGGGTTGCCCAGCGTTTCCAGCAGTCGGCTGATGCGGTCGAGCGACAGATCGAAGCCCTTGGGGTGGAGCCCCATCAGCTTTTCGATCTCTCGCTCCGCCTCGTCGTATACGTTCTTGGTCATGGGTGGCGTTCCCGCATGCCCCAACCCTGAAGGAGCACAGATCGATTGCGTGTCAGGGCATTATGCTCAGGCTGCGTTGCTTTCGGGCACGACCACGGTCTTGCTCTCATTTGCTGGCAGCTTCATCATGATTTTCAGAGTGCTGGCAAGGGTCGATGGAATCTCATGGCGGGGAATCACCATGTCCACCATGCCGTGTTCCAGAAGGTATTCCGAGGTCTGGAAACCTTCAGGAAGCTTTTCACGGATCGTCTGTTCGATCACTCGCTTGCCGGCAAAGCAGATCTCTGCGCCCGGTTCGGCAATGTGGAGATCGCCGAGCATGGCGTAGGACGCCGTCACACCTCCGGTGGTGGGATTTGTCAGGACCACGATATAGGGGAGACCTGCTTCTTTCAGCATATCCACGGCAACAGTCGTACGCGGAAGCTGCATCAGTGACAGAATGCCTTCCTGCATGCGTGCGCCGCCTGAAGCCGGGAACATGACCAGAGGGCACTTTTCAGCGATTGCACGCTCGAATGCCTTGACGATGGCTTCACCAGCGGCAATGCCCAGCGATCCGCCCATGAAGTTGAATTCGTGGACAACAGCCACCAGCTTGACGCCCTGAACCTTGCCGACGCCGGCGAGCATGGTGTCCTCCTGGTTCGTCTTGGTGCGGCTGTCGCGAAGTCGGTCGGCATATTTCTTGGAATCACGGAATTTCAGCGGATCCTGCGCGACCTTTGGCTGCGGCAGCGCCTCATACTGTCCGCCATCGAACAGATCGATCAGACGATCCTTCGCCGGCATCTTCATGTGATAGCCAGAGGCGGGAATGACCCACTTGTTGTCTTCCAGATCCTTGTGAAAGACCATTTCCCCGGTTTCCGGGCACTTGATCCAGAGATTTTCCGGGACCTCGCGACGGCCCAGCATGGAATTGATCCGCGGGCGAACGTAGTTGGTGATCCAGTTCACTTGAATTACTCCTGATTGACCTTGGTCATCATATAGGGTGGTTACTCGGCTGCTGCCATACGCGCTTCGCCGACGCCGCTTGCGAGGCCCCGCACGAGGGTTGCAACAGCCTGAACGGTGTCTGCGGTCGCTGCATCATTCTTGTCGAGCGTAAGCGCCACCTGGTTGACGATTGCCGTACCGACAACAACACCGTCGGCACTGCTGCCGATCAACCGTGCATGTTCTGCCGTCTTGACGCCAAAACCGACGCAGATCGGCAAATCGGTATGCTCCTTGATCCGGCCAACGGCGCCAGCAACCTTGCCCGTATCCGGCAATGCCGATCCCGTAATGCCGTTCATCGAGACATAATAGACGAAGCCCGAGGTGTTTTGCAAAACCATCGGCAAACGCTTGGCGTCGGTCGTCGGCGTTGCCAGGCGGATGAAATTGATATCGCGCTTGCGTGCCGGCACACACAGTTCGTCATCCATTTCAGGTGGCAGATCGACGATGATCAGGCCATCGATACCGCATCTTTCGGCTTCATCGAGGAATCTCTCGACGCCGTAGATGTAGATCGGATTGTAGTAGCCCATCAGAACAATCGGTGTGTCCTGATTGGTCTCACGAAACAGGCGTGCCAGCTCCAGGGTCTTCTGAAGCGTCTGGCCGGCTTTCAAAGCGCGCTGACCAGCCATCTGGATCGCAGGTCCATCGGCCATGGGATCCGAGAACGGCATTCCAAGCTCGATTACATCGGAGCCCGCCTCAGGCAGAGCCTTCATGATCTTGAGCGAGGTATCGAAATCGGGATCGCCGCCCATGAAATAGGTCACGAGCGCGGGTCTGTTTGCAGCCTTAAGATCGGCGAAACGTTTATCCATCCGTTTGGTCATGTTCTTAGAGCCCCATGCCGAGAATCTTGCCGACAGTGAAAATGTCCTTGTCGCCGCGGCCACACAGATTCATCAAAATAATCTCGTCCTTGCTCATCGTCGGCGCGCGCTTGATCACTTCGGCCAAGGCGTGAGACGGTTCGAGCGCCGGGATAATGCCTTCGGTGCGGGTCAGCATCTGGAAAGCGGCGAGCGCCTCATCATCCATGATCGGCACATATTCGACGCGGCCCATATCCTTCAGCCACGAATGCTCGGGGCCAATTCCGGGGTAATCGAGACCCGCGGAAATGGAGTGGCCTTCCTTGATCTGGCCGTCGCTATCCTGAAGCAGATAGGTGCGGTTGCCATGCAGAACGCCCGGCGAACCCGCTGTCAGAGAGGCACAATGCTCTTCACCGTCCAGACCCTTGCCGCCGGCTTCAACCCCGATCATCCGCACGGACTCGTCGTCCAGAAACGGGTGAAACAGGCCAATGGCATTCGATCCGCCGCCAACGGCTGCAACCAGCAGGTCCGGCAAGCGACCTTCGGCCGCGACCATCTGCTCGCGTGCCTCACGGCCGATCACAGACTGGAAGTCGCGGACCATTTCCGGATAAGGATGCGGACCAGCTGCAGTACCGATCATGTAGTAGGTGTCGTCGACATTGGTGACCCAGTCGCGAAGGGCCTCGTTCATGGCATCCTTGAGTGTGCCATGGCCGGAGGTGACCGGCTTCACTTCAGCGCCCAGCAGTTTCATCCGGAAGACGTTCGGTGCCTGTCGTTCGACATCGGTGGCACCCATATAGACAACGCAAGGAATTCCAAAACGGGCAGCAACGGTTGCCGAGGCAACGCCATGCTGGCCAGCGCCGGTTTCTGCGATGATCCGGGTCTTGCCCATGCGCTTGGCCAGCAGTATCTGACCGAGGCAATTGTTGATCTTGTGGGAGCCGGTGTGATTGAGCTCGTCGCGCTTGAAGTAGATCTTCGCGCCGCCGAGTTCTTCCGTCAGCCGCTCTGCGTAATAAAGCGGGCTTGGCCGTCCGGTATAATGGGTATTCAGATGAGCGAGCTCTGCCTGAAATTCCGCATCGTTCTTGGCCTTGTCCCATTCGTCCTGCAGTTCGAGGATCAATGGCATCAGGGTCTCGGCGACGAAACGTCCGCCAAAAATACCAAAGCGGCCATCTTCGTCCGGACCTTCGCGGAATGAATTCGGTCTCAGATTCTCGTTCACTTCGCTCTCCCTGCAGGTGCCGGCTGGGACACCACTTTATCGACGGCATCAAAGAACGCGTCGATCATTTGCAAATTCTTCACGCCCGGCGCACTTTCCACTCCAGACGAAACGTCGATACCTCTCGCGCCGGTTTCCGCCAGCGCCTCGGCAATATTGTCCTTGTTCAAGCCACCGGAAAGCATGTAGTCGACCTCCGCGTCAAGTCCACGCAGCAGGCGCCAGTCGAATGACACGCCATTGCCGCCGGGTAGATCGGATCCTGCAGGCGGTTTTGCATCGAACAAAAAGCGATCGGCAACGCCGATAAACGGGTCTACACGCCTCAGATCGCCCTCTTCGCGCACCGAAAAAGCCTTCATCGCCGGAAGGCCGTACATGGCCTTCACATGGAGAAGTCGTTCCGGGCTTTCGGAACCATGGAACTGAACGAGGTCTGGTCGGAGAAAAGCAATGATCTCATCCAGCTCTTCGTCATCGGCGTTGACCGTAACGGCAACGATCCTGGCCTTGCCGCGAACTTGATCCGCAAGATCGCCCGCGAGGTCTGGTTCGATGTTGCGGGGACTTTTGCCGAAGAAGATAAAGCCAATATGGCTTGCGCCGCGATGGACCGCATGTTCCACCGCTTCGGCTGTTTTCAATCCGCAGATTTTGACGTCAGGCTTCATCGCTGCGAAGTCGCACGAAATAGCGCGCGAGTCGAGCCAATTTACGACAAAGGCGGTTCACGAATACGTCTTGATCAGCCGAAGTCGATGGCGTGAAGGGCAGAGCCATTGCGCTTCAGCCATTTCTTGCCATTGTCCATATCCGGACAAAGCGAGCGGCAGAGCGACCAGAAACCGGGTCCGTGGTTCATCTCCCTGAGATGTGCCACTTCATGTGCCGCCAGATAGTCGATCACAAAAGGTGGCGCCATGACAATGCGCCATGAGAAACTCAAGTTGCCTTCCGAGGAACAGGAGCCCCAACGGCTGCGGGTATCCTTGAGGGTGAGACTGTTTGCCGGTCGGCCAACCGCTTTTGTGTGACGCGCAACAAGTGTCTCAAGATCCTTGCGCGCTTCCTTCTTGAGGAAGGTGACAATGCGCCGCCCCATATGCTCTTCAAGCCCGCTGACCTTGAGGACCGGGACACCGTCGATCACCGTCGCCTCGGTCAGGCCGCGCAACCCGCCTGTGTGATGAATGCGGTGAGCCTCGCCTCGCAACAGGATTTCCGCGCCGTCGCCAAGTCCGGGATGGACATCAAGTTTGGCAATGCGTGTGGTCATCCAGCCGCGATAGCGCTCGATGAAGGAGCTGACTTCGCGTTCGCCGATGCCCGGCGGTATTGTCATTTTCAGCGCTCTGCCGCCGGGTTCGATGCGAAGGGTTATGCGTGTGGAGCGCGCATTCTCCCGCACCGTCAACGGCACAGATCGTCCCTCCAGATTGAGGACGCGATCAAGGACCGGCGGTTGGCGTCTGGAAGTTCTGTTGAGAAGAAAGACCATGTGTTCTCTTTAGCCGATTCGAGACAATATCAAGGCGCAAAAAAACCGGCATCGTTGGATGCCGGCCTTGTTCATCGACAGGGCATGGAGACCTTATGCAAAGCCTTCGGCGTTGCCCGTATTGTCATTGCGCTTCAGGTTGTTGCGATCACGCATGAAGCGGTCAAACTCTTCCTGATCCTTGGCTCGGCGAAGCTCGCGCATATAGTCATCGAATTCGGCCCGCATTGCATCGAGCTTGCGACGCTCTTCTTCAATGCGATTGAGTTCGTTCTTGCGCCAATCATCGAAGGCGACATTGCCTGTGAAGTTGTAACCGCGACCGCTGCGGCATTTGCCACCGAATTTCGAAAACATGCCATCGGCAGCGCTATTTGCTTCGCGCTTGAAATCCTTGAAGCGTTCGCCGAACAGAATATAGGCGAGCATGGCGAGACCGAGCGGCCAGAAGACCATGAAACCGAGCACCATCAGGGCTACGGTAGCCGGCGTCCAATCCGGGCGCAACAATGCTGACTGATTCATCATCAACTACCTCTTTTTCCTCGGGCGCGACATGCATCCCGATGAGTTTGATGTGGTCGCTGAGGGCCGTCCATTCAAGATGAATGCCCGGCAAAACGGGCAAACACCTGATTAGACTTGGCTAAATCGGAGGGTCATTTCAGGCAGAACGACCGCCCTTGATCACGCGTTTCACGGCAGGCGCCGAATGCTGAGAATGCTCGTTGGCGAAGGCGATGATGCGCGGTGCGATCTCCCGGCGGAAACGCGAACCGTTGAAGACACCATAGTGTCCGACGTCCGGCTGCACATAATGCATGCGCATATGATCCGGAATATTGGTGCAGATCGTCTGGGCTGCATGGGTCTGGCCAACACCGGAGATGTCGTCGTTTTCGCCTTCCACGGTCAACAACGCTACATTGCGGATCGCAGACGTGTCGACCAGCTTGCCACGATGGGTCATCTCACCCTTCGGCAGCGAGTGCTTGATGAAGACGGTGTCGACGGTTTGCAAATAGAATTCTGCCGTCAGATCCATCACCGCCAAATATTCGTCGTAGAAGTCGCGATGCTTTTCTGCCGGCTCGCCGTCGTTCTTGACGAGGTGCATGAAGAAGTCCTTGTGCGCAATCACGTGGCGATCAAGGTTCATCGACATGAAGCCGGAGAGCTGGAGGAAGCCCGGATAGACCGGACGCATGAAACCCGGCAGCGGCCAGGGTACATTCATGATGACATTATCCTCAAACCATTGCAGCGGTTTGTTCTGCGCCAATTCGTTGACGGCAGTCGGATTGATTCGCGTGTCGATCGGACCGCCCATCAAGGTCATGGATGCCGGCGAAAGCGGGTCCCCTGCACTTTCCATCACGGCTGCCGCAGCCAGTACCGGCACGGATGGTTGGCATACGGCGACAACATGTGTGTTCGGTCCAAGGTGATGAAGCATCTCGATGACATAGTCGACATAGTCGTCGAGATCGAAACTACCTTCGGTGACTGGTACTGTACGGGCGTCGATCCAGTCCGAGATGTAGACATCTGCGGAAGGAAGCAGCGCTTCAACCGTGCCACGCAGAAGCGTTGCGTAGTGACCGGACATCGGCGCGACGATCAGGATCTTTGGATCTTCGCCATGTCCTTGCGGCAGCACACGCTGAAAATTGATGAGATTGCAGAACGGCTTTTGCCATACAATCTTCTCATGCACGGAAACTGTCTTGCCGTTGATCTCCGTGGTCGGAAGACCGAATTCGGGCTTGGCGTAGCGACGCGTGACACGCTCGAACACTTCCAGCCCGGCTGACATCGTACGACCAAAGACCGTATGGGAAACCGGGTTCAACGGATTTCCAATGGCCATCCGCATGGCGTCCACTGATGCGCGGACGGGTGCCATCGCGGCATGGTTCAGTTCGTACATTTGATAAAACATCAGGTGAGTTACCTTTTCCGATTGTATCAGAATTGCATTGTCTTCAGTCCGCCGGATCAGCGGGCGTCAAAACTATCAGAGTTTAACGCCGTGGTAACCGTATTGTTGCTCCTGCGAAGGAGGTAGGGGGTGGCGGACGCGGCAACTCATTTGTCGCTGCTGTCTGCCATATCATGTTCGGGTTAAATATTCCCGCCGGAAGCTGGTCAAGAAAGTCTGAATTTACAGCGGCTCGGACAAATTGATGTCGCGGCGGCATGGGGTTTGACTGACGTCGAATTACTGCGCGGTCCTTCGAACACTTGCAAAAGCAGAATACAGAAAAAGCTGCGCCCGCATGGAAGCGGGCGCGAAAAATCGTTACTGAATCATGAATGTTTCACGTGAATCACCGTTTTATGTGATCCATGCTGCCAATATCAGATATCGAGGTTGGCGACGCTCAAAGCATTTTCCTGGATGAAGTCACGACGCGGTTCGACTTCGTCACCCATCAGTCTGGAGAACAGGCTATCCGCATCTGTCGCATCGTTGATCCTGACCTGAAGCAAGGAGCGAACGTTCGGATCCAGCGTCGTTTCCCAAAGCTGCTCGGCGTTCATTTCGCCAAGACCCTTGTAGCGCTGCATGGACAGGCCCTTGCGGCCAGTTGCGAAAATAGAATCCAACAGCGCGCGCGGTCCGGAGATTTCCAGATTACCGTCCTTGCGGGAGAGCTCCGGCGGGACCGCATAGATGTCCTTCAGACGTGGCGTCAGCTGATCGATATGGCGTGCATCAGACGAACCTATCAGTGCCACATCCAGGCTTGCAACTTCCTTGACGCCTCGGACGGTGCGCTCGAAGCGCAGTCCACCTTCTTCGGTCACATGGCCGGACCAGCCGCGCTCGGTTTCCTCAGAGATCAGATCCAGTCGGCGTGCCACGTCGTCGGCAGTCTCTTGCGCGCGGGCTGGGTTATCGGTGAGATCGGGATTGAGCGCACCGGAGATGGCTGCCTGTTCAACAACGGAGCGGCTGTAGCGCGAGTGCAGGCCGTCGATCAAGGAACGAAGGCGCAAGGCGTCTGTGATGATTTCGCGCAGATCCTGACCGGCACGAACCTCACCGGAACCGAGCGTCAGGGTGGCGTCATCCAGACCCATTGTGATCAGGTAATCTTCCAGAGCCTTTTCGTCCTTCAGATACTGCACCGACTTGCCGCGCGACACTTTATAGAGTGGCGGCTGGGCAATGTAGAGGTGACCGCGCTCGATCAGCGCCGGCATCTGGCGGAAGAAGAAGGTGAGCAGAAGCGTGCGAATATGGGCGCCGTCGACATCAGCATCGGTCATGATGATGATCTTGTGATAGCGCAGCTTGTCAGCGTTAAACTCGTCCTTGCCGATCGAGGTGCCGAGCGCGGTAATCAGCGTGCCGATTTCCTGGCTCGACAGCATCTTGTCGAAGCGGGCGCGCTCGACATTGAGGATCTTTCCTCGCAGCGGCAGGATCGCCTGCTTTTCGCGTGAGCGGCCCTGCTTGGCGGAGCCACCGGCGGAGTCACCCTCGACGAGGAAGAGTTCGGATTTTGACGGATCGCGCTCGGAGCAATCGGCAAGTTTGCCCGGCAGCGAGGCAATGTCGAGCGCCCCTTTGCGCCGTGTCAGTTCGCGGGCCTTGCGCGCGGCTTCACGAGCGATCGCGGCTTCGACCACCTTGCCGACCAGGATCTTGGCTTCGGCTGGATGCTCTTCGAACCAGGAGCTCAGGGCTTCGTTGACGAGGCTTTCGACAACAGGGCGAACTTCGGACGAAACGAGCTTATCCTTGGTCTGCGAGGAGAACTTCGGATCCGGCACTTTTACGGAGAGCACAGCTGTCAGGCCTTCGCGGCAATCTTCGCCTTGAAGCTGGACCTTCTCTTTTTTGATAATGCCCGAGCTATCGGCATAGGATGTGACCTGACGGGTCAGAGCACCGCGGAAGCCCGCCATATGCGTGCCGCCATCGCGCTGAGGAATGTTGTTGGTAAAGCAGAGCACGTTCTCGTGATAGCTGTCGTTCCACCAGAGGGCCACTTCAACAGTGATTCCGTCCTTCTCGCCGATGATCGCGACCGGCTTCTCCACCAGCGGCTTTTTCGAGCGGTCGAGATATTGAACGAAAGCTTCCAGACCACCGTCGTAAAGCATCTCTTCCTGCTTGATGTCGGAATGCCGCTTGTCGGTCAGAAGAATGCGCACGCCAGAGTTCAGGAAGGCCAGTTCGCGCAGACGATGCTCCAGTGTGGAGTAGACGAATTCAATATTGGTGAAGGTCTCCGGGCTTGGCAGGAAGGTCACTTCCGTACCGGACCGGCCTTCATATTCTCCGGTGACGACCAATGGACCATCTGCGACACCATGGGTAAAGCTCATCTCGTTGATCCGGCCAGCGCGGCGGATTTTCAGCTTGAGCTTTGTCGAGAGTGCATTCACCACAGACACGCCAACGCCATGGAGACCACCGGATACCTTGTAGGAATTCTGGTCGAACTTACCGCCGGCATGAAGCTGCGTCATGATAACTTCGGCAGCGGACACGCCTTCTTCGGTATGGATGTCCGTCGGAATACCACGACCATTGTCGGTAACCGTGACGGAGCCGTCGGCGTTCAGCGTGACCGTGACGATATCGGCATGGCCAGCCAGCGCTTCATCGATGGCGTTGTCCACGACTTCGTAGACCATGTGATGCAGACCGGAGCCATCATCGGTGTCTCCGATATACATGCCAGGCCGCTTGCGCACCGCATCGAGGCCCTTCAACACCTTGATCGAGTCCGCGCCGTACTCTTCGGAGGCACTGGTCTCATTCATCGGGGTATCGGTCATGGTTGATCTTTCCAGTTCGTTCTGCTTTGCCGCGTCTAATCGAATCAGCGGCGCGTTTGGTGACGACTATAAGTGGTTTGCTTACAGTTCCAAATACGCGTCAGCGTATCATCCCTGTAAAACAAGCCCTTTCGCCGGCAAGGGTTATCATATTTCTATGCATTAAGCGCCATCTAGAACCTGCTGGATCTCCTCGACGCTTTGTGGCGGCAGGGAGCGGATCTTTTGGGCAAGACAATTGGCCATCTGCGTATAGGCGGGTGGAAGTCCTGAGGTGTCGACAACGACCCGGGGATCTGACGTTTCAGCAATCTTGAACAGCTCTTCCGCTTCGTCCCATATGATATTGAAGTAACCGGCCACTCTTTGCAGCAGATCGAAACTGGGCTTGCCACGCCGACCATGCTCGAGAGCCGAGAGATAAGCCGGTGAGACACCAATCGCAAGGGCCATCTGCTTCTGCGTCACGCCCCTGCGCCGGCGCAGATCCCTGACCGTTTCGGCAAATGGCGTCATCTGCTCTCTCCGCGATGTCTCGCCAGGCGAATATACATGGCACCCTCGCCCCCATGCTTTTGTGCAGCTGGCTCATAGGATGAAATGAGGTTCCTGAATTCAGGCTTCGAAAACCACAAGGGTACGGCTCTCTTCAAGGCGCCTTCGCTGCCCATGGAACTGCCCTTGCCGGTGATCACCAGAACATGCCGCATTCCCCTATCATGGGCGCGCATCAGAAAATCCAGCAGAACCCCATGCGCTTCGCTCTGGTAGAGACCGTGCAAATCGACGCGCGCTTCAAGCGGCAGATGGCCACGCGACAGTTTCCGTTTGACCGGCCGCTCAAACGGATGGTGAACAAGCCTGTCTTTCTTTGCCGCTTCCGCCTGGGCCGCTTTTTCCGCAAGGGAAACAGGGACCTTCTTCGACGGAAGCGCTTTGTTCTCCGGCTCGGGCTCGATAAAGGCCGCCTCGAATTCGATCAGATCTTCCAGCCGCCCCGGCATGGGACGCGTGCTGCGCGCCACCTTGCCCCAGAGGATGCGGTCTTCCGAATTCAATTTACGGTCACGTGCCACTACCGATACCTCTTAGCCACCGACTTGGGGATGAGGATATAAAAGTCTGCGGCGTTGCGCACTGTACCTGCCAGTTCGCCGGCGGCAAATCCCGATCCGGTAAAGATGTCGCCGCGCGCCGGACCAACAATCGCCGAGCCCGTGTCCAGTGCCAGCATCAACCTGCCAAAGGGGTGTCCGTCATCGAGATGCGTCAATGTCTTTGAGTGGACGAAAAACGGAAAACCGAAGGTGTGGATTTCACGGTCGACAGCAAGCGACCGTCCGGCAACGAGAGGGACTTTTGCAGCCGCAATCGGGCCGGAGGTGAGATCACCGACCTCGACTTCCTTGAAGAAAATGTAGGAGCGATTGTGCCATAGAACCTCGTCCACCTCATCTGGATGCTCTGCCAACCACTTGCGGATCGACTGCATCGAGATTTCAGAGGCGGGGATCTGCCCCCGGTCCACGAGCAACTTCCCGATAGCGGAAAAGGGATGCCCGGCCTTTGCGGAATAGGTGATGCGCGAGATGGTGCCGTCGGGAAACCGTAGCCGGGCCGCACCCTGGATATGGACGAAAAAGAGATCGACCTTTGACTTTGCCCAGGCAAGCTCAAGCCCCTTGCCTTCCAGATATCCAAGATCGATAGAGCGGCGATCCGGATACGGTTCGAGACGACCGTCGTTCGACCGGGCAAAGCGGTAGCCGGGTTGCAGATGCTCGGCAGCCTGATTGTCATCGATATCGACGAGGTCTGCGGGGCGGGCGTAGATCGGATATTTGAACTCGGTATCGGGCATTGCCGAGACAGCGATCTCCGGCTCGTAAAAGGCGGTGACTAGCCCCTTCGAACCATTCGCCTCTTCGATGAAGAAGGGCTGAAAATGCTGCTCAAAGAAAGACCGGGCGGCTGCCGGATTATCAGGAAGGCTATCCGGAAGAGCTTCAGCAATGCTGACGAGATCTTCCGCACTCAGGCCAAGAGCACCTTTGCGATAGGGTTTGACCGAGCGGATATGATCGATGCAATTTCGAAGGGCTGGAAAGAGCGGGGTTGGATCATCAGCGGTCCAACCCTCAAGCTCATCAAATTTGGCCTCGCGAAACCGGTAGCCCGAAGCCGACAAATTCATTGCTCCGATTCGGTCGCGATCAATTTCCAGTTCGGGTCGCGTGAGCGCAGGTCGCGTGCAAATGTCCAGATATCATTGACCTCCGCAACATTATCGGCGTCTCCATCGACCAGAGTTCCCGACTTGTCGTAGGTGGCGGAAATCAGTTCGCAGATGATCCGCACGGTCACATGCGCTTCGCTGTCCTTGATGCTGGCATGAATGATATCGGCCTTCTCGATCCCGACAAAGGTGGACTTGATGGTCTCGCCCTTGGTCTCCCGATCAGTGATCGCGGATTCAAAACCTTCATAGACATCCTGCGACAGAAGACCCTTGAGCGTCTTGCGGTCGCCATCGGCGAAAGCCATGACGATCATCTCGTAGGCCATGCGAGAGCCGTTGAGGAATTCCTTGGGTGAAAAATTGGGATCCGCTGCGGCAAGCTCCCGAAGCGAGCCATTCAACTCGGTTCCGGCCGGGGTGTAGGCATCGATATTGGCGAAACTGTTTTCCGCTGTTTCAGGAGCGCGCTTCGGCAGCGTGACGACCTTTCCATCCTCACTGCCCGGGCCTTTCGCAAGATCCCGTTGGCTATACGAATCGAAAGGTGGTTTCTCGCTTCCGGTTCGACGGCCGAGTACATTTCGGAGCTGCAAGAAGATAAGCACTGCGGCTACCAGGAAAAATAGAGTTACAAATTCGTTCGATCCCATTGCTTTCCGGTCACCGTTTTAATTATTGCTGAGCATTCCCATATAATGGTCATTGCTGGCGCATTCAAATAGCGAAGCGTCATTCTTTATGTGCACTCTGTTCATATGCCTGTTCAGAGTTACCTTGACCCTAACGGAGACCAATCCATTGCGTCCGTGGTTCCTTATATTTTTGCTCCTGCCGCTTGCAGAGATCGCTGGCTTCGTTGTCGTTGGAAAAGCGATCGGTGTTCTGGCGACATTGGGCCTGACCGTGGCCACGGGCCTGCTGGGTGTTGCCCTGCTTAGACGTCAAGGACTGGGTATCCTCAAAAGACTTGAGGAAGCCAATCAGGCAGACGGGCAGGCGATGCGGGAAATCACCCATGGCGTGATGATCGTGATTGCAGCGTTCCTGCTTCTCATTCCCGGCTTCCTCACGGATATCGTCGGTTTTCTGTTGTTCATTCCTTTTGTCCGCGACCTTGCCTGGTCGTATGTTCGCCCCGGGATTGTGTTCGTCCGCACATCGGGACGCTCGCCGGGCAGCCGCGGCGGCAAGGCAGAGCCCAATCGGCCAAGCCCGGTGGTTGATCTTGATGATGACGAATACAGCCGCAACAGCGATCCGAATTCGCCCTGGAAATTGGACGATACGTCAGACAAACGCTGATACGCGGTAGTCCAGATGGACCTCGGCAAGGCTTGTAAGCCCCTGCCCGAAATGATAGACGGCCTGCAAACACAACCTTACGAGGACAAGCCTATGGCCGAAGAAAAAGAGGGAACAGCAAGCCCTTCGATCAACATTCTTGCCCAGTATATCAAGGATCTTTCCTTCGAGAATCCGGGTGCTCCGCGTTCGCTTCAGTCGCGCGACAAGTCGCCTGCGATCAATATCAATGTGAACGTCAACGCCAATCCATTGTCTGAGACCGATTTCGACGTTGTTCTCACGTTGAATGCGGATGCCAAGGACGGCGACAAGACCGTTTTCGCAGCTGAGCTCGTTTACGGCGGCGTTTTCCGTGTGGTGGGTTTTCCACAAGAGCACATGCTTCCGGTCCTGTTCATCGAATGCCCGCGCCTGCTTTTCCCGTTCGCACGACAGATCATTGCCGATGCCACACGCAATGGCGGCTTCCCGCCACTGATGATCGATCCGATCGACTTTGCCCAGATGTTTGCGCAGCGTATGGCCGAGGAGCGCACCAAAGCGCAGGTATCAGCGCCTAACTAAGAGCCGATCGTCCAAGACAAGTTTAGAAATGCCCGGGCACAACCCGGGCTTTTTTATTGAAACTTTTTCCAGATCGCGTTCTTGCCGAGGCGTTTTACGACGCTCTCATGTGCACCAATTTCGGTGGAGGTCAGCCGCGTCGGCAGTGCGTTAGGACGCGCACCAATCTGGACAACAACATCAGCATCATCGTCCGACCGGGTGTCCGACTTGGAATCGTCGATCACCGCAAGGCCGAGCGCACCCTGTCGACCGCCCAGCATTTCAATATAGACTTCGGCCAGCAATTCGGAGTCGAGCAGCGCGCCGTGCTTGCTTCGATGCGAATTGTCGATGCCATAACGACGGCACAAGGCGTCTAGGGAGTTGGGTCCCATGGGATGCTTGCGGCGTGCAAGGGCCAAAGTATCCGTGACAAGATCGATCGGCACCGGCGGTAGCGAAAGCCTTGCATACTCGGCATTGATGAAATTCATATCGAAGGTCGCATTGTGAGCGACCCAGCGAGCACCTTCAAAGAAGGCCTTGAGATCTTCTACAATTTCAGCGAATGGCGGCTTGTCTGCCAGAAACTCGTCTGTAATTCCGTGAACCGCCAGGGCGTCGGGATGCACTTTTCTATCACCGGGATTGATGTAGACATGAAAACTGCGGCCTGTCGGGAAATGATTCTCAAGCTCGATGCCTCCGATTTCAATCACGCGGTCGTTCTTGAACTCAAGGCCTGTGGTTTCCGTATCGAAGACGATTTCACGCATTGTCGAATTATGCCTTCTGTTGCCGCAACTGCTGAATGATGTTGTCGACGGCCTGCCGGGCAGCTTCGAAACCAAGTCCCGTGTCGACGATGAAATCGGCGCGCCTGCGTTTTTCACTATCCGACATTTGTCGCGACAGAATCATGTCGAATTTTTCGCGCGTCATACCAGGTCGCGCAAGCACTCTTTTTTCCTGAATGTCCGGATCGCAGGTCACAACGACAATGGAATCCACGCGGTCTTGCCCGCCGGTTTCAAACAACAGGGGTATGTCCAGAACCACCAGATCCGCGCCAGCCTCTTTCTGGCGCACCAGGAATGCCTGCTCTTCCGCGCGAACAAGAGGATGAACGATGGCCTCCAGTTCCGCAAACTTAGCCGGATTCCTCGACAGATAATCGGCGAGTTTCTGGCGATCAACCACGCCGTTAGAGGCGACGCCGGGAAACGCGATTTCAATCGGTGCGACCGCTTTACCCCGGTAGAGTTCGTGAACGACCTGATCGGCATCATTGACCGGAATACCGGCTTCGCGAAAGAACTGTGCCGTCGTTGACTTGCCCATCCCGATCGATCCTGTGAGGCCGAGCTTGATCATGCCTTCAACCCCAGATCGCTGATGATCAAAAACCTCAGTTCTTCGGTGACTACTGGCATCTGGCCAAACCACTTTTCAAAACCGGTACCGGCCTGATGCAATAACATTCCCAGGCCATCGACGGTGCGAAAGCCGTCGCGCTGCGCCTGTTCGAGAATGGGCGTAACAAGTGGTGTGTAGACGATGTCGGTCACGACTGCATCACCCGTCAATTTTGACAGCGGCAATGTTGGAACGGGGTGTCCATCCATGCCAAGCGACGTGGTGTTCACGAACAGGCCAGCGCCAGTCGACACCTCGTCAAGAGCATCGAGTGCATGGCCATGAATGCTAGATCCAAAGTGATCTGCCAACTCGATAGCGCGTTGCGCAGTTCGGTTGACCACATGGATATTTGCAATACCGCGCTCGCGAAGCGACTGGATGATCGCGCGGCTTGCTCCGCCCGCCCCGAGTACGACGGCGGTCTTACATTGATCCCAGCCGGGGCTGCGCTCGTCGAGATTGCGAACGAAACCGATGCCGTCCGAATTGGTGGCGCAGAGTATCCCATCTTCCAGCCACAGGGTGTTAACGGCGCCCAGTTCCATGGCCAAATCGTCACAACGGTCAGCGAGAAGGAAGGCGGATTCCTTGTGCGGGATGGTAATATTGCCACCCCGGTAGCCGGATTCGCCCGACTTGAGATTTGCAATAAAGGAGGCGAAATCTGTGACTTCGACCGCTACCGCTTCATAGTCGCCGGCAATTCCCAGCTGACCCAGCCAGTATCTATGAATGAGCGGCGACCGCGAATGCTTAATCGGATAGCCGGCAACGAAAGCTTTCATTAAGAATGTTTCACGTGAATCATGCATGCAATTCTCCCAGGTCCCGCAATTTGTCGAGCAGCGGGATCAACGGCAAACCAATGATCGTGAAATAATCGCCATCCACCTTGTCAAATAGCTGGATGCCCTCGGCTTCCAACTGATAGCCGCCGACGCTCTGCAAGACGCTGTCGCCAACACGATCGAGATACAGATCAACAAACGATTCCGAAAAATTTCTCATGGAAAGACGAGCTGTCTCAACCTGTTGCCACAGCACATTTCCACCGGAGGCGATGACAATACCGCTATTGAGGCAATGGGTCCGTCCACGCAATTCCATGAGCTGACGTCGAGCCATGCCTCTATCTGACGGTTTGTGATAGGCCCTATCCCCAAGTGACATTGTCTGGTCACAGCCGATGACGAGTGCATCGGGGTGTCTTCTGCTCACTGCCAGCGCCTTGGCTTTTGCCAGTTCGATTGCCACGTCTGAGGCAGACATTGAAGCCAGACCATTGGCTTCCTCTATCGCCCGCTCATCAACGCCTGGGGCTTCTGTCGAAAAGCTAATGCCGGCATTCTGCAGCAATGATTTCCGGAAGGGGCTTGTGGAGGCCAGTATCAACATTCGGCTCATCGTGATTTTCCATTAGGCTAGCGGCAGGAACGGCCTTAGCGCAGCTTCAGCCGCAGGGCAACGATGGCGGCAGCTGTCTCTTCAATAGACCGGCGCGTGACATCAATAATGGGCCAGTTATATCGAGCGCAGAGGGCTCGGGCATATTTCAGCTCTTCGGCAATCGTTGCCCTGTCCGTATAGTGGCTCTTGTCGAAGCCCCCGGTGGCTCCCAGTTCCCGGTTTTCTCTGACTTGCGAGATCCGATCGCTGGTCGCAATCAACCCCACAATCAAAGGTCTCTTCGCCTCAAGGACACTGGCGGGTAATGGCACGCCTTCAACGATCGGCAGGTTTGCCGTCTTGATACCTCGGTTGGCGAGATAGATGCTGGTTGGCGTTTTCGAGGTGCGGCTGATGCCAATGATCAGAACATCAGCCTCTTCATAATCATCAGACATCTGACCATCATCATGATCCATGGTGTAATTGAGGGCTTCGATCCGCGCGAAATATTCAGAGTTGAGCGCGTGTTGCGCCCCTACCCTTCGCTTGGACGGTGCACCGAGATAAGTCTGAAATGTCACCATCACGGGTTCAAGCACGTTAACGCTTGGCACACTCATGGCCTTGCATCGCTCGTCGATGAGATCGGCAAGCTCTCTGTCAACGACTGTGTAAAGCACGATGCCGGGTTTCTGATCTATGGCTTCCAGAACGGGTTCGAGCTGTCGGCGGGTACGGATGAGCGGATAGACATGCTCTATCGCCGCACTGGACTGAAATTGCGCCGCGGCTGCGCGACCGGCGGAAATGAGTGTTTCTCCCGTGGAGTCAGAAATGAGGTGCAGATGAAAGAAAAGTTTCTTGTTCTCCACGTTTTTCTCCTGGGGCTGTTGAAAACACGGGACAACAAGCTCGACCATCAACGTCGTGGTTCCGGCTCGGGATAACCCACCGGTTTATCCACATGGTGCTCTCTGTCTGCTTCACGTTATCGGGTCATGTGGGTCCTGGGGATAAGATAGAGTTGCTATAGGCACTCCACAGCTTATCCACAGTTGGGGGAATATAGCGGAAAGCACTAAGTCTTTGTGAAATATAACGACTTTTGACGTTTCCCCATTTTATCATCTCTTTGCACGCGAATGAATTGCAAGCCTGTGGGTGAATTCGAGGATGGGGAGGAAATGTGCGACATTGTTAATCCTTGATAGTCACCGACTCTTAGAAATAAAAGAAGAATCAGATTCTCTTTATTTTATTGAAAGTAAGTGGTGGTGACCCAGAAACGTCGTAAGATGCTCGAAGTTCTCAATGGCCAGGTGGTGATGCCACCACCGGTCTGGCTCATGAGACAAGCCGGACGTTACCTCCCGGAATATCGGGAAACACGAGCCAAGGCCGGGAGCTTCCTCAATCTTTGCTACACACCGGACTTTGCAACGGAAGTGACACACCAGCCAATTCGTCGATATGGATTTGATGCCGCTATCCTGTTTTCCGATATTCTGGTTATTCCCGATGCGTTGAAACGCAATGTTCGTTTCACGGAAGGTAAGGGTCCGGAGATGGATCCCATTGACGAGGCGACGATCCACACACTCGATGGAAGTAGAGCCATCGACTATCTGGCCCCTGTCATGGAAACAGTTGGACGCTTGCGCAGGGAGCTGCCTGAGGAAACAACGCTTCTTGGTTTTTGCGGAGCTCCGTGGACTGTCGCGACCTACATGATTGCCGGGCATGGAACGCCTGATCAAGCGCCGGCGCGTTTATTTGCCTATCGGCATCCGGAAGCATTTGAGCATCTGCTGTCGCTGCTGGCTGAAATTTCGGCCGATTATCTGGTTGCACAGATTGATGCTGGCGCCGACGCCGTGCAGATTTTCGACTCTTGGGCAGGCGTGCTTGGCGAAGATGAGTTTGAAAAGTTCTGTGTGAAGCCCGTTTCGCGGATGATCGACATCGTTCGATCCAGGCGTCCATCGGCAAAGATAATTGCGTTTGCTAAGGGCGCCGGCGTGCTGTTGAAAGATTATCGCAGGAAAACCGGCGCGGACGCGATCGGTTTGGATTGGGCAGTCCCGCTCGAGTTTGCGGCAGAGTTGCAGAAAGACGGCCCCATCCAGGGTAACCTCGACCCAATGCGTGTGGTGGCGGGCGGTCAGGCCTTGGTAGACGGCATCGATCGTATTCTTGACAAGTTGGGCAATGGTCCGCTGATCTTCAATCTCGGCCACGGCATTACCCCACAGGCCGATCCGGCAAACGTGACGACGCTTGTCGAGCGCGTACGGAGCTACGGGCAATGACCGTGGACGGCGAACGCAAATCTGGCAGTCGTGTTGCTCTGCGGGCCGGAATTGCGCTCACCGTCTTTGTCGCTGCTGCAGTCGGTTTGATGTTCATGGATCCAGGGACGCGCTATCTCTGGATCAAATCGCTGCACGTCATTGCAGTGATTTCCTGGATGGCCGGCATGCTCTATCTGCCGCGGCTCTTCATCTACCACATAGACAGTCAGCCGGAGTCAGACCAGGCGCGCACCTTCAGCATGATGGAAAAGCGGCTGATGCGGATCATCATGACACCGGCCATGATCCTATCCTGGCTGTTTGGACTGTTCATCGCTTGGGATATCTACGGCTTCAGCGGCGGTTGGCTGCATGCGAAGTTGCTGGCTGTGGTCCTGCTGACCGCGACGCATGTTTATTTCGCCAAAGCCGTGACTGCGTTTGAGCAGGGTCGTTACATCAAGAACGCCCGTTTTTGGCGGCTGGCCAACGAGATTCCGACGATTTTGATGATTTTCATCGTGATAATGGTAATTGTGAAACCGTTTTGAGCTGATTTTCGATGCGGTTGCATAAAATCAACGCATTTTCCTTTTTACCTTGCGGTATGCGGTTGAAATCGCTATTTTCCGCACATCTCATCTTCGTGGCATGTGTTGCTTTCTGTATTATGCGGTTCCAAAAATCGCATTGAATTCCACATCGCACGCCTTTCCCAGCAGAACTGAACGTGGTCCCCTTCATGGCTGAAATGAAGCTACAAGAACTTAAAAGCAAATCTCCGACAGATCTTCTGGCCTTTGCCGAATCTCTTGAAGTTGAAAATGCGAGCACAATGCGCAAGCAGGAGCTCATGTTTGCGATCCTCAAGATGCTCGCCAGCCAGGATGTCGAGATCATCGGAGAAGGAGTCGTTGAAGTTCTTCAGGATGGCTTCGGTTTTCTACGTTCCGCGAACGCCAACTATCTGCCAGGCCCGGATGATATCTATATCTCACCGTCACAGATCAGGCGGTTCTCGCTCAAGACCGGTGATACGGTTGAAGGGCCAATCCGCGGACCGAAGGAAGGCGAGCGTTACTTTGCCCTCCTGAAGGTCAACACGATCAATTTCGAAGATCCTGAGAAGATCCGCCACAAGGTGCATTTCGACAATCTGACGCCTCTCTATCCGGATGAGCGCTTCAAGATGGAACTCGAAATTCCGACATCGAAGGATCTTTCCGCTCGCGTCATCGATCTTGTTGCTCCTCTTGGCAAGGGCCAGCGTGGATTGATTGTTGCGCCACCACGTACCGGTAAGACGGTTCTGCTTCAGAACATCGCCCATTCGATTACGGCCAATCATCCGGAATGCTATCTGATCGTGCTGCTCATTGATGAGCGGCCAGAAGAAGTGACCGACATGCAGCGCTCCGTGCGCGGCGAAGTTGTCTCCTCGACATTCGATGAGCCGGCTGTGCGCCACGTTCAGGTTGCCGAAATGGTGATCGAGAAGGCCAAACGTTTGGTCGAGCACGGGCGAGACGTTGTCATTCTGCTGGATTCCATTACGCGCCTCGGTCGTGCTTACAACACCGTTGTGCCCTCCTCCGGCAAGGTTCTGACCGGTGGTGTGGATGCCAATGCGCTGCAGCGTCCAAAGCGTTTCTTTGGTGCTGCCCGTAACATTGAAGAAGGTGGCTCGCTCACCATTATCGCCACGGCGCTAATCGATACCGGTAGCCGTATGGATGAAGTTATCTTTGAAGAATTCAAGGGTACTGGTAACTCGGAAATCGTTCTCGACCGCAAGGTGGCTGACAAGCGTATCTTCCCGTCGATGGATATTCTCAAGTCCGGCACACGTAAGGAAGACCTGCTCGTGCCACGTCAGGATCTGCAGAAGATCTTCGTGCTGCGTCGTATTCTGGCACCGATGGGCACCACTGATGCCATCGAGTTCCTGATCGACAAATTGAAGCAGACCAAGACCAATGGTGATTTCTTCGACTCGATGAATACCTGATACCATTCCTTTTGGGATGTCGAGATGTGGCGGAGCGGGCAATTATATGTCCGTTCCGCCATTGTCGTTTTGAATGTTCAATGCGTCATGACGTTGATGCTTTTTGGTTCTGGAGCGTAATAAGAGATCATGACGGAACGGGATACAATCTTTGCCCTTTCCAGCGGTGGGTTACCGTCAGGGGTGGCAGTAATCCGTGTGAGTGGACCTGCATCATTGGATGTTTGTCATGAGCTTGCAGGGTCCATTCCCAGAGATCGGCTTGCGACCCTCAAAACGATTCGTTCCCGTGATGGTTTACCCATCGATCAGGCACTGATCCTGGTATTTCGAGCTCCGCGTTCCTTTACGGGCGAAGACAGCGTCGAATTCCAGGTTCATGGGGGCAAAGCCGTCGTTAGAGCGCTGTTGGCGGCAATTTCCGAGTATCCGGGTTGCCGGATGGCGGAAGCCGGTGAGTTTTCACGCCGGGCATTCGAAAACGGCAAACTGGATCTGGTAGAGATTGAAGGGCTGTCAGATCTGATCACGGCTGAGACCGAGATGCAGCGACGGTTGGCCCTGGAACAGAGCGGCGGTCATCTGTCAGAGCTCTACTCTGCTTGGCGCGCGCAACTGATTCGGTCTCGCGCGCTCATAGAGGCAGAGCTCGACTTTTCGGATGAGGGTGACATTCCTGGTTCGGTTAGTGATCAAATCTGGGATGAGCTGAAGGGATTGAGAGCTGAGATCGCACGGCATCTTGGCCAATTCCATGTCGGCGAAATCATCCGTGATGGGTTCAAGGTGGCGATCATCGGCCCGCCGAATGCCGGAAAATCCAGTCTTTTAAACGCCTTAGCGAGACGTGATGTAGCCATAGTGACGGAGCATGCGGGGACAACACGCGATATCATTCAATGCGATCTGGATATTGATGGTTATGCTGTTCAATTGTATGACACCGCTGGTCTGCGCGAGACTGCGGATGCGATTGAGCTTGAGGGCATCAGACGGGCGACCTCGCTGCTCGAACAGTGCAACCTTGTCTTGAGCCTGTCTGAAATCGGCCGGAGACCAATGGATGCGGCCGATCTAAACATTTCGGTTCCGTTATTGTCTGTCGGAACGAAAAGCGATGCACATGCAGCAGCGTCCGAGAGCTGCAGCTATGATGTTATCATATCGACAATGAACTCATCTGGGTTGGATACATTGCTGGATGCATTGCGGAGGGCAATCGTTGCCGATGTCGGACATGAGATGGGAATGCTGCCGGCCCGATTGAGGCAAGCTGAACACGTGCGTGACGTGTATGCTGCTGTAGACCAAGCCCTTAGCGGTGAAGAGTTTGCATTAGAGGTGCGAGCGGAATATCTCAGAAATGCCGGAGACGCGATTGGTCGATTGACCGGTCGAATCGATGTCGAAACGTTATTGGGTTCGATCTTCTCCGAGTTTTGTGTTGGAAAATGATTCACGTGAAACACTCAGTGCGTTCGAGCAATCTGTTTGTTGTTCTGGAGAGAAAAGATGACCGATAAATTTGACGTCATTGTAATTGGTGGCGGCCATGCGGGCACAGAAGCAGCCGCTGCCGCTGCCAGAACTGGCGCGGAGACGGTCCTGATCACGCACAGGGCGGATACTATCGGCGCCATGTCTTGTAATCCCGCCATTGGTGGTTTGGGCAAGGGACATCTTGTGCGTGAGATTGACGCTCTCGACGGGCTGATGGGTGTTTGCGCAGACAAAGGCGGGATCCAGTTTCGGCTGCTTAATCGAAAAAAGGGTCCGGCTGTGCGCGGACCCAGGACGCAGGCTGACCGGTCACTTTACAAAAGCGCGGTGCAGAACGCCGTTGCCGAAACGAATAATCTTCAAGTGATTGAGGGTGATGTCTTTGATCTGCAGGTCAAGTCAGGGGTTCTTACAGGCGTTTGCCTGAGAGATGGACGGACAATCGAAGCCCGGGCGGTGGTGCTGACAACAGGTACCTTTCTGAACGGGCTTATTCATATTGGCGATCGAAAGATACCGGCTGGCCGAATGGGAGAGGCGCCATCACTTGGCTTGAGTGAACGTCTGTCGCTATTGGGTCTCGATCTCGGCCGCCTGAAGACAGGTACGCCGGCGCGTCTGGACGGTCGTACTATTGATTGGCAGTCATTGGACCGGCAGAGCGCGGATGATGAACCGGTACCGTTCTCCTTCATGACCGATGCTATTACCAATCGGCAAATTGATTGTGGTGTCACCCGGACAACGGAAGCCGGACATCGGGTCATTCGTGATAACATGCATCGATCGGCAATGTATTCCGGGCAGATCGAAGGCATTGGACCGCGTTATTGCCCTTCAATTGAGGACAAGATCCAGCGCTTCGGTGATCGAGACGGCCATCAGATCTTCCTCGAGCCTGAGGGCCTTGAGGATCATACAGTCTACCCCAATGGAATTTCGACGTCTTTACCTGAGGATGTGCAGGGCGAGTTCATTCACACCATCCCGGGACTTGAGAATGTCACCATTCTCCAACCAGGCTATGCGATTGAGTATGACTACATAGATCCGCGGCAGCTGGAACCGACTTTGGAGTTGCGCGCCTTGAAGGGTCTGTTTTTGGCAGGTCAGATCAATGGCACTACCGGTTATGAAGAGGCCGGAGCCCAGGGATTGGTTGCCGGCATCAACGCTGCACGATTTGTATCCGGTCAGGATGGATATGTGTTTTCGCGTACCAATTCCTATATCGGTGTGATGATTGATGATTTGACGTCACGGGGCGTTCTGGAGCCCTATAGAATGTTTACGTCGCGCGCTGAGTACCGTCTGACATTAAGGGCCGATAATGCAGACTTGCGTCTGACGCCCATTGGGGTGGAGCTCGGCTGCGTCAAAACAGCAAGATCGGAAAAGTTTCGACAATACTCGTCCAGCTACGAAGCAGGCAGAGCTATCCTATCATCGCTTTCCCTCACGCCTTCTGACGCGCGGCGCATCGGTCTGGACGTGAATCAAGATGGACGACGCAGATCGGCCATGGAGCTTCTGTCATACCCTGCGGTCAGCTTCGCCGATCTGGCTTCAGCATTACCAGAGTTGGCGACGATAGAGCCTTGTGTGGTCGAGGCTCTTGAGAATACTGCGACATATGCTGTCTATCTTGATCGGCAGGCCGATGATATCGAGCGTACACGGCGTGAAGAAAATCGGGTCATTCCGGTGGATTTTCAGTTTGAAGGTTTGCCAGGCCTCTCGATTGAAATGCAGCAGAAGCTGTCGAAGTATAGACCTCAGAACATTTCGCAGCTCTCGAAGATAGATGGCGTTACACCGGCAGCGGTCGCGCTTGTTATTGGTTTGTTGCAGAAATCGGCGGGCGGTAGAGGAGGTATTACTGTCAATGGATAGAAAATACCTTGAAAATGTTTTGGGGCGCACTGTTTCACGTGAAACGTTTGAGAGGCTTCAGCATTTTTCAGAACTCTTTCAGAAGTGGGCTGCACGAATCAATCTTGTCGCGCCTTCAACAAAGGGTGATTTGCAGACCCGGCATATTGCCGACAGCGCTCAACTGATGAAGATTGTATCCCAACCGAAACAATGGATCGATCTTGGAAGTGGGGGCGGTTTTCCGGGGATCATTACCGCCATTCTCTTGGCAGAGTCCGACGCCGGATGGGTGGATCTGGTCGAGAGCAACCACAAGAAGGCTGCGTTTTTGCGGACTGCGTTGTTGGAAACTGGCGCTCGAGGAGCTGTCCATACCAGCCGCATTGAAGATGCCGTAAAAAAACTGCCTTCTTGCGACGCTATTTCTGCGCGCGCCGTCGCTGATCTCGACAAATTATTGGGTTTCAGTATCCCATGGGTAGAGGCGCAAGAAAATACGCGGTGTTTCTTCCATAAAGGCCGGGATTACGTAGCAGAAGTCGACAAAGCGCGTGACCGCTGGCGCTTCGATCTGGTAATACATCCTAGCGCCATCGAGGCGGATTCCTTTATCCTGGAAATTACCGGTCTTTCGCGTAGGGTTTAACTGTAGTCAGGTGCGGCATGGCCAGTGACAAGAACCGAATTATCACTATTGCAAACCAGAAAGGCGGCGTTGGTAAGACAACAACCGCTATCAATCTGGCAACGGCGCTCGCTGCGATCGGTGAGAAAGTCCTGATCGTCGACCTCGATCCCCAGGGCAATGCCAGTACTGGACTTGGTATCGATCGCAGAGATCGTACGCATTCGTCCTATGACCTTCTGATCGGTAGTCATACGGTGGCCCAGGCGGCGATCCAGACGGCTGTGCCCAATCTCGCCATTGTGCCGTCTACGCTCGATTTGCTTGGTCTTGAAATGGAAATTTCGCAGCAGGCAGACCGCGTATTCCGTCTGAAGAAATCGTTGCAAGAGGCAAGTGCCGCTGAATATTCCTATATTCTTCTGGATTGCCCGCCATCCTTCAACCTGTTGACGATGAACGCAATGGCGGCTGCACATTCCGTCCTTGTGCCGCTTCAGTGTGAATTCTTTGCGCTTGAGGGTCTTAGCCAGCTGCTGGAAACAATCAATCAGGTTCGACGTAGCGTAAATCCCGCTATCGATATCCAGGGCATCGTTTTGACGATGTATGATGCGCGAAACAACCTCGCGCAGCAGGTGGTATCTGATGTGCGAACGCATCTCGGCGAGAAGGTCTATCATACGCTTATCCCGAGAAATGTTCGGGTGTCCGAGGCACCCTCTTACGGCAAGCCGGCGATCCTCTACGATTTGAAGTGTGCAGGTAGCCAAGCCTATCTTCAACTTGCCTCCGAGGTGATACAGCGGGAACGTCAGCGGAAGGCTGCCGCGTGATTGAGCGTGCATCTGCAAAAGTGAGTTTAGTATGAACGACGATATTTCGAAACGCCGCCTCGGTCGTGGCCTCGCCGCCTTGATCGGTGAGATGGATCAACCGACGCAATCTGCCGACAATGCCTCGGTGATTTCGGCGGATCGCACGGTTCCCATCGAATTTGTATCGCGCAATCCGCGCAACCCGCGTCGTTATTTCGATGAGAGCGAGTTGCAGGATCTTGCGGGTTCCGTTCGTCAGCACGGCATTGTGCAGCCCGTTGTTGTGAGAACGCGGGAGAAGGACCGTTTCGAGATTATCGCGGGGGAGCGTCGTTGGCGGGCCGCACAGCTTGCCGGCCTGGTTGAAATTCCGGTGATTGTTCGCGACGTCGATGACAAGACCGCGCTTGAGTTGGCAATCGTTGAAAATGTTCAGCGGCAGGATCTCAACCCGCTGGAAGAAGCTCTGGGCTATGAGCAGCTGATTGCTGACTACGGATATACGCAGAACGATCTGGGCGAAGTGATCGGCAAGAGCCGCAGTCACGTGGCCAACAGCCTGCGTCTCTTGAAACTGCCGGAACCCGTTCGTGAGATGCTTGCGGGCGGGAGCCTGTCGGCTGGTCATGCCCGCGCCCTCGTCTCGACGTCGGATCCCGTCGGTTTGGCCAAGACTATTACCTCCAAGGGACTCTCAGTCCGCGACGCGGAACGCCTGGCACAGAATCATATTCGCGCGGAGAACGAACCCTCGACGGGCGCACAGCCGAAAGTGGAGAAGGATTCCGATACGGTCGCGCTGGAACGCAGTCTGTCGGATAGCCTCGGTCTGTCTGTGGTGATCAACCACAAGGGCGAAGGTGGGCAAATCAAGATTGCTTATAAGTCACTGGAACAACTAGAGGAAATCTGCCGCCTTCTTGAAGGCCGGGTTTGATTTAGCTGGCTATCGATTGCGCCGTGCGGACTGCAATGTCGTCGACAGAAGCGTCTGCATGGCTATATCGTCTTCCAGCTGTGGCCGTTGCCGGCACAGCAAGATAGCGCTCAGCATCCTTGAGGTTTCTTTGGCCAGATCGGTGCTGGTCCAGTTTCGCAAGGCACGTTCGACCACCGGTTTGCGCTTGAAGTGAATGCCACGGCCCAAGGTCTGCATTGCCTGGCCTGCCTGCAGCCGTTTGTCTTCCATTTCTGTCTTCATCACATCCAGTTGCTGAAATTGCCTCAGACAGGCTTGCAGCAACAGGAATACAGGTGTCTTTGAGCTCACGATCTTATTTGTGGCATGCAGGAAACCTTCGCGGTCGCCCTTCAGGACGGCGTCGACGGCTTCATCGACCGATATGGCGCTGGCATCCCCAATGATCTCGACCACGTGCTCCAGGTCGATTTGTGGCAGATTGAGGCAGTATAAAAGCAGCTTGTTGATCTCGTTGCGCGACGCGATGCGGTCTCCGCCAAGTGAGGAGACCAGCATGTCGCGCGCTGCCGGCGTGATTCGCTGGCCTGTCTGTCCAAGCTCAGAGTCAATCAGGGCATTGAGGGATCGGGCATCGTCCTGATAGCAGGCAATCTGTGCACAGATGCGGGAGGATTCACCAATCCGGCGCAGTGCGGCACCTTTTTTCAAGTCACCGGCCTCGATGATTACAAATGATCCTTCAAGCGTCCCCTTGGCGAGCTGGTCGACGGCATCTGTGAGGGCTTTTTCCGTGCCACCGGCACGAAGCCAGATCAGCTTTTCGCCGCCGAAGAGGCCTATCGAACCGGTCTCGTCGAGGAGCCTGCCGGGGTCACCCTGCAGGTCTGTTGCATCGAGGCGGATGAGGGCAAACGGGTCGTCAAGAGGCACGCCGGTGACCGCGGCAAGCTGGACTGCGCGTTCGGACACAAGACCTCTGTCGGGACCGTACAGGATGAACAGGCGATAGCTGCGCGCTGATCCTTTCAGGAACCCGTCATATTCGTGGGATTTTATCTCGGTCATTTGCGATCAAAGGTCCAGAGTCGTTGGCTCGGCGGTCAGCCGCGTCACATGGCTCGCTCTGATGATCAACGACCAAGAACGGCAGCAAGGTCTGCGCGAATGAGTTCAGCCAGCTGCCTCGCAGCACGGTTTTCGGCATCACGTATGGCGCGGAGCTTTGCAAATTCCTGCGCGGGATAATCGACAAGCGCAACCGCCTGGCGGTGACCTGCCCGAAGAACGGTCGCATCGCCCGTCCGTGTTACGGTGTAGTCTGCAGACACGACGACGCGGCCAGCTTTCGCTGTATCGGAGGAGCGTTCCAACAGGACGCCTGACGACACGGTCTTGACACGCAGGTCCACCCGGTATTCCGGATTGGCCGGTTCCCCTGCCCCACCGGCAGTCAGGAAGATCAGGTGATTGCGCACCTCCTGGGAGACGCGGTCCTTGGCATCGGAGAAGGCTATCGATCCGAGGCTGTGCGCGGCCGGTGATGTTTCACTATAGAGCGGCTGTACCTGACAACCGGAAAGGATCACCAGGGCAGCGACAATGCCGGCGGAGGCTGATCGGCCAAACCAGGCCGCAATCGAACTAGACGACAAGGTTCACAATCCTTTGAGGTACAACAATAATCTTCTTCGGCTGCTGGCCGTTGAGCAAGGTTTTGATCGCGTCGAGCGCCAAAACGGCCTGTTCGACCTCATTCTGGTTCGCATCGCGCGCGATTGTCAATTCAGCACGTTTCTTTCCGTTGACCTGAATTGGCAGGACGATCTCGTTTTCGACCACGAGAGCAGGATCGAAGATCGGCCAAGCGGTCTGCGCGACAATGCCGCCATTGCCCAGTACCTTCCAGCATTCTTCCGCCAGATGCGGCACCATGGGCGCGATGATCTGGATGAGGATCTCTGTGGCATCGCGTGTTGCCGCGATATAGTCGGGCGTCACATCCTTGCCGGCGGCAACCTTGCCGAGCGCCGGCGCCAGCATGTTCACGAACTCATAGATGCGGGCGATCGCCTTGTTGAAGGACAGCTTGTCGAGATCTTCGCCAACGGCCTTCAGCGTTTTGTGCGCGGCCTGTGACAATGCCAGAGCATCGCCATCCTTAGCCGGATTCCGCTCTACCGTCTTTAATTGAGCGGCAGCTTCGGAGATCACGCGCCAGACACGCTGGACGAAGCGGTGTGCCCCTTCGACGCCAGCCTCGGACCAGATCACATCCCGTTCCGGCGGAGAGTCAGACAATACGAAGAAGCGCGCAGTGTCGGCTCCATAGGAGGCCAGGATATCATCCGGGTCGACCACATTCTTTTTCGACTTGGACATCTTCTCGATGGAGCCGATCTCGACTTCTGAGCCGCCTTCCAGCATGAAAGCCCGACGGGTGCCATCGGTCTCCTCGATCCGGATATCTGCCGGGGCAACCCACTGGCCGTTGGAACCCGAGCCCAGACGATAGGTTTCATGAACCACCATGCCCTGCGTGAAGAGGCCCTTGAAAGGCTCAGAGAGGCTGACATGACCGGTTTCACGCATGGCGCGGGTAAAGAAGCGCGAATAGAGCAGGTGCAGGATCGCATGCTCGATACCGCCGATATACTGATCCACCGGCAACCAGTGATCCGCAACAGCCGGATCCGTCGGATTGGCTTCCCACGGTGCGGTAAAGCGGGTGTAGTACCAGCTCGAATCGACGAAGGTATCCATCGTGTCGGTTTCCCGCCGCGCAGGTTTGCTGCAGACCGGGCAATCGACATGGCGCCACGTGGCATGGCGGTCCAGCGGATTGCCAGGAACGTCGAAAGTCACATCATCTGGAAGTTTGACCGGAAGATCTGATTTCGGAACCGGTACGACACCGCAGTCCTCGCAATGAATGACCGGGATCGGGCAGCCCCAATAACGTTGGCGTGAGACGCCCCAGTCGCGCAGGCGGAACTGTACCTTGCGTTCGCCCTGCGCTTGTCCATTCAGTCTCGTCTCCGACAATTTGTCGGCTACCGTCTGGAAAGCTTCATCGGTGGAGAGGCCATTGAGGAAACGTGAATTGATCATGACGCCGTCGCCGTCATAGGCGGTGTCACCAACCTCGAACGTGTCGGCGTTGGCGTCTTTCGGCATGACCACGGCTACGACAGGCAGGTCATATTTACGTGCAAAGTCCAGATCGCGCTGGTCTCCGGACGGGCAGCCGAAGATGGCGCCTGTGCCGTAATCCATCAGGACGAAATTGGCGATGTATACCGGCAGTTCCCATTCTGGATCGAACGGATGCTTGACCCGCACTCCGGTGTCCATACCCTTCTTTTCCGCCGTTTCCAGGGCGGCCAAGGAGGTACCGGCACGGCGGCACTCATCGCAGAATGCAGCGATCTCGGCATTGTTTTCGGCGACGGACCGGGCCAGCGGGTGGTCTGCGGCAATCGCCATGAAAGATGCGCCAAATAGGGTGTCCGGGCGAGTGGTGTAAACAGACAATTCCGAGAAGCCGGCCGGTGCAGATGCAGGCGTGATCTCCCAGCGCAGGGTCAGTCCTTCGGAGCGACCGATCCAGTTCTTCTGCATCAATCGGACCTTTTCGGGCCAGTGATCGAGATCATCCAGCGAATCCAGCAGATCCTGGCTGAAATCGGTGATCTTGAAGAACCACTGGGTCAATTCACGCTGTTCCACCAGCGCGCCAGATCTCCAGCCGCGACCATCGATGACCTGCTCATTGGCCAGCACCGTATGGTCGACCGGGTCCCAGTTGACCTTGGATTGCTTGCGGTAGACCAGGCCCTTTTCCATCATGTCGAGGAACAGGTGCTGCTGCTGCTGATAGTATTCGACATCGCATGTTGCGAATTCTCGCGACCAGTCGAGCGAGAGGCCCATCGACTTCAGCTGGGTACGCATGGTTGCGATATTCTGGTAGGTCCAGTCCTTGGGATGGACATTGTTCTGCATCGCGGCGTTCTCTGCGGGCATACCGAATGCGTCCCATCCCATGGGGTGCAACACGTTAAAGCCGCGGGCGCGCTTGTAGCGCGCCACGACATCACCCATGGCGTAGTTGCGAACGTGGCCCATATGGATGCGTCCCGATGGATAGGGGAACATCTCAAGGACGTAATATTTTTCCCGTGGATCGCTGTTGTCGGTCGTGAAGACGCCGGCATCCGACCACTTGGCCTGCCATCGGGGCTCGGCATCACGAGGATTATAACGTTCGCTGCTCATGTCATGCTATTCCGGGATAAGGGGAAGTTGGCGAGACCTTCACCATGAAACCGCCCAAGCGTCAAGTTTAAGAGGTCCTCAAACGGGCTTTGGCATCCTGGCGGTGAATGGTAATGGATGTCAGCCCTAGATAGGTCAAAATGACGGAATTGAAATATGACGATTGAAGAAAGACTCTCCGAAGTTCGCGAACGGATCGCCAAGACGGCTGACAGGTCGAAACGCGACGAGGGTTCGGTGGAACTCGTTGCTGTGTCGAAGACATTCGATGCGGATGCGATCAGACCGGTCATTGCCTGTGGGCAGCGTGTATTCGGCGAGAACCGAGTGCAGGAAGCGCAAGCGAAGTGGCCCGAGCTGAAGGCCGAGACTGCTGGCATCGACCTTCATCTGATCGGCCCTTTGCAGTCCAACAAGGCGGCGGACGCTGTCGCACTGTTCGATGTCATCGAGACAGTGGACAGGGAAAAGATCGCGCGTGCGCTTGCTGAGGAAATGAAGCGTCAGGATCGCCACTTGCGCTGTTATGTCCAGGTCAATACCGGGCTCGAACCACAGAAAGCCGGCATCGAGCCGGACAAGACAGCTGAATTCGTGACTTTATGTCGGGACGAACTGGGGCTTCAGATTGAAGGTCTGATGTGCATACCACCTGTTGATGAAAACCCCGGCCCTCATTTTGCATTGCTCGCCAAGATCGCAAAAGACTGCGGTGTAGAACGTCTTTCCATGGGCATGTCCGGTGATTTCGAGACGGCCATCGAGTTCGGCGCCACCAGTGTTCGTGTCGGTTCTGCTATCTTCGGTGCACGCTGAGCGTATATTCCGCACTATTTGATACGTGTACCGCTTTCGTCTGGCTTTTCAGCGAGGCTTCACCCCGGCTAAGATGACGACGGAGGATGAGACATCCTTTGTTTTCTGGGGAGGAAACCATGCAGTCACGATATCGCGACGTCTATGAATCATGGCGTGATGCGCCTGAACAATTCTGGGCTGAGGCGGCTGAAAACCTCGACTGGTTCAAGCCGGCGGAAAAGGTGCTGGACGAAAGCGCGGGTGTCTATGGTCGCTGGTTTGTCGGCGCTGAGACAAATACCTGCCACAACTGCCTGGACCGAAATATTGCAGCCGGTCGCGGTGCTCAAGAAGCGCTCATCTACGATAGCCCGATGACAGGCGCGAAGACCCATTTCACCTATGATGCGATGCTTGAAGAGGTTCAGGCGATCGCAGCTGTTCTGGTCAACCACGGCATCAGTAAGGGTGACCGTGTGATCATCTATATGCCGATGATCCCCGAGGCGGTGTTCTCGATGCTGGCCTGCGCGCGCATCGGTGCTGTGCATTCCGTGGTTTTCGGCGGTTTCGCCGCGCATGAACTGGCAACGCGTATCGATGATTGCCAGGCAAAGGCGGTTATCAGCGCCAGCTGCGGCCTGGAGCCCGGGCGCGTGGTGCCTTACAAGCCTCTGCTCGATCACGCCATTGACCTTGCCAAGACGAAGCCGAATTACAGCTTTATTCTTCAGCGCGACGAGTTGCATGCGCCTTTGCGTTACGAGCACGGCGATGTGGATCTCGCGCAGGCAATTGAAGCGGAGAAATTGTTGGGCGCCGACGTGCCTTGTGTGCCGGTTCTGGCCACCGATCCGCTCTATATTCTCTACACCTCCGGCACGACAGGCGAGCCCAAAGGGGTGGTCCGTGACAATGGCGGGCACATGGTGGCGCTACACTGGAGCATGGAGAACATCTTTGGCGTAAAGCCGGGTGAGGTATTCTGGGCCGCATCCGATATCGGTTGGGTCGTTGGACATTCCTATATCGTCTATGGCCCCTTGCTGGCCGGCAACACAACCATCCTGTTTGAAGGAAAGCCCATAGGGACCCCGGATGCCGGCACATATTGGCGGGTGATCGCCGAGCATAACGTGAAGACGCTTTTTACGGCGCCAACCGCATTCCGGGCCATTCGCCGTGACGATCCGGAGGCAGACTTCGTTCAGAAATACGACCTCTCCGGCTTCCGAGCGCTTTATCTGGCCGGTGAAAGGGCCGATACCGAAACGATCAAATGGGCTGAGCGCGCGCTCGGTGTGCCGGTGATCGACCATTGGTGGCAAACGGAAACCGGATGGCCGATTTCTGCCAACCCGTACGGGCTTGGGCTTCTCCCGGTCAAATACGGGTCTCCGGCGGTGTGCATGCCGGGATATGCGGTGGAGGTTCTTGATGATGAAGGGCATCCCGTCGCCGATGGCACGCTCGGCAATATCGTTGTGAAGCTGCCGTTGCCGCCCGGGGCCTTGGTGACGTTCTGGAATGCCGACGAGCGCTTCCGTACGTCCTGCCTTGAGGAGTTCCCGGGCTATTACAAGACATCGGATGCGGGTCTGATCGATGAGGACGGTTACCTGTTCGTCATGGCGCGAACCGATGACATCATCAATTGCGCGGGTCACCGTCTCTCGACCGGCGCGATGGAGGAGGTGTTGGCAACGCATCCTGATGTGGCGGAATGTGCAGTGGTCGGCATCGCCGATTCTCTCAAGGGGCAGGTCCCTTGCGGATTTCTTGTGTTGAAGAAGGGCGTCTCGCGCGACCAAGCGATCGTTTCACGTGAAATCATACAGCTCATTCGAGACGAGATCGGCCCAGTGGCTGCCTTCAAGAATGTGATGATTGTCGAGCGGCTGCCGAAAACCCGCTCCGGCAAGATCTTGCGTGGAACCATGCAGAAAATCGCCGATGGATTGCCCTGGAAGATGCCGGCGACCATTGACGATCCGGCGATTCTCGACGAGATCACTGCCGTTCTCCAGCAGCACGGAATGGCAGAGACTGCGTGATATCAATAAGGCCCCGGCACTGATATTGCCGGGGCCTTCAATCAATTCAAAGCAGATGGAGAATATCAGTCCTCGTCTTCGTCCTGAGGCTGATCGGACTTGAGAGACTTCAGCTTTGCGAAGACCGCATCCGCATCGATTTCCTTCTCTTCTGCGCCATGATCACTGCCGATATAGTGCTCTGTGTCGCTGGCCGATTGCAGCGTCGCACCCAGTTCTGCCTCGGTCGGCAACGGACGGCCCTTGGAGGCCTTTTCGACTTCCAGGTCGAGATCAATCTGGCTGCAAAGGCCAAGCGTTACCGGATCCATTGGCGCGAGATTGGCCGAGTTCCAGTGGGTCCGATCACGAATCTGCTCGATGGTGCTCTTGGTGGTACCAACCAGACGCGAGATTTGCGCATCCTTGAGTTCAGGATGGTTGCGCACCAGCCAGAGAATGGCATTCGGTCGGTCCTGACGCTTGGACACCGGGGTGTAGCGCGGGCCACGGCGCTTGGAATCCGGAACGCGAACCTTTGGCTCGGAGAGCTTGAGTTTGTGATTCGTATCAGATTCGGCGCGCTTGATTTCATCGCGGGATAGCTGACCGGTTGCAATCGGATCGAGACCCTTGATGCCCTGCGCCGCTTCGCCATCGGCGATTGCCTTCACTTCAAGTGGATGCAGCTTGCAGAACTGGGCGATCTGATCGAACGAAAGTGCTGTGTTGTCGACCAACCATACAGCCGTCGCCTTGGGCATGAGCAGTGTTTGAGCCATTTACAATAGTCCTCTTAGACGTCCGCGCCGGGGCTCGCGGGCCGTGGAATCTACCACAATTTCCGGGAATTCGTTGGGGATATAACCGTAACTTACGTAAATTGCAATTCTCTGAAGCCGCAATGACCTTTGTCTAATTGCTCATGCGCTTTGATTTGCTATGTATGGGCTCAAATTGGGGGGCGGAGGCCTTCAAATAATAAAGACGCGCGTCAACATGAGGAGGAGTTCATGTCAGCCAAAACCTATCCGGTGCTTCCATCGGCTAAAAGTCGCGCCTTGATCGACAAGGAAACTTACCTCAAGTGGTATCAGGACAGCATCGACGATCCCGATGCATTCTGGGGTGAGCATGGCAAGCGCATTGACTGGTTCAAGCCTTATACGAAGGTCAAGAATACGTCGTTTGAGGGCGATGTATCGATCAAATGGTACGAAGACGGCCTGACCAACGTTTCCTACAACTGCATCGACCGCCATCTGGAAACCCATGGCGAAAGGACGGCGATCATCTGGGAGGGGGACAACCCCTATATCGACAAGAAGATCACCTATAATCAGCTCTACGAGCAGGTTTGCCGTCTTGCGAACGTCCTGAAGGAAAACGGCGTCAAAAAGGGCGATCGGGTCACAATCTATATGCCAATGATCCCGGAAGCGGCTTATGCGATGCTGGCATGCTCGCGCATCGGTGCTGTTCATTCGGTTGTCTTCGGCGGGTTTTCGCCAGAAGCGCTGGCAGGTCGTATTGTCGACTGCGAGTCGACCTTCGTGATTACCTGTGACGAGGGTGTGCGTGGCGGCAAACCTATTCCGCTCAAGGAGAACACCGACAAGGCGATCCATATCGCGGCAAAGCAATATGTCACCGTAAGCAATGTGCTGGTGGTGCGCCGTACCGGTGGAAAGATCGAATGGGCGCGCGGTCGAGACATCTGGTACCACGAGGCAATCGCCAAGGTGGAGCCGGAATGCCCGCCTGTGAAAATGAATGCGGAGGATCCGCTCTTCATTCTCTACACATCGGGATCGACCGGCAAGCCGAAGGGTGTGCTGCACACGACCGGTGGTTACCTCGTCTATGCATCGATGACGCACCAATATGTCTTCGATTACAAAGACGGTGAGATCTACTGGTGTACGGCCGATGTCGGCTGGGTGACCGGTCATTCCTACATCGTCTACGGGCCGCTTGCGAATGCGGCGACGACTGTCATGTTCGAGGGCGTGCCGAATTTCCCCAATCAGGGACGGTTCTGGGAAATCGTCGACAAGCATAAGGTCGATATTTTCTATACCGCGCCGACCGCCATTCGTGCGCTGATGGGCGCTGGCGACGATTTCGTCAAACGGTCATCACGGGCCAGCCTGCGCCTGCTCGGTTCCGTGGGCGAGCCGATCAATCCGGAAGCCTGGGAATGGTATTACAACGTGGTGGGCGAGCAGAAATCGCCGATCGTCGATACCTGGTGGCAAACGGAGACGGGGGGTATCCTGATCAGCCCGCTGCCCGGTGCAACCGATCTCAAGCCCGGCTCTGCGACCCTTCCCTTCTTCGGGGTAAAGCCGGAACTCGTCGACAATGAAGGTCATATTCTGGAAGGCGCTACCGACGGTAATCTTTGTATCGCCGACAGTTGGCCAGGCCAGATGCGCACCGTCTATGGCGACCATGAGCGCTTCATCCAGACCTATTTCTCGGCCTATAAGGGGAAATATTTCACCGGTGATGGCTGCCGCAGAGATGAGGACGGCTATTACTGGATCACCGGACGCGTCGATGACGTGCTCAATGTTTCAGGTCACCGTCTTGGCACTGCGGAAGTCGAATCGGCGCTTGTGTCCCATGAGATGGTTTCAGAAGCCGCAGTTGTGGGTTATCCGCATGCGATCAAGGGTCAGGGCATTTACTGCTACGTGACGCTGATGGGGGATCACGAAGGCGATGATGCGCTGCGCCAGGATCTCGTTCGCCATGTCCGCAATGAAATCGGGCCGATTGCAACACCGGACAAGATCCAGTTCTCGCCGGGCCTGCCCAAGACCCGCTCCGGGAAGATCATGAGGCGTATCTTGCGCAAGATTGCCGAGGACGATTTCGGCGCCTTGGGCGATACGTCGACACTTGCGGATCCGGCTGTGGTCGACGATCTGATCGCCAATCGGCAGAACCGCGCAAGCTGAGCGATAAAGCTCTGGCCAGATCCATGAAGTCCCTGCTGGGTAAGGCGGGGACTTTTTCTTTGGTCATTGGGTTTGCGGGCAGATCGGCCTGATCTTCTTCCCACCATCATAGCGAACGACAAGGCCTGATTGCATCAATTTGTCGGCTGGATCGTCGCCATTGGGGAGCCTCACATCTGCGAGTATCCGCCCATAATATTTGTCGCCTGATATCTCTGTCAGGAATATTGATGGGCTGTTTTCCAGCAGGTTGGTGAGTGCCTCGTGGGCCCTATGGGCGGCGTCTCTCATTGCCGGGCAACGATCTTTCATCTCCGGCGCATCGATCCCGCGTAGCCGCACATAGGTTGTAATGCTCTGGGACGGCCAGGGCTTGGCTGCAACCAGAACGGTGTCGCCATCGATAACCCGGATGATCTCAGCTTCTACGGGTCCTGCGATGACGCCCTGCCGTGCGGATGCCGTGGGCAGGTGAACGGCCATTACTGAGACCAGAGTCAAAAGACATGTCGAACGAAGAAACATGATAGGATCATATTCCTTAATTAATTCCAATTCAACAGGAATTAATTCAGATCAAAAGTCTATGGCGCGGCCTTTGATCTCCCAATCGCCGAAGCGTGCCGGGTCTTTGCCGCCACGCCCACCGAGTTCCTGGGGCGGCTCGACCTCTGGAGAATTCAATCGTCGCTCTTCGGCTTCTGCCAATGCGCGCCTGGCTGCGGCGGAAAGCACTTTCTCGGGCTTTTCGGCAGGCGCATCGGCTGTCTGCTTGTCAAAGTTAGCGTCGGTCATCGTCTCCCGCTCCGCGAATATTGAAAAAACAAGTTCGGATTTACATCTTATAGCACAGGCACATAGGAGTCTGGTCCTTGCAAAGCAAGGCCGTTGAGAATGGAGACAAGCCATGAATACAATTCGGACCGCGATGTTGCTTGCCTTCATGACGGCGCTTTTCATGGGTGTTGGCTATATGATCGGCGGGCAAAGCGGCATGTTGATCGCTCTTGTGATCGCGGCTGGTATGAACTTCTATTCCTATTGGAATTCGGACAGCATGGTCCTGAAGGCCTATCATGCGCAGGAAGTGGATGAGCGATCTGCGCCAGAATTCTATCAGATGATCCAGAGACTGACGGCCAACGCCGGCCTGCCGATGCCGAAGGTCTTTGTTTTCGACAGCCCGCAGCCGAACGCCTTTGCCACCGGTCGCAACCCGCAAAACGCCGCAGTGGCCGCATCGACAGGGCTTCTTCGCCGACTGTCTCCGGATGAAGTCGCGGGCGTCATGGCGCATGAGCTTGCCCATGTGGAGAACCGCGATACGCTGACCATGACGATTACAGCCACGCTTGCGGGTGCGATTTCCATGCTCGGAAATTTTGCATTCTTCTTTGGTGGTTCTCGCGACGATCGCAACAATCCGTTCGGGTTTGTGGGCATTCTTCTGGCGATGATCGTGGCGCCGCTTGCCGCCATGCTGGTGCAGATGGCGATCAGCCGCACGCGCGAATATGCCGCTGACAAGCGCGGTGCTCAAATCTGCGGCAATCCTCTGTGGCTCGCCTCAGCACTTGGCAAGATCGCCGGAGATGCATCGCAGATCCATAATCCTGATGCCGAACGGCATCCGGCGACCGCGCACATGTTCATTATCAATCCGCTGAGTGGCGAACGAATGGATAATCTCTTTTCAACCCATCCGAATACGGAAAACCGCATCGCAGCGCTTCAGGGCATGGCGCAGGAGATGGGTCAGGGGTCGACGCCATCGGCGCCAACTGCTAAGCCCGCGCGCAAATCGCGCTCTGTACCCAATGTTGGCTGGGGCCGCGGTAGCTCCCAACCGCGTAAAGGTCCCTGGTCTTGACATTGACAAACAACCGCAACGGCGATGCCAGAAAACAAGGAAACCGTGGTGAGGGCGGTTCGGGGGGTGGTTTCAGATCCCCTGCTGCGAAGCCTGGCATGGAGGCGCGTGCCGCCGCGGCCAAGATCCTCGCGGCCGTCGTCGACCGCAAGACCCCGCTTGATGGCATGCTGGACGCCGAGCATGGAAACCCCGCCTACATCGCGCTGAATGAAGCCGATCGTGGTTTGGTGCGCGCCATTGTGCAGACCGGACTGCGCTATCGCTTGCGGATAGAGGCCATTCTGTCTTCGTTGCTGCAATCGCCGCTGCCGCAGGGCGCGCGGTCGCTTCACGAGTTGATGGTGGTTGGCGCCGTTCAGATCCTCTACCTCGATGTTCCCGACCATTCAGCTGTCGATATCGCAGTCGAACTGGCCAATCGCGATCCGCGCAGCCGGCGCTTCGCCAAGCTGGTCAACGCGATCTTGCGTCGTGTCGGTCGCGAAAAGGAGGATCTGCTTGAGCAGGCCGCCGGCATTAATTGCATTCCGCAATGGTTTTTCGCACGGCTTGTCGAGATTTATGGCGAAGAGGATGCCCGGGCGATCTCCGAGGCTCAACTCCATCCCGCGGCCATTGACCTGACAGTAAAGGGCGACCCGGCAGTCTGGGCGGCCAAGCTCGAGGGCCGGGTTCTGCCTACCGGCAGCGTCCGCCTGCCCGCGTTCAGAGGGGCTATTCCGCTGATTGAGGGTTTCGAGGCCGGTGACTGGTGGGTTCAGGATGCAGCTGCGACGATCCCGGCAAAGCTGTTTGGCGATATTTCCGACAAGCGTGTTGCCGATCTCTGCGCCGCGCCCGGCGGCAAGACCGCGCAGCTTGTCATGGCCGGTGCCGCTGTGACTGCTGTCGAACAATCCCCGAACAGGCTCGATCGTCTTCGCAGCAACCTTGCAAGGCTCGGATTTGAAGCCGACTGCATCAAGACGAACCTGATGGATTATGAACCAGACGGTCTTTTTGATGCCGTTTTGCTGGATGCTCCATGCTCTTCTACGGGAACGACCCGTCGGCATCCTGACGTGTTGTGGACGAAGAGCACGGCTGACATCGAGAAATTGGCCGGTGTCCAGGAGAGGCTTCTTCTGAAGGCTGCCGACCTTGTCAATTCCGGTGGCACCCTGGTGTTTTCCAACTGCTCACTGGATCCAAAGGAAGGTGAGGACGTTGTCGCCCGCGTGCTCGATCAGCGAGCTGATCTGCAGCGAGTTGCCATCCATAAGGAGGATTGGCCGGGCCTTGAAGAAGCGATCACTTCACTCGGCGAGTTCCGCACGACGCCGGCGATGCTGCCATCAGATGACCACCTTTCGAGTGGTATGGACGGCTTCTACGCCTGCGTGATTCGCAAAAACTAATAAGATTTTAATATAAGCGTTCGTTAAATTGGAATATTGTCCCGATTGCAGGAATGTTTCGGCGCGGAAAGCTGCTTTTCGAAAAGCCGTCGAGGGAGGACATTCTGATAACGCTTTATGAGTTGTGTCATAGCATGCATGCCAGTTGTTGCTCCTTGGAGCGCGTTTTCTTCGCAGATTTCCATATCTTGCGGGGTGACGGCTTCGTTGGAAGTGGGCACGACAGGAGCATAGGCGATTGATCTCGCTTTATGTGACAGAGGCAAACCGGAAACTGCGCAGCTGGATCTCATCGCGGCGCCTGGCATTGCTGCGACCTTTTACCGGAAACGCACGCCGTCTCATCGTCGCGCCCACCGATCTTAGAACCGTCGATCCGTATGTTGCCGAAGAAATTTTGGCAGGTCGCTTTCCGCTAGCCGGTCGCGTGCTGGATGTCGGAGGGGGTTCGCCTTTTCGGGTTGAACTGCCGTCGATGATCTTCGAAGAACGGCTGCATGCTTTCGGCTGGTTGCGTCATATTCGTGCAGACAAGACGTCGGAGAGTTGTGCCAATGTGCGGCTGATCGTCGACGACTGGATCGAGTTGCATGGAAGGCGCGTTCGTGGTCTTGCCTGGGATCTGGAAATTGTTGCACAGCGGGTCGTTGCCTGGCTGTCGCATTCGCCAATCGTGCTTCACGATGCGGATGGCGGGTTTCACCGCCGCTTTCTGACCAGCCTGGATTTCCAGGTCGCCTATCTTCGCTCTCAGGTAAAACATGCACCGGACGGATTTGTCAGGCTCAGGATCCGGATTGCACTTGCCATGGCGTCCATTTCGATGGCCACGCGGGCATCGGCGATCACTCGTGCTGCTCACGCATTGGACCGTGAGCTAGAGCGGCAGATCCTGCCAGATGGTGGCCACATCTCGCGCAATCCGCAAACAGCCGTCGAGCTGCTTTTTGATCTCTTGCCGCTCCGACAGACCTATATCAATCTGGGCCACGACGTTCCGATCAAGCTCATACCGGCGATTGATCGTATCTTTCCGGCGATCCGCTTCTTCCGCCACCAAGGTGGAGATCTGGCACTGTTCAATGGCGCGAGTTCAACGCTTGCGCATGATTTGATGTCCGTCCTTCGATATGACGAGACTGCTGGCCAGCCGTTCAAGGCCCTGCCCCACTCTCAGTATCAACGACTGGCTGCTGGCGACACAGTGATCATTGTCGATGGTGGAAAGCCGCTCTCGCCGCAACTCTCCAGAACAGCCCATGCGGGTTGTCTGTCATTCGAGCTGTCTTCAGGCCGGCACCGTTTCATCGTCAATTCCGGGTCGCCCCGGTTTGCCAGCGCGAGGTTGCAGCGCATTGCCCGGGAAACTGCCGCGCATTCCACCGTTATTCTGGCCGACAGAGCGTCCAGCCGGATTTCCGGATCGCCCTTCCTTGGGCCCGTGTTCAGCGACGGCGTGCGTGAGGTCAAGATTGCGCGCAGCGCAGGCAGTGACGGCAGCGACCGGCTTGTGGCCAGTCATGACGGCTATGTGCATCCCTTCGGCGTCATACACGAGCGCGAGATCCGCATGAGTGCCGATGGCAAGAAAGTCGTTGGTCGCGATCGAATTCTTTTGCCTGATGGTGAGCCTGCAACGGGCGTGGTTCCGCAGCCTGCTGTGGCACGCTTCCATATTCATCCGATAATTGCGCTCTCGCAGGTCGACGGCGGTACGATCCGCATGGAGGCCCCTGACGGCGATAGCTGGACATTCACCACGCCGGTGGGTGAGCTTGAGATCACCGAAGATATCTTCTTCGCCGATAGCTCCGGCGTTCGACCGTCGCAACAGATCGAATTCCCATTCGATGGCGCCGAGATTCGCTGGTTTCTCACCTACCATTCCTGATCGCCGAGCGCATTTCGAACGGATGGGCGTCCCATCGGAGGCCAAGAATAGTTTCCTCCGGCGTAAAGCTATGCTAGGGCGCGGGCAAAAGCCTGTCTGGGCTTGATCCCCCTCATGCAATCGGAGCATCGCCATGGCCGTCGTTTCCAAGAAAACGCCTATTCCCGAAAAGGTAAATATCCGCACGGCATTGCTGTCGGTGTCGGATAAATCCGGAATTGTGGATCTGGCGAAGGCATTGAGCGCACTTGGTGTGAGGTTGCTGTCCACCGGTGGCACCCACAAGGAAATCGCAAAGGCTGGCCTTGAGGTGACCGATGTCTCCGAGGTGACGGGTTTCCCGGAAATCATGGACGGTCGCGTCAAGACGCTTCATCCGAATGTTCATGGCGGTCTCTTGGCCATTCGTGATGATCAAGACCATGTCGCTGCGATGAAGGAACACGGTATCGATGCCATCGATCTGGCCGTGATCAACCTTTACCCCTTCGAACAGGTTCGCGCTGCCGGCGGCGATTATCCAACGACTGTCGAGAACATCGACATTGGCGGTCCGGCGATGATCCGCGCTTCGGCAAAGAACCATGCCTATGTGACCACCATTACCGATCCGTCCGACTATGCCGAATTGCTGGAAGCGCTTCAGGCCGATGAAGGCCAGACGAGTTATGCCCTGCGCCAGCGTTTTGCTGCAAAGGCGTTTGCGCGCACGGCTGCCTATGACGCGATGATTTCAAACTGGTTTGCCGACGCACTGACGATCGATACGCCGGCATACCGGGTTGTCGGTGGTGCACTGAAGGAAAAGATGCGTTATGGCGAAAACCCGCATCAGAGCGCTGCCTTTTACGTAAACGGGGACCAGCGCCCGGGCGTTGCGACGGCTGAACTTTTGCAGGGCAAGCAGCTCTCCTACAACAATATCAACGACACCGACGCGGCCTATGAACTTGTAGCGGAGTTCCTGCCGGAAAACGCACCGGCCTGCGCTATCATCAAGCATGCGAACCCTTGCGGTGTGGCGACCGGTTCAAGCCTTGTTGAGGCCTATAAGCGGGCGCTGGCCTGCGATTCCGTTTCGGCATTCGGTGGTATTGTCGCACTCAACCAGACGCTCGATGCGGCGACTGCCGAGGAAATCGTCAAGCTCTTCACCGAAGTCATCATCGCTCCGGAGATCGATGATGCTGCACGGGCGATCATTGCCAAGAAGCCCAATCTTCGGCTGCTGCGCGTTGGTGCCCTGCCCGATCCACGGGCTGCCGGATTGACAGCCAAAACGGTCTCCGGCGGGCTTCTGGTGCAGTCCCGCGACAATGCGGTTGTTGAGGATCTGGATCTGAAGGTGGTGACCAAGCGCGCGCCGACCGAGACCGAGCTTGAGGACATGAAGTTCGCCTTCAAGATTGCAAAGCATGTGAAGTCCAATGCGGTGATCTACGCCAAGGGCGGACAGACCGCCGGTATCGGTGCCGGTCAAATGAGCCGCGTCGATTCCGCCCGGATTGCGGCGATGAAGGCGGAGGATGCCGCCAAGGCTCTTGGATTGCCAGAGCCGTTGACGAAGGGATCTGCTGTGGCGTCAGAGGCCTTCTACCCATTTGCAGACGGCCTTCTGGCAGCCATTGCTGCCGGCGCCACTGCTGTCATTCAGCCGGGTGGTTCGATGCGTGATGAAGAGGTGATTGCCGCTGCCGATGAGCATGGCGTTGCCATGGTCTTCACAGGCGTCAGGCATTTCCGCCACTAGAGCCTTTTGTTTCTATCCGATGCCGGCCGGTCAGATGGACCGGTCAGCATCGGAAGCCGGGTAAGGTGTCCGGGCGAGGATGAAGAGACCGACCGCCAGATAGAAAATCATGCTGGCCATGCCCACTCGGGCTGATCCGCTCCAGTAGGTCAGTATGGAAAAACTGAGCGTCGCCATGAAACTTGTGGCTCGGCCGGACAACGCGTAGATGCCGAAATATCGGCCGGCTTCCTCGATGCTCACACTGCGAGCGAGATAAGACCGCGATGAGGCCTGAACGGGTCCGAATGCAAGGCCGACAAGTGTACCGAAGAAGATATAGGCCTTTTCCGCCGCTGTTGAGAACAGCCCCACCGATCCCGTATCGTTAAATTCCAGCGCGCCGAAGAGTGTGAAACCCGGTCCCGTCGAGATGATGCCGACGGTTGCGATGAGCAATAGTACAAGGCTCATCACCACGGTGAATTTGGATCCGAAGCCGCGGTCGATATAGCCGGCACCGATACAGCCACCAATGGCGACAACATTCAAAATAATGCCGTAGACGCCAATCTCCATCGTCGACCAGCCGAACATGCCAGCGGCAAAGACGCCTCCGAGGATAAGCAAACCGTTCACGCCGTCCTGGTAGAGCATGCGCGCGATCAGGAAGCGGGTGATGGCCGGTCTTGTCTTCAGCTCGTGCAGGGTGGCCTTGAGATCGCCGAAGCCGGATCTGACGGCTTGGCCCAGCGGCAATCCTCGCTTTGCATCCGGTGTGAAGAAGAACATCGGAAGTATGAAGATAAAATACCACATGGCCGAGAGTGGCCCGGTAATGCGAGCATCCTCTCCGGTCACCGGATCGAGGCCGAAGAGCGGGCGCTGGCCCTGCAGAGTAAGGCCAGTGTCCGGGTTTGCTGCTATGAAGAGCACAACGCCGATCAGGACAATGATACCGCCGAGATAGCCCATGCCCCAGGCGATATTGGAAATGCGCCCGACATCTTCCGAACTGACCAGGCGCGGCATCATCGAGTCATTGAAGACGATGGAGAACTCGGCCGAGATCGACGCCACTATCATCAGGATCAGCGGAATTATCACAGGCGATCCGGGTGCTGCGGTCCAGAGCAGGCAAAGGCTGATGATCTTTGCCACCGCAAAGAACGCGATCCATGGTTTTCGGCTTCCCGATCTGTCGGCGATCGAACCCAGAACAGGGGCCAGCAAGGCAATAATGATGGAGGAAATGGTGGCCATATTGCTCCAGCTTGCCTGTGCGGACACGGGGTCCGAGGTCATGCGGGAGACGAAATAAGGTCCGAAAATAAATGTCGTGACCACGGTGAAGAAAGGTTGCGCCGCCCAGTCGAACAGCATCCAGCCTATAACGCCTCTGTCAGCCGCTTTTCGCGGCTGACCCGCCGATACAACATTAGTCATTCACTGATTTTACCTACGGTTTTAACCGATGGCGACAGTGTCACTTTGTCCTTTCATGTGCAAGATCGGTGAGCAGGCCCGCAGCAACCGTGATGCGTGACAGGCTGGGCTCCCCGCCTTCGCTGATATTGGCCAGTTCGACTGCGATCTTGTCCATCCGCGCCTCATCGTCGGCGCGCCAGGCTTTGACCGGTTCGCGCTCGTCGCCGTGTTTGGACAGAGCCGAAATGACGATGTTGCGCCGTGCGGACGCGATCTGGTCGATGCTGCGTGTCAGTGCAAGGCTGTCATAATGATCGGTCGTGGTAATCCGCTCGGCAGCTCTCAAGACATCGCTGACGCGGAACAGCTCGCTGACGGCAAAATAGCTTTCGACGACACGGGCAAGCTGCGCACCGGTTTCATCCACGATTTGCATCGCTTCGGGAACCAGAGACAGCAGCCTCAAACCGGTTACTTCAGTGGCAATATCGACTGGAGCTCCGGCTGCCACCAGTTCAGCGATCTGGCTTTCGGTCGCCAGACGCAGTCCTTCCGGCATGATCTTGGTTACGGTCTGTTTCAGGGCCTTCACAGCTGACTTGATGCGCTCCAGGGCTGTGGCGATATCGCCGGTGGCACCATCGGTCTCTAGCAAAAGACGGGTGACGTCTGTGTAGACGTCAGTCACTTTTGCGTAGAGCCTGTTTTGCACGGCACCTGGAATCTGTGCATCCAGTGCGTCGATCCTGTCCCAGATATCCGGCAGTTCGAGCCCATCACGCGTGAGCAGGGCTGCCTTCACCACCTGGGCCGCCAGAGCACCAGTGGCATCGCTCATTTTGACGATGAAGCCCGGTCCGCCGCGATTGATGGCATGGTTGGCCAGAACCGTTGCGATGATTTCCCGGTGAAGACGGTGACCTGCGATATCGTCGGGGAAGGCCTTTCGCATCTTTGTCGGGAAATAATTCATGAGCGACGTCATGCAATAGGGATCGTCCGGCAGGCCGCTGGCGACCAGCTGATCGAAGAGGACGATCTTTGCATAGGACAGGAGCACACCGATTTCCGGTCGCGTGAGGCTTTTGCCAGCCGCATATCTTTCGTGCAGTTCCTGCTCGCCCGGTAGTGTCTCGATCTCGCGATTCAGCTGACCTGACGATTCGAGCACGTTCATGAGCCGGCTCAGTTCTTCACGATTGTCGGTGCCCTTCTCGTCAATCAGCGAAATGGCCAGACTCTGGAGATAATTGTTGCGCAGCACCAGTTCGCCCACATCCTCGGTCATCTCGACCAGAAGCTTGTTGCGCTTGGGCAAGGTCAATCGATCCTGGGTGATGGCCGAAGCAAAGGCGATCTTGATGTTGACCTCGACGTCAGACGAATTCACGCCGGCCGAATTGTCTATGGCGTCGGAATTGCATCGACCCCCCTTCATGGCAAAGGCGATACGTCCCTTCTGGGTAACGCCGAGATTGGCTCCCTCGCCGATCACCTTCGCGTTCACATCGCTTGCGCAAACGCGGATTGCATCATTGGCGCGATCGCCAACATCGGAATCATTCTCGCTCGCAGCCTTGAGGTAGGTGCCAATGCCGCCGAACCAGAGGAGATCAACCGGCGCCTTCAGGATGGCCGTCATGATTTCGAAGGGCGATGCGATGGTCTTGTCGAGACCGATGGCCGCTGCCGCCTGCGGTGTGAGCGTTACGGATTTCTCGGAGCGTGAAATGATCATCGCGCCCTTCGACAGACCTTTGCGATCATAGTCCTGCCAGCTCGAGCGGGGCAGATCGAAAAGCCTCTGCCGCTCGGCAAAGGACCGTGCAATATCCGGATCGGGATCGATAAAGATGTCGCGATGGTCGAAGGCGGCAATCAGCCGGATCTTCTCCGACAGCAGCATGCCATTGCCGAATACGTCGCCGGACATGTCGCCGACGCCGGCGACGGTAAACGGCGTCGCCTGAATGTCGACATTCATTTCACGGAAATGCCGCTTGACGGCTTCCCATGCTCCGCGTGCCGTGATGCCCATTTTCTTGTGGTCGTAACCGGCAGATCCACCGGAGGCGAAGGCATCGTCGAGCCAGAAACCGGCAGCGCGTGCCAGTTCGTTGGCCGTATCGGAGAATGTGGCGGTTCCCTTGTCCGCTGCTACAACGAAATAGGGATCGTCCTCATCCAGGCGCACTGTGTCTGCAGGCGGCACAACTTCGCCATCGTCGATATTGTCCGTGATGGACAGCAGTGTGGTGATGAAGGTCTTGTAGGCGTCCTTGCCGGCCGTCAGATATTCATCACGGCTGCCGCCCACGGGCAGTTGTTTCGGGTAGAAGCCGCCTTTGGCGCCGACAGGCACGATGACGGCGTTCTTGACCTGCTGGGCCTTTACCAGCCCCAGGACTTCCGTGCGGTAATCCTGTGCGCGGTCAGACCAGCGCAAACCGCCACGTGCGACCTTGCCGAAGCGCAGGTGAACGCCTTCGACCTCCACACCGTAGACATAGATTTCTCGGAAGGGCCGTGGATCGGGCAGGCCTTCCAGCCTCTTTGGATCAAACTTGAATGCCAGCATGGCCTTTGGCAGGCCGTCAGGGGTTGTCTGGAAATAGTTGGTCCTGAGCGTCGCATCGATGGCATTCACGTAGCGTCGCAGAATGCGATCCTCGTCGAGGCTTGGCACGTCTGCAAGATTCTGCTCGATCATCTTGTGGTGGTCGGTGCCTTTACGAGCCCGATTCTTCTCGTCCAGTTCGGGATCGAAGCTATCCTGGAACAACGAGAAGATCGAGGTCGCTATAGCCGGATACTTGTTCAGGGTATCGGCGATGTAGCTTTGCGAATAGACGATGCCGCTCTGGCGCAAATAGGCTGCATAGGCTCTGAGGACGGTGACTTCCCGCGCCGTCAGACCAGCGGACAATACCAGCCGGTTGAAGGTGTCGTTGTCCACCACGCCGTTATAGGCGGCAAGGAATGCTTCTTCGACGATAGGGGCCTGGGTCTTGAAAGAGAAAGGTTTTCCGCCCTGAAGTTGAAGCTCCATGTCATGCAAGATAACCAGACGGTGCTCGCCATCCTCAGGGACCGCGCCAATGTCGAATGTGCGCTCGCTGATGACGTTGAAGCCGAGATTTTCGAGCAGTGGGACGCGGCGCGATAGCGGCAGATGTTCGCCAGCGTGGAAGATCTTCAGGTAAAGCGCCGAACCGTTTTCGCTCTGCCGCTCATGGAAGGCAATGCTGATGGCAGAACCGTGCAGGCAGGCTCTGACATGGTGAAGATCGGCAACCGCCTCCTCAGGTTCGAAGGCATCCTGATAGGCGCTGCTGATCTTGACGTCTGGCGCATTGATCCCGGCGAGGCTTGCAAAACGGTCTTCCCAGCGGGTGGTGATCTCAAGAACGGCCTGTTCCAGTTTGACCTGCGGAATGCGGGGTGTCCTGCCGCTGGAGCGACCGATGATGAAGTGAACACGTGCAACACCGCCCTCGGGAAATGCCGGGTAGTAGGCTGAAACATGGCCGTCATAGATCGCTGCGAAGTAGTCGCCAAGCTTCTCACGCACCGTCGAATTATAGTCTTCGCGCGGCACATAGACGATCAGGGACACAAATCTGTCGAAATGATCGATGCGCGGCAAGACGCGAACACGCGGCCGCTCGCTCAGATCCATGATCTGCTCGCAGAAGCGAATCATCAGATCCACATCGATCTGAAAGAGATCGTCGCGAGGGTAGGATTCGAGTGTGTTTTGCAGAATGCGGCCAGAATGGCTTCGTGGATCAAAACCGAAATGATCGGTGACCTTCTCTGCCTTGGCGCGCAAGAGCGGAATCTGATTGAGGGAATGCGTATAGGCAGTGGCGGTAAAGAGGCCGACGATGCGCAGCTCGCCGATTACCTTGCCGTCGGCATTGAAGCGCTTCACGCCGACATAATCCATATAGGCGCGGCGATGGACGACGGATTTGACATTGGCTTTTGTGACGATGAGGAAATCGGTCCCCTGCAGGAAGGCCAGAATTTCCGGTGTCGTGGTGACGGCATTTTTTCCCTGCCGAAGCACCAGAACATCCGGATCGGCCAGGATGCCGAGGCCCCTTCCCTTGCCGCGCTCTATCTTCGCATCGGCGCCTTCGCCCGAATAGATATATTCGCGCATTCCCAGAAAGGTGAAATTGTCCTTTCGCAGCCAGTCAAGAAACGAAAGCGCTTCGTCGCGCTCTCGCTTGCGGCGTGTGGATGGAAGGCTTTCGAGATCCTGCATCGCTCCATCGAGCGTTGCCAGCATGGGCTTCCAGTCTGTTGCTGCAATATCGACCTGGGAGAGGACGGTGCGGAGACGGGCAATCAGTGCCTCGCTTTGCTGGGCGTCCAGCGGTGCAAGATGAAGCTGGATATAGCTTATTCGAATGGCACCGCTTGGGCTGTCGGCCGGCGCTTCCAGCTTGGCGTTGCGGGCCTCGCTTGCCGGCAAGATTGGATGAACGGCGAGGAAAATATCGCGATGACTGCTCGTCACCTCGCCCATCACCGAATCGTAAAGGAACGGCTTGTTGATATCTGTGACCGACAAGACCGTGACCGGAACGCCATCCGGTTCGACACCCGTGATCGAGGCTATGTTGATTTGCGGTGCATTGCCATCCCACGACGCCAGATCCTGCGCTGCACGAAGCGCTGAAAAGGCGAGCATTTCAGGTGTGTAACGCTCCATGTCGTCATTGCTGGCACGCTCGAACAAGGTCGAAGGATCGAGAAAGGGCTCCCCTATGGCCGTGGCGATCTGCCGGGCGCTCTCGTGTAGATTGTCACGTTTCGACTTTTTGCTCGCGGCCATGCTGATGTGCCCTCCCGAGGACTATTGGTTTGTCACGGACATTGCGCAGAAATGTTTTCAATTTAATGTACTTAACATAGCGATGGCCGGAAATTTGCTCTGGTTGAATATTTCTGATTTCTTATAGTCTCTTTGGTCAATTGTGAGAAGCTGTCCACGGATTGACACCCGCGGGCGGTCCGTGCGCCCGCCTCTCGTCAAAACTATGTTGCCATGACGACCTAGTCAGTTTAATCGAAAACTCATGAAGCAGTTTCCGAACGCACTCCTCGATGGCTATCGCAACTTCATGACCGGTCGTTACACCGACGAGCGTGAGCGCTATAGCACTTTGGCGAAAAATGGTCAGAAGCCTCATACGCTGGTGGTCGCATGCTGTGACTCACGCGCCGCGCCTGAGACAATCTTCGACGCCGGGCCGGGGGAACTATTCGTTGTGCGCAATGTCGCCAACATGGTACCGCCGTATGAGCCTGATGGCCAGTATCACTCCACCTCGGCTGCACTGGAATTTGCTGTCCAGTCCCTGAGGGTGCGCGATATCATTGTCATGGGACATGGTCGTTGCGGCGGTATTCAGGCAGCGCTCGATCCGAATGCGGAGCCTCTCTCGCCCGGAGATTTCATCGGAAAATGGATGAATCTGGTCAAGCCCGCTGCCGCGCAGATCAATGGCAATTCCAATATGACGCCCGGCGAGCGACAGACGGCGCTGGAGCGGGTGTCGATCCGGAATTCCATCGAGAACCTGCGGACCTTCCCTTGCGTAAAGATTCTGGAAGAGCGTGGAAAGCTTAAGATCCACGGCGCCTGGTTCGACATTTCCAATGGCGAACTCTGGATCATGGACCCCGAAACCAAAGATTTCGGGCGCCTTTATCTCTAAGCGGTCGCGACAGTTTTAGCTGATCAGTTGCCGTCGATTTGTGCGCCGATATAGGCGATGGCCTGCTGATACACCGTTGCGGCATTCCAGCCCTGTAAAGCTGCAAAATTCGGCTGGCCAGGCTGATAGCCGGCTCCGGCACGCCACCCGTGGCCACGCAGGAAATTCGCAGTGGACGCCAGCGCGTCTGCACGCGACCTCACGAGATCAATGCGACCATCGCGATCACCGTCGACGCCGAATTTGACGACGTTGCGCGGCAGAAACTGTGTCTGGCCGATTTCACCATGGGCTGCACCGCGTGCCTGGAGGCTGAGCGAACGGTCGCCGACGAGCTGGATTGCTGCATAGAGCTGGTCGGTAAAGAACGCACTGCGGCGGCAGTCATAGGAGAGCGTGGCAACGGCAGAGAGCGTGTGCTGGTTGCCCAGGAAGCCGCCAAACCCTGTTTCCATGCCCCAGATAGCAATCAGTGGACCGGCTGGCACGCCATACTGTTTTTCGATGCGGGAGAACAGCGCCGCGTTTGCGCTCTTCATCCGCTTGCCCTTTGAAATGATGGTTGCTCCGCCGCGCTTCTTCATGAAGCTGTCAAAGGACAGCTTGAAGCTTTTCTGGCCCCGGTCTGCGCTGATTGTCGGCCTGTTATAGTTGACGGTTGACATGACCTGATCGACCAGCCGGGCATTCAGTCCCTTGCTGACCGCTTCAACCTTGAACTGCTCGACCCAGTTCGAGAACCCAGCAGAGGTATTGCCGCACTGGGCGGCGAGCAGACCTGATGCGGACGCGAGGAAACTCCCTGTGATGAGCAGTGTTGCTGCCGCCGTTCTTGCAATCCGCATAAAAGCTCCCGGTCACTCGACCTGTTTGTCAGTTTGGAAAATGCCCGACAGATATCCGCCGAAGGCTGTTTGTCACATTAGTGAGAACGATCAGCGAATTCAAATACACGTTTAAAATGCAGGGATCTGATCACGTGGTCTTGAATAGTCAGGTTATTGCGCGTGTCCATGCGATGGAAAACCCCGGTCTCCCAGAAGGGGTCCGGGGTTCCAATGGCTCAGGCCTGGCTCTTTGGCTTGATCAGTCCGCGGTTCACAAGCAGTTCGGCGATCTGAATTGCATTCAGTGCAGCGCCCTTGCGAAGGTTGTCTGAGACGACCCAGATGTTGAGGCCGTTTTCGACAGTCGCGTCTTCGCGAATCCGCGAGATGTAAGTCGCGTCTTCGCCCGCGCATTCGTAAGGCGTGATGTAGCCGCCGTCTTCGTGCTTGTCGATGACGAGGCAGCCGGGTGCTTCGCGCAGGATGTCGCGGGCCTGATCGGCGGTCATTTCGTTTTCGAATTCGATATTGACCGATTCCGAATGGCCAATGAAAACCGGGACACGCACAGCAGTGCAGGTGACCTTGATCTTCGGATCGAGCATCTTCTTGGTCTCGGCCAGAACCTTCCACTCTTCCTTGGTATAGCCGTCTTCCATGAAGGAATCGATGTGTGGGATCACGTTGAAGGCGATGCGCTTGGTGAATTTCCGCGATTCGATCGGATCGGCGACGAAGACGGCGCGTGTCTGGGAGAACAGCTCATCCATGCCTTCCTTGCCGGCACCAGATACCGACTGGTAGGTGGAGACCACGATACGCTTGATCTTGGCGGCATCGTGCAATGGCTTCAACGCTACGACAAGCTGGGCTGTCGAGCAGTTCGGGTTGGCAATGATATTGCGGCGGGTGAAGTCCTTGATGGCGTCCGGGTTTACTTCCGGTACGATCAATGGAACGTCTGCGTCGTAGCGCCAGGCAGAAGAGTTGTCGATGACAACGCAGCCCTGGGCACCGATCTTTGGCGACCACTTCTTGGAGACATCGCCGCCAGCCGACATCAGGCAGATGTCGGTGTCGGAAAAGTCGTAGTTCTCCAGATTCTGGACCTTCAGCGTCTTGTCGCCAAAGGATGCTTCTGTGCCTTGCGAGCGCGCGGAGGCAAGTGCCACGACCTCGTCAGCCGGGAAACCGCGCTCGGCCAGAATGTTGAGCATTTCGCGACCGACATTGCCGGTGGCGCCTGCGACTGCAACTTTGAAACCCATGATAAACTGCTCTCTTTCTTTCTCTCCGCGGTGGTGAGGGGGTGCTGCAGGGATGCAGCGACCTTGTCCCCGGCCTTGCCGGGGAGAGAGCGGTTGGCCAGAGACGTCAGACGGTTTTCGTCGTCGTTTTGGCCGTGGTCTTGGATGAATTGGAAACCGCAGAAATTGCCCGGACACACAGTGCCAGGTGACAATATTCGGCAGATGCAGCAGCTATCGAGCGCATGCGCGGTTTCCTTTCGCTGCCTGCTATTAAAAGGTTTTTGCCGCAAGTCAAGGTCGATCCTCGGCTGGAACCGCGGTTGGGCATTGCTCAGGCTATCATTGAAGATATTATCTGCGGGTGAATGTTGAGTGGATGACCAAAGGCTCCGGTGCCCGGTTCCATCCTGCAGCGACGATGTTTTGCCGACGCATCAGTCAATCAGCTTCAAGACCTTGTCAAAAACCTTCAGCACCTGCTTGATCTCGTGGCCACGCTTCAGCACCATGCCTGCCGTATTGACCACGCTGAAGGCACCTTGTTTTGCCGCGAGTTTCGGATTTTTCTCTATCCGATACAGTGGCAGCTCACCTGAGCGCTTGAACACTGAAAAGACTGCTTTTTCCCTCGTGTGGTCGATTGCATAGTCACGCCATTCACCGTCACCCACCATGCGGCCATAGACCCAGAGTATGGCATCGAGTTCACGCCGGTGGAATGTGACGGGAAGCGGGTCACGGCTTTTCTTGTATTCCCGCAGATCGACGACTGAGGCCGCGCCGCTTTCCATACGGTTCTCATCGTCACGCGGAAAATCGGTCATAGGCGCTCCTCGTCCTTTCATTATGACAGGCGAGCGACAGTTTGCCGGAGCCTGAAAAAAATGCAAGGGCGCCAGTAAAATCCTGAATTTACAGTCGCTTAGGGTCGACAAAATGAGATTTTGGGGCGTGCCGTATTTTGGTCAAAAGAGCGCCCCAATTAGAGACGACATTGAGTTTCCGGTTGGCGCCTGGCGCCAATGGTCCGGTCTGGCGCATTGACCCCTTACCCCCAGCCCCCCAATGTTCTGGATCGGACCGCCGGTTTTCAAGCCTTGGCAGTCACTTCAGGAACTTTGCTTGGCGGTAAGTATGGTTGCGCCGAGGATTGCGCCGGGTTCGCCGTTTGGACCCCGCATTTGAACGAGAATAGCGCAACCGTCGCTCTTGTCTTCACCCATTACCTTTGACGGCAAGACAAGCTTTGTCTCTTCGCCGCTCCACACGCCGACGGTCTGGACATCTGTTACGCTGTTCCAGTTGGAGACCTTCTGGCCCTCATTGGTGCCCTTGGTGATCTCCATGTCCTGCCGCTTGCGGAAATAAACGACGACGATATCCGCTTCGCCTGATCCTTCGCCCACCGTGATCTTGAGTTTGCCGCCACGGCTGACGGCGCGGATCGGAACGTGGAGACCGCTGCCTCTCGCACGCATCACATCCAGGCGCTTGTTCAGCACGGCAACGTCTGTGCCCTTCTGCTGCTCGCGTCCGTTGAGAATGGCTTGCGGCGTATAGACACCGCTGCGCCCCAGCGTATGAGCATAGCCATATTGACGGTTTGAGTTCTCCGGCCTGCTCAGAGGGTCAGTCCAACCGCGGTAGTTCCAGTAATCGACATGATAGGCGAGCGCGACGATATCCTGCTGGACGGCAAGATAACTCATGGCTCGGTCTGCCGCCACGCATGACATACAGCCTTGCGATACGAACAGTTCTATGACGCCCTTGGGCGTTTTTCCCACGTCGTCAGCATGTGCATTCCCCGTAAGAGAGATGCTCAGAAGCAGGATCGACGCAAGTAATCTCGAAATCATGGGAACCGCTCTATTCAATGCCATTGGTCCGTCCGCAATTTCCGCGCAGACGCCGCAATTTCCATGAGACACATACTCCGTCCGTTTTTCAACAGAAAGTCACGATGGGGTGAGGCTGGGTTGATGAAAAATGCGCCATGAAAAAAGCCGCCGGAACTGTCCGGCGGCTTCTCGTTAAATTGGCTGAAGACGGATCAGGCGACCAGATCGCGCAGAACGGTCTGAAGGATGCCGCCGTTGTTGACGTAGGTCACCTCATCGAGCGTATCGATACGGCAGATCAGGGGAACTTCCTTCACAGTGCCGTCGCCGTAGGTGATCTTGGCGATCTTCTTCTCGCGGGGCTTGATTTCACCATCCAGGCCCTCGATCGTAACCGTTTCATCGCCCTTGAGGCCGAGCGAGGTCCAGGTCGTGCCGTTCTCGAAGCAGAACGGAACAACGCCCATGCCAACCAGGTTCGAACGGTGAATACGCTCAAAGCTTTCGGCCACGACTGCGCGAACGCCGAGCAGGTTGGTACCCTTGGCAGCCCAGTCACGCGACGAACCGTTGCCGTATTCGCCACCTGCGAAAATGACCAACGGAACGCCTTCTTCCTTGTACATCATGGCCGCATCGTAAATCGACATCTCTTCCTTGGACGGATAGTGGATGGTGTAGCCACCTTCCTTGCCGTTCGGGCCGAGCATGTGGTTGCGGATGCGGATGTTGGCGAAAGTGCCGCGCATCATGACTTCGTGGTTACCGCGACGCGTACCGTACTGGTTGAAGTCAGCAATGCCGACGCCATTTTCCAACAGGTATTCACCAGCAGGGGACTGCGCCTTGATCGAACCGGCCGGAGAAATGTGGTCGGTGGTGATCTTGTCGCCGAACAGGCCAAGTACGCGAGCGTTCTCGATGTTTGCAACACCGGAACCGGTCCTGCCCATGCCAACAAAGTAAGGCGGGTTCTGCACATAGGTCGAATTATTGTCCCAGGCATAGGTCTGGCCAGGCGGGATCTGAACAGCCTGCCAGTTTTCATCACCCTTGAACACGTCGGCATAGCGTGACTCATAGAGTTCGCGTGTGACGTATTTCAGGATGAATTCCTGGATTTCCTTCGAAGTCGGCCAGATATCCTTCAGATAGACCGGATTTCCGTCGGTGTCTTCGCCGAGCGGTTCGGAGGTCAGATCCTTCTGCACGGAGCCTGCCAGGGCATAGGCAACGACCAGCGGCGGAGATGCCAGGTAATTGGCCTGAACGTCTGGAGAGATACGGCCTTCGAAGTTGCGGTTGCCCGAGAGAACACCGGCTGTGATCAGACCCTTGTCGTTGATGGTCTTAGAGACCGGAGCCGGAAGCGGGCCGGAGTTACCGATGCAGGTGGTGCAACCGAAGCCGACCAGATTGAAGCCCAGCGCGTCGAGGTCCTTCTGCAAACCGGACTTCTCGAGATATTCGCCGACGACCTGGGATCCGGGTGCGAGCGAGGTCTTGACCCAAGGCTTGGACTTCAAGCCCTTGGCAACTGCGTTGCGGGCCAGAAGACCGGCTGCAATCAGTACACTGGGGTTCGACGTATTGGTGCAGGATGTGATGGCTGCGATGCAGACGTCACCGTGTCCGAGATCGAAGTCGGTGCTTTCTACTGCGTATCGGTTCGAAAGCTGACCCGGCTTCTTATAGACCTCATCAAGAGATGTGGCAAAGTTCGGCGCAATGGTTTCGAGTGGTAGGCGACCTTCTGGACGCTTCGGGCCGGCCATGGACGGGACGACGTCATTGAGGTCGAGTTCCAGCGTGTCGGTGAAGACCAGGTCGGAACCATCGCCTTCACGCCACATGCCCTGAGCCTTGGAATAGGCTTCGACAAGCGCGATCCGCTCGTGTGTACGGCCAGACATGGTGAGGTAGTTGATGGTTTCGCCGTCGACCGGGAAGAAGCCGCAGGTCGCGCCGTATTCCGGACCCATGTTGCCGATCGTTGCACGGTCAGCGAGTGGCATGTTGTCCATGCCCGGGCCAAAGAATTCGACGAACTTGGAAACAACGCCCTTCTGGCGCAGCATCTGAACGACGGTCAGTACGAGATCGGTCGCGGTCACGCCTTCCTTGAGCTTGCCGGTCAGCTTGAAACCGATGACTTCCGGCAGAAGCATGGAAACCGGCTGTCCGAGCATGGCCGCTTCGGCTTCAATACCGCCAACGCCCCAGCCCAGAACGCCCAGACCATTGATCATGGTGGTGTGGCTGTCTGTACCAACGCAGGTATCGGGATAGGCGGTTGTTTCACCATCCTCTTCCTTCGTCCATACGGTCTGGCCGAGATATTCGAGGTTAACCTGGTGACAGATGCCGGTACCCGGAGGAACAACACGGAAGTTCTTGAACGCCTGCTGGCCCCATTTCAGGAAGCGGTAGCGTTCGCCATTGCGCTGGTATTCCAGCTCAACGTTCTTCGCAAAAGCCTGCGGTGTGCCGAATTCGTCGACGATGACCGAGTGGTCGATGACGAGGTCGACGGGAACCAGCGGATTGATCTTTTCCGGATCGCCACCGAGGTTAACAATGCCGTCACGCATGGCGGCGAGGTCGACAACGGCTGGAACGCCGGTGAAGTCCTGCATCAGCACGCGGGCCGGACGATAGGCGATTTCCGCGCCGGCAGTGCCCTTGTCATTGAGCCAGGCGGCAACGGCTTCGATATCGGCTTTGGTGACGGAGCGACCGTCTTCATTGCGCAGAAGGTTCTCAAGGAGCACCTTCATCGAATAAGGAAGTTTCGAAACTCCGGCCAGACCGTTGGCTTCAGCCTTGGGAAGGCTGTAATAGACATAGTCTTTGCCATCTACGGTCAGAGTGGAGCGACAATTAAAGCTGTCGAGTGATTTGGACACGGATAGAAACCCCGCTTATTTCTGAGAGCCAACACATTCGTGCGGACGCCTATGCACGTAATGCACATCAGGATGCGGGTGCGACCATTTCCGCTGTCCGCCCGTGAGAATTGTAGAGTACAATCATCATGTTCGGTACAAGGATGAACCTTCACGCCGGCCGCTGGCGTGGTTGCGGGACTTATAGATAATTTCTATGAAAGGTACCAGAGCAACCATAGGCTAAATCTGACAAAATTTTAATTGGGTGACCGAAACGTTGCCGGAAAGACCATTCCATGCGGCTTACCGCTGAAAACCTTGCAGTTGAGCGCGGTGAAGACATTCTTTTCTCCGATGTCAGTTTTGTTCTGAACGCCGGAGAGGCGTTGATTCTTACCGGGAAGAACGGGTCGGGAAAGTCGACCTTGCTTCGGGTTGTCGCTGGACTGCTGGCACCTGAGGCGGGGCGAATCAATTTTCATCTTTCAGATCAGAGGGAAAGCCGGCCCGTTCGCGAGGCAAGCCACTATCTCGGCCACCGCAACGGGATGAAGCGCGAGCTGACCGTTGAGGAGAATCTCTCCTTCTGGAAAGCCCATCTGGGCAATTTTGAGGGCGGGCAGGGGATTGAGGTGGAAGAAGCAGCCGACGCCGTTGGACTGAGCGGTATCACGCATCTGCCATACGGTTATCTGTCGGCCGGCCAGCAGCGCCGTTTTGCCATGGCCAGGTTGCTGGTGGCCTATCGGCCTGTCTGGATCCTCGATGAGCCGACCGCGGCCCTTGATTCGAGCGCAGATGCCATGTTTGCAGGCCTTGTTCGCACACATCTCGAGAACGGCGGGATAGCCCTTGCCGCCACCCACCAACCTTTGGGGCTGGCAGGTGCCAAAGAAATCCGGATGCGCGGGTTCGCGTATGGCGAGCCGGGGCCAATGCTATGACGGCTCTATTCTTTCGGGATATCAAACTTTCGATCCGGGCTGGCGGCGGCGCCCTGATCGGTGTGTTGTTTTTCATGACCGTGGTAGCCGTCATTCCCTTCGGCGTTGGCCCGGATCTCAATTTGCTGTCGCGCATAGGTCCGGCGATTGTCTGGATCGGCGCCTTGCTGGCCGCTCTTCTTGGGCTCGACAGATTGTTTCAGGCCGATCGCGATGATGGTTCGCTGGATGTGATCCTGATGCAGGAGACACCGTTGGTTCTGACAGTCTTCGTCAAGTGTCTCGCCCATTGGATTGGCACCAGCCTGCCACTGGTCATCGCCGCTCCGTTGCTCGGGCTCTTCATGAATATGAGCGAAGTGGCCATCGGCGCCGTGGTGTTGACGCTGCTGGTTGGATCGCCGGCCATCACATTTATCGGGGCTGCGGGTGCTGCTGTGGCCGTCGCCTTGCCGCGCGGCGGTCTCCTGGTGTCGATCCTCGTCTTACCGCTTGCCATTCCGGTGCTGATTTTTGGCGTGAGCGCGAGCTATGCTGCGGTTGAGGATCCGGCCCCATTTATGCCGCCGTTTCTGTTTCTGATTGCGATCACCCTGTTCTTTGCGGTCATCGGTCCGCTTGCGGCAGCGCTTGCCCTGCGTCACGCTACAGATTGAGCAAGATCAATTGCAGAAGCCTACCGATGAGGCTAGAAACGCCGCATGACCGACAATAGCCTCACGATTACCAAGCTTAGCGATCTGGCAAACCCCACGCGGTTTTTGGCCCTGGCTGCGCGTATTCTGCCCTGGATGGCGGTCATTACGGCTGTGTTGCTGGCGCTCGGGCTTTATATGAGCTTCACGACAGAAGGCGATTATCAGCAGGGACTGACGGTCCGCATCATGTATATCCATGTGCCAGCGGCCTGGCTTTCGATGATGTGCTACACGGTGATGGCTCTCTCGGCGATCGGCACACTGGTCTGGCGTCATCCTCTCGCCGATGTCAGCCACAGGGCTGCCGCCCCGCTCGGCGCGATCTTCACACTGATCGCACTGGTCACGGGGTCTCTTTGGGGTAAGCCCATGTGGGGCACCTGGTGGGTCTGGGATGCCCGCCTGACCTCCGTATTCGTGTTGTTTCTGATGTATCTGGGTGTGATCGCACTCAACCGATCCATGGATGATCCGTCCAAAGCGGCCAAGCTCAGCGCGGTGCTCATTCTTGTCGGCTTCGTGAATATCCCGATCATCAAGTTCTCGGTCGACTGGTGGAACACGCTGCATCAGCCGGCAAGCGTGATGCGCCTGGGTGGGCCAACTATCGATTCAGAATTCCTGCGGCCGCTGTTCGTCATGGCGATTGCCTTCACGCTGCTGTTCTTCACCTTGCATATCATGGCCATGAGGAACGAAATCTGGCGGCGCCGGGTGGCTTCGCAACGGCGAATGGCCGCGCGGCTGGCAAGCCAGGGTGACAAGTTATGAGCCACACCTTTTACATCACTGCGTCCTACATCATCACCTTCGGACTGATTGCCGTTGCCGTTTTATGGACATGGCTTGACGGGCGCGCACGGCAAAAGGAGCTCAAAGCCCTTGAGGCCGCAGGTATTCGTCGTCGCTCTTCGGTCAAGCCGGATGGAGCGCAAAGATGAGTGAGCAGGCGGGGAAAGAGGACGCGGCTGTCCAGCGCAAGGGGATCGGCCGCTATCTGGTTGCCGCCATTCCGTTGCTGGTCTTTGTCGGGATTGCCGCGACGGCGGGAAAGATGCTCTACGAGCAGGACTTCAACGGCAAGAATGCCTCTGATATTCCCTCTGCCCTGATTGGCACCAAAGCGCCTCAGCTCGCTCTTTCGCCGCTTGAAGGGGCAAATGTCCCGGCCCTGACGAGCTCTGAAATTCGTGGCAAACTCACACTCGTCAATGTCTTTGCGTCCTGGTGCGTGCCCTGCCGGCAGGAACATCCGGTCATCGAAGAGCTGAGCCGCGATCCGCGCATTACGATTGTCGGGATCAACTACAAGGACAAGCAGGAAAATGCGCTGCGGTTCCTAGGCGAGCTCGGCAACCCGTATGCCGCCATTGGGGTTGACCCCAATGGCAAGGCAGCCATCGACTGGGGCGTTTATGGCATTCCGGAAAGCTATCTAGTCGCAGCTGACGGTACGATCGTGTACAAAAAGGTCGGACCGTTCGATCCGGAATCGGTCGAGACCCAGCTCAAGCCGGCTATCGAGAAGGCCTTGTCTTCGCCGTCAAGCTAAACCTGGCTGTTAAAGCGCCGCCTGCCAGTTCCGGATCGCCTCAACCGGCCAGACCAGCATCAACACGTTGAAGGTCAGATTGTCGCGAATCAGGTAGCCGGTCAGTAGCTCAAACGCCACGGCGACGAGGATGGTAATCCACACCGGCACGCGGCTTGCAAAGACGAAACCAATGACCATCCAGACCGTATCCATGGTCGAATTGAGAATGCTGTCGCCGCTATAACCGACAGCCATGGTTGCGTTGCGATAGCGATCGATAATGATCGGCGAGTTTTCCAGGATTTCCCAACCGATCTCGATGACGGCTGCCAATGTCAGGCGCGCACCAAAGCTTGCCCGGCGTAGCACAACCCAGGCCAGACCATAGAAGATGAAGCCGTGAATAATATGCGACGGCGTATACCAGTCGGCGATGTGCTGGGAGTTGCCAGGCGTATTGACGCCGGCCTCGAACAGCTTGACGTAACCGCATTCGCAGATCGGCACCCGGCCCATCAGATAAAGCGTCACGATCTGAGCTAGAATGAGTGCTGCAAGTGCCACGGACCAGAACACGGTTGAGCGATGAACCGTCGTTTCCCCCGGGCTCGCGCTCACTTTTGGTCCTTTGGCTCTTGCTCGACAGTGTGGCGCATGATCAACGGCATCTGGGCTAGGGTGAAGAGAATGGTGATCGGCATGGTGCCCCAGACCTTGAAATTCACCCAGACATCGTCCGAGAAATTGCGCCAGACCGCTTCGTTGAGGATAGCCAGAAAAAGGAAGAAGATACCCCAGCGGAGTGTGAGTTTGCGCCAGCCCTCATCATCAAGCTGGAAGGCGGCATTGAATACGTAGCCGAGCAAGGACCTGCCGAAATACAAGCCGCCCAGGAGCACGAATCCGAACAGCGCATTGACGATTGTCGGCTTCATCTTGATGAAGGTCTCATCCTGGAGCCAGATCGACAGCGAGCCGAAGACGAGAACCACCACGCCAGAGACAAATGGCATCACCGGCAGATGCTTGAAGACAATCTTCGACACGATCAGCGATATTACGGTTGCCACCATGAACAAGGCCGTCGCGATCAACAGCGGTCCGCCGATCACGGACAGAGCCGGAAACTTCTGCGCCAGCCATTCACTACGCAGATTACCGAAGAAGAAGACAAGCAGAGGCCCGATTTCCAATGCCAGCTTCAGCAGCGGATGGTGCTTTTCTTCGGTCGTCGGCTTGGTGTCGCTTTCGAAATTAGCCATGGTCGACATTTATCCCTGATGTGCGTGGCCGGCGATTGCGTTGGCGAAATCCTCGGCCTCGAAAGGTTCGAGGTCCTCAACGCCTTCACCGACGCCAATGAAATAGACAGGCAGCTTGTGTTTGGCGGCTATGCCGACAAGGATGCCGCCGCGGGCCGTGCCATCCAATTTTGTCATAATCAGGCCGTTAACGCCGGCAATGTTGCGGAAAATCTCGACCTGGTTCAATGCATTCTGCCCGGTGGTGGCATCCAGTGTCTGCAATACCGTGTGCGGCGCGTCCGGATCGAGCTTGCCGAGAACCCTTACAATCTTCTCAAGCTCGGCCATCAACTCGGCCTTGTTCTGCAGTCGGCCGGCGGTATCGATGATCAGGACGTCTGATTTTTCGGCGCGCGCCTGCTCGAATGCGTCATAGGCAAGGCCTGCTGCATCAGCACCGATCTTGCTGCCAATGAAGGTCGATCCCGTTCTGTCGGCCCAGATCTTGAGCTGTTCGATCGCGGCTGCACGGAAGGTATCGCCAGCGGCGAGCATGACCTTCAATCCTGATCCGGACAGCTTGGCGGCAAGCTTGCCGATCGTCGTGGTCTTGCCGGTGCCGTTGACACCGACCACGAGGATGACATGCGGTTTGTGGCTGAGGTCGAGCGCAAGCGGCTTTGCGACGGGCTTGAGAACCTTGGTGATCTCGGCTGCCATGATGCGGCTCACGTCTTCACCGGTCACATCCTTGCCATAGCGTTCGGCGGAGAGCGTGTCTGTTATCCGCAGCGCCGTTTCGACTCCAAGATCGGCCTGGATCAAAAGATCCTCCAGATCCTGAAGCGTGTCGTCATCAAGCTTGCGCTTGGTAAAGAGGGCGGCGATCTGACCTGATAGTTGCGATGAGGTGCGGAAAAGTCCCTGGCGAAGACGCTGGAACCAGGTCAGTCTGACAGTCGGTGCTTCTGGCGATGGGTCCGGAACGAGTGAACCGGTAGAGAAACCCTTAGGAAGCGAAATCGCGCCGTTCGCATTTTGCTGAAGTTCGCCATGGCTCAGATCGACTGGCTGCTCCGGCTGGGGGTGGAATTCGTCTACCGCTAAGGATTCCGAGGTGCTGTCGGCGTCAGAGTTTTCGTTCTGCGTGATGTCCCGTTCGCCAAAATCAGGCTCCGCAGCAGGTTCTGCCGCGGCCTCAACCTCGTCCGGTGCCGGGCCGCCGGCCGTTTCGATTTCCTCTGGCGCTACGGGATCCGCCGCAACCGGGATCTCTTGCAAAGCCGATGCGGTTTCCGCCTCCTCGACGAGATTTTCCATATGCTCGGCATCGGACACCTGCGCCTCTTCAGTAGCGGGTTTGTCCTTGCCGAACGTGAACACTTTCTTGATGAAGCCGAGAGCCATTTTTTTGTCCGTTTGAAAATCAGGCTGCCGAACGGCCTACCAGTTGCATTTCAAGATGACGGTCATTGTGACCGGTGATGGTGACGGCCACAAGGTCCCCAGGTGTCAGGCCAGGGGTTGCTACGGCCGTGAAGTCTTCGGTGTGACCCACACCGCCATTTTCGACCAATACCTTATGCCGGCTACCCACTTGAGCATTCAAATGTTGCAGCCGAAGTCTGTCTGCTGTTTGCCTCAGACGCGCGGCACGCTCCTTGATCAGACGACGATCGAGTTGGGGCATGCGCGCCGCTGGCGTACCCGGGCGCGGGCTATATGGGAAGACATGAAGATTGGAGATGCCGATCTCCTCCGCCAGGCTTTCCGCATTGGCAAACATCTTTTCGGATTCCGTAGGAAAGCCAGCGATCATATCGGCACCGAAACTCATCGATGGGCGTAATTGTTTCACGTGCGACACAAATTCAAGAGCGTCCCTTCGGCTGTGGCGACGCTTCATGCGTTTCAAAAGCAGATCATCTCCGTGCTGCAGCGACAGGTGCAAATGCGGCATGAAGCGGGATTCATCGGCGATTAGATCGAAAAGGTCAGTGTCGACCTCAATGCTGTCGATCGATGACAATCGCAACCGCTCGATTTCCGGTACCAGTCGGAGAATCGTTTTCGCCAATTTGCCGAGACTTGGCTGGCCGGGAAGATCAGCGCCATAGCTGGTCGCGTCGACGCCGGTCAGAACGACCTCCCGGTAGCCGGATTCAACAAGTTGCCGCGCTTGATCGACCACTGCGCCCATGGGGACCGAGCGCGAATTGCCCCGACCGTAGGGAATGATGCAAAACGTACAGCGATGGTCGCAGCCGTTCTGCACCTGGATGAAACCGCGCACATGGCCGTCGAGATGGGCGATCATCTGCGGCGCGGTTTCCGTGACGCTCATGATGTCGTTGACGCGCAGCTTCTCTTCAGCCGCGATGCCGAAATCTGGAAGCGATTGATAGCTTTCGCTTTTCAGCTTCTCTTCATTGCCAAGCACCAGATCCACTTCAGGCATTGCCGCAAAGACGGAAGCTTCGGTTTGGGCGGCACAGCCGGTTACAACAATGCGGGCTTCCGGATTGTTGCGACGCGCCCGACGTATGGCCTGGCGGGCCTGGCGGACCGCTTCACTGGTGACAGCGCAGGTATTGAAAAGGATGGCATTGTGAAGGCCGGCCTGCTCAGCCTCAACCTTCATCACCTCGGACTCGTAGGTATTCAACCGGCAGCCGAAGGTGACGACATCGATGCCGGCTTTCGTGTCCATCGTCACTTGGCCGAAACTCCGGCTTCTGCTTCCCGCTCAAAGGCACCTGTCGACGGATCAAGCTGGCCTGACCATTCCCATTCAGCTGGGCCTGTCATGATGACCTTGCCATCGCCCTCTCTCCACTCGATCACGAGTGGCTGGCGGATCGGGCTGGAAGCAACATCAATCGCCACATTGCGCCCTGTACGCTCCGTGCGTGCAGCCGATACGGCGGCGGCACAGGCGGCAGATCCGCAGGCAAGCGTCAATCCGGCACCACGCTCCCATGTGCGTGTTCTGAGCGAAGATGGTCCCGTCACCTGCGCCAATGTAATGTTGGCCTTTTCCGGGAAGATCGGATGGTTTTCCAGAAGCGGTCCGAAACGTTCCAGATCGTAGCTCATGGGATCGTCGTCGACCCAGAAGATCGCATGCGGGTTGCCCATGGACATAGCAGAGGGCGAATGCAGGATTGGCGCGTCGATCGGCCCGATTTGCAGTTCTATGCGACTTGTGTCGTAAAATTCTTCCTCAAGCGGGATGCGGTCCCATTCGAAGACCGGACGTCCCATATCGACCGAGATCAGTCCATCGTCATGCTCAATCGCACCTAGGATTCCAGCAACCGTCTGAAATGTGAAGGACTTGCGTCCCGTTTCGGCTGCAAGTGCCTGCACGACGCAGCGGGTGCCGTTACCGCAGGCCTGCGCCTTTGTGCCATCGCAATTGAGAATGTCGATCCATGCATCCGTTGCGTCCGTCACGGCGTCGTGGATGGCCATGATCTGGTCGAACGTGGTCTCGGCATTGGCCGCAAGGGCGATTGCGGCTTCTGCAGTCACATGATCCTTGCGGCCACGCATGTCGACAACCAGGATCTTGTTGCCAAGCCCGTTCATCTTTGCGAATTCGACCATTGCGACCATGACATTTTCATTCCGTTTGGGGTTCTTGCGTGTATATGGCGGAATTGACCGTGAATTGCCAGTGTCTAAGGCAGTTTCGATACGCATACCGGCTGTCAGTTTGTGTCGGTTTACGGCGACTTTTCCAAGCTATCCGATGTCGCCAGCTTTACAGGCGCCTCCATTGCTCAGTTGCTTGCAGCCATTGAAGCGTGCGTGCCTCCGGATCGTCGTTCAAGGTAATGTCGGTCACCACTGCAGCAGTGTCGGCACCGGCATGCAATACGAGAGGCGCACGCTCCGAGGTCACACCGCCGATGGCGACCAGGGGAATATTGCCTAGCCGTGCCTTCCAGTCGGTTACGCGCTCAACCCCTTGAGGCGCCCATTTCATCTGTTTCAGGATTGTTGGCCAGACGGGGCCGAGCGCAACATAGTCAGGATTGACGGCAAGCGCCGTGTCGAGTTCAGCATCGTCGTGAGTTGACACACCGAGCTTCAACCCGGCCCTATGAATGGCACCCAGATCCGCTTCCACCATATCTTCCTGACCGAGATGGACAAAATCACAGTCCTCCTCAATCGCGATCTGCCAGTGGTCATTGATGATTAGCTGGCATTCATGGGCTTTGCAGATGCGCCTTGACCTTCGAACATGATGCCTGAGCATCGTGTCATCGATGTTCTTCATCCTGAGTTGCACGAGTTTCACCCCAAGGGGGACCAGACGCTCGATCCAGTCGGCGCTATCGACGATCAGATAGAAGGGATCGAGCTTCATGTGAAAACGCCTTTGCCGATGACGGGTGTGGAGGGCACAGCCATGTCGCGCGGTTCCAGCGGGCCTGCCAGATAGGCGATGCGGCCGGCAGTGATCGCGGAGCCGAAGGCTTGCGCCATCGATGCCGGATCGCCGGCCCCGGATACGGCGGTGTTCAGCAGAACAGCATCATAGCCGAGTTCCATGACCTGCAGTGCATGGGAGGGGCGTCCTATGCCGGCATCGACGATCAATGGGATATCGGCAAATTCGGCCCGCATTGCTTTCAAACCCACCATGTTTTGCGGCCCCATGGCAGAGCCGATCGGTGCGCACCAGGGCATCAGCACCTTGCATCCGGCATCGAGGAGCTTTTCGCCAACCACCAGATCGTCGGTTGTGTAGGGGAAGACGTTGAAGCCATCGTCTGAGAGAATGCGGGCAGCCTCTACCAGAGCAAAAACGTCAGGTTGCAGCGTATCCTGATGGCCGATCACCTCAAGCTTGATCCAGTCGGTGCCAAAGACCTCACGGGCCATCCTTGCTGTCAGTATGGCCTCGGAAACGGTGTGGCAGCCGGCCGTATTGGGCAGAACCCGAACCCCGAGTGCCCGGATCAGATCGAAGAACTCGCCACCCGACTTGCCGCCTGCTGTTTCCCGGCGAAGCGAGACGGTGACAATTTCAGTTCCGGAGCATCTGACGGCCTGCTCAAGGACTGTTGGCGACGGATAGCGCGCCGTGCCAAGCAGAAGACGCGATTGAAGCGCGACATCGTATAGGATCAGCGTCATCGTCAGCCTCCCTGCTTGGGGCTCAGGATTTCGATCCGGTCGCCCTCGTCGAGGCGATGGACCGCGCGATCCTCACGATGAACGAGGTTGCCATTGACGGCGGTCGCCAGCCAATCACCCTCGTAGTCGAGGGCTGCCATGAGATCGAGAAGCGTTGCAACCGCGATTGTAACGGGTTCGCCGTTTACGATCAGTGTCATGCTGTCAGCCTTTCTGTTCTGCGCGTCGGGTGGGAAAGTCGGTCTGCAGCTGCGACCGCGAGTGCCGGAGAAAGCAGGAAGCCGTGGCGGTAAAGCCCGGCAATAGCAAAGCCGTCCGGCGTCTCTTCAAGGCGGGGAATGTTATCGGCAAAGGCGGGTCGAATGCCGGTGCCGGTCTCAATGATGCGAGCCTCTCCAAAAGAGGGATGAAGCGCGTAAGCCGCGTTCAAAAGCTCCATCATTGAACGCGCGGTTATCGGGCCATCGTCGGCAGCTTCGATCATGGTGGCGCCCAGCATGAAGCGATGTTTCTCGCGGGGCACCAGATAGATCGGGTGGCGCGGATAAAGGAGGCGCACCGGGCGCGATAGCGTGATGTCTGGTGTGTCGAGATAGAGCATCTCGCCGCGCACTCCGCGCAGGCCGTTGGCGGGGCCAATGGCGGCTGGTCCGGTGCAGTCAATGATGGTGTCGAAACAGCCGGTGTCCTTTGCTTTTGCACCCAAATGAAAGGTGACGCCGCTTGCTTGCAAAGACCGATGGAGACCGGCCAGGGCTGCTCGTGGATCAAGATGCGCTTCCTCTGGGAAAAAGAGAGCTTTGGAAAAGCGGCCGGCCAAGCAGGGTTCCAGCGCCGCGATCTCCTCTGCATCCAGCCAGTGAAAGCCGCGCGTACGGCCGGCAAATCGCTTCAGTTCTTCTCTATCGCGGGGTGGAGCGACGACTAGAGTCCCATTCTTCGTCACCGAGCCTGGAAGTGCCGCCTCCCACCAGTCGGCTGCCGAAAGGCCAAGTTCAAGAATGCACTCTTCCGCCGCCTCACGCTCGCAATACGGAGCCAACATGCCGCCCGCATAACGCGACGCGCCATGGCCTATGACAGAGCGGGTTTCACTGACCTCAACCTTGATGCCGCGACGCGTGAGTTCGAAGGCAGCCGTGAGGCCTGCAACGCCTGCGCCTTTGATCAGAACAGCCATGGACGCGACTCCGTGACTGAAGCCGGTTCTGGGTGATGAGCCGGCTTGCCCGATTGTCGATCGTGAAAGCGCCTCATTGCTTTCCTCCTTCGACCGGCATGTAGAGATCGCCGCCCGCACGGTATTTCTCGACCATGGCGGCCATTCCTTCTTTCTGGGCCTCGGCGCGGATGTCGTGGGAGATGCGCATGGAACAGAATTTGGGGCCGCACATGGAGCAGAAATGCGCTGTCTTGTGCGCCTCTTTTGGCAGGGTCTCGTCATGCAGCGCACGTGCCGTTTCCGGGTCGAGCGAGAGGTTGAACTGATCTTCCCAGCGAAACTCGAAGCGGGCGCGGGACAGCGCATCGTCGCGGGCCTGTGCTGTCGGATGGCCCTTGGCGAGGTCTGCGGCGTGGGCCGCGATCTTGTAGGTAATGACGCCGGTCTTCACGTCGTTGCGGTCTGGCAGGCCCAGATGTTCCTTCGGCGTGACGTAGCAGAGCATGGCCGTGCCAAACCAGCCGATCATGGCGGCGCCGATGCCGGAGGTAATGTGGTCGTAACCGGGGGCAATGTCGGTGGTCAGTGGCCCCAGGGTGTAAAAGGGGGCCTCGCCGCAAACGGCGAGCTGCTTGTCCATATTGGCCTTGATCTTGTGCATCGGCACATGGCCGGGGCCCTCGATCATCACCTGGCAGTCCTTTGCCCATGCGATCCGGGTAAGCTCGCCCAGCGTCTCCAATTCGGCAAACTGGGCGGCGTCATTGGCATCGGCAATCGAACCGGGGCGTAAGCCATCACCGAGTGAGAAAGACACGTCGTAGGCGCGGCAGATGTCGCAGATCTCGTCGAAATGCTCGTAGAGAAAACTCTCCTTGTGGTGATGCAAACACCACTTGGCCATGATCGAGCCGCCGCGACTGACGATACCGGTGACCCGGTCGACGGTCAGATGGATATAGGAGAGCCTGACGCCGGCGTGGATGGTGAAATAGTCGACGCCCTGCTCGGCCTGCTCGATCAGCGTATCGCGATAAACCTCCCAGGTGAGGTCCTCGGCAATTCCATTCACCTTTTCCAGTGCCTGATAAAGCGGCACGGTGCCGATCGGTACGGGTGAATTGCGGATGATCCATTCGCGGATATTGTGGATGTTGCGGCCTGTGGAGAGATCCATCACCGTATCGGCACCCCAGCGGGTGGCCCAAACCATTTTGTCCACCTCCTCTGCCATGGAGGAGGTGACTGCGGAGTTGCCAATATTGGCGTTGATCTTGACCAGGAAATTGCGGCCGATGATCATCGGCTCGGCTTCGGGATGGTTGATGTTGGCTGGGATAATCGCACGACCCCGGGCGATCTCCTCGCGCACGAAGTCCGGCGTTATGACATCCGGGATCGCCGCGCCGAAGTCTTCTCCATCGCGTGCTTGCATTTCCTTCACGGCCTTGCGGCCAAGATTCTCGCGGATCGCCACGAATTCCATCTCTGGCGTGATAATGCCGGCGCGGGCATAGGCAAGCTGGGTGACAGCCTGCCCGGCGAGCGCTTTTCGGGGCGTCGGCAAGGCAGGAAATTGCGGGGTCAGTTTCTCACCCGAGACAAATCCGTTGTCTTCGGGTTTCACCGAGCGACCGTCATAGGCTTGCGTATCGGCGCGCGCTGATATCCACGCCTCTCGCAGGCGGGGCAAGCCCTGTTCAATGTTTATGGTGTTGCCAGGGTCTGTGTAGGGACCAGAAGAATCATAGACTGTGACCGGTGGTTCGCCAGCGGTCGGGTGGACGCTGATCTGGCGCATGGGAACGCGGATATCGGCATGGACCTCGCCTGTGACATGGATTTTTGTCGATGCCGGCAGCGGACCAGTGGTGACTTCGGGTGTTGGAATTTTCGAGGCAATGTTCATCGTGAGGCTCCAAGTATTCGGTTTGGAGACCCAGTCATGTCAGCCGGAATGATGGAAAGACGCCACAAGCCCCAATAATATTCGGGCCTTGATTGTACAGCGCTCGCACCGTCCCTACGCCAGTATGAACTGGATCAGGTTCAACGGGTCACCGCGCTGTTTATGCAAACCTAGCGGAATCTCAGCCCCTTGTCGGGACACCCCTGGTGAATGGCTTCAAGGTTCTTCCGCGAATGACGATTTGTCAATGCCGTTTAGGGCATGGGCACGTCGAACACCTCGCCTGCATGAAGCGGGCGGAAGCGGGATGCCGCTATGTCCCTTTCTGCCAAGGCCTGGCTCAGCGCGGTGACGGGCGCGTCTATGGCCTCGTCGGTCAGCTGGAATGTGCCGAAGTGGTGACCTGCCACATGGGCTGCATTGCAAAGCGCCATACCGTCCACGGCTTCTTGCGGACTTTGATGCTGACCCTTCATGAACCAGCGCGGTTCATAGGCGCCAATCGGTAAATTGGCGAGACGGAAACCGCCGTGTTTTTCCCGGGCTGCTCGATAGTTTATGCCGTCGTGAAAACCGGTATCGCCGACATGATAGATTTTGCCGACAGGCGTTGAAATCACGAATGCGGCCCAGAGTGCCATGCGTCTGTCGGTCACCCCGCGGGCTGACCAGTGATGGCATGGTTCTGCATCAATCGTTACGCCGTCCCAATAGGATAGCTGCTCTCCCCAATCCATGGTCGAGACCTTGGCGTCCGGAATGGATTTGTGGATGACCGTGTCATTGCCAAGCGGCGTGATGATGTGGGCACCGTGCTCGGCATAGAGGCGTTTCAACGTCGAGATGTCGAGATGGTCATAGTGATTATGTGTCACGAGCACCACGTCGATATCCGGAAGATCATTGAAGGCGATCCCCGGCTTGGCCGCCCGTTTCGGCCCGGCAAAACTCAAGGGGCTTGCGCGATCAGACCAGAGGGGATCTGTCAGAATGTTGAGGCCTGCGACCTGAATGAGCAGAGAGGCATGGCCGATCATCGTGACGCGAAGCTCATCGCCCGTGATGCGCTGTGTCGGTTTTGTCGGTGCAAAGGGGCTGGGGGCCGACTTTGGCCATTTCGCCCGTTCACCTTTGAACTTCCACTTTAACAGCTCGCGCAGGCCTGCCGGTTTGATGCCGCCAGGGTTGAAAAAGCGAACGCCGTCGAAATGCTCGGAGGGCGGACCATCATAATAGGGGTTGGGCAGCTTCTTTGGCATTCTTCCCTCCTCGCAACGAAACCGTGTCCAGTGTTACCTAAGCTTCATAACGTCAATTGAAAGACGCTGACCTTAAAGCAAAAGGCCCCGCAGTCTTGACTTTATGATGGATTTCCTGTTTATCGCGCCGAAATCAGCGACAAGAGCAGACTCTTGAGCCGCCGACCGGGACCCCTAACAGGTATAAACAGATCCCGGAGGTCAACACCCGACAGCGCGATGCGCCCTCGGGTGCTTTTTGGCTTTGCGTCTTGTTTTTGCCGCCGAAAGAACCAACGTTGCGGGCGAAGCTATAGCCAACTCGAAACGACAAGGAAGAGCCGATGTTTGAAAACCTCCAGGACCGCCTTGGATCCATTCTGAATGGACTGACGGGCCGTGGCGCGCTGTCGGAGGCGGATGTTTCCGCTGCCCTGCGCGAGGTGCGTCGTGCGCTTCTCGAAGCCGACGTCGCGCTGGAAGTGGTGCGCGAATTCACCGAGAAGGTGCGCGAAAAAGCCGTTGGCGCCGCCGTTGTGAAGTCGATCAAGCCTGGCCAGATGGTCGTGAAGATCGTTCACGATGAGCTGGTAGACATGCTGGGTGCCGAAGGCGTCACCATTGATCTCCATGCAGCAGCACCGGTCGTCTTGATGATGGTCGGTCTGCAGGGCTCGGGTAAGACAACAACCACCGGCAAGATTGCCAAGCGGCTGACGGATCGGGACCGCAAGAAAGTTCTGATGGCTTCGCTCGATACGCGCCGTCCGGCCGCGCAGGAGCAGCTTCGCCAGATTGGCGAACAGATCAAGATCGATGTCTTGCCGATCATCGCCGGCCAGTCGCCGACAGACATCGCGGCACGCGCGGTTCAGGCGGCAAAGCTTGGCGGCCACGATGTCGTGATCCTCGATACGGCTGGTCGTACGCATATCGACGAACCCTTGATGGTCGAGATGTCCGACATCAAGAAGAAGTCCAATCCGCATGAAATCCTGCTGGTCGCGGATGCGCTGACCGGTCAGGATGCTGTCAATCTGGCTCGCAATTTCGATGAGCGCGTTGGCATTACCGGCCTTGTTCTGACCCGTATGGACGGTGACGGTCGTGGCGGTGCGGCACTTTCGATGCGTGCGGTAACCGGCAAACCGATCAAGCTGATCGGTGTTGGCGAAAAGATGACGGAACTCGAGGAGTTTCATCCTCGTCGTATCGCCGACCGCATTCTCGGTATGGGCGACATCGTTTCGCTGGTTGAGCGAGCATCGGAAACGATCGATGCCGAAAAAGCCAAGGCCATGGCCGAGAAAATGGCCAAGGGCAAGTTCGACCTGAACGACCTCGCCGATCAACTCAAGCAGATGCAGAACATGGGCGGCATGGGCGGCATCATGGGCATGATGCCTGGTATGGCCGGCATGAAGGACAAGATGGCTGCCGCTGGCATGGACGACAAGATGTTCGCCCGTCAGTTGGCGATCATCTCTTCCATGACAAAGGCCGAGCGCGCCAACCCCGATCTGCTCAAGCACAGCCGCAAGAAGCGTATTGCTGCGGGCTCCGGCACTGACGCTGCCGCCATCAACAAGCTGCTCAAGATGCACCGCCAGATGGCCGATATGATGAAAGCCATGGGCGGCAAAGGCAAAGGCGGCGGCATGATGAAGCAGATGATGGGCGGTCTTGCCGGCAAGATGGGCCTCGGCGGAATGGGCGGTGGAATGCCGGACCTTTCCAAGATGGATCCCAAGCAGATGGAACAGCTGGCCAAGCAGGCCGATGCCATGGGTCTTGGTAAAGGCGGTGGCCTGCCAGGTATGGGTGGCGGAGGATTGCCTGGCCTTGGCGGCCCGAAACTGCCAGGTCTTGGTGGTCTTCCCGGATTGCCCAAGAAGAAGTGATGAGGAACCAGCATGATTGATCCCGCCATCAAGGAGCAGCTCGCCGGTTACCGCCAGTCGATCGACAATATCGACGCAGCGCTTGTCCATATGCTGGCTGAACGCTTTCGCTGCACCAAGGCAGTGGGCGTTTTGAAAGCACAACATGAATTGCCGCCGGCAGATCCGGCGCGCGAAGAATACCAGATCACCCGGCTGCGCGAACTCGCTCACGATGCCCAGCTTGATCCGGATTTTGCGGAGAAGTTCCTGAATTTCATTATCAAGGAAGTGATCCGTCACCATGAAGCCATTGCTGCCGAGCACGGCAGCGCAACCTAAATGCCGTTTGAAACAAACGGTCCAAGAAAGCCTGAAGGAGTAAACACATGGCCCTGAAAATTCGTCTTGCACGCGGCGGTTCCAAGAAGCGTCCTTATTACCAGATCGTTGTTGCCGACGCTCGCAGCCCACGCGACGGTCGTTTCCTGGAGAAGGTCGGTTCCTGGAACCCGATGCTGGCCAAGGACAACGAAAAGCGCGTTGAACTGAACGCCGAGCGCATCCAGGAATGGGTTGCCAAGGGCGCCCAGCCGACAGACCGCGTTCTGCGCTTCATGGCTGAAGCTGGCCTCGCGAGCCGCGACGCTCGCGTCAACCCTGAAAAGGCAAAGCCTGGCAAGAAGGCTGTCGAGCGCACCAAGGAAAAGGAAATGAAGGCCGCTGAAGCTGCAGAAGCCGCTGCTGCTGCAAGCGAAGCTGCTGCCGAGTAATTTTCTGCCGATATGCATGATTTTACGGCCGGCATGCTCTCATGCCGGCCGTTTTCCGTTTCCCTTCGCTGGTGACATTCACTAAAAGAGACCACATGAAATGAACTCGAAACAGATCTGCGGCTGATGGCAAAACTCGAAAATCCTGTTCTCATGGCGACCATCGGATCCGCACAGGGCCTGAGAGGCGAAGTGCGGGTGAAATCCTTTGCTGCCGACCCGACGGCACTTGGCGATTACGGCAATCTTCACGCCAAGGACGGTCGCGTCTTCGAGATTCTGGAAATTCGCGAAGCCAAGACGGTCGTGGTTGTCCGCTTTCGTGGCGTCAACGATCGCAATGCCGCGGAAGCCTTGAACGGGCTTGAGCTTTATATCGAACGCGACGCCCTGCCGGATGACGAGTTGGACGAAGACGAGTTCTACTATGCCGATCTTGAGGGGTTGCAGGTGTTCGACGCGGAAGGTGCTCACTATGGCGCCGTGAGCGGCGTCTATGATTTTGGCGCCGGTGACCTGCTCGAATTGAAAGGGCCGGGCAAGCGCCCCGTGCTTATTCCCTTCTCCGAGGCTGCGGTGATCGAGGTCGATATGGACGGCGGACGTATTATCGTTGATCCCATCGCTGCGGGACTGAAGGATGATGGCGATATATTGCCGCTCGGCCGTGGCGGAAAGCCACCCTCTGACAAGCGCGGATGAGCCGCAAATTATGACCTTCATAGCAACGGTGCTTACGCTTTATCCGGATATGTTTCCCGGGCATCTCGGCCATTCCCTTGCCGGTAAGGCATTGGCGCGCGAGGACTGGTCGCTGGATACGGTTCAGATCCGGGATTTTGCCACTGGCAAGCATCGCAATGTTGATGACACGCCGGCCGGTGGCGGAGCCGGCATGGTGCTAAAACCCGATGTTCTGGCTGCTGCTATCGATTCGACCGGGACCGATACGAGACCGCGGCTTCTGATGAGCCCACGCGGCAGACCGCTCACGCAGAAGCGTGTGCGCGAGATTGCCGCTGGCGAAGGTGTCGTGATCGTCTGTGGCCGGTTTGAAGGTGTCGACCAGCGCGTGATCGAGGCGCGCAAACTCGAGGAAGTCTCGATCGGCGATTACATATTGTCCGGTGGAGAGCCTGCGGCTTTGACACTGCTGGACGCTGTCGTGCGCATTCTGCCGGGCGTCATGGGAAATGATCAGTCGGGTGTCAGCGAAAGCTTTGAAGGCGGTCTTCTGGAGCATCCGCAGTACACCCGTCCGGCGGAATTCGAAGGTCTTCCCATTCCCCCTGTTCTGATGTCCGGAAATCATGGCGCCATCGATAAATGGCGTCACGAAGAAGCCCTCAAACTGACGCGTGAGCGGCGCCCCGACATTCTCGACGACCAAGGATCTGACGGCTCAAACTGACCTCTCGCGGTCCATTTGTCGCCTTTGTTGGTTTTTCTTACCGCCAAGGGATGAGATCGCCTCCAAAATAGCGGTTTTGGGGGTGACAAACAGATGGCGGTGGTGTAATGCCCCACGCGGAAATGGGCTTGGTCCCGTCTACCAGCAAACAAAGAGCACGCGCACCGCTCCTGCCTATCAAGGCTAAGTCCGGAGGAAATCCGAGGGACCATTGTTGAGCGCTCTGGCTGTTCCAGAAGAATCGAAGGTTAGACATATGAACATCATTCAACAGTTGGAAGCCGAACAGGCCGCCAAGATCGAAGAAAAGCGCAAGCTTCCTGAATTCTCCGCAGGCGACACCGTTCGTGTCAACGTCCGCGTGACAGAAGGTACACGTACTCGTGTGCAGGCCTATGAAGGCGTTTGCATTGCACGTTCGGGTGGCGGCATCAACCAGAGCTTCACCGTTCGCAAGATTTCCTATGGCGAAGGCGTAGAGCGCGTATTCCCGGTTTATTCTCCGCTGGTTGAAGGCGTTGAAATCGTTCGTCGTGGTAAGGTTCGTCGCGCCAAGCTGTACTACCTGCGCGATCGTCGCGGCAAGTCTGCTCGTATTATCGAAGACACCGGTACCCGCGCCCGCAAGCTGAACGATGAAGAGCGCGCAGCTGTCGTTGCCGAAAAGGCCCGTATCGAAGCTGAAAAGGTTGCAGCCGCCCAGGCGCTTGCAGCTGAAAAGGCTGCAGCAGAAGCCGCAGAAGCAAAGGCAGCAGCGGATGCCGCTGCAGCAGCCGAGGCTGAAGGTTCTGCGGAATAAGAATTTCCTTTATCGGGATATCGATCAAGGCGACCTTCGGGTCGCCTTTTTCATTTGGGCTTGCTCGCCTTGCTTGCAACTCTTCCTCAAATTGTGACACTCTGGCCAAGCCACATTTTCAGGAGTTTCCCATGCCGTCCAGACGCGCGCTTCTTGCCGGGCTCACAGCCCTTATTCTCGCACCTGCTGCTGTCCATGCTGCCGACCTGCCGGATCTCGGCGGAAAATCAGTCGTGGTGGTTACCGAGAATGCCTATCCCCCGCTGCAGTTCGTCGACCCCAAATCCGGTGCCGCGATTGGCTGGGAATATGACGCCATGGCGGAAATTGCCAAGCGATTGAATTTCAAGGTCGAGTATCAGAACACGTCATGGGACGCGATGATCCAGGCAGTGTCTGATGGGCAGTATGATATCGGCATGACCGGCATCACCATCACCGATGAGCGCAAGGCAAAAGTGGATTTCTCAGAACCCTATATGCGGTCTGAGCAGTTCATGCTGGTGCGTGGCGATGAGGATCGATTTACCGATGCTGCAGGCTTTGGCGGCAACAAGGAACTTCTGATCGGCGCGCAGCCGGGAACCACACCCTTCTACACAGCCGTCTACAGCGTTCTGGATGGCGATGAGGCCAATCCGCGCATCAAGCTGTTTGAAACCTTCGGTGCTACGGTACAGGCCCTGAAGACTGGCGATGTCGATATGGTCCTGACCGATGGTACTGCCGGCAAGGGCTATGTCGATTCCTCAGACGGCGGGCTGAAACTGGTCGGTGGGCCGTTGGGTTCGGAAGACTTCGGCTTCATCTTCCCCAAGGGCTCCGCGCTTGTTGCACCGGTCAATGCCGCGATAGAGGCGCTCAAGGCAGACGGAACACTCGACGCTTTGAACAAGAAGTGGTTCCTAGATTACAAGATGGGCGAATGAATTTGAAAGCCTTCAAGGCCACAACCTGATGGGCTTTCAAACGCTTCCGCGCGGCAATGACAAGAGCGACAGGCCGTGGTGGCTGATGGCTCTTGTCGTTCTGGCTGTCGGCATTGCCGTAATCATCGCCTTCAATGACATCTACTCCCAGGTGTTTGCGACGGTATCCCGTGGGATCGTGATTACTGTTATCGTCACCTTTACCGGCTTTGCGCTGGCCATCGCGCTTGGGCTGCTGGTGGCCTTGGCGGGAATGGCGGACAGCATTTTCCTGCGCCAGTCATCGCGCTTCTACATCGAGGTGGTGCGCGGTATCCCGATACTTGTGCTGCTTTTCTATATCGCATTTGTCGGCGCGCCTGCTTTCGTCACTGCCTATAATTTTGTCTTCGCGCCACTCATGGCCGATGGCTGGATCGAGCCATTGCTGGTGCGTGATGTATCGCTGATGTGGCGGGCAATCATCGCGCTGACGATCGGCTATTCTGCCTTCATCGCCGAAATTTTTCGCGCCGGATTTCAATCAATTGACGAAGGGCAGATCGAGGCGGCCATGTCGCTTGGCTTGAGCCGCTACCAGCGCTTTCGTCTGATCGTGTTGCCGCAGGCGATCAAGGTGATCTTTCCGCCGCTCTCCAACGATTTCGTCGCCATGGTCAAGGACAGTTCACTGGTCTCGGTGCTTGGCGTCGCCGATATCAGTCAGGCGGGAAAGATCTACGCGTCTGGTTCCTTCCGTTTTTTCGAAACCTACTCTATCGTTGCCTATATCTACCTTATCCTTACCATTGGCCTATCGCTTGTCCTGCGACGGCTTGAGAAGCGGATGAGAGAGAAGGGCACGCGCAATGAATGATCGCAAAAGCGACGGATTGAGCCTTGTCTACAAGGCAGGCACGCCTGCTGAACTTCAAAATGCTTATCAGACATGGGCTGGCGATTATGATCGTGACACGCTTGCATCTGGATATTGTCTGCCCTTTCTGGCGCTTTCCTGGGTCTCGCGTTATGTCGCGACGGGTGCCGGCCCTTATCTGGATGCCGGCTGCGGAACCGGTCTCTCCGGTCCTTTCCTCAAGGCGCTTGGCTATAGACCGCTGGAAGGACTCGATTTTTCACAGAACATGCTGAAGCTTGCGGCGTCCCGAGGCGCCTATGATGCGCTGACCCGTGCTACTCTTGGGGAGACGCTGCCTTGGGGTGATGGCTATTTCTCCGCATTTCTGGCGACTGGTGTCTTCACCGAAGGCCATGCGCCGGCATCCAGTCTTCGCGAGCTCTGCCGTGTGACGCGGGCAGGCGGGTACGGCATCTTCACGGTGCGGGAGAGTATCTTCGAAGCACACGGCTTCGGCACTGTGATCGATGATGTCGTACGGGCAGGTGCCTGGGCTCTCACTGAGGAAAGTACTCCATTCAGGGCGTTTGCGATCGACGAGCCGGATGTTTTCGTCAAAACCTATGTCTTCAACGTGCTGCGATGAGACATTGCTCGAGAGGTGGGGCAAAACAACTCCAGAAAGCCTCTGCTAGCCGTTTATTCCGTCCTTGTGCCCGGTCCTCTGCCCTGGGTCGACGGCGTATACGAGGATCGGGATTGGAAACCGTCAGATGGTCTTCTCACGCTCACGTCGAAAATGCGGGGCGATGATTTGGGCCTCGAGGCTGACCATTTCGTCAAGCCGCCATTGCCATGATACCCTTTCGGGCTCCCCATCCTTTGCATTGCAGCATTGATTGCAATTGCGATGATGATGGCGAAATGCTATTCACCGCGACCATGGGATCGAAATTCGGATGCCTCGCGAACCAGTTTATTGTGCTGCAGGACCACAAGCGTCTGCCGGCACGCTTTTTCGCGCGCGTCTGTGGAGCGCTTTTTACGCGGCTATCCTGACGCGCGTTCGCTGCCCAATAGCGGTAGCATATCCCGAATTTCCACTTTTCGAATGTCAGAACGGATCAAGACCATGAGCGGACCGCGCACCCTTTACGACAAGATTTTTCACGATCATCTGGTGGATGAGCAGGCGGATGGAACCTGTCTTCTCTACATCGACCGTCATCTCGTGCATGAGGTGACGAGTCCGCAGGCCTTTGAAGGTCTGCGTATGGCCAATCGTGCCGTCCGCTCGCCGCAGCGGACGCTCGCCGTGGTCGATCACAACGTTCCAACCACGCCGGACCGTCACGAGGGCATCAAGAACGAGGAAAGCCGCATTCAGGTTGAAGCGCTCGCCAAGAACGCAGCTGACTTCGGGGTCGAGTACTATTCCGAGAAGGACAAGCGCCAGGGTATCGTTCACATCGTCGGTCCGGAGCAGGGTTTCACCCTGCCTGGCATGACGATTGTGTGCGGCGATAGCCACACCTCGACGCATGGTGCATTCGGTGCCCTCGCTCACGGCATCGGCACGTCCGAGGTGGAGCATGTCCTGGCGACACAAACCCTGATCCAGAAAAAGGCCAAGAACATGCTTGTGCGGGTCGACGGGGTTCTTCCCGAAGGCGTGACCGCCAAGGACATCATCCTGGCCATCATCGGCGAAATCGGCACGGCTGGCGGTACCGGTCACGTGATCGAATTTGCCGGTGAGGCAATCCAGGCGCTTTCGATGGAAGGCCGGATGACTGTCTGCAACATGACGATTGAAGGCGGAGCCCGCGCCGGTCTGATTGCGCCGGATGAAAAGACGTTCGAATATATCAAAGGCAAGCCACGTGCGCCCGAGGGCGAAGCGCTGGAAATGGCGATTAAATACTGGAAAACGCTTCACACCGACGAAGGTGCACATTTCGACCGTGTTGTCGTTCTTGATGCGGCCAATCTGCCTCCGATCGTTTCCTGGGGTTCTTCGCCGGAAGATGTGGTCTCGATCGAGGGTGTCGTGCCAAACCCGGATGATATCCAGGATGAAAACAAGCGTACCTCGAAATGGCGCGCGCTCGACTACATGGGCCTGACGCCCGGTACCAAGATGACTGATATCGCAATTGATCGTGTGTTCATCGGCTCCTGCACGAATGGCCGTATCGAGGATCTTCGTGCAGCAGCAGCCGTCGTCGAAGGCAAGACCGTTGCCTCGACGGTATCGGCCATGGTTGTGCCCGGTTCCGGGATCGTCAAGGAGCAGGCGGAGGCCGAAGGTCTTGACCAGATCTTCAAGAATGCCGGTTTCGAATGGCGTGAACCAGGTTGCTCGATGTGTCTGGCGATGAACGACGATCGGCTGAAGCCGGGCGAGCGTTGTGCTTCCACCTCTAACCGTAACTTCGAAGGCCGTCAGGGTCACAAGGGTCGGACCCATCTGGTGTCGCCTGCCATGGCAGCTGCAGCCGCGGTTGCCGGCCATTTTGTCGACATTCGTGACTGGTCCTGAACTTCACCAAATAACAATATCGATGGCCGTCCGTGAAAGCGGGCGGCCTTTTCTTTGCGAAATAGTTTGCAAGGTGCCGGAGAGATATTCAAACTGCTGGACATGCAGACATGGTCTGCAGCAGTGGAGGAATTGTTCTTGAGTAAACGCCGGCTCATATTGATGCGCCATGCAAAGTCGGCCTGGTCCGCAGATGTGGCGGATCGGGAGCGTCCGCTGAATGCACGGGGGCGCAGCGCTGCACCTGCCATGGGTCTCTATCTTGCCAGCGAAAACCTGTTGCCGGATCTGGCAATCGTTTCGCCAGCCAAACGCACGCGCCAGACATGGGCATTTGTATCGGCGCAGTTCGGCAGGGACATTCGTACCGACATTTCGGATCGCTTATACGATGCGGCTGCCGACGATATTCTTAACGTTCTACGCGCCTGCCCCCCGGATGCCGAAACAGTGCTGATCCTCGGACATAATCCCGGTCTTGGTGATCTGGCCGTCGGGCTATGCGATGTGTCGGCCCCTGTTATCCTCGGGCAGATGCGTGAGAAATTTCCAACCGCGGCGGTCGCAATCATCGATTTCGACTTCAGCACATGGCGAGATCTCGAGCCTCGGTCAGGTCAGTTGCAGCGCTTCGTTCTGCCGCGCTCGCTGGGGTGACCGAGGTTCATTCAAGGTTCGCCCCAATCTGGTGACCATCTTCGTCAAATGCGTTTTGGATGTCATTCCGCCTGTCGCCGGCGTTCACGTCACGCGAAGCCTCGTGTCGCGTGACAGGTGCGGCAACAGCCGGCACATGTCCTTGGGCGCTATCGCCACGCATCCCTCTGTCGGCGGATATCCAGGCTTGGCCACGTGAAAGAAGATCGCAGAACCGGCGTTACGCCTGCGGCTGCTGACGTTCCAGTCGAGCACGATGCAGATATCGTAGAGATGGTCGACACGGATCAACGTCTCGTGGCTTGGCGCAAATGGTGCGCGAACCATGCGGTTGTAGGCTGCGTGACCCGGTGCGTCGCACCATAGCATGTTGTCGCGAATGGCCTTCAAGGGCATCGCGGAGCGTGCATTGACGTTACGATCCACACGGTGAAACGCTTTGAGCAGAGGCATGGTTGCGCGGGGCGTGGCACCGTCTCCTTCGCGCTTCTGGCTCGCTATGCCAGAGCGTCCAAGAGCCGCTCGCAACCGTAGCGGACCGAACTGCAGTATTGCCTGACATCGGTCCAGCGGGGCCGGGCGAATCGTTAGCATTCTCGTTTTACGTCGGGTTTTTGCCGCTGGCCTCTTCATGGTGGTCACAAGTTTTTGCGTTGTCCTTGATTTCAATTGTAATCATAGCACTTAAGTAACAACAATAAGGAGTTCCGGCTTGCGCTTCAGTGATAACGTGGAGCCGGAAAGACAGACAGGAGACATTTCATGACGGCGCGGACAATCCTTCTGGTCGATGACGATGACGACCTGCGCGAGACGCTGGTCGAGCAACTTTCTCTTTATGAAGAGTTTTCTCTGGCGCAGGAAGACAATGCGACCAAAGGCATTCATGCGGCTCGAAACGGTCAGGTCGATTTGTTGATCATGGACGTCGGCCTGCCGGATATGGATGGTCGAGAAGCTGTCAAACTGCTGCGCAAGGGCGGGTTCAAGGCTCCGGTCATCATGTTGACCGGGCATGATACCGATTCCGATACCATTCTTGGTCTGGAAGCAGGTGCCAATGACTATGTCACTAAGCCATTCCGCTTTGCCGTTCTTTTGGCGCGCATTCGTGCGCAGTTGCGCCAGCACGAGCAGAGTGAAGATGCGACCTTCACGGTTGGACAATATCTGTTCAAGCCCAGCCAGAAGCTGCTGACCACCGAAGATGGGAAAAAGATCCGTCTGACGGAAAAGGAAGCGGCGATCATCCGTTATCTTTACCGTGCGGGACAGAAAGTGGTAACTCGCGACGTGCTGCTTGAGGAAGTGTGGGGCTATAATTCCGGCGTCACTACGCATACGCTGGAGACGCACGTCTACCGACTGCGGCAGAAGATCGAGAGGGATCCGTCCAATGCGGAAATCCTCGTCACGGAAAACGGCGGCTACAAGATCGTCGCCTGATTGGACCCCGGCCTATGGCGCTGAATGACGATATTGAATTTCTTTCCGGCGTTGCGCTGTTCGGCGCTCTCGACAAGGAGCAATTGCGCCTGATTGCCTTTGGCGCCGAACATCAGAATGTGTCCCAGGGCGATACCCTGTTTCAGCAAGGTGACGCTGCAGATAGCGCCTATGTCATCACCAAGGGCGATATCGAGCTGTCGATCGAGACCCGCAACGGCACGCGTCAGGTTGAGGTAGTCGCTGGACCCGGTGCCATACTGTCAGAGCTTGCGCTGATGACCACCACTGAGCGAAAATATCTCGCCGTCGCTCTCAACGATGCCGAGGTGATCTGCATTTCACGTTCGCTTTTCCACCGTCTGGTGAAGGAATATCCCGATATGGCTGAGGCCGTTCAATCGCGCATTCGTGACACGATCGCGCAGCTTGCCGATAAAATGGCGGGTCTGCAGAACCGGTTCACATAGAGCGGGCGTGAGCGACTGCGATCACAGATCAAAGTGCGCCGTGACCGGAACATGGTCTGACGGCTTTTCCCAGCCTCTTGCCTCGCTTAGAATATCGATACCCTTCAAGGCCGGGCCCAAATCCGCTGAAGACCAGATGTGATCGAGCCGGCGTCCGCGATTGGCTGCTGCCCAATCCTTGGCGCGATAGCTCCACCAGGTGTAGATCTTCTCAGCCGGATCCACGCCTTGGCGCATCAGGTCCACCCAACCACCCTGTCGCATGACTTCCAGAAGGCCGTCGGTCTCCACGGGTGTGTGACTGACGATCTTGAGCATCTGTTTGTGAGACCAGACGTCATTTTCGAATGGAGCGATATTCAGATCGCCGACGAGAATTGACGAGGTGTTGTTCTCGCCATCTGCCTTCAGCGCCTTCATTTCCTCGATGAAGTCGAGCTTGTGACCGAACTTGGGATTGATCGTCCGGTCTGGTTCATCACCACCGGCGGGAACATAGAAATTATGGATGCGAATACGGCGATTGGCGTGCAACACCACGCCGGAGATGTGGCGGGAATCGCCCATTCCGCAATAATCCTGGCGGTGATCTTCAATCAGCGGAATTTTCGAAACGATGGCGACGCCGTGATAACCCTTCTGGCCATGCAGAATGATGTGCTCGTAGCCCAGTGCCTTTATCGCCTTTGCCGGGAACTGGTCATTCAGGCACTTGATCTCCTGAAGGCAGAGAATGTCAGGCTGGTGCTGCTGAACAAATTGCTCAACGATTGGCATGCGCAGCCGCACGGAGTTGATATTCCAGGTGGTTACGGAGAGAGCCATGCGTGCCGAAAATCCTGATGAAGAGACGTTTCGGCAAACTAGCGACCCCAGGACCGGGCTGCCAGTCTAAAATGGCAGCCGTCCCGGTTTATTACTTTCGGACGTCCTCGTAGGGCACCTGGAAGACCCGTTCATCAAACTTCACACCGTTCTGGACGTTGAAAATCATGACTGTCGTGTCTTTTGCCTGCGGATCTGTGATGGTCCACTGCCTGAGATCGTAGGTCTTGGGATCGAACATCAAGGTGATGGTGGAATCGCCGAAGATGCTGCGATCGCCCAGCACGATGGTCGTCAGATCCGCTTCCTCCTTGACGCCACGAACCGACTTGTTGCTCAGATCAATGCGCTCCGCCAGCAGCAGGCTGAGGGGCGTTTTGGACAGGGGGTAGATGTCCCATGTTTTCAGTTTGAGGTTGCCGATCACGACATTGCGGCCGTCAGAAATCACGCGCATTGGCGAGGGTTTCTCGTAATTGAACCGCAGCTTGCCCGGTCGTTCGATATAAAATTTGCCGCCGGTCTGCTCACCGCGGGGTCCAAACTGGACGAATTCACCCATCATCGTCTTCACCGACGAGAAATGGTTGGCGATCTGCTGCGCAGCGTCGCTTGCGGCCTGGCTTTCCGGCGCGCTTGCCAATAGCGCAAGTGCTGCGGCTGCTGTGCCGGCCATAAATGCGCGTCTGGTCGGCGTTGCGGCGACATCCGCGGGCAGGCCTGCATTGATGTTCTTCATTGGGGTCTCCTTTTCAGGCATTTCCTCGCTGAGAATCGCGGCGGCTTCGTGGCGACTAACAACATCGTGATTGTCTAGCGTTCTATGATGTCGGCCTCTGTGGGCACAAGGATCTCGCGTTTTCCAGCATGGTTTGCCGGGCTGATCACGCCCTCCTGTTCCATCCGCTCGATCAGTGAGGCGGCACGGTTGTAACCGATACCGAGTCGACGCTGGATATAGGATGTCGAGGCCTTTCCGTCACGCAGCACGATTGCCACAGCCTGATCGTAAGGGTCTTCCGAATCGCCAAGGTTGGATGTGCCGGCCGGGCCTGCACCATCGCCATCCTCATCATCGTCAATAGTGATCGATTCCAGATATTGCGGGCTGCCCTGGGTCTTCAGATAAGCGACGATTTCCTCGACTTCGTTGTCCGATACAAACGGGCCGTGAACACGCTGGATGCGACCGCCACCGGCCATATAGAGCATGTCACCCATGCCGAGCAGCTGTTCTGCGCCCTGCTCGCCCAGGATCGTGCGACTGTCGATCTTCGACGTCACCTGGAACGAGATACGGGTCGGGAAGTTCGCCTTGATCGTACCGGTGATGACGTCGACGGATGGACGCTGCGTTGCCATGATCACGTGGATGCCGGCAGCACGCGCCATCTGGGCCAGACGCTGGACCGCGCCTTCGATATCCTTGCCGGCAACCATCATCAGATCGGCCATTTCGTCGATAATGACCACGATATAGGGCATTGGCTCGAGATCGAATTCTTCAGTCTCGTAAGTGGCCTCGCCTGTCTGGCGATCAAAACCGGTCTGGACGGTGCGGGTCAGAACCTCGCCCTTTGCAAGGGCCTGCTCGACACGGCTGTTGAAGCCGTCGATATTGCGAACGCCAATCTTGGACATCTTCTTGTAGCGTTCTTCCATCTCGCGCACGGTCCATTTCAGCGCGACAACGGCCTTCTTGGGATCGGTAACGACCGGCGAAAGAAGATGAGGGATGCCATCATAGATGGAGAGTTCGAGCATTTTCGGATCGATCATGATCAAGCGGCATTTCTCCGGAGGCATCCGGTAGACCAGCGACAGGATCATGGTGTTGATCGCGACGGACTTACCGGAGCCGGTCGTACCCGCCACCAGAAGATGCGGCATCTTTGCAAGATCTGCGATGACCGGCTCGCCGCCAATGGTCTTGCCCAGCGCCATGGCGAGCTTTGCCTTGGAATTTTCGAAATCGCGGCTGGCAACCAGTTCGCGCAGGTAAACTGTTTCCCGCGACTGATTGGGAAGCTCGATGCCGATGGCATTGCGGCCAGGAACGACGGCGACGCGTGCAGCGATAGCACTCATCGAACGGGCAATATCGTCCGCCAGGCCGATGACGCGCGAGGATTTGATGCCGGGTGCAGGCTCCAGTTCGTAAAGCGTGACAACAGGGCCTGGACGCACCTGAATGATTTCGCCCTTTACGCCGAAGTCTTCCAGCACGCCTTCCAGCATCCGGGCATTGTGCTCCAGAGCTTCGGCGGAAATGGACACGTCTCTTGTGACCGCCTTCGGCTCGGCAAGAAGGTGCACGGATGGAAGCTGGAAGCCTTCCGGACGGATAAAAGAGTGCTGCGCTTCGCGGTCCACACGGGCGCTTGGCTTTGGCCGTGAGGGCGGGACGACGACGCGCGGGGGCGAGCGATCGCTGCGCGCGGAAAATACGGCATCTTCGTCGTCGTCCGGGAGGATGCCAGCCGGGCGTGGAAGGTCATCCAGTTCAAACCGCCCATCGTCGTCGTAGGCACCGTGATCATCGAGGGATACGGAAGGTGCCGTCACGATCTGGCGCGCGCGCGCGCGCGGAGTTTCCATCTCAACATCCAGCGAGGGTTCATGCCTGATGCCAGTGTCGCGCTGGCGTATCGGATCGTTGACGCCACCAAATTCGTCTTCATTGAAGTCGTAGGGCTGATCGAAAGATTCGCGACTGCGTTCGCGCGCCGTCAGGCCGAACAACCGGCGGGTGCGCGCACGTGCCGTGTACCAGCCATGGGTGATGGCGCCGAGAGCGAGAGCTGCAAAACTGCTGCCGTCGACATCCTCCTCGATCTGCTCTTCCACCTGTCGGCGTGTCGGTTTGGGTTCGGCTTTGACCTGTGGGACATCAGGTGCCTCACGGCCCACAATGCCGGATGCGAAAAGGAAGAGCCATGCTGCTGGTATGGCGAATATGCCGCCCAATATGCTGGCGAGCATTCCCGTGGGGTAAGCGCCGATGAACAGCGAGGGGAAACGTAAAATCATGTCGCCCACCACGCCGCCGATGCCGTTGGGAATGGGCCAAGTGGTCGGAGGCGGAAAGCAGCCTATGACGCCGGCCGACAGGATGGCGCCGAAGAACCAGGCCGTAATGCGCGCGGGGATTCGGTTGATCTGGCGTGTGCCGATGAGCGCAAAGGACCAGGCAAGGATGGGCAGAAGGGCGACAACGCTGGCAAGGCCCAGAAACTGCATGGCGATATCAGCAAAGGCAGCCCCGCCATATCCCAGGATATTGGTGGGCAGATTGTTGGTGGCATAGGAGAAGCTGGGGTCTGAGACATTCCATGTCGCCAGAGCTGCGACGGCCAGAACGAGCGCCAGGAAGAGCCCGAAGCCTGCGAGCGACAGCACCTGCCTCAATACGAATGTGCCTAACACGAAGCGACTGGAGTCATCTTCCAGTGAAGCGGAGCTGCCTCTACTCATTGTCATGCCTGCCCATCTGATAATCACACATCGTTGGAAGTCTCGCGATGGCATTGCCACCCGTCGAGTTCATCTTCCGCTAACGACAGTCTAGAGGTGCAGGGTTAATGTGGCATTAACCATGGGCTGGCCGGAGCCGGTGATGGTCAGCCAAAAACAAAAACCCGGGCCAGAAGGCCCGGGTTCTGTGGCTTGCAATGAAGCCTGTCGGGAGGATCGAATCCTTACTTGGTGAATTCCGGATAGGCTTCGACGCCGATTTCGGAGACATCGAGACCCACCATCTCTTCTTCTTCGCTGACACGGATGCCCATGACGGCTTTCAGGATGAACCAGATGATGAAGGATGCGATGAAGGTGAATGCGCCAATTGCAACGATACCGATAAGCTGCGTACCGTAGCTTCCGGAACCCGACAGAGGCGTGATGAATGTGCCCCAGATACCCGCCACGAGGTGCACCGGGATCGCGCCGACAACGTCGTCGATCTTGAGCTTGTCGAGAAGCGGAACGACGAAGACGACGATAACGCCACCGATGCCGCCGATGAAGAGGGCAGCAGGAACGCTTGGTGCAAGGGGTTCAGCCGTAATGGAAACGAGACCGGCGAGTGCGCCGTTCAGAACCATCGTGACATCGACCTTCTTGTAGATGATCTGCATGAGGATCATCACAACAACAGCACCGGATGCGGCAGCAAGATTGGTGTTGACGAAGATGCGCGATACGTCGCCAGCATCAGCAATGGAGCCCAGAGCAAGCTGCGAGCCGCCGTTGAAGCCGAACCAACCGAGCCAGAGAATAAACGTACCGAGAACCGCGAGCGGGATATTCGAGCCCGGGATCGGAGTTACGCCATTGGCCGTGAATTTGCCCTTGCGTGCACCAAGAAGGATGGCGCCGGAAAGAGCAGCCCAGCCGCCAACCGAGTGAACAAGGGTGGAACCGGCGAAGTCGGAGAAGCCAAGTTCGCTCAACCAGCCAGCGCCCCACTGCCAGGAACCTGTAATCGGATACAGGATGCCGGTCAGGATGACGGTGAAGATCATGAATGGCCACAGCTTGATACGCTCGGCCAGTGTACCGGAGACGATCGAAGCGGTCGTGGCGCAGAATACCATCTGGAAGAACCAGTCGGAGGCAACTGCGTAGCCTGCTTCACCGGTATCAGCACCTGGTGCCGGGAAGTTATAAGGGCCGAATGTGCCGAAGTAACCGCCATCGACGCCCGTATACATCAGATTATAGCCAGTGAACCAGAACATGATACCGCCAACCGCGTAGATGGCGATGTTCTTGAGGCCCTGCATGGACACGTTCTTGGAGCGAACGAGGCCCATTTCCAGCATGGCGAAACCAGCCGCCATGAACATGACGAGGAAACCCATGATGAGGAACAGGACTGTGTTGAAGATCTTGACGACCTCTTCCGGCACTGCCGGTGGCGGAGCAGCATCCTGCGCAAAGGCTGGATATGCCGCAAGGGCCAACATCGACGCAGCGATCCCGACCTTAAGCTTTATATTCTTCATTTGAAATAACTCCCTACCTGAGCTTAAAGCGCTTCGGAATTGGTTTCGCCGGTGCGGATACGAACAGCCTGATCGATCCCATAGACGAAGATCTTGCCGTCGCCGATCTGGCCCGTCTTGGCGGATGTGGCGATGGCTTCGACAGCTTTCTCGACCATTTCGCTGGCAACAGCGATTTCGACCTTCAGTTTCGGCAGAAAGCTTACGGCGTATTCCGTACCGCGATAAATCTCGGTGTGTCCCTTCTGACGTCCGTATCCCTTGACCTCAGTTACCGTCAGGCCCTGGATGCCAACTGCGGTGAGAGCTTCGCGCACCTCATCGAGCTTGAACGGCTTGATTATGGCCATCACAATCTTCATGTGGTTTCCCATCCTTTTTTACCCTCGGCTTGAAGCCGACTCTCCTTGCCGCCAAGACCCTGTCGAGACTTGGCAACTGGGCTCTTACATTCAAATGCTGTGCCAGATGGGTGATTCGCGTTTTAACTAGCTGAAAATATTTACGTTTTATTAATTTTGGCAGAAGTGCGGCCGATGATGTGAACCGATTTGCCTAAATAGTAGGCGTTTTTTAGCTAGCCTTCGGGGCGCACAAAAGATGATCATAATTTAGACGGCTCGGCGCGATCGTATCAATTGACAAGATTGCACGCTGTCCTGCGTCTGTTTCCCGATATGGTCAGAACGTAAAAAGGGCCGGAGAATTTCTCCGGCCCGCCATTAAGACGCTTTCGGTAAAAAGGCGTGTTAGTTGTGGTAGGCGACTTCGCCGTGTGATGCGAGGTCAAGACCTTCGCGCTCGGCTTCGACCGGAACACGCAGGCCGACCACGATATCGGTGATCTTGTACAAGATCACCGAACCGATGCCGCACCACAGGATGGTGACGATGACGGCTTCAAGCTGGATCATGAACTGGCCAGCCATGGTGACGCCTTCGGCGTAACCGATGCCACCCAGCGAGGCGGAAGCAAAGATACCCGTGGCCAAGGCACCGAAGAGGCCGCCAATGCCGTGGACGCCGAACACGTCAGCGGTGTCATCGTAGCCGAACTTGTTCTTCACCACCGAGACGAAGAAGTAGCACAGCGGCGATACGATGAGGCCCATGACGATCGCACCCATCGGACCGGCAATACCGGCGGCAGGTGTGATGGCAACCAGACCTGCAATCATGCCCGATGCTGCACCGAGCATCGATGCCTTGCCGCGGGTGAGGGCTTCAACGGCAACCCAGGAGAGAATGGCCGCTGCTGTTGCGATGAAGGTGTTGACGGTTGCGAGCATCGCGCCGCCGGAGGCCTCCAGATTGGAACCGGCGTTGAAGCCGAACCAGCCAACCCACAGCATGGCCGCACCGACGAGGGTGAGGGTCATGGAATGCGGTGCCATCATGTCCTTGCCGTAGCCTGTACGCTTGCCAACCATGATCGCGCCGATCAGGCCTGCAACGCCGGCATTGATGTGAACGACTGTGCCGCCGGCAAAATCAAGTGCGCCCCAGCTGAACAGCAGGCCGTTCGCGTCCCAGACCATATGGGCGATCGGGAAGTAGACGAATGTCACCCAAAGCAGGCAGAAGACGATCGCGGCTGAGAACTTGATGCGTTCTGCGAAGGCACCAACGATCAGCGCCGGCGTAATGGCGGCGAAGGTCATCTGAAACAGAATGAAGATGTATTCCGGAATGACGGCATCGGAGAAGGTTGCTGCCGTGGAATCCATATTCACGCCAGACAGGAAGAGCTTGGCTGTGCCGCCGAAGAAGGCGTTTTCCGAGCCGCCAAAGGCGAAGGAATAACCGTAAATCACCCAGGCCAGCATGATGGCTGCGCCGATCACGGTGCATTGCATCAGAACCGACAACATGTTTTTCGCCCGAACGAGGCCGCCATAAAACAGTGCAAGACCGGGTACGAGCATGAACAGCACGAGAATGGTGCAGAGGAACATGAAGGCTGTGTCGCCCTTGTCCGGCACCGGTGCAGCCTCTACGGCAGCAGGTGCTGTTTCCTGGGCAAAGGCAATAGCCGGTGCCAGCAGCATGGACGCTGTAGCGCCAAGCCGTGCACAGGTTGAAGACAATCTAGAAAATGACATTGAAACGAGCTCCCTTGCCGCCGTTTTACAAAGCTTCGGAATTGGTTTCGCCGGTGCGGATACGCACGGCCTGTTCGATCGAATAGACGAAGATCTTTCCGTCGCCAATCTGACCGGTCTTGGCAGCGGTCGCGATCGCCTCGACGGTCTTTTCCACGATCTCATCAGCGACCGCGACTTCGATCTTGATTTTCGGCAGGAAGCTCACGGCATACTCGGTGCCGCGGTAAATTTCGGTATGTCCTTTTTGCCGGCCGTATCCCTTAACCTCGGTTACGGTCAGGCCCTGGATGCCGACGCCGGTCAGGGCTTCGCGCACCTCGTCAAGCTTGAAGGGCTTGATAATAGCCATTACGATTTTCATTGGATCACCATCCTCTTCATGCCGGCCTCGGAGGCCGGCTTCCCATGCTCTCGGCGACTTTGAAAATGCCGGCAGGTGTCACTCAGTATTCAAACCGCGTGCCAGTTCGTTTCGGCTATGCAAGCCATTGAAAAATAACGCTTATAAAAAATTATGCCGAATTGGTGGGCAGATGTTGCGTCGATTTTGAGCATTTGCAAGTGGTAAATGTGCGAGTTGCCTATAATTTAGGCTTCTGCATTTTTGCGGATCAAACCTTCCTGGGCAACAGATGCAATCAATGCTCCTGATGCACTATAAAGGCTACCGCGCGTCATCCCTCTTGCGCCTGATGCGCTTGGGCTGTCCTGAGCGTAAAGGACCCATCCATCCAGCTTGCACGGTCGGTGAAACCACATGGCATGGTCGAGGCTCGCTGCCTGTATATCAGGATCAAAGATGGATGTGCCGTGGGCATAGAGCGATGTATCCAGCAAGGTCATATCGGACAGGTATGCCAGTACTGCAGTTTGATAGTGACGAACTTCCGGCACCGGACCTGTTGTGCGCACCCAGATGCGGGCCTCAGGCGCGAGTTTTTCCTTGGACGTGTAGTGCGTCATTGAGGTCGGTCGAATTTCGATTGGCCGTTCCCGACCCCAATATTTGCGCACGGCATCCGGAGCATTGGCCAGAAAGACTTCCCTGAATTCTGCTTCCGGCATCATCTCGTCTGGGGGAGCCACGTCCGGCATGTCCAGCTGGTGGTCAAAACCGGGTTCATCAAGCTGAAAGGAGGCGGACATGGAAAAGATCGCCTTCCCATGCTGAATGGCCACGACACGCCGCGTGGTGAAGCTCTTTCCATCGCGAATTCTCTCCACCTCATAGATAATGGGGATTGAAGGATCGCCCGGGCGCATGAAATAGCCATGCAGCGAGTGGACAAAGCGGTCCGGATCGACGCAGCGCTGAGCGGCCATCAGGGCCTGTGCGATCACCTGTCCACCGAACACCCTTTGCCAACCGACCTGCGGGCTCATGCCGCGAAACAGGTTTTCTTCGAGCTTCTCCAGATCCAGCGTTCTGATCAGTTCATCCATGGAAGAGCGCTGTTCGGTGGGCTGCGACATTTTGAAAAGCTCGCGTTGTAGGAAGCTGTGAAAGCTTGGTCTATATAGGAGGTCAATATGAAACAAGTCTCAAGGGAGCGCGTCATGCTGGATCTGTTGGTCGTCGGTGGCGGATATGTCGGTCTGGCGGTTGCGGTTGCCGTCAAACAGGCGGCGCCACATCTTTCAGTCGAGGTGGTGGAGGCAGCCCCTCAGATGGTCTGGAAGAAGGACCCTCGCGCCTCCGCCATCATCGCTGCGGCAAGCCGAATGTTCGAAGTGTTCGGTCTCTGGGACGAGATCCTGCCCGAGGCGCAGCCTATCAATCGCATGATTGTCACCGATTCCAAGGCCGGAGATCCGGTTCGCCCTATTTTCCTGACCTTTGATGGCGTGGTCGAAGACGGACAACCCTTTGCGCATATGGTCCCGAATAGTGCCATGGTCGGCGCCTTGCTCGGTGCCTGTGAGCGATTGGGTATCGCTATCCGAAACAATGCCAGGGCAAGCGATCTGAAAAACGATCAGGGTGCGGCCGAGCTGACACTGATGGATGGAACGGTTCTGAGATCGAAGCTCGTCGTTGCCTGCGACGGTGTCCGCTCTAAACTGCGCGATCTCGCCGGTATCAAGGTGGTCAAGTGGGACTACGGCCAGTCGGGCATCGTTACGACCGTGGAACATGAGCGTCCCCATGAGGGCTGTGCGGAAGAGCATTTCCTGCCCGCCGGTCCATTCGCGATCCTGCCATTGAAGGGTAATCGCTCATCACTGGTCTGGACCGAGAGAACTGCTGATGCCGACCGCCTCGTTGCGGCGGACGATCTGGTCTTCGAAGAAGAACTCGAGCGCAGGTTCGGACATAAGCTGGGTGCCATTACGGCCGTTGCGGATCGCCGGGCATTTCCCTTGGGGCTTACGCTGTCACGCTCGTTCATTGCACCGAGGCTCGCACTTGCCGGTGATGCGGCGCATGGTATCCACCCGATTTCCGGGCAAGGTCTCAATCTGGGCTTCAAGGATGTGGCAGCGCTTGCCGAGACGATTGTCGATGCCGACCGACTGGGCCTCGATATCGGTTCGGTCAATGTGCTGGAGCGCTATCAGTCCTGGCGCCGCTTCGACACGTTCAGAATGGGTGTGACAACGGATGTTCTGAACCGGATGTTCTCGAATGATTTTGCCCCCTTGCGCGCCGTTCGCGATCTTGGGCTTGGGCTTGTCGACCGAGTTCCGGGGCTGAAAAACTATTTTATCGGCGAAGCTGCCGGATTGAAGCCTGGAGGGCCCAAGCTGCTCGCGGGGCACGGCATCTAAGAGACGAGATCAGCCTGTCAGCCCTCGATCTTGCGGGCTTCCGAAATGAGCATGATGGGAATGCCATCACGGATGGGGTATGCCAGCCTGGCTACTTCAGACACCAGCTCGTTCTTCTCCTTGTCGTAAGACAACCTTCCCTTGGTCAGCGGGCAGACGAGAAGCTCAAGAAGCTTGGGATCGACGCGACTGATGCGCTCGTCCATCTGTGTCGTCCTTTATTGGATCATGTTGTCGGAATCGCCGAAATCGCGGGCGAGAACGATCTCGGTGATGGCGATCAGCGTTTCCGCGCGGGTTTTCAGATCCGGCGCTTCCAGTAGAGCCTGCTTTTCCGGCGCGCCGAACGGCGCCATCATCGACAGGGAGTTTACCAGAGTCAGATTGCTGGCCTTTTCAATGCTTTCCCAGTCTGCCTCAAGTTTGTTGGCAACAAGATAGCTTTTGAAGGACGCCAAAAGTGCTGAACGATCAACGGAAGTCTGTTCTTCCTGGCAGGCAAGATCGGTGATGAAAGGCGTTATGCGATAGGAGCGGTAGGGCTTGTGACCGGTGATCTCATCGATCAGGCGGAAGCGGCATACACCCTCCAGCGAGACGATGTAGCGGCCGTCGCCCGATTCCGCCAAAGAGGTGATCCGTCCGATACAGCCAACCTGACACAGGTCGGGGTGCTCGCCCTTGACGGCACCCTCATGCATGGCCGGCTGCACCATGCCGATAAGCCGGTTGGACGAAAGAGCCGCGTCAAACATGGCGATATAGCGCGGCTCGAATATGTTGAGCGGCAGATGGCCAGCGGGCAGCAGCAAGGCACCGGTCAGGGGGAAAACCGGCAGGCTGTCCGGCAGGTCTTTTTCCGTTAGATATCGGGCATTTCCGACTTGCATCGCCCACTCCATTCCGTTTCCGGCGCCCCGAAACCTAGCGTTTCGGGAGGCTATCAGTGTGTTGTTGCCGCCGCGCTTAGGAAAACAGCAGCGCCGACAGTCTGCGCCGCGCCGCAATCGTCGCCGGGTCCTTTGGGCCCCATACATCGAACAGTTCCAGTAGTTCGCGGCGTGCGAGATCGTCTTCAAACGTGCGGTCACGTTTCATGATGGTCAAAAGGTGCTCGGCGGCCTCGTCGCGTTTGCCCTGAACGTTGAGGATCTTCGACAGTTTAAGGCGTGCGGCATGATCGTCGGGATCGGCAGCGATCGCTTTTTCAAGCGCTGCCGGATCGCCCAGCTTCTTCACCTCGTCGATCTGGTTCAGCTGCTTGATCGCCATCTGGATGTCGTGATCGGCCTTCAACTCGTCCGGCACACTGTCCAGCAGTTCACGGGCGTGTTCTTCCTGACCAACGGCAATCATGCACTGGGCGAGCCCGGCGACAGCCTTCGCGCTGGTCGGATCGGCCTGCATGACTGCGCCATAAAGCTGGGCTGCCTGCTGAATGTCGCCCTGATCGAAAAGCTGCTTTGCCTCCTCAATCGCTGCTTCGAGCTGCGCTCCCGCATCATCCGCGCCTGTACCGCCGAGCTTTTCGATGAATTCGCGCACCTGGCTCTCGGGCAATGCACCCATGAAGCCATCCGCTGGACGTCCATCGACAAAAGCAACAATTGCCGGGATAGACTGGATGCCGAGCTGGCCCGGGATCGAGGGGTGGTCATCAATGTTCAGTTTAACCAGCTTCACGCGCCCACCAGCTTCATTGACGACCTTTTCGAGAACAGGGGTCAATTGCTTGCACGGTCCGCACCACGGCGCCCAGAAATCGACGAGCACTGGCTGGTTGCGCGAGTCTTCAACCACATCCTTGGCGAAGCCGGCAGTGGTCGTATCCTTCACGTGATTGCCAGAGGGCGCAGGTCCGGCAGCCGGCGCGACGCCAAAGGTCGCCTGACCTGTCATCTGCTGCCCGGAAAAACCGCCATAGGGGTTGCTGCTATCACTCATCGAAATTCTCCCGCCGTCTCTGAGGCCTGCAAAGACCTTTAACCGTTACCCTACAGATCGTATGTCAGGCTGAAACTTTCAAGACAAGCGGCGTGTGGCCCGTGGCTTCGATAAAGCGCAACAGGTCGTCCCGCGCAATCGATGTGGTGGCATCGTTGGAAAGAGGATGGCAGTTGATGATCTCCTCCTTCATCAATTCTTCGTCCAGAATGAAGGTTACGTTGTTTCCGGTGTCGTTGATGGCGGCGAGGGCCGTGACTGAGCCTGGCGTTACGCCCAGATATTCCATCAGCTTTTCGGGTTTTCCGAAAGACACACGGCTTGAAGCGCCGATGATCGTATGGATGGTCTTCAGATCAACGATTGCGTGCTCTTCCACCGTGAGCAGAAAAAAACGGTCCTTCTTATCCTTCACAAACAGGTTCTTCGTGTGGCCGCCGGGTATCTCGTCTCTGAGCGATACTGATTCTGCCACCGTGAAGACAGGCTCATGGGTTTTGGTCTTATGCGTTATGTTCAGGTCGTCCAAAAGGCGAAAGAGGTCATCAGCGGTCTTGGGCACGGGCAGTCCTCTGTGATTGTTTAAAGGGCTTGGAAGGCCCGGGATTTTTAGGGGCGCTAGCGGCAATTGGCAACTGTAGCAATGCTTTGGCGCAGGTGCAGAAAGGGCGGCTCTCACGGCTGAATAATTTTTCTTCCAGAATCCGTCATTTCCCTGTTGCATTTGAAAATCGTTTGAGCGATATAGCGCCCGTCGCCGCAACGTGGTTGACCTTCGATCCAGAGCATACCCCCGGATCGTCGCTGTGAGCGGGTGTAGCTCAGGGGTAGAGCACAACCTTGCCAAGGTTGGGGTCGAGCGTTCGAATCGCTTCACCCGCTCCAATTTTCTCCCGAATAGCAGTATTGAAAATATTGGCTCGCCTCGGGCGAAGGCAATATTCATGCCTTCGCGAAAATGTAATCGGTTTCCTGGCGCAGCATGTCTCCTGGCCGCAAAATAGCCTTGGGGAAATTGCTGTGATTGACGGCGTCCGGCCAGATCTGCGTTTCCAGACAAAACCCGCCGAATGGTTGATGGTGGCGGCCGTCGAGGCCCGGCACCGGCACATCCAGTGATCCGCCGATATAGAATTGAACGCCGGGCTCGGTCGAGCGGACATCAAGGCTAACGCCGGATGCAAGGCTTTCAACCCGCGCGATGCTGCGTTTCTCTGTGCGTTCGGCGGACAAGCAGAAATTATGGTCGAAAGGCACTTGCTTGCCGTTTTCACCCCTGCGGATAGGCGCAATTTCACGAAAATCGAATGGTGTTTTCTCGACTGAACGCTGTTCACCCGTCGGTATGAGCTTGTCGTCAACGGGAAGATAATGCTTGGCGGCGATCATGATCCGATGATCGAGAATCGTATCGCCACCATCCAGATTGAAATAGGAATGATGGCAGATATTGGCGGGTGTCGGTTGATCCGTGATGGTTTCATGCGTGACGGAAAAAATGCCGCCTTCCTTCAATCGGTAGGTGGTCTTCACAGTGCAGTTGCCGGGATAACCGCCCCGGCCGTCAGGATCGGTAAATGTCAGGACGGCGTAATCGCTTCCATAGTCAACGAGTTCCCAAGTATTGACCCCCATGCCATCGCCGCCGCCATGAAGGTGGCCATAGCCGCCTTCGTTCAGGTCAAGCTGGTAGCTTTTGCCGTCGATCGTCATGCGACCATTGGCGATGCGGTTGGCGTAGCGACCCGGCGTGGTGCCGAAGTAAGGGGAATGGGCCAGATAGTCGCTGAAGCGTTCGAAGCCGAGCACGAGAGAAGGTTCATGGCCGTCGAGGCGCAGATCCTGAAGCACTCCACCCCAGGTCAGGATGGAGGCCTTCAGGCCACCGCCTGATAAATGGATGCGGTGAACCGGTTGGCCTTTCTTATCCGTTCCAAAAAGCTCAAGCTTTGACTGATCGCTTGTCACGTTGTTATTCCTCCCCTTGAATGCCTAGCTGCCCGTCTTTCCGATGGCCTTCAGCTCGTATGGCGTGGTCTGATAGATTTCGTTGATCCAGTTTCCGAAAAAAAGGTGGGCATGGCTGCGCCAGCGGTTTTGCGGCGGCCGGTCCGGATTATCTCCGGGAAAATAATTGAAGGGCGGCTTGATCGGCGCGCCCGTCTCCACGTCGCGGAAATATTCATCTGCGAGAGAGGTGGAATCATATTCGACATGGTTGAACATGTAGAGGCGCCTGGATGCTTCTTCCTGAACAAGGCAGACACCCATTTCATCCGATTCCATCAGAATCTCGAGGCCCTCAACCTTCTCGATGTCGGCTCTTCGAACTTCTGTCCATCTCGATACCGGGATCTGGAAATCATCGGAGAACCCACTGAGATAGACGGATGACGGCTTGAGGTTCTGATGACGATAGACACCGAAGGCCTTTTCACCGAGCGCATATTTCGGCACGCCATGAAAATGATAGATCGCAGCCATCGCACCCCAGCAGATATTCAGCGTGGAGTGAACATTGGTCTTTGTCCAATCGAGGATCTGGCACATTTCATCCCAGTAGGTCACATCCTCAAAGGGGAGCGTTTCAATCGGAGCGCCGGTGATGATGAAGCCGTCGAACTGACGGTCCTTCACTTCATCCCAGGTTTCATAGAATGAGAGCAGGTGCTCTTCCGGCGTGTTTTTGGCCCTGTGCCCGCCGATGCGGATGAGCGAAAACTCCACCTGAAGCGGTGATGCGCCGACCAGTCTTGCGATCTGAAGCTCTGTCTTGATCTTGTTCGGCATGAGGTTGAGGAGGCCGATTTGCAAGGGGCGGATGTCCTGGCGGATCGCTTCGGTTTCCGTCATGACGCGCACGCCCTCATCAAGGAGGGTTTCGAAGGCTGGTAGCGTATCGGGGATCTTGATCGGCATATTTGGCTCGACTTTCCTTCTCGTCGCGGAATACCGCGTACAAAAATCCGGCCGCTTGGTGATCGCCACCGGTTCCGGGAAGTCTGTCAACTTGCCACGGCCCTTTAGCGATTTGTTTAACGTGGCTGCAAGCCGGCCGGCCAAATCACCACGATCAGCAGCTTTGATAGCTCTGCCGCAGCAGGTGGTCAACGAAAAAGCATGATGCAACCTGTGCTGTTCGGGCTTGACCCGGAGGGGGTGCTGACTACATAAGACGCGTGGCCGGGTTTCTTCGCCTTGCGCGGACCACATAATTTTATGCCCGGCATCGCTCTCAGCCGAAAGCGAAATAGCACCTGAAGAGTGCCGTCGTTCATACCGCCTTATCGGCGGGCACGAACTATGTGTTACCTCAAACGAAGGAGACAACGTGCAAGTTATTGTCCGTGACAACAATGTAGACCAGGCGTTGCGTGCGCTGAAAAAGAAGATGCAGCGCGAAGGCCTTTTCCGTGAAATGAAGGCTCGCCAAGCCTATGAGAAGCCATCTGCTCGCCGCGCTCGCGAAAAGGCAGAAGGCATCAGCCGCATGCGCAAGCTGGCCCGCAAGAAAGCACAGCGCGAAGGGCTGATTCCGGGACCTCGCAAAAAAGTAGCTGCAGGGCGGTAATCGCGCCCATTTGCGTGAGATATGATCGCATCGGTCTTAGATCGATCTGGCAACAAGGGTGAAGGCGCCGCGTTTTGGTACTTCTATACAGTACCGCTGTTTCGATGCGCCTTTCCCTTTTGCGTAAAGATGCGCTAAGGGCTCGTTTCATGAACGAACCCGCTTTTACAATCCTTCTTGGTGGAATGCTGACGCCTTCGGAACGGCTTAAACAAGTCGTCGCCGACACGCGCGCCATTGCCGCTGATGGTGGCATGCGTCACGCGAAAATGCTGGGACTTCAGCCTGAGCTTTGGGTTGGCGATTTCGACAGTTCCGATGACCTGCCCGAAAGCGATTATCCCGGCATTTTGAGGATGCCTTATCCGGCCAGAAAGAATGTGACGGACGGGGAGATTGCCGTGGATGAGGCGATAGCCCGAGGGGCGCGCAAGCTTGTTCTGGTGGGCGCGCTTGGCGGTGAGCGCTCCGACCATGCGATGATGCACCTGATTGCCGGTGTCGCATTGGCGAAATCCGGTCTGGACGTGATGATGACCTCGGGCGACGAAGAAGCATATCCGTTGCTTTCAAGGCCCTTGCATCTCGACTTGCCGCAAGGCTCGCTGTTTTCCGTGCTTGGTCTGACAAGGCTTGAAGGCCTTACCATTCGCAATGCACGCTACCCGCTCAACGACTTTACCCTTCCATTCGGTTCTTCGCGGACGATTTCGAACGTCGCCGAAGGACCAGTCGAATTCACGCTGGGCAGCGGCGATGCCGTGATCCTTGCGCGCCCTCATGACCTGACCGGAGCCTGAAACCTTGGCGCCTCCCATTTTGAAACTCGACGACATCAAGCTTTCCTTTGGCGGTACGCCATTGCTCGACGGCGCAAATCTGCAGGTAGAACCGGGCGACCGGATTTGTCTCGTGGGGCGAAACGGCTCCGGCAAGTCGACGCTGATGAAGATTGCCGCCGGCATGGTGGAGTCACAGTCGGGCGAGGTGTTTAGGCATCCGTCTTCGACGATCCGCTATCTGGAGCAGGCTCCGGATTTCGGCGGATATACCACCGTTCAGGCATATGCAGAATCGGGGCTTGGCCCCGGAGACGATGCCTATCGGGTCACTTATCTGCTGGAACATCTGGGATTGACCGGCGAGGAAGATCCTACGCGATTGTCGGGTGGGGAGGCGCGGCGTGCGGCGCTTGCGCGCGTATTGGCGCCGGAACCCGATATTCTTCTCCTGGATGAGCCGACCAACCATCTGGACCTTCCGACAATCGAGTGGCTGGAAGCCGAGCTTGCTTCTTCGCGCAGTGCCCTCGTGCTGATCTCGCATGACCGTCGTTTTCTCGAGAAAGTCTCCAATGCCACCGTCTGGCTCGACCGGGGTCTTTCACGTCGTCTCGACCGTGGCTTCGGTTTCTTCGAGGAATGGCGCGACAAGGTGCTGGAAGAAGAAGAGATCGAGCAGCACAAGCTTGGCAAGGCCATCGAACGCGAAGAGCACTGGCTACGCTATGGTGTAACGGCGCGGCGCAAGCGCAATATGCGTCGCCTTGGCAACCTGCAGCAGTTGCGCTCCGATTATCGCGGTCATAAGGGTCCTCAGGGCACAATCCAGGCCAATATCACCGAGGGCAAGGATAGCGGCAAGCTGGTAATCGAGGCGGAGCGAATTACCAAGGCCTATGGCGAGCGGACCATTGTGTCGCCGTTTTCGCTGCGCGTGCATCGTGGGGATTGCATTGGCTTCGTTGGTCCAAATGGTGCCGGCAAGACGACGCTGTTGAAAATGCTGACCGGTGAGCTCGCTCCGGACGAGGGGACGGTCAAGCTCGGTACCAATCTGGATATCGCCACGCTTGATCAGAAACGTGAGGATCTGAACCTCAATGACACGCTTGCCCACTATCTGACCGATGGTCGCGGCGATAACCTGCTGGTTAACGGCGAGCAGAAGCATGTGACTGGCTATATGAAAGACTTCCTCTTTCAGCCGGAGCAGGCGAGAACGCCGATCAAGAACCTGTCTGGTGGCGAGCGCGCCCGGCTGATGCTGGCACGGATCATGGCCAGGCCATCTAACCTTCTGATCCTCGACGAACCGACCAACGATCTCGACATCGAGACGTTGGACCTGCTGCAGGAGATCGTGGCAGGATATAGCGGCACTGTCATTCTCGTCAGCCATGATCGTGACTTTCTCGATCGAACCGTGACCTCCACCATTGCGCCTGCCAATCCAGAAGACCCCGACGGACGCTGGATCGAATATGCCGGTGGGTATTCCGACATGATGGCGCAGCGCAAGGGCGCCGAGGACGAGCGCCGCAAGGTTGAGAAGGCCGAAAAGGCAAAGGCGAGCGGGTCTCAGAGTTCGTCGGTTTCCGGCCAGAAGAACAAGGTCAAGCTGTCCTTCAAGCAGAAGTTCGCGCTCGAGAACCTGCCGAAGGAAATGAAAAAGGCCGAACAGGAAATTGCCGCCTGCGAGGCCAAGATGGCTGATCCGAACCTCTTCACCAAGGATCCGGCGACTTTCAACAAGCTCGCCGCCGAGATGGAAAAACTGCGGGCGGATGTGGCACGCTGGGAAGAGGAATGGCTGGAGCTTGAAATGCTGCGCGAGGAACTCGAGGGCTGACCCTCAACCTTGCGAATTGATATTCGCGCCGGCTTGCAAGGCCGGTGCCTGCACGCTATGTCTCTATTCGCTCTAACGGGGTGCCTTTTGTTGCATTCAACAGATGGCTGAGAGGCGTTTAACGCCAACCCGCGGAACCTGATCCGGTTAACACCGGCGGAGGGATTAGAAGCGTCGTGCAAAGCCGCGCCCTATCCCGATTTTGTTCAAACAGAGGAGGGGCGATATGCCAATCTTTCCACATTCGACCATTCGCAGCGCAGTGGCTGCTGCTGTAGCATTTGCAACCTTTCCGGCGCCCTCTGCGTTTGCGCAGGACAAGACCCTGACGGTCTACACCTATGAGAGTTTCATTTCCGAATGGGGTCCAGGGCCGAAGGTCAAGGACGCGTTTGAGGCTAACTGCGACTGCACTGTGAAATTCGTCGGTGTGGCCGATGGTGTGGCGCTTTTGAACCGGCTGAAACTCGAGGGCGAGGGCAGTGATGCCGATATCGTTCTGGGTCTCGATACCAACCTTGTCAGCGAGGCCAAGCAGACCGGGCTTTTCGAAGCCCATGGTATCGATACATCTGTTGTGCATGTGCCCGGGGGCTTCAGCGATGATGTTTTCATACCCTACGACTACGGGCATTTTGCCGTCGTCTACGATAGCGAAGCTATCAAAATGCCGCCCGCCAGTATGAAGGAATTGATTGAGGGCGATCCGAACCAGAAGATTGCCATCGAGGATCCGCGCACATCCACACCGGGTCTGGGGCTTCTGCTCTGGATCAAGTCGATCTATGGCGATGAGGCACCGGCCGCCTGGGAAAAGCTGAAGGGTCGTGTCCTGACGGTCACGCCCGGCTGGTCTGAAGCCTATGGCCTTTTCACAAAGGGTGAAGCGCCGATGGTGTTTTCATACACGACGTCTCCGGCCTACCACATGATTGCAGAGAACACAGATCGCTATAAGGCCGCGGAGTTTTCGGAAGGACACTATATCCAGATCGAAGTGGCCGGAATGATGAAGACTGCCCATGACAAGGATCTCGCGCGCGAATTCCTCTCCTTCATGATGAGTTCCGGCTTTCAGGATACGATCCCGACCAATAACTGGATGATGCCGGCGGCCGCGACTTCCGAGCCGTTGCCGGATGCCTTCAAGACGCTCGTTCATCCAAAGACGACGTTTCTGATGGATCCCGATGAGGTCGAGACGAACCGCAAGGCCTGGATCGACGAGTGGTTGAAGGCGATGAACTGAACCTATGCTGAGCCGTCGCGAAAAGATGAATCGAATTGTCGGCGGGGCCATTGGCCTCGCCGCGATCTTTTCGTTTATCGGTATCGCTGTCGGCTCTCTTCTCGGGTTGAAGTCGCAGGATGGGGCTGCGGATTTCTTCAGTGACCCGGTTCTGCTTCCCGCGCTTGGCTTCACGCTCTGGCAATCCCTGCTTTCCACCTTTCTCTCGCTGGCTTTCGGCATCCCGGTGGCGATGGCTTTCGCTCGTCGTCGACAGTTCCCGGGCAGACAGTGGTTGGTGCGCCTGATGGCGGTTCCCATGGGGCTGCCGGTTTTGATCGGCGCGTTGGGCCTTCTCGGTATCTGGGGCCGAACCGGGTTGATTAATGATGTACTTGGCCTGATCGGATTTGGTCAGCCCTTCAGCATCTATGGTCTGAGTGGAATTTTGCTCGCTCATGTCTTCTTCAATATGCCGCTCGCCGTCCGGCTGCTGCTTGTCGGACTTGAGCGGGTTCCGGGAGAATACTGGCTGATGGCGGGCGAGCTTGGCATGAAGCCGCATGCCGTTTTCCGTTTTATTGAATGGCCGGCTATCAGGCGTGTGTTGCCCGGTGCGGCTGGCCTCATCTTCATGCTGTGTGCAACCAGCTTTACGCTGGTGCTGATGCTGGGCGGCGGACCGGCGGCCACGACGATCGAGGTCGCCATCTATCAGTCCCTTCGCTTCGATTTCGACCCCGGACGCGCGGTGTCGCTTGCCTTTCTGCAGATCCTTCTCACGGCATCCATCCTGGGCGTCATGGCTCTGTTTCCAGCACCTGCTGACTTCAACGCAGATAGCGGTAGGATCAAGTGCCGATTCGATGGTGCCGGCATTGGCGCGCGGTTCTATGACGGCCTTTTCATTGCTGTTGCCGGGCTCTATCTCTGCCTTCCGCTTCTCTCCATCGTGGTGTCGGGCCTTCGCGCGGATCTAGGCCGGCTTTTGAGCGAGCGGGCAGTCATCAATGCGACACTGACCAGTCTTGCCGTTTCCATCTGCGCCGGCCTCATGTCTGTTCTGCTCTCCGTGTTCCTGATCCGGGCCATGTTGGCTCTTCGCACACGACGCGTTTCGATGACCGCGCGCGGCTTCTCCGGCCTGCTGTCGTCTACATCCTCGCTTGTATTGCTGGTTCCAACCGTTGTTCTGGCAACCGGCTGGTTCATGGTTTTAAGGGCATTCGGTGATGTTGCCCGCTATGCCCCGGTGATTGTGGTGGGTATCAATGCTTTGATGGCGCTACCCTTTGCCATGCGGGTGCTATTGCCCGCGTTCGAAAGCCATACCCGAGGAACGGGACGCCTGGCGGCAAGTCTCGGGATCAGCGGTTGGGCGCGGATGCGGCGGATCGATTTCCCCATCCTCTGGCGTCCTTTGGCCATGGCGCTTTCCTTTGCGATGGCTTTGTCGCTCGGCGACCTTGGTGCTGTGGCATTGTTCGGCTCGGAAAACCTGACGACGCTTCCATGGCTGGTTTATAGCCGTCTCGGCAGTTACCGAACCGCAGATGCCGATGGTCTCGCTTTGCTGCTGGGTTTGGTTTGCCTGGCGCTGACCATTGCGGGCACGGCAGGCTCGCATTCGAACAATCGCAGAGAGGCTTTGCTTCGTGGCTGACATCAAGGGAAACAGCATTGGTCTCAAGGATATCGGACTGCAGCTTGGACAGCATTCGTTTGCATTCGACTGCGAGGCACCGGGAGGTTGTGTGACGGTTATTGCGGGACCATCTGGCTCCGGCAAGTCGACACTCTTGAACCTTGTCGCCGGCTTCGAGCAGCCCGATCAGGGGCAGGTATTGATTGCAGGTGTAGATGTCACGCGGATTCATCCGTCCGATCGACCGGTCTCGCTGGTGTTTCAGGACAACAATCTTTTCGGCCATCTGGATCTCTTCACCAATGTCGGGCTTGGCATCGATCCTTCTTTGCGGCTGAGTGCATCAGATAAGGTTGCAGTCTCCTCTGCTCTCGAGCGGGTGGGGCTTGGCGGTTTCGAGAAACGTCGTCCACCGACACTGTCGGGTGGTGAGCGGCAGCGTGCGGCATTTGCCCGGGCGCTGGTGCGTCGCAAGCCTGTGTTGCTGCTGGATGAGCCCTTTGCCGCGCTCGATCCAGGTCTCAGATCGGACATGGCAGAGTTGTTGCTCGATCTGCATAGAGAGACTGGCAATACCGTTCTGATCGTCAGCCATGACCCGAAGGAAGTGGCCAATATTGGCGACCATGTTCTCTTTGTCGATGAGGGAAAGGTCGCGCTTAGTGCCTCTATTGACGAATTTATGGCGCATGACATTCTACCGGTCGTGAAGCGATTCCTCGGACACTGATCTGGCTGGCGTTTGTTACGCCTTATTTTGGACGTTAGCGAGTGGCATTGGCAGCTCGGGAGCGGGCGCTCAGTCTGCATTTTTGTGTTTTCTTATCCACGTCACTATATTAAATCCGATGCGGCTTTATTCTTCTCCGAAAGTTTATACTAAAAGAGGCGCGAATCCGGTTGGGTTACTGCGTGTGCTGATCCGCGGCAAGACGGACCAATAGGGCGCAACAGTGTTTGATATCGCGAATTCAAGGTGAACCGGAAAAGATGCGGGCCATGAAGGGACATAGCGGTTACGCCGCACAGACCGTATTTGGGAACGGTCGGGTCTTGGGACGCTGTGCGGCTCTGGGCGTCTTGCTTCTTGCGTCCAGTTGCCAGTCTATTTTCGATCAATCCTATCAGTCGAGTATCGGCCCGTCGTCGTCTCCGCAAATCGTGGAAGAGGTGCAAAAGGGTGACCCGCGGGCGCAGATGGGTGCACGCGAACATCCGCGCATCGTGGCAAGCTATGGCGGTGAGTATCACGATGAGAAAACCGAAAGACTGGTTGCCCGCATTGCCGGTGCTTTGACAGCGGTCTCGGAAAACCCGGCGCAGTCCTATCGCATCACGATCCTCAACTCGCCGGCGATCAACGCCTTTGCGCTGCCCGGCGGTTATCTCTATGTGACGCGCGGCCTTCTGGCGCTTGCAAACGATGCGTCTGAGGTGGCAGCAGTCCTTTCCCACGAAATGGCGCATGTAACCGCCAATCACGGTATTGAGCGGCAGCGCCGCGAAGAGGCCGAGGTGATTGCAAGCCGTGTTGTGGCTGAAGTTCTGTCCAGTGACCTGGCAGGCAAGCAGGCATTGGCTCGCGGCAAATTGCGTCTTGCGGCCTTCTCCAGACAGCAGGAGCTGCAGGCCGATCTGATTGGTGTGAGAACGCTGGGCGAGGCGGGATATGATCCGTATGCCGCAGCGCGTTTCCTGGATTCCATGGCAAATTACAGCCATTTCACATCCGTTGATCCCGATACCGACCAGAGCCTCGACTTCTTGTCTAGCCACCCCAATGCCCCGCAGCGCGTGGAACTCGCGCGGCGGCATGCGCGTGCTTTTGGTGCTGAGGGGACCTATGGGGAGACCGGGCGCGACTATTATCTCGCCGGTATAGACGGATTGCTCTATGGCGACAGTCCACAGGAAGGCTATGTCCGCGGTCAGACCTTCCTGCACGGCAAGCTGGGTATTCGCTTCGAGGTTCCGGATGGTTTTCAGATCGACAACAAGGTCGAGGCTGTACTGGCAACGGGTGCTGGCGAGGTTGCAATCCGGTTTGACGGGGTCGCAGACAGCGAGCGCCGTAGCCTTACCAATTATATCTCCAGCGGTTGGGTCACCGGACTTATTCCGGATTCGATCCGGTCAATTCGCGTCAATGGACTGGAGGCAGCTCAGGCGCGGGCGTCCGCTGAACGCTGGGATTTCGATGTGACCGTGATCCGGATCGGATCGCAAATCTTCCGTTTCCTGACGGCCGTGCCAAAAGGTAGCCCATTGCTTGAGCCAACGGCCAACAAGTTGCGGGAGAGCTTTCGGCGCATCACGTCCAGCGAGGCTGCGTCTCTTAAGCCATTGCGCATCAGGATCGTCACGGTGAGGTCTGGCGACACACTTGCGTCGCTGTCCGGCAGAATGATGGGCACCGAGCGCAAGCTTGAGCTTTTCCGGCTGATCAACGCGATGAGTGCGGGCGATGTGCCGCAACCCGGTAGCCGCGTGAAGATCATTACAGACTGATAGCAGTTTGCGAATCGTTATGCTTCGATCCGCTCCGGGGTCTTGGCCAATAAAGCGGCTTTGAGTTTTTCCATTGCGCGCGTTTCGATCTGCCTCACTCTTTCCTTCGAGATGCCGAATTCCGCACCCAGTTCTTCCAGCGTTGCACCGTCTTCAGACAGGCGGCGCAGGCGGATGATACGGCATTCGCGCTCGTTGAGTTCGTGCAACGCCGATTGCAGCCAGTCGTGCCAGCGCTCACCGTCTATGACCTGCGTGACCAGTTCATCCGGCAGAATGTCCTCGCTGGCGAGCATATCCAGACGTTCGGTCTTCTGATCATCGTTCGATACGGGTGCCTGAAGCGATGTGTCATTGGCGGATAACCGCGCATCCATCACTTGCACATCGGAGAGGCTGACACCGAGAGCGACCGCGATTTCCTGATGAATGGCCTGATCTGTCAGCCGTTTGTCGCCCTGTGCGAGTTTTGCGCGCAAGCGGCGTAAATTGAAGAACAGGGCTTTTTGCGAAGAGCTGGTGCCACCGCGCACGATTGACCAGTTTCGCAGGATATAGTCCTGCATGGAGGCGCGAATCCACCAACCGGCATAGGTTGAAAAGCGCACTTCGCGCTCGGGTTCAAAGCGGGCCGCTGCTTCCAGAAGACCGATATAGCCCTCCTGGATGAGGTCGCTCAAGGGAAGGCCGAAGCCGCGGAATTTGGAAGCCATGGCAATGACAAGGCGCATGTGGGCATGGGCGATCTTATCGCGTGCGGCGCTGTCTTGGCTGTTCTTCCATCGAAGCGCCAACTGCCGTTCTTCTTCTCTTTCAAGATAAGGTGCGCTTTGAGCAGCCCTGAACAGCTGTTTTTCAGCGGAAAGCAATTTCATGCGGGCCTCCATCGTCAATGTTAGCCTTGGGCACCACTTTGCCGGTGTCGCAAGTATGGGCAGTTCGCCTTGTATGTCTTCCAGCAGTCTTTCTGGAACTACGCGGGAACGAGGAGTGTGGATCAGTCCCACGAGAAAATATCGTATCGCCAATCTACGCGGTCGATTGTGCGCAACGAAATCTATGACGATTGGACCGCCGCACCATCACCGAATTGTTCAAGCGTTTGTTTTGTTCCCGGGACGGGAATTTATTGTTTGGGGAAGAGTTCTCGACGGATGACCGGTATGCCGTTTTTGTCCAGCCTGAAGGCAAGCTGATAACGGGAAAAGATGACTGCGGTCGCAAATGTGAACCACCCGCCCCATGCGAGACCGGCAATGACGTCGCTTGGATAATGGGCGCCTACGATCACCCTTGTCATGCCAAGCCAGACGGCCAGCACGAAGAACAGAATGCGATATCGCGGCACGCAGAGCGCAAGGATCATGAAAATAGCGCCGACCGTGGTGGAATGCCCGGAAGGGAAGCTTTCAAACCGGCTACTGCCGTGCAACGGCGAAAAGCCGTAAATGCCCCAGTCATCGAAATTCTTGGGGCGGGCTCTGCCGATCGCGCGCTTGAGGATATTGGCGGACAGACCGGAAAGTGCCACGCTTAAGAATACAAACGCGGCCAGATGGGCGGAGGCCAGATAGTGGATGCGCTTGTGGATGCTGGCCTTGTTTTTGGCCGCCAGCATGAAAATGGCAAACAGGATGGCGGAGGAGATGAGGCTCCAGCCAGATTTTCCAAAATCGGTTAGAAAACCACCCATGCTGTTTACAAAGGCGAGAATCTGCCCGGAACCAGCGACCGCTGCGCCATCGAAAACCAGATTGGCGATGAGAACGAGGTTGACGATGATGAAAAGACATTGCTTCCAGTAAAGCGACGGAAAAGGCTCGCTGTTGCGGTCCCTGCGTCGTTCAAGCCATGTCTTCAGATGTTTCATCATCTCTCTCTTTGTGATGCTTCGGTCCGCGTCTCTTTCAACGCGGACCGTAACGGCGAGTGGTATCAGGCAGACAGCGCCTTGAATTCCTCAAGGATTGCATCGCCCATCTCTTGTGTGCCGACCTGCTTGCAGCCTTCTGCCATGATGTCGCCGGTGCGGATGCCCTTTTCAAGGACATTGGCGATGGCCTTTTCGAGGTTGTTGGCCTCGTCGATCATGTTGAAAGAATAGCGCAGGCACATGGCAAAGGACGCGATCATTGCGATCGGGTTGGCAATGCCCTGCCCGGCAATGTCCGGTGCCGAGCCATGGACGGGCTCATACATGGCCTTGCGCTGGCCGGTCTTGCCATCCGGTGCGCCGAGCGACGCCGAGGGCAGCATGCCAAGCGAACCGGTAAGCATGGCGGCAACGTCGGACAGCATGTCACCGAACAGGTTGTCGGTCACGATCACGTCAAATTGCTTGGGCGCGCGGACAAGCTGCATGCCACCGGCGTCTGCCAGCATGTGCTCAAGCTTGACGTCGGCAAAGCGGGCCTTGTGGGTTTCTGTCACGACCTGGTTCCACAGAACGCCGGATTTCATGACATTGCGTTTTTCCATCGAGCAGACAGTGTTTTTACGCGTGCGGGCCAGTTCGAACGCGACGGCGGAGATGCGCTCGATTTCGTAGGTGTCGTAAACCTGGGTGTCGATGGCGCGCTTCTGGCCGTTGCCGAGATCGGTAATTGTCTTCGGTTCGCCGAAGTAGACGCCGCCCGTCAATTCACGGACAATCAGGATGTCCAGGCCTTCGACGAGTTCCGGCTTCAGTGACGAGGCGGCCGCCAGTGCCGGGTAGCAGATGGCCGGGCGCAAATTGGCAAACAGTTCCAGGTCCTTGCGCAGGCGCAGCAGGCCGGCTTCGGGGCGAACGTCGTAGGGAACGCTATCCCATTTGGGGCCGCCGACAGCACCAAACAGAACGGCATCGGCCGCCAGTGCCTTTTCCATGTCCGCGTCCGAGATCGCTGCACCATGGGCGTCATAGGCGGATCCGCCAACCAGACCTTCATCGGTCTTGAAACCGGCAGACATGTTGTCGTTCATATAGGTCACGAACTTGCGGACCTCGGCCATGGTTTCCTGGCCGATGCCGTCGCCAGGCAGAAGGAAAAGCGTGCGCACTGTCATTTAGAAATCCCTCACAATCAAGAAGTTGCCGCGTTGTATCGGGCCGAACTGGGCATTTCAAGCGCGAGAGCAATCAGAACGGTACGCATTGAAGTCGTCTGGTTGCCCCGCTTGAAAACAAAAATGGGCCGGTCTGAGCCGGCCCATTTCGAACACTTCTGCCAAACTTGCATCAGGCCCAGGGATGGGCGCTTGCATTTTTCTGTTCGAAGGTTGCGATGCTCGACGATTTTTCCAGGGTCAGGCCAATGTCATCAAGGCCGTTCAGCATGCAGTGGCGCTTGAAGGCATCGATTTCGAATTTGATGGAGCCGCCATCCGGTCCGGTGATTTCCTGGGATTCGAGATCGACGGTCAGAACAGCGTTGGAGCCGCGGCTTGCATCGTCCATCAGCTTGTCGAGTTCATCCTGGCTGACCACGATCGGCAGAATGCCGTTCTTGAAACAGTTATTGTAGAAGATGTCGGCAAAAGACGTGGAGATCACACAGCGGATACCAAAATCAAGAAGCGCCCAGGGCGCATGCTCGCGCGAAGAACCGCAGCCGAAATTATCTCCGGCGACAATGATCTTTGCGTTCTGGTAAGCTGGCTTGTTGAGAATGAAATCCGGATTCAACGAGCCGTCATCGTGATAGCGTGCTTCCGCAAACAGGCCAGTGCCAAGGCCAGTGCGCTTGATCGTCTTCAGATAATCTTTCGGGATGATCATGTCGGTGTCGACGTTGACGACCGGGAGCGGAGCTGCAACGCCGCTGAGCTTAGTGAACTTTTCCATCAGACCCTGCCTAAGGTTTTTGCTTCAAGGCTTTTGCAAAGCCAATAGAGCAAAACTGCCCTGAAATGAAGGTCTTTATTGCTCGCAACGGTACGGCGGCAGTTCGAAACGTGCCGCCGATATGCGGAATATTCAGCAGAGAGGATTTCAGAGGTCGATGATCTTACCGCGACCGTCATCCCAAACACGCATATTGTCATGATTGCGTCTGTTCGCTCGAACACGCACAGGTTCCGGTTTGACGCGTGTGGCAACCATGCGGGCAATCAGAGATGCCGTGAGGACGGCGCCCACGAGCAGTGTCAGTGACATCGTGAAGACTGCAGCTGCAGCGAGAATGGCGATGCCGCCGATAGCGAATGCGATGGAACGAAGGCTTTGCATGTTCGGATTCCTTTCTGCACAGTCCAAGGTGGGCCTTCTCCTGCTTTAATGCAAGGGGCTTGAATGCCGCATTGCCTTGCAAGCCGGGTTAAAGCTTGGCAGAACCTTCATCATGACCAGTTCTGCAGCTCAATTTTCCGTGACACTGCGCCGATCGGTGCTGAGTGTCCCCGCCATCAACCTTCGCGCGCTTGAAAAGAGCCGTATGCTTGATTGTGATTCGGTCATTTTCGACCTCGAAGATTCCGTGGCTCATGACAAGAAGGCTGAGGCCCGCGACAATCTGCGGCAGTTCTTCGCGCAAGGTCGCCTGGAAGGACGCGAATGCATCATTCGGGTGAATTCCAATGATGGCGGTTTTTTCGCCGAGGACATGGCGGTGGTTGTGGCCTGTCGACCAGATGCGGTGTTGTTGCCAAAGGTTGATGAGCCCGAAGACCTGCAGCGGGTGGCTGATGTGTTTTCGGATGCGGATTTGCCGGGGGGGTGCAAGATCTGGGCGATGATGGAAACGCCGCGCGGAATTTTGAACGCGGCGGCGATTGCGAAATATGGACGCTCGTCCGGTGGCAGGCTTGAAGCGTTCGTGGTCGGTCTCAACGATTTGCGCAAGGATACAGGCGTTCTGCCGGAGCCTGGGCGTATATTTCTTGTGCCATGGCTGATGCAGGTCGTTTTGGCAGCCCGTGCTTACGGGATTGATGTGATCGACAGCGTTTCCAATGATTTTCGCGATCTCGACAGCTTTGGCGCAGAATGTGCGCAAGGCAGGGCGATGGGGTTTGACGGAAAGATGCTGATCCATCCGGCGCAGATCGACGCTGCCAACCGGCATTTCGGTTTTTCCGACGAGGCAGTGGCTGAGGCGAAAGCCATTGTCTCTGCTTTTCAGGAGGAAGGTGCCGACGGGCTCAATGTGATCAATATGGACGGGCGCATGGTGGAGCGGCTCCATCTGGTGCAGGCTGAAAAACTGCTGGCGAAAGCTGCACTCGCCGAACAACGAAAGAAACAGGCATGAAACTTTACCGATTTCTCACTGGTCCGGATGATGCATCCTTTTGCCACCGGGTGACGGACGCCTTGAACAAAGGCTGGGAGCTGCATGGTTCGCCGCAGCATACCTTCAATGCAGCCGAGAACCGGCTCTATTGCGGTCAGGCCGTGACAAAGACGGTGGATGGCAAGGACTACGATCCGAGCATGAAGCTTGGCGAGCAATAAGACCTGAACCGGCTTGCGGCACAGGTGTTGTTCCACAAAAGTCCATTGTGCCAAGGCTTGAACTGAGAAAAGTTGTCCCGGCGAGTGATTGCTCGCCGGAGGCTTCGTTTCCGCGCGTTATTCAGGAGATTTCCCATGTTGACAATCAAGCGGCTCGATCAGGCCGAAGCCCAGATGCTCATTGCCGGTGCGCGGCAGAAGGCAAAGGAGATCGGCGTGCCCATGTGCATTGCCGTGACGGACGAAGCCGGGCAGTTGATTGCATTCGAGCGCATGGATGGCGGCAAGGTGACGAGCACGACGATTGCTATCGACAAGGCCTTCACCGCTGCAGCTGCCAAGAAGGCCACTCACGAATACGGCGCGGCAAGCCAGCCAGGCAATCCGACCTTCGGCATTCACTCGGCCATCGGCGGACGGCTGATGGTCGTCGGCGGCGGTTTGCCTGTTGTCGTTGACGGTGACGTTGTGGGAGGCATCGGCTTGAGTTCTGGAACACCCGCGCAGGATATGGAATGCGCCCAAGCCGGCATAGACCATCTCCTGTTACAGCTTTAAAGCTGATATCTGCTGCTCATAAAGCAGGTCGAAAAGCCGCTCAGCTGTCTGTGGCGGCTTCCTCGGCACTTTCTTCGATACGTTCCATGTCGTCATCGGAGAGGCCGAAATGGTGGCCGATCTCGTGGATCAGCACATGGGTGATAATATCACCTAAGGTTTCCTCGTTTTCCGCCCAGTAATCGAGAATCGGACGGCGATAGATCCAGATCTTATTTGGCAGATCACCCGTATCCAGGGTGAAGCGCTCGGACACGCCGCGCCCTTCGAAAAGGCCGAGCAGATCAAACGGCGTTTCCAGCGCCATGTCCTCGAACACGTCGTCGGTTGGAAAATCCGCAATCTCGATGGTCAGATCCTTGGTTAGCGCACGGAATTCTTCCGGCAGATGGCTATAGGCCTCCAGCGCCAGCGATTCAAAAATGCTGATCGTGGGAGCATGACGTTCATGCCAATCTGCGGTGTGGTCGATGCGGGCCATCAAATCTCCTTTGGGTCCTCCATATAGGCATTTTACCCCAGGTTTTCGAGAGAGAAACGGAGCGAGGAATATTTTCTCAAGAATCTTGGTTGACTCTTTTAGCGAGCTCTGGAATCCATAGGAACATATAGTGAACATATAGACAGGAGTAATCGCCATGGCCGGCAATGCCATGCCGCGAGAAAGGCTTTTTACGCTTCGTGAAACCATTGCCCGGATTGAGGGCAAGTCGGTTCATGCTGCCCGGGAAGCTGCCTTCAACGCTGAACATGCAAGCCGTGCTGACGAGGTCGGCGGGCTTGATGAAAATGGTGCGGAATTTTCTGATCTCGTTGGCGACATGACAATGACCGGCTCCAGCTTTCTGGAGGTCCGAAGCGGCCGGCTGGCGGATGCGGGTACGGCAAGCGGGTTTGCGCTTGCTCTGGCACTCAGCCGCAATGGTCATGACGCGCAGTCGAGGCGTCGCCTTCTTATGATTGCCGGTCCCTATGTGGTGCGAGAGGCTGGTATGGCCTATGCGCCCGGGCTTTTCGATTTCGGTGCTGGGTTCGGCGAAGTCGTCCATGCCATGCCGCGGCGGATCGAGGACGCGCTTTGGCTCGCGGATACCGCGCTTTCCTGCAAGGCCTTTTCTGCCGTCATTCTTGAAGTCGACGGTAATCCCAAAAAGCTGGGCCTGACCGAGAGCCGGCGCTTCAGCCTCAAGACGCGGGATTTTGGCAGCTGTCTCATCCTGTTGCGGCAGGGCGGGGAAGAAGAGGCTTCCAGTGCTGCGACGCGGGTGAAAGTGGCACCGGCACCTTCTGCAGCGCGCATTTTCGCCGGCATGCCGATCCCCGCCGCCAACAGCATCGGCAATCCCGTTTTTCGTGTGTCGGTGGAAAAGAGCCGAACCGCGACATCTTCCGATTTTCTGCTGGAATGGAACCGCCATGACCGTCGCCTTCTCACCCTCGCTTGCCCTTCCGATCAACGATCGCCGTATCCTGTCACTCAGTTTTCCGCGCCTTCCAACGGACAGGATCGCCCGCAAGAAATGGGGGCGCTCCTGGCGTTCGACCGGGCGTCCTGAGCATCCGCCGATCGTTTGTGCCGATCGCAGCGGCAATACGGTGCAGCTGACTTCCGTCGATGACGAGGGCCGTGCCATGGGATTGCGGATCGGACAGGGATTGGCCGAGGCGAGGGCCATTTGTCCTGAACTGGATGTGATCGAGAAGGATCACATTCAAGACCAAAATTTGCTGGAGGCCTTGGCGGACTGGTGCGACCGTTATACCCCGCTGGTTGCGATGGACGGCATGCAGGGGCTCTTTCTGGATATCACCGGTTGCGCGCATCTTTTCGGCGGGGAAAGCGCCATGCTTCGGGATGTGCTGGATCGGCTTTACCGGCTTGGCTTCGACGTCAGGGGCGCCATTTCGTCCTCGCCGGGACTTTCCTGGGCCTTGGCCCGCTTCGATGACGGACAGATCGTAAGGGAGAGCGAAGCGGCGCCCGTGCTTTCGCCGCTGCCGGTTTCATCTTTGCGCCTCGAAGAGTCGACGGTTGCTCTGCTCATTCGGCTTGGGCTGAAACAGGTCGGAGATCTCATGGCTTTGCCAAGGGCGCCGCTGGCCCGGCGTTTCGGCGCTCTTGTCCTGCTGCGGCTCGATCAGGCGCTCGGGCGCGTCAATGAACCGATTTCTCCGCGTCGGCCTCTGGCCATGTTGTCGGTCGAGCGGCAGCTGTCCGAGCCGATCCGGGATCAGGACATGGTGCTCGACCTCGTGGCGCAGTTGGCCATGAATGTGAAAGGCAGGCTGGAGGAACGGGGTGAGGGCGCACGACTGTTCGAGCTTTTGCTCTTTCGTGTCGATGGCCGTGTTTTCCGGATCGAAGTCGGGACTTCGGCGCCCATGCGCGATGCCAAGCGCATCGCCTCGCTTTATACCGAACGGCTCAATGTGCTGAATGATGATCTCGACGCCGGCTACGGTTTCGAGCTTGTGCGCCTGAACCTGATGGCCAGCGAACCGTGGCAGGAGGTATCTGCGCAATTGTCAGCGGATCAGGGCAATATGGCGGATCCGCTACCGGAATTCCTCGACCGCGTCACGGCGCGGCTGGGCAATGATTGCCTGCGTCTGCCGCTTTCCATTGGCCGGCACTGGCCTGAGCGGGCTGCGATGATGGCGCCGCTTTCAGACGGTATTCCATCTGATCTGGCCGCTGCGTGTCCGCCGGCAAGAGGGGAGCGGCCATTGCGGCTTTTTACCCGACCGGAACCCGTCGAGGTCACAGCCGAAGTGCCGCATGGGCCGCCACTCAGCTTTCAATGGCGCAGGCTCGGTCATCGTGTGGCCCGGGCTGAAGGACCGGAACGGCTGACGCCGGAATGGTGGATCGATGGGGAGGAGGCGCAAACACGCGACTATTATCGCGTCGAAGACAGCCAGGGACGCCGCTTCTGGCTTTTTCGGCAGGGGCTCTATGAGCGCGGGAGCGGACATCCCGGCTGGTTCATGCATGGGATCTTCGCATGAGTGATCCGGTATTCTACGAGATCGGTGCGCAGAGCAATTTTTCCTTCCTGCATGGCGCCTCGCATCCCGAAGAGATGATCAATGCTGCGCAGAAGGCAGGTATCGCCGGTCTTGGTCTTGCGGACCGTAATACCGTGGCAGGGGTGGTGCGCATGCATGCCGTGGCAAAGGCCAGAGACTTTCCTTTCTGTCCGGGTGCAAGGCTGGTTTTTTCCGATGGGACGCCGGAGATCCTCGCCTATCCCATGAACCGTCGCGGCTGGGGCAACCTTTGCCGTCTTTTGAGCGCCGGCAATCTGAGGTCTGAAAAAGGGATTTGCACCCTTCGGGAAGGCGATCTTCTTGAATGGGGGCATGAGCTTCTGCTGGTCATTCTTCCTCCGGTGTCGATCGACGCAGAAACCGCGGATGACTTCACTGCCCGTCTCAAAGATCTGGCTATCTCCTTCAAAGGTCGACTCCATCTTGCGCTGGTGTCGTGCTTCGATGGGATTGATAGTGCCAAACTGGCATGGACCGAGATGGTTAGCCGGCGAACGAGCATCCCGCTAATTGCCACCAATCTACCGGTATATCATCAGCCTGAGCGGCAGCCTCTTGCCGATGTGGTGACGTCCATTCGCGAGCATGTGCCGATTGCGGAGGCCGGGTTTCGACTGGCGGCCAACGCCGAACGCCATCTGAAGTCGCCACGGGATATGGCTCATCTCATGCGGAATTACCCTGATGCCGTTGCCGCGACAAAGACCTTCTTCAAGCGGTTGTCGTTTTCGCTGGACGAACTCAGTCATCAATATCCGGACGAGAGCGTGAATGGTGAGACGCCCTACAAGGCATTGCGCCGGCTTGTCGACGAAGGTGTGCGGCGGCGGTTTCCTAGCGGTTTGCCGGACAAGGTTGCAGGGCTTCTGGAATACGAACTCGAACTCATCTCGGCCAAGCGTTACGAGCCTTATTTCCTGACGGTCTACCGGATCGTTACTTATGCGCGCAGCAAGGGGATCCTGTGTCAGGGGCGCGGGTCTGCTGCCAATTCTGCCGTTTGCTATTGTCTCGGCATTACGGAGGTTAATCCGGAAAAGACCACGCTTCTCTTTGATCGTTTCATTTCGACGGAACGTGATGAGCCGCCGGATATCGATGTCGATTTCGAGCATGAAAAGCGGCAGGAGGTTATCCAGTTCATCTACGAGGCTTATGGTCGTGAACATGCGGCCTTGACCGCTGCAGTCATCTGCTACCGGGCGCGTTCTGCCGGTCGCGAGGTGGCCAAGGCCTTCGGTCTCTCCGAAGATGTGCAGTCCGCCCTGTCGAGCACGATCTGGGGCTGGTGGACGAAGACCTATGGCGAGGAGCAGGTCAAGGCTGCCGGGTTGGCGCCCACCGATCCAACCACCCAACGCGTGATGAAATATGCCGGCACGCTTCAGGGATTTCCCCGGCATCTGTCGCAGCATGTCGGCGGCTTCGTGATCACCCGCGACCGGTTGGACGAGGTGGTGCCGATCATGAATACGGCGGATGGCCGCTATATGATCGAATGGGACAAGGACGACCTGGATACCCTCAAGATCCTGAAGATCGATATTCTGGCGCTGGGCATGCTGACATGTCTGGCACGGGCAATCACATTGCTTGAGCAGCATTACGGCATGAAGACCACGCTCGCCGGTATCATGGAAGATCAGCGGGATGAGGTCTACGACATGATCTGCCGGGCCGATACGGTTGGGGTATTTCAGATCGAAAGCCGGGCGCAAATGAGCATGCTGCCTCGGCTGCGACCGCGCGTCTTCTACGATCTGGTGATCGAGGTCGCGATCGTCCGTCCAGGACCGATCCAGGGTAATATGGTCCATCCTTACCTGAAGCGCCGTCAGGAATGGCGGGATCACGGGCGGGTGCCGACTTATCCAAAGGATGAACTCATCCCGGTCCTGCAGCGGACGCTCGGTGTTCCGCTGTTTCAGGAACAGGCAATGCAGATTGCCATTACGGCTGCGGGATTTTCACCCGCCGAAGCGGATCGGTTACGCAGAGCCATGGCGACTTTCCGGCGTACCGGGCAGGTCAGTCATTTCCAGAAGCGCATGGTCGAGGGCATGGTGGCGCGGGGGTATGAGCGCGAATTTGCCGAGCGATGTTTCAGTCAGGTGGAGGGGTTTGGTGAATACGGGTTTCCCGAAAGCCATGCTGCCTCCTTCGCCCTGCTCGTTTATGTGTCCTGCTGGTTCAAGGCCCTTTATCCGGACGTCTTCTGTGCCGCGATCCTGAACTCTCAACCCATGGGCTTCTATCCGCCAAGCCAGTTGGTGCGCGATGCCCGGGAACATGGCGTCGAGGTGTTGCCGGTGGATGTCAATCATTCCAAGTGGGATAGTGTTCTGGAACCGGTTGGGCCTCGTGCCGGCGATGGTATCAGGCTTGATCGGATAGAGCCCAAACACAAGCAGATGATCGGTGTGATGAAAACGCGTTATGCGGTGCGCCTCGGGCTTTCGCTGGTCAAAGGATTGTCGAAGACGGAGGCCGACCGTCTCGTTTGTGCGAGAAAGACGGACTATCAAACGGTGCGCGACCTATGGCGGCGGGCCGATCTGGATCGCTCTGCCATGGAAAAGCTTGCCGATGCCGATGCCTTCCGTTCGGCGGGTCTTGATCGCCGTGCTGCACTTTGGGAGGTCAAGGCGCTTGACGTGGGGCGGGCTGCACAAACCTTGCCTCTGTTCGAGCGAATGGTGCCGGAAGGGGAGATCGGGCAGGAGGCCAAGGTGTCGCTGCCGGAGATGCCGGCAAGCGAGCATGTGATCAACGATTATAGGGCGCTTACCCTTTCGCTCAAGGGGCACCCTGTTTCCTTCCTACGGGAGGTGCTTCAGCGTCTCAAGGTCACCCCGAACCGGGATCTTGAGACCCGTCGCAATGGCGCAAAGGTGACCGTGGCTGGTCTGGTGCTGGTTCGCCAGAGGCCAGGCTCGGCCAAAGGGGTCATCTTCATGACGCTTGAGGATGAGACCGGGGTTTCCAATATCATCGTCTGGCAAAACGTATTCGGTGCCTATCGCTCCGTTGTGATGGGCGCCCGATTGGTAAAGGTTCATGGCAAACTGCAACATCAGGATGGCGTCATCCATGTGGTGGCATCCCATTTCGAGGATATGACACCGGCTTTGGGTCTGCTCAAACGGGAGGAAAATCGCTTTGCTGTGAATGTTCGGGCTGATGAGGCGTTGAGGCCAACGGTTGATCAAAGGGAGAAAAAGGCGGCGCGAAACCAGGTTTTGCAGGATATGTCCGGTGCGCTCCCCAAGGGACGCAATTTTCATTGAAGGCTGCGATCGCCCTGAACGGGGTGGCCTCGTGCGGATTTTTACTTGACAGTAATCATCCTCTTTAGCAAAAAGGAGACATTGAAAGTCATATTTGGCAAGCGTGACACCAATGCTCGTATGCAGCTGTAATTTCATCACTGAAAATGAAATCCGGGAGGTTATCAATGACCTCCTGAATGAGGACTGTTGGCAGCTCATCGTTCCTGCCAAGGTTTATCACCGCATGAGCAAGCGCGGGCGCTGTTGCGGCTGCTTCCCCAATGTGGTCGATCTGATTATCAGCACCACAAAAGCCTATCATGACGCGCGGGAGACCGATGGCGATGTGGTGGTCGACTTTATCGAGCGGCTTCGCCGGTTCCATGAAGAGCAGCACCGGGAACTTGCCGAGCGGCGTAATCGGGTCTCACAGGTGGCCTGACGCCAGCGCGTCATTCGACGAATTTCATCATTATTTCCGCCATGGTTTAGCGCAATGGGATGCAGATCGCCCACCGTTGCGGCTTTCCATATGAGGCGAGCGAATGGTGGATAATGTGTGATTGCATTCCCCCCTTACGCATTCCAGTATACAAGAAATTCACCGAGACCTAATTTGCATTAGGCGATACTAATTAGTCCTTCAATGTAAGGACGGCGATAAAAGACTTGAGAGAAGGGATACCCCGATGAAGGGCGATAAAAAAGTTATTGAACGGCTCAACGAAGCACTGTTTCTAGAGCTTGGTGCGGTCAACCAGTACTGGCTGCATTACCGTCTTCTGGAAGACTGGGGCTATACCAAGCTCGCAAAGAAGGAAAAGGCCGAATCCATCGAAGAAATGCAGCATGCCGACAAGCTGGTCGCGCGCATCATCTTCCTGGAAGGCCATCCAAACCTGCAGACGATCTCGCCGCTCCGTATCGGACAGAACGTCAAGGAAGTGCTCGAGGCGGATCTGGCCGGGGAATACGATGCCCGCACTTCCTACAAGAAATCCCGCGAAATCTGTTCCGAGCAGGGCGATTACATCAGCATGAAGCTTTTCGAAGAACTGCTGGGCGACGAGGAAGGCCATATCGACTTCCTCGAAACGCAACTCGAACTTCTGGAGAAACTTGGCGAGGGCGCATATGGCCAGCTCAACTCGGATTCTGCAGACGTAGTCGAATAAACGTCGTCGCTGATTTCAAAGAAGGCCACGCGCAGGATCCTGCGCGTGGCCTTTCTATTTATGAAACGATGGATCAGGACTTGCCGCGAGCAGCGTCGATGCTCCAGGGGCCGGGGCCTGCGAAGACGAGATAGAGAAAAAAGAAGCAGTACAGGATGGCTGCATCGCCGCCATTCAAGACCGGGTAAAAGCTGCTCGGTGCGTGGGCCATGAAATAGGCGAAGGCCATGGTACCCGAGGCCAGGAAAGCCGCTGGGCGGGTGAATAGTCCAAGCGCAATCAATGCGCCGCCGATCAGCTCAATGACACCTGCAATCCATGGAAGGGACATGGCTGGCGGATGCATGTCGCTTGCGGGAAAGCCCAGGAGCTTGGCCGAACCATGGGCCAGGAAAATGAGGCCGGCAACGATACGCACGATGCTGAGAACGCGGGGAGCCCAAGGCTTGAGGGCCGATGCAGAATACATGGATAATTCCTTCATTTGATAAAGAACATGCGTCTCTATCAGCCAGATTGATCCATGTCCCTTATGCGCTGTTCAGAATTTCGTGAATATTAATATCGACTTAAGCAATGCTGGACAGGTGGGCAAATTCAGACACGACCTCATCATAGACGGCACGTTTGAATGGAACGATCAGGTCCGGCAGTTCCTGCATTGGCTTCCATTCCCACAGGTCGAATTCGGCTTCATGCCCGCCTGGTGGCGGATTAATGGCGATCTCGCTGTCGTCACCTTCAAAGCGAAAGGCAAACCAGCGCTGGGTTTGCCCGCGATATTTTCCCTTGAGGCCGATGCCGATCATGTCGCTTGGAAGATCGTAGTTGATCCATCGATCTGCCTCAGCCAGCAGTGTGACGGATTTCATGCCTGTCTCTTCATAAAGCTCACGCAAGGCTGCCGGCAGCGGCTCTTCGCCCTTGTCGATGCCACCCTGGGGCATTTGCCAAAGCTTTGGCGAGCCATCATATTCCGAGTTGCCTTCGGGGATCCGCCGTCCGGCCCAGACAAGCCCTTGTCTGTTCAGCACCATGATGCCCACGCAGGGCCTGTAGGGCAGATCTTCGGCGCGCAATTTAGTCTTCATTGTTGTCTCCTTGATTAGGGCCGCCCTTCGGTCGCCACCGCCGACACCCCGACAATTTCAATCCCGCGTCGCTCTGCTTCCTCACTCCACTCGCGCACTGCATCGACAGTTTCGTCGAAGGCAGAGCCTACCCCGATGGCTGTGCCTTCGCGTCGCGCTATGTTTTCAAGTTCATCCAGCCGCTTTAAAATCGCCGTTCTGTCGAGTTGCTGGTCGATCTGCAGGTCGGCAAAGGCGTGGGGTTCGTTCAGTGCCTTGGCATATTCACCGGTGAGGGAACTGGCCGAGGAACCGTCATCGAGGAAAAGCAGGCCTCGACCGGCAATATCGCGCATGATGGGTTCAAGTGCATCCGCATCGGACAGAAACTTGCCGCCCATGTAGTTCATGACGCCGGTATAATTCGTGATCGACGCCATTGCCTGATGGAGATTGTCGAGGTTGTCGTTCGCAGAGGCTGTCGTCAAAAGTGTCCCACGACCTGGATCATTGGCCGGATAATCGAAGGGTTCGAAGGGCACTTGCAGAAGTATTTCGTGTCCACCTTGCCGGGCTGCCTGCATCCAGCGCTGAAGGCTGTTTCCGGCCGAGGCGAAGGCCAGTGTGATCTCTGGCGGCAACACGCGGATTGCATTCTGACTGCCGGTCTGGCTCAGTCCCATGCCGCCAATGACAATGGCAATGCGAGCTCCGCGCGCGCCCGACCATGGTCGGGCATATTGATCAACCGGGCGCGTACCATCGGCACCAACGGTTGGTATTCCACCGTAAACGCTGTCTTCCAACAGGTCTTCATTGGGCATCGTCGCTATGCGCGGATCCTGACCGACTCGGGGTGTGTCGATCAATACGGGTCCATCGGTTGGCCTTGAAAGCGGGCTGAACTTGGTGACAGTGCTGCCGTCGGGAAGGGTCTGCCGCTCCACGTTTGCGCCCGATGTCGGCCTGTTGGACTGAAGGTTTCCGGACGCCTGAGATTTTTGCGTCAATATGCTGGAGCCTGATGCGGCATCAGTGTGAAGAAGCGGCTTCTCTTCACCGTCAATGCTGCCTGTCAGAGCAAGTGGTGTGATTGCGCTATACGTTGAGAAGCCGACAATCACAACTGCGGTCAGGTAACCGAATAACGGCAAAAGCCGACCGCGAAGCGGCCGGCGTTTGGATTTACCCCGGGTCTGACCCAAAGGCGTATGCAAGTCAGGGCTCAAATTTCGTCCGTCCCGATTGCTGTTCTCGCCCTAGTCCCGATCACTTGGTTGCGACTGGCTTTTCCGTGTTCGGCGGGAAAGACGGATCGGTCTTTTTGCCCCGCAACAAGTCCAGTGCATAGTTCAGCTGAACGTCGTCATCCTTGTTCTCCGGCACATAGGCGACGGAACCCGAACCTTCATCCGTTTCAGCGTTACCCTTGATGTGGCCGGGAAGAGACGATTCGCCTTCAGAACGCATTTTCCCCTTCAACTCTTCCGGAAGTGGCTGCTCCACCTTGATGTCCGGGGTGATGCCCGTTCCCTGAATGGATCGTCCAGACGGGGTGTAGTAGAGCGCTGTCGTCAGGCGCAACGAACCGCGGTTGCCCATCGGAATAATCGTCTGAACAGAGCCCTTGCCGAATGAGCGCGTGCCGAGAACTGTGGCACGGCGCAGATCCTGAAGGGCGCCGGCGACGATTTCAGAGGCCGAAGCAGAGCCGCCATTCACCAGCACGATAACCGGTTTCCCATCCGTCAGATCGCCAGGCGTTGCGTTGAAGCGGCGGGTATCATCGGGATCGCGGCTACGGGTCGACACCACTTCGCCACGCTCGAGGAAGGCATCCGCCACATAGATCGCCTGATCGAGAAGACCGCCCGGATTGAGGCGCAGATCGAGAACATAACCCTTCAGCTTGTCCTCAGGTACTTCTTCTTTGATCTTGGTGATCGCCTTTTCGAGGTCGTCATAGGTTTTCTCGGTGAAGGAGATGACTCGGACGTAACCCACATCGCCTTCGACGCGCGACTTCACTGCCCGGATGGCAATGATCTCACGGGTAACCGTCAATTCGATCGGCTTGTCTGCACCCTCACGAATGATCGTGAGCTTGATCGGCGTGTTGACGGCACCGCGCATCTTGTCGACGGCATCTTCCAGGCTCAAACCGCGAACTGCTTCGCCATTGATCTCGGAAATAAAGTCACCGGCCAGAATGCCGGCACGCTGGCCGGGCGTATCATCGATGGGCGCAATGACCTTTACGAGTTCATTCTCCATGGTCACTTCAATGCCGATGCCACCGAACTCGCCCCGTGTCTGGGTCTGCATGTCGGCGGCTGCTTCCGGGTTGAGATAGCTTGAATGCGGGTCAAGCGAAGTCAACATTCCGTTGATGGCGCTTTCCACCAGCTTGTCTTCATCCGGCGGGGTTACGTATTGCGCGCGAACGCGCTCGAACACGTCGCCGAAAATCGACAGTTCCTTATAGGTTGAGCCGCCAGCGGCTTGCGCAGGTATGCCGGCCGAATAAACGAGGCTCATAGCGGTAGCGCCCATCAGAGCGCCCACGAGGATAAAGGAAACCTTACGTACCATTCTTTGCCCTTCCAGCATCTTTTGCTGTCCACCAAGTTGCGGAATCAACCGGCAACCCGTCTTTTCGAAATTCAATGTAAAGCGTTGGACGATCCGTTTCCAGCGCCAATGCTGCCGCACTTGCCACTCTTTTTGCACCCATCGTGCCGAGAGGCTCCCCGGACAGCACAAACTTGCCCTGACGGGTATTTATATGGTCCATGCCGGACATGACGATGTGATAGCCATCGCCCGGGTTCAGGATCACCATCTGACCATAACTTCTGAATTCGCCTGCAAATACCACCAGTCCGTCCGCTGGAGCCGTGACAATGGCGTCAGGTGCAGAGGCGATCATCCAGCCTTTCATGGTGTGTCCCGTGCCGTCAGGGTCACCAAATGTGCGAATGACTTGTCCTGCTGCCGGAAGCTCGAGTTTGCCGGTCAACTCCGAAAACGGATATGCTGGCGCAATGCGGTTTTTGTCGGGCATACCGTTCTTGGCGGCCTCAATTGCCTTCCGCCTTTGATCCTCGGTCAGCTGTTTTTGTCGCTCTTCCTCGGCGCGCGCGCGCTCCATGGCTTCGCGGACGGAACCGATATCACTTTCCAGTGACGCAATCAGACTTTCCATGCTTGTGGCGTGGGAGGCCAGCTCATCGGATCGCTTTTGTTCGGCTTCCAGTTCAAGCGCATTCTTGCGGGCGATCTTGTCGTTTTCGACAAGCAGCATTTCCATGCGGCGCTCTTCTTCCTCGCGGTCACGCATGACGGTCAGAAGGCCCGCCTTTTCTGCGAGCGTATCTGCCCGCAGTTTTACAAGTTCCTGAAGATCAGCTGCCAGCTTCGCGGTTTCCTTACGTACGCCCGGCACGACAGCGCCAAGCAGGATTGCGGTTCGTACCGAAGCCAGAGCGTCTTCCGGGGTGACCAACAGTGCGGGGGGTGGGTTGCGTCCCATTCGTTGAAGCGCTGCCAGCACTTCTGCCAGAATAGCCCTTCTCTTGTGAAAGGACGCGCGGATCTGATCTTCCCGAACTCCAAACCTGGCGAGCTTGCCTTCGCTGTCGTTGATCTGTTGCTCGAGTTCCTTGCGCCGGGCACTGGATTCTATCAGCGCCTCTCTCAGATCGACTTCCGTTTTCTGCAGTTTTGCGACGGTCTGCTGCAACTCGGCTTTCCGTTCTTCGGAAAGCTTGATTGTGTGCGAAACATCCTGAAGCTGGCGTGCGACCTCATCCCGCTTGCGTTGCAGTTCCTGGACGGGATCTTCGACCTCTGTGGTCTCCTCAGAACTGTCAGCTTGCTGTTCTGTGGCGCTTATGTCTGTTGAGGAGGCTTCCTCTGATGGTGTGGCGTTCTCCTGCGCAGTCGATACTGAAAAAGACATGGACATGCACAGGAGTGCGAGGAGCAGTCGCTTTGCGAGTGCCCGTCTTGCCTGTCCAAGTTTCAATTCAGGTGTCATGCGTCGCCGTATCACCACAGTCTTGGTCAGTGAACCTAAGCTGATTTGGTTCTCGATCAAAGTAACATCTCATCCGAATCGATCGACGATGTCGGCGACGTGTTCAAACCCGATGGTAGGGGTGACCGGATAAAATGGTCACAGCGCGGTAAAGCTGTTCCGCAAGCATTATGCGGACCAGTTGATGCGGCCAGGTCAGCTTTCCAAGATTGAGAACCAGGGCGGCTCGATCCCGGAACGCGGGATCCAGACCATCGGCGCCGCCGATTACGAACGCAAGATCGCGCTGGCCCTGATCGCGCCAGTTGCCGAGTGTCTCGGCAAAGACCTGGCTATCGAGCGCTTTGCCGCGTTCGTCGAGCGCGATATAAAACGCGCCGTCCGGAAGGGCTTTTTCCAGCATGGCTGCTTCTTCGGACTTACGCGTCGCTGTGTTTGATGCACGGCTTTCCGAAAGCTCGGCGACCTTGAGGAATTCGAGGCCTATGGCCGGTCCAGCCTTGGCAAACCGGTCAAGATAGCGCGCAGCAAGTTCCTTTTCCGGCCCGGCCTTCAATTTGCCTACCGCGAAAATCCCTATCCGCATGTCCGGCTCCCTGTTTTCGATCTCAAGATGTCTGGCCGGCGCGAGTTCGTCAAAACCACCGCCGGTATCTCAAGTCGATACAGTGTCGCCGGCGCCTTTGGGCCGGTTAGTGCAGCCGGCTTTCCTCGATATCCGGAGCCGCCCACATCTTTTCGATGTTGTAGAACTCGCGGATTTCAGGCCGGAACACATGCACGATAATGTCACCGGTGTCGATCAGCACCCAATCACCCGTCTCGAGACCCTCGACGCGCGCGGCGCCGAAACCCTCTTCCTTGAGATCGGTAATCAGGTGTTCGCAGATCGCCATGACATGCCGGCTCGAGCGCCCGGATACAACTACCATGTAGTCGCCCAGCGCGGATTTCCCGGCAATATCGATAGTGACTGTGTCTTCTGCTTTTGAGTCCTCGACACTTGCGAGGACCAGCTCAAGCTCGCGGGCTGCGGCATCGGCGCCACGTTCCGGGCTTTGCGGGATGGCAGTGGCTGCCCTTCCCTTGGTGTGCACTGTTGTCAGAGTTCGTCCTTTCCTGGGATTAACAGAACAGCACGTCGGTGATTCGACCTAGCTGGTCGCACCACAGATATAAAGTGGCACTGATTTATTAAGGTTTCAAGACGGGTGAATTGCCTGGTCATATATCTCTAGCTATCGGCGGAATCTCGTTGCTCGCGAAGAGCCGTCGAACTGAGCGTCGAACGAGGGCCATGGATAAACGTCCAGGCTGGCGGTTTGTGCCGCCACAAAGCGCCGGCATCATCTTCGTCGATCCGGGCGAAATCGAAGGCCTGCGCCATCTTCGATGACAAATAGGAGAGTGTGGCGCCAGGACGGTCAATCACCGCAATCGGAAATGTTGTGGCGATGCGGCGCCAGTGCTGCCAGTGGTGGAAGTTTCTCAGATTGTCGGCGCCCATGACCCAGACGAAATGCGTGTGGGTATTGCGCGACCGGACATATTCCAGGGTCTTTGCCGTGTAGCTCGTTCCGAGCGATTTCTCGAATGCCGTTACCTTGATGCGAGGATCGCCGGCTATCTTTTCGCTCAGCGCAAGTCTTTCTGCCAGAGGGGCCAGAACGCTTCTGCTTTTCAGTGGATTGCCGGGGGTTACCATCCACCAGAGCTGATCGAGACCCAGGCGCCGAAGCGCAATTTCTGCTACAAGTGCATGTCCCTGATGCGGTGGGTTGAACGAGCCGCCGAACAATCCGACAACCATTCCTCGCTCTGTATGAGGCATACGCAGGAAACGGGAAGCGATCAGCGTATCCGTCACGTCAGGGCCGGACCTGACCGCTGCCGTGGACGCGGTAGTTGAATGAGGTCAACTGCTCAACACCAACTGGCCCACGGGCGTGCATCTTGCCGGTGGCGATGCCGATCTCGGCACCCATGCCGAATTCGCCACCATCTGCAAACTGTGTCGAGGCATTGTGCAGAAGAATGGCGGAATCAACCTCGTTGAAGAACCTCTCGACCACCGCAGCATCATCAGCAATGACTGCCTCGGTGTGGTTGGATGAATAGGTGGCGATATGGGCAATTGCGCCGGAAATACCGTCCACCAGTGTCACCGCGATGATGGCATCGAGATATTCGGTGCGCCAATCTTCTTCCGTTGCAGCCAGGTGGCCAGGCGACCGTGCCAGAACTTCTGCTGATGCGTGGATTTCACATCCCGCGTCTTTAAGGGCTTCCAGCATTGGTGCCAGATGGGTTGACGCCGCAGCCTTGTCGATCAGCATTGTTTCTGCAGCACCACAAATGCCCGTGCGACGCATCTTGGAATTGACGATGAGCTTCGTTGCCATGTCGAGGTCCGCTGACTTGTCGACATAGACGTGGCAAAGGCCTTCGAGATGGGCAAACACGGGAACGCGCGCCTCGGACTGGACCCTGGCCACAAGGCTCTTTCCGCCGCGGGGAACGATGACGTCAACAGCACCCTCAAGACCGGTCAACATGAAGCCGACGGCTGCCCTGTCCGTGACCGGAACAAGTTGGATGGCATGAACGGGCAGGCCGGCACTCTCAAGTCCCTTGACCAGGCATGCGTGAATTGCACGAGATGAACGAGCCGAATCCGAGCCGCCGCGCAGGATCACGGCATTGCCTGATTTCAGGCAAAGCGCGCCTGCGTCGGCTGTCACATTGGGACGGCTCTCGTAGATCACGCCGATGACGCCCAGCGGCGTGCGCACGCGTTCGATATGAAGGCCATTTGGCCGGTCCCAGGCGGCAATCACGTCACCGACCGGATCCTTGAGATCTGCGATGGCACGAATGCCGTCGGCCATGGCGCGAATGCGGTCAGGGGTGAGGATCAGCCGATCGATGAAGGATCCGGAAATGCCGGCAGCCTTGGCTTTCTCGACGTCGACATTATTGGCATCCAGGATCTCAGATTCAGCATTCTCGATCGCCTCTGCCATCGCTTCGAGCGCCTTGTTCTTGGCCTCTGTCGAGGCGATCGCCAGCGGGCGTGAGGCGGCCTTCGCATTTCGACCGATCTCACCCATCAGGGATTCAATCGAATTCGTGTCCGTTGCGATGGGTTCAAGCATGGGCTGTGTCCTTCTTCGTGCTTACCGAAGGGGGCTTGCGGCTCGTTTCTGTCAGGACAAGGTCGTCCCTGTGGATCATGGCAGCACGTCCGGCATAGCCGAGAATATCCTCGATCTCCGATGATTTTCGACCCGTGATCCTGCGTGCATCCTCTGCATCGTAGCCTGCCAGTCCTCGGGCGATTTCCCGACCTTGCGGACCGAGCACCGCGATCGTATCTCCACGGCTAAAATTTCCCTTAACCTCACGTACACCCGCAGGCAGCAGGCTCTTGCCCGCGCCCAATGCGGTTTCCGCTCCGGCGTCGACATGCAATTCGCCAGCCGGCTGAAGCTGGCCGGCGATCCATGTCTTACGTGCGGTGACAGGCGTTCCGGATGGTGCGAACCAGGAACAGCGCGCGCCTTCGCTGATCGACTTCAGCGGATTCGCACTTTTTCCCGAGGCAATGATCATGGCGCAACCAGCACCCGTCGCAATCTTTCCGGCATCGATTTTCGTGCGCATTCCACCGCGCGAAAACTCGGATGCTGCCCCGCCTGCCATGGCCTCGATTTCCGGGGTAATGTCTGAAATCTCTTCCAGAAACCGCGCATCGGGATCAAGATGCGGAGGCGCCGTATACAGACCATCGATATCCGAGAGCAAAATGAGGAGATCTGCGCCAGTCATGGTGGCGACGCGGGCGGCAAGCCGGTCGTTGTCGCCATAGCGGATTTCGGTGGTCGCCACCGTATCATTTTCATTGATGATAGGGACTGCGCCGATTTTCAGCAACTGATGGATCGTTGCGCGGGCATTGAGATAGCGCCTGCGCTCTTCAGTGTCTGCAAGGGTCAACAGGATCTGGCCCGCGACAATGGACGTACGCGAAAGACTCTCCGACCAATTGCGCGCAAGCGAGATCTGGCCGACGGCCGCAGAAGCCTGACTTTCTTCCAGTTTCAGAGCGCCGGCATGCATGTCCAGCACCGAGCGACCAAGCGCGATGGCACCGGAGGACACAACGAGAACATCGACACCCTTTGCGCGCAGCGCAGCGATATCGTCGCAGATGGCATCGAGCCAGGCCTTCTTGAGCCCGCTGCTCCGGTCGACAAGCAAAGCAGAGCCTATCTTGATGACGATGCGCCGATACCGGTCAAGAGCTTTGGGGCTCGACGTCATTGATCATCGTCCTTGGGCAGATCGCGATGGCGGATCTTCTGCACACGTTCTGGAACTTCGTCGACTGGCTGCGTTCCTTCCGCAACAATCACGTCGCGCAAAGCCCGCAGGGCATCCGTCATGCCCTTGCCGGTTACGGCGGACAACAGAAGCGGTTTGCGGCCGCAGGCCTTTTCCAGTTCCTTCGCCTTTTTCTTCAGTTCGGCCTCGTCCAGAACATCGACCTGGGACAGGGCAACAACCTCCGGCTTGTCTGTAATGCCGTGACCGTAAGCGTCCAGTTCGTGCCAAACGGTCTTGTAGGCCTTGCCCACATCTTCTTCCTGTGCGGAAACAAGATGCAGGACAACGCGTGTACGCTCCACGTGACCCAGGAACCGGTCTCCGATGCCGACACCTTCATGGGCGCCCTCGATCAGGCCTGGAATATCGGCCAGAATGAACTCGCGTCCATCCACGGTGGCGACACCCAAATTGGGATGCAGCGTGGTGAATGGATAATTGGCGATCTTCGGGCGTGCCCGCGTCACGGTCGCCAGGAATGTCGACTTGCCGGCATTGGGCAGACCCACAAGTCCGGCATCCGCAATCAGTTTCAGCCGAAGCCAGATATTCTTTTCTTCACCTTCCAGACCGGGATTGGCCCAGTTGGGGGCCTGATTGGTGGACGATCTGAAGTGGGCGTTGCCGAAGCCGCCATTGCCGCCCTTGGCCAGACGGAACCTCTGACCCTCAACCGTCAGGTCGATAATCAGCGTTTCCTTGTCTTCTTCAAAAATCTGGGTGCCAACCGGCACTCTCAGCGTCACGTCATCGCCATTGCCGCCCGTGCGGTTGCGGCCCATGCCATGGGTGCCGATCGTGGCCTTGAAATGCTGCTGATAGCGGAAGTCGATCAGCGTATTGAGGCCATTGACGGCTTCCACCCACACATCGCCGCCGCGTCCGCCGTCGCCACCATCCGGGCCGCCGAATTCAATGAATTTTTCACGGCGGAAAGACACGCTGCCCGCGCCACCGTCACCGGAGCGAATATAGACCTTGGCTTCGTCGAGAAATTTCATAGTACAGCTATCACTTCCATGTCAGGGTATTTCCTGCAATCGGCGCCATCGATATCGCCGGATGGGCAGGAGGTCAAAGAGTATCGTGAAGTTCGCAAGTTACAACATCCAGTTTGGGTTGGGTCTGGACCGTCAATTTGACCCCGAGCGCATTGCCAGAAGTCTTGAGGGCGCTGATGTCATCGCGTTGCAGGAGGTTACCCGCGGCATGCCTCACAATGGTGGTGTCGATCTCGTTTCTGTGATGGCGGATCTCTTTCCCGATCATCACTTCATTTATGGTCCCGCCTGCGATCTTCACCTTTCGTCCGAACGTGTCGATGGTCGTCTGGTCGACAAGCGCTATCAGTTCGGCAATATGGTTTTGTCGCGCTGGCCGATTCTGGCGCATCGCATGCTTCTTCTTCCGCGCCATCGCACCTTCGACAAGCTCAACCTGCAGCGTGGTGCAACCGAAGCCGTGATCGCTACACCGGATGGACCGTTGCGGGTCTATTCGGTCCATCTCGATCACGTTTCGCCCGATGAACGGATCGATCAGATCGATTTTCTCAAGGAGCGGGTCCTGAACTTCGTCAACGAAGGTGGCGCCATTACCGGCGCGACGGAATTTGGCGTTGTCGATCCGCCGCTTCCCGAGGACTTCCTGATCCTGGGCGACTTCAACATGGAGCCCGAATCGCCTGAATACTGTGCGATGACAGGCCATGGCGACGCATTCTACGGTCGGGTGCTGAGAGCCGGCTTTCCGGTCGATGCTCTGGCGCGTTGCGGCGCGGTGACCGCCGACAGCGTCACCTGGATCGATTGTGATAACCATGCCGAGCGCAAACATCTGGATTACTGCTTTCTCAGTCCGGGTCTTGTGCCACGGCTCAAGGATGCCTTTATCGACATTGAGGCGGAGGGTTCCGATCATTTGCCGATCTGGGTCGAATTGGGTTGATCCGGCGCAGATGTTGCGCCTGCGCCGGACCTGGTGATTGTCAGGGCCGGCGGAAACCAGCCTGCGCCAACTTTGTCTCGATATGCGGTGAGGCGATGCCCCGAGCAATGGAATAAAGCGTATCCGTTCGCGTGATTGCGAAACCGAGCTTTTCCTGAATGCGCAGCGAGGCCGCATTATCGGCAAAGGCGCCACTGTGAAGTGTTACCTCAGGCATGCGCATGAAGAAGCGCTCGGTAACGGCATAAGCGGCCTCGCTCATATGGCCTTTGCCCCAATAATAGCGGTTCAGCCAATAGCCCATTTTCCAAAGACCGTGTCTCAGCTCGATGGAGACGACACCGATATGGGTATCGTCGCCGGTGGTGATGGCCAGTGACCAGTCCTTTGACAGAGCTGATGTCGACTGGCTGAGCCAGTCGATTGCATCCTGCCGATGATATGGCAGGGGAACGCGTGTCAGCATTCTGCTGATAGCAAAATCAGACAGGGACTGGGCGATGGCGTCTGCATCGCTCATGCGATGAGGGCGCAGAATAAGCCGCGATGTTTCGATCGTCGGGCAGGGCCCCGGCGTTTGCAAGACATGTTTTTCCATGACGGGGCTCATCGCATCTCTCCCCAACTTTTCAGCGAAATCCACGTCTTGCGGTCCAGCCGGAACCACTCCACCGGCATCATGCCACCCATGGCAAGGCTGCCGACCATTCCAGACCCCTGAAACTGGAAGCCGCATTTCTGGATAACGCGCCTGGAGGCGATGTTGGTCACCCGGCAACGCGCGTCGATCTGGACGATCTGTCTTGTGCGAAAGGCCATATCGATCAGGGCATGCGCTGCCTCGGTGGCATATCCCTTGTTCCAGTAGGGTTCACCCAACCAATAGCCCAGTTCCAGTGTGCCCTCGTCTTCAGCGTGGGTTTCGAGCGCGCAGCAACCGAGGAACTCGCCGTTTTCACCCTTGGTAATGGCATAGACGCATTTGCCAATCTCGCCATTTTTCGAACGTCGCACGAAATCCGCGGCGTCTTTTGCCGTATAGGGATGAGGCATACGCGACACCATCGTCGCGATTGTGGCGTTATTGGCGAGATGGGCAAGGGCGTCGATGTCTTCTTCGTGGGGTGCGCGCAGGACAAGCCTTTGCGACAACAAGACGGGGCAATCGCTCCTTAACCGGTCAGGCCTCAGCCTTTCCTCGGGCGGCCTGGATGGCCTGTCCCTCAATAATTCACTCTGCATGGTTCAGTCTCCTTTCGGTTGAAAAGACAAAAGAAAAAGGGAAGCCGGGTTGCCCCATCTTCCCTTTTTTCTTTTCTGAACCTGATGCGGTCAGCCGGGTCGATGAGACGCCGGCTGTTTTTGAGCGCTACCGGCTTATTCCGCTGCTTCGGCTTTCGGTGCCACAGACACGTACACGCGGCCATTGGCCTTCGTACGGTAGTTCACATTGCCTGCCGTGAGTGCGAAGATCGTGTGATCCTTGCCCATGCCGACATTGGCGCCGGGATGCCACTGCGTGCCACGCTGACGAATAATGATGTTGCCTGGAATGACGACTTCGCCGCCAAACTTCTTCACGCCAAGGCGCTTGGATTCGGAATCGCGACCGTTACGCGAGGAACCGCCAGCTTTTTTGTGTGCCATTGGAGTTCTCCTTTAAACCTTGTTTCTCGTTGACCGATTACGCAGCGACGATGTCGGTGATGCGCACGACGGTGTGATGCTGACGATGGCCGCGCGAACGCTTGGAATTCTGGCGACGGCGCTTCTTGAACGCGATAACCTTCTTGCCACGGTTCTGCTCGACAACTTCGGCCTTGACGGATGCGCCGGCGACAAAAGGTGCGCCGATGGTTGCGTCGGCGCCAACGCCAACAATGAGAACTTCAGTGAATTCGATGGTTGCACCAGCTTCGGCTTCCAGCTTTTCGATGGTCAGCACGTCGTTGGCCACTACGCGGTACTGCTTACCGCCGGTCTTGATGACTGCGAACATTTTTTATCCTTTCATGTTCGTTCCGGCTCTGCGCGGGTATACCCGTTGCGGCCGTCTTCTTGTCAGTCGGTTGAGCAGGTAAAAGCAGCCATTCAAGGCCACCGGCACCTGCCGATGGAGCTCTGCCCAATGGGGCGGAGAAATCAAGACACAGTAAGCCCGTGTCTAATTCACGGCTCGCATACGTGAGGCAGTAAAAACTGTCAAGGCAAATGCTGGAAATTCGTCATGTTAAGCCCTTGCCAGCTAGATCAACTGTCGCTATGTGAAAGCCCGCGCAGCAATGCGTCGACCAAATCACGCGGAGAGGTGGCTGAGAGGTCGAAAGCACCGCACTCGAAATGCGGCATACGGGCAACCGTATCGTGGGTTCGAATCCCACCCTCTCCGCCATTGATACGCATAAGTTTCTGAATTTACTTCGTTTTTCCTAAGATGTTCGCGCTGGCCCGCCACTCAGCCCGCCACAAGAAAATCGACTACCTTTCTCGACCGATATCCCCACAAAAAATGTCAAATCACCTGTTGCCAATATGAATGGCATGAGGTTACGTATGGTTCATTCACAACTGAACCACTGCGCAAGACGTGCGGGGTCCTTTCAATCAAAGGGACACGTATGTCTAAGCAACCACAGCTGGGGCTTTTCCCCAGTTCCGAGAATCCCGAATCTCTGCCGCATGGCGATACCGCCCAATCCGGCGCAACTGATGCCGCGGGCAAGGTTCGTGAATCCTCTCAGTCTCCTATTCGTGCGATCAAATCTGAAGCCAGCAAGGAGGTGGAAGTGCGACGCGACGCCGAGATAGCTGTATCTTCGCGGCCTCAGATCGAAGAACGCTATTTGTCCGTACAGGAAGTGGCGCGGCGCTATTCGATCAGCATCCAGACGGTCTGGCGCCACACAAAACACAATCCCGATTTTCCTAAGCCCATAAAGATCCTGAATGGTTCGACGCGGTGGCGATTGAGCCAAATCCTCGCGTTTGAGACATTGCGCAACGAGGTTGGCCAATGACCGGTGCCGACATGACCTCCAAGAAGCGCCGCAATCTCCAAAGCGATCGGAAAGCCAGGATTCATCAACTCTACTCGAGTGATGACGTCATCAAGCTTTATGATATCTCACGCAATACATTGTCCAATTGGATCGCTGGTGGGCTTGGCTTCATCAGCTGTGAGCCTCGTCTGTTTCGAGGCTCTGACCTCAATACCTTTCATAGGAGAAAGAAGCAGAGGTCTTCGATAGGGTCGCTAGGTCAGTTTGAGGTCAGGTGTTTTGGATGTCGGGCGACTCACACGTTGCTCGCTGCCGAGGTATCCTTTGATGTCCAGGAGACATATCGCGGCATCCGCGCTTATCGCGCGTGCCCGGACTGTGGCGCGACTGCAAACAGGTATGTCTCTCTGGAGGATCAGCAGACGATCCTGAGATCGCAAGAAACCAATCCCGGAAGCAAGACTCCGGACTAATATGCTTCGTCATTTCAGTCGTGGATTGTGCAAATCCGACAGACTCGAATCCTAGCGCATCTCCCCAATCCAGGACGTCCAGCAATGAAGCGAAGCCGGCTGCAACAACCGCGCTGGCCACGGCTTCGCTCGCAAACCCCTCTCAGACAATTTCAAATTGCCACATTTCATTGAAAGTCACACTAATGAACGCATCAGTAGACAATGCTAAAATTATCTATCTGTACCAGGGTGAGCTGAAGCATACAAAAGGCTTCCACCCCAAAACGATCGACGACATCCTGCGTCACATCTGGCAGTTTGAAAAACATACCGGATCTACAGATTTCAGGTCTGTGACCCGAAAAATGATTGAAGATTTCAAGGACGATTGGATCAGTCGCGCAGACAAGAGCGGGAAAGGCGGTTTATCTGCTTCAACGATCGTTCATACATTTGGGCACCTGAAAGCATTCTTCGAATGGCTCGCTGTCCAGGACGGGTATAGGCGATCGATTACGGCGCAGCTCTACAATCACTTCAACTCGCCAATGTACCTTTCAGAGCTGGCCAGTGCCGCGGCACCAAAGTTTGTCCCCGCTCCTGAACAGATCAGGCTCATACTCGACGGCATGCCGACCCAGCATCTTGCTCATCGAAGAGATCGCGCGATGATTGCCGCCCTTTTCCTGTTTGGGGTGCGTGACGGGGCGTTGATCTCTCTTTGCATCAAGCATGTCGATATCGACCAGAAGCGTGTTTTCCAGGATGCGCGAGAAGTGAAAACAAAATTCTCTAAAACAAGTATCGTTGATTGGTTTCCAGTAGGCGAAGATATCGAGCGTATCATCATCGACTGGATCACCGAGTTAAGGGCGATGGGTGCGTCGGAGGATGATCCCTTGATCCCAACGGCTCCATTCAAGCCTTGGATCGGCAGGCAGCGAATTGAGTTGGAGTTTCTAACTACTGCCGCGCCTGTGCGTCGGGTTGTGCAAAAGGCAGCAGCTGCTGCGGGTGTTCCGCGCTTCAAGCCGCATGCCATTCGTTCAACTGTTGCGAAGCATTGCGACGAATTGGTTGGGTCCATGCGGGACTTCAAGGTGATTAGCCAAGATTTCGGCCATGAGCAGATCAGTACCACCACGAAATGTTATGGCGAAGTGGATCCCGATACCAAACAGGCGCTATTCAGGAAGATGCGAGCGAGACTGAATAGCCCCGATGCAGGCGATATCCTGGACGATATGGAGCAAGCTGGCCCAGATACGCTCGATCTTATTCGGGCGGTCTTGAAGCACGTGTCAGTTCGGCAATAGGAATGTAGCCGGTGCGGCTGTGATCGCCATTTGCGGCCGCACGTTCTAACATTCCGAAACCTTGCCGGGGCATGCCGGGCCTAGCGATGCCGCCCAAAGGGTCTCCTTATCCCTGGAGCCAAGATATAGCTACCAGCGATCAGAAGAATTCGCCAGAACGCTGAAATGGAAAGCCGATCTGCTTGTTCGACAGCGGACTGGTTCTTAGACGAAGCGTTTCAGGGTGTGCAGCTCACTTCCGCAATGGAAAAACTTCGCTGCAGATTGTTCCCGTCTAATCATGTTGGCGCGAAGCTGCATTCTACCGCAGAATAATTTCTTTGACCCGACCACACTGGTCCTCAATTAGAAGGGCGGCCCCTTTTTTTCTGCTCTATCAGAAAGCGTTCAGTTGCAATTGATTTTCGAATAACATCGTTGAGCGGAATGTCACCATAATGAGATGATATCCATTCAAGGGAAGCTCTCTCTTGTCTGCTGATGCGCAGTGGAATTGTCCATGTCTTGTAGTTATTTTCCATTCTGAATTTTATTTGCAATGAAACTGTTTATGTTTACGTTCATAATTATCCTATGCTGAAACAATATGAGCAATGAATATTTTTTATTTATTTAAAATACTATTTTTTATTAAGTATTACTTCAGTGTTGTGTTCGTTTTTAATTTTCGATAAGGGATACTTATCGATGGTTACAGTGCCAACCGGCGATCATACCATGTGAAGAACACTAACTTTCCGATAGAGTTCTTTTAACAAATCATTTACCATGATTTCAATGGCTTACGATCTCGCGAAAATCAGCATGACAGCGCTTTTGGAGCCGGCTTTTCGGGCGTGTATCGAACTGGTGCGTCTGGATGAGCGCATCGCCCGCTCGCCGGTCGGCCAGGGATGGATCGAGCGATCCCAATTCACCGATGCCTGCGCGTCGCTGTGGATCGACGGCGAACTCGTGCATCTCGAAGACCTCGTCCTGCACGACGCCACGAAGGATATTCGCACGCCTACCCATGAGCTGACGATCGCTCGCGACGTCCTGCGCACCCGCCGGCGTATCGCCGGCCAATCTCCGGATTGGGCGTTCTCTGCCGACGGCATCCGCTCGCTGCGGAAAACCTCGGAGATCGGGTCGGGCGGCGGGGACGAGGCGGAGACGGGCAGTGCCATCCGGTGCCTGGTTGCGATCGATCCGGAAGGGGAGGGGAAACAAATCGATGAAGCCGAAGGGCTTCCCGGCGTCGATTATGCCGCCATCGATGCGTTATTGGCCCGATCAGAGGCGGCAATCGAGAATGCAACAAGACCCAGCCGTGACGGCGGCCGAGAAAGAGACCCAATGATCTACGACCTCGACTGGGACGAGGATGCGCGGCTCGACGAATGGCGCAGCGTGGTGCGCCAAACCGAAAACCTGCCAGCGGCGCTGCAGGCAATCATCGCCCTCGATGCCTGGAACGAGCTGTCCGTGCTTCAGCACGCCCCCTGGCTCGGCTGGCTGTTTTGCGCATCGATCCTGCGCCACGCCGGCATCACCGCCGGCGCCCATCTCGCCGCCATCAATCGCGGCCTCAAAACCATTCCCGTCGATCGGCGCCGGCATCGGGACCAGGACACGCGGCTGATCGCCATCGCCCACGGTCTTTTGGCGGCGGCCGAGATCGGCATGAAAGAGCATGACAGGCTGACGCTGGCGAAAACGATGATGGACCGAAAGCTGGACGGGCGCCGGACGTCGTCAAAACTGCCGGAACTGGTTGAACTGGTGATGGCGAAACCGCTCGTGTCGGCCGGCATGGTGGCCAAGACGCTGGACGTAACGCCACAGGCGGCGCGGCGGATTGTTTTGGAGCTGGGGCTCAGAGAGATGACGGGGAGGGGGAGGTTTCGGGCGTGGGGAGTGCTTTGAACGAGCGAACTGCCGAATATATGCGAACTATTTTTTGACCCACACATTGGCGGATGGCTTGCATTTCAGCTTCCGGTGCTATCGCCGTCTTCCTCCGGTGCTGCGCGCGCACCGATCTGGACAAAGATGTGCGCGATGCGAATTGTTGGAGCGATAGGATCACGCTTATGCAAAGAATCAAAGGCCGCAGTGCCCGGCGCGAGTTGCGAAGGAGCGATCCGATGAGAACCATTTTCAACTTCGCATCGCAGCGGGACCGTATGAAGGTCGATCAAAGCCTCGACGTCGGTTGCCACTTCGCTGGAGCCGGGCCGGAAGAATGCCCACATGGCTCCCTCTGATGAGCGGTGGCCATAGCGTCCGTCTACGAAGCGGACCATTCCATCGACAATATACGCTTTAGCGGGACGTCCACCACCAATGACCTTGAACTCAACGACGAAGTTGGGCGTGCCAAAAAGACGCCATTCGATATCCGAACGCCCAATAATGATGCGCTTGCCGTCGGGGGCCAGATCGAAACGGCTAAGTTCGGCAAAAAATTCCCCATCGAAGGGTTGGAGGCCGGCTTCTAGTTGAGCAGTAAGGAACGCTCCCAGTCCTTCGGTAAGCTCTGGTTCGGTTCTGCTTGATAGCGGTGCACCCTTGTCGGAATAGAGCTGTTCGTATTCCTGCCAACGCGCCACTAGGTATTGCAAAACACTTGAAGAAGGCGGGCGCCGAACCAGATAGGCCCACTGTGAAACATCCTGTGAGCCCACCAACTCGGTCATGCTTGCATCCGTATCCGTGAAAGCGCCTGCAACTGTATCGCCAATTGATTGGCATCCTCGACAGCACACCGACGCATCCAAAATCGCATAACCAAAGGCTTCACCAGAAAGATTCTGTTCCCATCAATTACGGCCACATCAGGAATCGTCAAAAAACTCTCAGCTGAATAAGACGCCACCTTATTCAAGGAGGCCGACAGTTCCTCAATAATGGAATCGTCGCCGATGCGGTTCTTCTCATCGGGGCTTCCAAGCGTGATGATAGCCGCACCCAGCGGTACTGTATTGCCTGTCCACGTCCGTACTGAAATATCTCCGGAACCGCCCGTCGCGTCCCGCCATGCAAGGAGAGTGTTCGATAGTGCGTTTGCATAGTCACTTAAGTGGGCGATCGAGGGTGCTTCTCTCAGTGGCTTGGACAATGCGTTGTGGTTCAAGCTACTCGGCTGCAGCGCCGGTCCTACGAAAGTAGCCAATTCCTCAATCATCGCGATTTCGTCGTCGCTCAAAGCGAAATACTCGTAGACGAGACGATTGAGATGGTTCTGAACGGCAGACCACTGGTGCGGCTGCGCGAGAAATGGTTCAGCTTCCACGCTTGCCAGAGTCTGATCTACCTCGATCATTATAGCCCGTGCGCGCTCTCGAGCCGGGTGGCGCTCAAGCGACCAAAAAGGCCAATCTAGCGCCTCTCTGACGTGCAACTTCGGACGCTCTGAAGCGACACTTCCACTCAACAGCAACAACAACCAAAGACCCATAGGCGAACGAAGATAGACCGTCAGGAAGCGTGCGGTGAGCCGTCCGTCCACTGTGTTGGGCGCCGAGAGAACAGCGAGCGAATGCTGGTAGCTAAACAACTTTTCCGCATAAACCGCCTTCACGCCACCTTCCGGATGCGCACCATCCGTCCACAAAACACGCGGTCCCTCAAAAAGGCGCCGCTCAGGGACGCGTGCGATCTGGTCGAGCGGGAACGGAATCAGACTTTCGGCGGCAACAAATGGAACATCCCGAGGCAGCGCAGTTGCTGAAAGGAACCCGGATTTCGCCATCCATTCAGGGACATCAGTATACCAAGTTTCTGGTGGCCTACGGCGGTCCTCGTCGCGGGCGTGGAATCCCTTGGCGTCCATCCAGCCTGATTTTATGAGATCTTTGATGCTCCCACGCCGCTTCAGTCGTTGCAGCAGCGCGACATCGGGGCTTGATCCCCAATAGCGCATTGTCAACTGACTTTCGTCACCCAAAAGAGCGGCGGCAGGCAATTGCGTCCGGTCACCGCCATGAATGGCTAGCCGACCGAATGCGAGAGCGATGTCAGTCTTAGGCGTCCAATACTCAAAGTTCTCCCGCTCTACGGTTTGAAAGCGCTCAGATCGGTCACGTACTGATGCGATTAGAACGATAAAGGGATGAACCGCGTCGGCAAATATAAGCCGACGCATATCCGAGAAGTTGATTATTTTCTCAATTGTGTACCGGCCTAGCAGATGTCCACGGAAGTCGCGCTGGGTGGCGTCGCCGGACACGAATGGTGTCACGGGAAGGATCAGCGCCACCCGGCCGCCTTCCATCAGCGTATCAGCTGCGCCAAGTGCGAAGGCTGCGGCTATCTGGCGTTTAGGCACGTGTGGGGTTGGCTTTTCCTGCCTGTTGCGCCAATCCTCTACGGCTAAGGATGCAGGCTCTCCAGGTCGCAGTTCACGCCATGGAGGGTTGGACAGGAAGATCGTATAGCGCTCGCGATTGAATGTTTCACTGTCTCGGCCAAAGAAGTCGCCGTTAGCGCCGCGCCTTATGTTTTCACCGAGTGGTGGGAGCTTATGGCCGCCGCGCCGCAACACAGACAGATCCCGAGGATTGAGATCTGCCAGGAGCGCGAGATAGAGACTAAATGCCGTGAGCTGACAAGCGTCGTCGTCGACATCGCCCCCGAATATGTGGTCAAGCAACAGTTTCTGCCGCGCTTTAAAATCTACTTCCGCGGGCCGCCCTTCTCGAGCATTGCGTATCTCGGAAGCGCGTATGATCTTTCTAAACGCCGCAGTCAGCAACATGCCTGATCCGCATGCCCCGTCGAAAATTCTCTCCTTCAACACATCGCGATCGCTGACCGCAAGGTCAACGACCCAGTCAGCTAGCAGTTTGGGCGTGTAATAGGCGCCCTGCTTCCTCTTAGATCGGTCTGATGAGGGAGCATCCGACGCTTCGTCTTTCGAGGATAGAAACGTTTCGTAGATACTTGCAATCAACTCGATTGGGATCTGGCTAAAATCATAACGCCAAAAGCTTGCTTGTCCGGTGCGCAGCGATGTTCGGCTGAGGAATTGCTCAATCCATTCGAAAGCTTCATCGGAGAGGTTCTCCCACCCTGGTTCACCGTCTGCTGAGGAGAGAAAGTCACCGTTGAAATCGCCACGTAGTTTTCTGATGAGGTGACGAAGACTGGACCGGTCGCGGTCAGCGACGATTTCAAAAAGCGGGCGGACCTTGCGAAGTTCCCTGTAGGTTTCTCCAATAATAGAGCGATCTTCCAGATAGGTAATGAAGATCAGACGAGCAACTAATCTTCGGGCAGCTGCAGGCTCCTGGCCACAGCCCGCCAGCTTCCCGACCAGCATAAGAATGTTGTCTAATAGTATCTTGTCAACGCGCTTGTGCGGATCGAACCAGTGGTCGCGGCTGCGAAGAGCTTCGCCATTGAGGAGGCCTGCAATCGACCAAGTTTCGGCGGCGTCTTTGCGGTCTGAAAGATTATAGCGATGAGGTTCGGCGTCTGGATTGTCGACTGACCACGCTTCCAACCAATCAACATTGGTTACCATCACAACACGGGCAAGATTCTGGTTCCAAAGGCGCTCACAAAACGCGCGCAACTGATGGCGACGTTCGTTGGCTTCTTTACTGAGGCGCTCACAATCCACCAAGCATACCGTCGGCACTCGATCGATGCACACGACCGCGTCACAGGATGAGCCGCCATTCGTTTCGAAGATTGCCCTTAATTCAGGCGCGAACGGATGCATGTCGACGGCAGGGTCACCTTCCCGCACCATCGCTCCGCTGACCCTGGCATAGCCCAGATCTGCCAGCCAAGGTCCGGTCAAGTTTGCAGCTTTATCCATCGCCTCACGTCTTACGTGCGCATCAAGCAAGCGCCAATATCCTTAAAAAAATGATAGACAGTTTTAAACTATTTGTCATTATAAAATCGATGGTCAATCTAAGTCGAAAATCAACGATTTCGCAGACGCGGTCCAGTCGGGGTCGGCCCCGTAAAGAGCAGGGCGCGCCGCCCGCTGCTGAACAGTTGCGCCGGCTCCACTTCATTGAAAAGGCGGCGCTCTGGACCGGTCAGATTGGCCGGCGCGCGGTGGCGGCAACTTTTGATGTCAGCGTTAGCCATGTCACCTTGGATTTTCAGCGATACCGAGAAATGGCGCCGGCCAACCTCGTTTACGATGTGGTTGAGAAGTGTTTCCGCGCCAGCGAGTCATTTGCCCCGGTATTCGGCAGTGATACAGACACAACCTTGGATATGCTTGCCGCTACCGCGACCCTGGCAGAGGGTGAGCGGGCGCGGCTCCTAGGGTTCACTCCGTCAGTTGAGATCGTCCAAGGCCTGTCGGCAACGATCGATCGGGACCTGCTTGCCACTGTGTGTCGTGCACTTACCGCGGGGCGGGCGATTGCTGTCAGCTACCAATCGATGAAAACGCCACATTCGGTTGAGCGTCTGTTCTGGCCATCTGCACTAATTTATACAGGACATCGCTGGCTGGTAAGAGGATGGGATGAGCGTCATACGGCGTTTCGAGATCTAGCGATTGCCCGCATTCTTGGTGCAACACAGGTAGATGCACCCACGGTACCGCCGCGTGACGACAAATGGCATAATTGCGTAAAGGTGGTTATCGGTCTCGCCAAACATCTGTCGGACGGCCAGGCCGAGATAACGGCACGGGAATTTGGTATGTCCAACACGAAGATGGGCTTCACGGTCGAAATCTACCCCCGTCAGGCGATGGTCCCATATATACTTGATCATATGCGCTTAAGGCCCTCGGATGCCGCCGTGACAAATCTTCCCTTGAGGGTTTTAAATTTTCCTGACGTGAAAAAGCATGACCGCAGTGGCATCGGCGGGCAGGCCTAACTCAGGCCTGGGAATTACCTTAAATTGTCGCCAACTACAAAATCTCTTCAATATGCCAATCGGTTTTCGCGGACTCTGAGAGCCGGCGGTTAAGGTAGGTCCTTAGCCACTTCGCATGCATAGATTCAGGGAGCAGGATCAGGATGCAATCCTCTGGTCGTTCGAGAATCTCGTGATGAAGCCTTTGAGAAAGGGTTCCACGGTCGAGCATAAAGTCCGCCGAGTTAAACTCGTGCCAAGGTAGGCTCGCTGTCGTATAAAATGCTTCAAAGTGGGAGAAATGCGCAAAGATATGACTGCGATTTGTACCCGGAAGGTCGAATCTGATCGCGTGTCGCATGTCCAGAACGACCTTGGGTCTGAGGTTGCTAACGAGCTCTGCAAACCTCTGGCCGTGCATATTGTTCATCGGCACAAGCATAACACGCTTTTCTTCGTGCGAGCCATCTAGGTTGAACTTAAGCTGCTCGCCCTTGACGACGCGCCGCTTACCCACAGTCGCTCGTGGCGATGACTCCGCTGTCGCCACCGGCCCAGGCAAAATATCGACTAAACGAATGTGAGGTGGCCGTTTATTCACTTTGTCAACACCGCTTCCAGTTCAGGATATCCTAACGTCAAAGAGGACCATTCGTCACCCCATTCGGGAGGCTCCATCTTAAATTCGCCAGTCTCCTTATCTTTTAAACGCCAGGTTTTCTCAAACGCTCGCAGGTAGAGCCGTGGCGCGACACCGACAAATGGCTTGAAAAGAACTTTGCCCGGCGTCGCATCTTCCGTACGTTTCGACTTGCGCTCTTCCGCCATCGATTGTCGATCGGGCGGCGACCACTTTGACTCATCGATTTCGATAGCGTCGCTGTGGAGGCTCGTCGCAAGGCTCTTTGGATACGGTTCGATGTACTGCACTTCATAGACGCCCGCGCTTACGATGTGACGCGCGCAGTAATGACATGGAAAGGTTGTCACAAATAGGCGTGTTCCAACGGTCGAAACCCCTTCCCGGCCAGCCGATAGAAGAGCGTCCATCTCTGCATGGACCGCTCGTGAAAACTCAATGAGGCCGCCAACCGAGGTTCGCCGGAGATCCGCTGCTAATTGCTTCCTGTCCACCACAGCGGCCAATTGCGGAATGGCCGAAATTAGCTCTTCGATGATCCTATTTTGCTCCCGGTTGCTGCTACAATATTTCGTCGCACGGAATACGCATCTTTCGTCATGAAGCCTATTGCTAGCACCGCCTACTTCGCCATAAACGCCACCGCCAGCCGCTGGTACCTCGTTGGCTCCAGTCGCAACGACCGTGCCATCTCCGTCCAGTAAGGCCGCGCCGACCTGACGTGACATGCAAGCGCTACGCACTCTGGCCGAATGGGCGTGGTGCATCGCCGTCTCCTCTATCGAGGGCCGGACGACCTTCGAATGCGAGATTATATCCACCAAACGCCCGCACATATCATCCAATAGACGTTGTTTGTCCTCGCTATCCTGCGCGGTGTTGTCGACAAAGAAATCTGCTTCGTAAAATGCCTCAGTGACGTGCTGTCCGTGTTTTCTGGTAATATCGTCGGCATCTCGTTTAACAAATTCGTTCACACGTGCAACATTGTCATTCTTTAGGGCTTCTGGTTTGGTGAAATACTTCCCCAGTATCCTCTCAGTGCGCTCTTTTTCCTCGCAGACGACAGCAACAAGCGCAAAAGAATTGCCGTAGGTACGCCTCAGGAGGTTGACTTCGGCGGGATGTCGAATTGAATCAATCAGATAAATCCGTTTTGCGTCGTCGGGTAAAACAGCCTCGCCCTGCACGTATGTGACGTTACGAGCATCGGCACGCTTGCGAGCGATTTCGCGCATCACTTGGCGAGCGACTGCTGCCGGATCCCGACTCCTGATCTCATCGCCAAGGTCCTGCAGGCGTTCGACGACAGTTAGCGTTTTCTCCAAGGGGAGATTGTTCGATAAATTGTTGCCCGTCGCCCACTGTCGTATTAACTGGCTCGCCTTGATAGTCTCGCATTTATAGCCTGCCTCTTCTCCCACTCTGGTGAGTGAGCTAATCACCCGTGATCCGCCCGCACCTACTGGACCAACAACTGCGAAGAAGAGCTCTCGTGAGCGAGAGCGGCGAAGGATATCGACAGCGGCATCATTAGCCGGCTGGCCGTCTCCGAAGATTGCGGCTGTAACATTGCTCATCAAGATGGATCCTGTGCAGCGAGAGGAGTCGTCAACGGAGGGCAGCAGTCATGGCGGCATAACCGATCTCCGTGGGCGCGGCGGCGATGTATGCCTCCATCAACGCGGGATTCTTGCTCCTCGCCTGCATGATCAGATGCTCCTCTTCCTTATGTCTCGCAATTGCCCCAAGATCTGGGTCAGAAAGCAAGCGGTGCGCGGCAATGAGATAAGCTCCCGTCCGTTCGGTATGGTACGTGTAAGTCAACGCTCCTGGCCGAAGAACCTGATCTAAAACAATTAAATCTCCAGGTTTAGTTGCATCGGGATTTGCCATGACGTGCAGGTTCAAATCGATTTTTTTACCATTGTAGTCCAGCCAGGCATGCGAGATCATAATATCGTCGGTCCCATCGTTAACATAGCCCACGACGACTTCCGTAGAGATACGATGGGTCTCCATGAGAAAGCGATGAAGCGTCATGGAAACTTGGTAGCAGCCACCAGTAAAGTGGTTTGGAAGGATAAACCCGTCGAAAAGTCGTATAGCGGTTTCTGCAACAACACGAGCTTCAGGATCGCACCTGCCTAAAAGAGCTTGCTTCGCCATTTTATAGGATTCGAGGCGTTGTTTTGATTGTCCCATTTCCCCCCCCCTTGCAATACTGGTAGTTGTCTATCGACAAACTAGCTTGCACGTCTGGTTTCTAGAGTCATCCTGACATCGAATTTTGGCGGCGTTTGCGAACACCTTTTTACAATCGATGGTTTGCACGCCGATTAAATGAGCTCCACTTAACTCTCCGCCCCACACGTGACGCTCTGAACGTAGTCACCGTATCAGGCCTGTCGCTTCGGGGTGAAATATTCCCCAGTGGACTTGTCCAACTCGGCAAGGTGAGCCAATGTGGGGTTGTAGCGCAGGTGGGAGGAACAGATGGCTTCAATCAGTACCGTGCGCGGCAAAACAGTGCATCGCGCTCCGCCGAACCTTCCAGACAGCCTCAGAAATTTCATCGATTATCGAAAGTCAGGTCTAAGCCTCAACCATATCGTTGGTTGTCCGCTGGATTGCGGCTATTGTGTTCGTCACCTATTCGACAATTTTGAGATGAAGCGTCCCCATTTGGTCGTTGACGATTATGTGGCTGTCGAAGTTCTCCTCGATCATTGGGCATTCCGAGCGCATCGAACCCCCATTCAGATATTCAATCGCGCCACCGACCCGTTTCTTCCGGGCGTAAAGGATCATCTCTTCCGGACGCTAGAGGCATTGGACAGCCGTGGCCTTTCGAACCCGGTGCTCGTCATCACACGATGGAAGGTGACGTCGGCCGACGTCGAACGACTTGAGGCGCTGTCGAACATAAAGCTGACAATCCTCGTTACGTGGTCGGGGATTGACGATGACAGGGTCGAGCCGGTGTCTTCCGCCATCGCCGAACGCACCCTCGAAGTGCTTGCTTGCAATGCTGTGCGCACCAAAAAGATCTTGTACTGGCGGCCGATCATCTCTGGCCTGAACGACTCGGACGCCCATATGGCTAGGGCTCGCAAACTTGCGGATCTGGCCGACGCCACCGTATTTACGGGCCTCTTTTATCGTGAGGAAATCCGCGAATATTTTCGTTTGGCGGGTGTCCCTGACCTTTACGAGGACGTAGCGCGGCGCAAAATCTTGCCAAGCGAAACCGAAAAGCGCGTCCTCGCAAGTTTCAGCGGTTCCCCCCTGTTCAGGAAGACGTCTTGCGGGGTAGCCTTTGCGCATGGAGTGGCCGACTACAACGGTCACTACGGCATCAGTGAGATCTGCGGTATTTGTCCCGAAACACAGCATAATATTTGCAGGGCGTGCCACAGACGGCCAAGCTTGGAAGAGACTCAAAAAATTGCGGAAATCGTATCGCTTGCGACGGATACAATTGCGATCTCGGACCGATGTGTTGAAGTCGATGGAAGTAGCGAACACCAGCGCTACTTCATGCAGCACGCCCTAAATTATCAGGTCCATGATCGTGCCCAGCCTCACCTGCGTGACCGGCATGGGCGAGCGGAGATTGGATGGAAATGAACTGGGAAAAAGTTTGGGTCATTGATGTCGAAGGTAACGGTGCCACCCCGGCTGAAATCGTCGAACTCGCTTTGCTGGAGCTGGTTGACCTTGAGCCGAGCGGGCGTGCCTTCCACTGGTTACTTAAACCACAGGAACCCATCAGCCCGACGGTGACGCGTATCCACGGCATAACTGACGCAGATGTAGCAGAAGCACCAATTATCGACGACATTGCGGACGACATTCTCAGATGGACTGATCAGGCCGTGATTGTCGGGCACAACGTCCGCGTCGAACTCGACATTATTAAACGGTCGATCACCGACTGGAAGCCATCCGCGGCAATAGATACGTTGAAGCTTGCCCGCGCATTACGGCCGGGGTTGGAATCTTACAGCCTTGAGAAGCTGGGTGTAGCTCTAAACTTGACTTCGACCGCAGAGCGTCAGACGGGTCTGAAGCACCACTCGGCGCAATTCGATGTCGCGTTGACTGCGCTCGTTTTCAACAAGCTCCTCACGCCCCTTGATCCTGGCGCACGCGCGTCGCGCGTAAGGGAGGCCGACATTCTTTTCATTGCTCAGGAGAGCTTTTTATGACGGTAAAGGTTGGATTGGCCGGCACGCATTCGACAGGCAAGTCGACATTTCTTGATGCGTTGAATGTGCGCCTGACAAACGACGGTGTACGCGTGGGTCGGATCGGAGACCTTGCAACTGCAGCCAGGGCTCGTGGTTTTCCAATTTTGACCCAACACAATTTCGAAAGCACGCTTTGGATTATGGCAGAGGGTATGAGACAGGAAGCGGAAGCTACTTTGACGAGCGACGTTATACTAGTAGATCGGCCGGTTTTCGACGCGCTCGGATATCTTTACGCAGCATTGCAGATATCCGGTAGGGCTTTGCCAGAGCCTAAAATTGATGAGTTGCGCAGGATCGCGGAAGCCTGTGCAATTGATTACGATATCGTTATTTTGACTGAACTTGATGATAGCGTTGGTCTGGGCGAGGGACGTGATGAAAATCACGCATTTCGGGTCGCCGCTGGGGAGCAAATTGCCGCTATCGCACAGGCTAGCGGACTCACTCCGCTCGCCCTCACGACTTCTAATTCAGGGAAAATGCTGGAAGTAGTTCATAAGAAGATATTGACCAGCCTTGGGCGTGCGCTTCAATAGTTCGCACAGCCTCCCTCTGACGCAATCCGCGAAAGAATTCCATCTCGACAGATTGAAAATTCATCCATAGCGTATGTGGGTGTCAATATCTGACATAGTCAGCGGCCCAGGATTTTTCATGTCGTTCTCCAAGTCTCAGGACCTGATCAGGTTGGCGCGGCTGGCAGCCACGCGGCGTACTGGGATCAGCCTTGATGAAATCTGCGAGCAGTTCACCGTCTCGCATCGAACAGCGCAACGTATGACTGATGCGCTGGAGTCGTTATTCACCAATGTCGAGGCGATCGATGGCCCGGACCGTCGACGGCGTTGGCGTGTCGCTGACCCGATGCTCAACCGTCTCCAAATCCGTCAAGAAACGGCAATTGAGGCTTTGGAGATCGCGAACCGGGCGGCGAGGGTCGATGGCCGGTTGCGCCACGCTGCTGCACTTGAAGATTTGCGCGACGGATTGTTGGCGCGGCTGACACCCAAAGACGCTTTGCGCACAGAAGCCGATGTCGAAGCGGTTCTGTTGGCTATGGGATCGGTCACACGCCCAGGACCGCGTGTTAACATGGTGCCCACTGTCTTAGATGCGGTGATAGAGGGGCTGCGCGGTCCGTTCAGGCTACGGCTACGCTATGGAACCGCGGACGCGCCAGAACGGATCGTCGAGCCCCACGGTCTATTGCTAGGGCATCGAACTTATCTCGTGGCGCGTCAGCCCGCTCGCGGCGACGATATGCGGAATTTCCGTATGGACCGGATACTAAGCGCGCATACCTTAGATGAGAGCTTCAGCCTCTTGCCCGGCTTTTCGCTGGAGGAGTACGCGGCCCAGTCGTTTGGCGTCTATCAGAACCCCAAGCAGTATGACGACGTCATCTGGCGTTTCGCTCCGCAGGCCGCAGCGAGGGCGGCTGAGTTCTGCTTTCATCCGAAACAGACCGTTGAAGAGGAGGAGGACGGTAGCCTTATTGTCCGATTTCGTGCGGCGGGCTGGCTGGAAATGGTGTGGCATCTTTATTCATGGGGAGATGCGGTCGAGGTAATTGCTCCGGCGGGGCTGCGCAGAATGGTTGAACATCACCGCAGAAGCGACTTCGAGGCCTTTCCATAACGGATTTCTAACGCAAAACGTAAGCGCCGACCGACCTTATTTATTCTGGGTCGGAGTATGTCAGCTTTTGACACCCCCATCGATGTATTGTCGGAACAGCCCGATTCCCAGGGGTGTTCGATGAGGAGAGAATAATGTCGAAAGGTAAGGCAAGCGGAAGCAATTTTCGCAGTGCAATCAGTGGGCGGTTTTTGACTGCCAAACATGGACACGCAACCCCGCGAACGACGGTTCGAGAAGCCAAGGGCGGGGGGAGCACCGGGGGTACATATAGGAGTGCCATTTCTGGTCGGTTCGTGACGACCAAATACGGCAAGTCACACCCGCGCACAACGATCAAGGACAGCTGAACGCAGCATCCCTTTTAAGAGAAAGTAATTCTGATGGTTCAATGTACAGCACCTAGAGAGGGGCATCGCTCGGCAAGTGCGGCAGCAAATTGCCCGGCATGTCGTGGCCGCAGCCGTTATAGTGGCTACAGTAGTTATAGCAGCTACAATAGCGGTTATGGGGCATCCTCTATTTCACCGTCTTATCGCTCCCCGTCAGGAACCACTGGCGGTGGGTCTAGTAGGGTACGGGCAAAATGGTCCAAAGCCGGTTCGTCCGTATTATACACACCTACTGAAGTGCGTGCCCTCACGCCAATCCGCCAGACTGTCGAAAAACGAGCGGAACTACCGGATCTCCGGGATGTATTCCTGTGTCATGCTTGGGATGACCGGCAGGGGGATGCAAAGGTGCTGCACGATCTGCTCGAAGCGCGTGGCGTAACGGTGTGGTTCAGCGAAAAGGACGTTGCCCTCGGTACGTCGTTGCTTCGCGAAATCGACAAGGGATTGGCAAAGTCCCGTGTCGGGATCGTGCTTGTCACGCCCGCATTGCTGCGCCGTCTTCCAGCAGCAGGTGTTGCCGACAAAGAGCTCTCTGCACTATTGGCGACCGAACAGCTCGTACCGATCGTCCATGACACAACGTACGAAGCTCTCCGCAACGTCAGCCCCCTGCTGGCCTCCCGAAGCGGCTTGAGCACCGAAGATGATACTTTGACCGTTGTGGCAGACAAGCTCGCTGAGCTTGTTGCGAGCTAGATTAATTTAAGGATGTGCCGATGTTGAAAACCGATACCCGCCAGGCTAATTGGCGCCGTGCCAATCCGGCCAAGTATAATGCACACCTTGCCGTGCAGCGGGCGGTTAATGCAGGTGATCTGGAAAGGCAAACATGTGAGGTCTGTGGGATTGAAGCGGTCGATGCTCATCACGATCGATACGACGAACCCCTAAAAGTACGTTGGCTGTGCCGGTTGCATCATACTCGCCTTCATCACCGTGGCGAAGATATGTTCCCTATTAGACGCCAGGATAATCGCTGACGAAGATAATCAATCATCCCAAGCGGTTGGGTTTTTAATGAGCGGGTCGTGGGTTCACATCCGTTCAAGGCGAAGACGAGGACGCTCGGCCCAGATACAACAGTCCTGAGTATCCGAGCCGAGCATCTCATTCGATCCTACGCAGCTTCCCAAACCCGATTGAGGATCTTTGCGGCCAGCGCGGCTTTGTCTTGCGGAAGGAAGCGACCGTAGTGCTGCTGAACTACATCGGGTGTATCCTGAATTGCGTAGCTCGCCTGCTCGTAGGATCCGGTCTGCTTCAGAATATGCGTCGCGAGAATATCCCGCAGGTTATGGGGGCCATGCGGCAACAAGCCTTTGATGGCACCACGCCCGGTGTAAGGGTTGTAAATTCCATAGCGTTGGATGACTGTCCTCCAAGCTTCGTAGAACGTGGTCGAGTTGTAAGCTGCATCGGTGCTGTTGGTCTTCACCGTTTTGACGAACAGCGTTCCGGGGTCTCTGGCGCCTCCAAGAAGGACACCACGATGACGGTCGATATAGGCATCGAGATATTGGTAGAGGTCGAGCAGGTCCGGCAATATCAGCCGAAATGGTTTCTGTCCGAAGAAGGATGAACCGGAGTTTTTGAATGCGACCGACGGGATAAGGACCTCCCACCCTTGGTCGCGATCACTCCAGCGCAGCTCACCGCATTTCAAATCCTCCAGCCGGCGCTCTGACGTCGGATAGTGTCCGCGGGGGCAGACACGAAGTTGGCGAAGGTTCTTTTGCCTGAGCCCAAGGTGCAGTCCCAGGCGAAGCAACAGGAATGATCTAACGGCCTCGGCGGCCGGTCGGGGATATCTGGCCTCATCCGGCATACGTCTCACGATCTCGTCCGTGATTTTGCGATATTCCGCCAGCGGGCTGTCCGCTTCGAGTACGCACATGATCGGTTCAAATGGATCGCGATGCACGCGCATCACGCGCTGGATCTCCTTGGAACGGTTAGCGGCATGTCGGTGAAACGCATCGCAGGCGCCATGCCAATCGCGAGCCGCGAAATCGATTTCTTCCTGCTCAATCAGGCCCGCAATTGGCCTGACATTCCGAAGCAGCTCCGGATGCTGCCGGATCCAACCGACTTCCGCGCGAGATAGGGCTTGGGCGACCATCAGCATGTCCTCTTCCCACTTGGTGTAGAAGCCACGTCGCTGCTCTCGCCACTGCAGATACCAGTCCCAAACACCGGGAAAGACGAGAAGGCCGAAGCTCAACCGGCTGAGTGGCACACCAAAACCCTTCACGACACCGTTTGGCGAGGCAGCAAGCGCACCAAACATCAAACCGAGGTGCTCAATCTTCTGGGAGGCCGTTTCTTCACCCCAGACGCCGTTCCGTTGGAACCCAATCGCCGTCAGCGTCGAAGTCTTGAAGCGGATGAGATCAGCCATTTCCATGGCAAGTCTCGGCGGTGCGTAGATAACGCCAGAGAGCAGATCAGGATCATCAAGTTCTGCGGCAACGTTCTGATTGGCGCCGACCGCCGAGGCCAACGATCGAGAGGAAAGAAAGCTGCTGCCATAGGTGACGCCGGGAAAGCGGATGGCATATCGCTGCTTGCTGGCCGCCGCCTGATAGCGGCGATATTCCGTAGAGCCGGAAATGATCACCCGGCGCACCCAATCGAGGATCTCCTCGCGCTTGGTAAAGGGCAGGCTGTTGAAGTCCTCGGGTAGGTGTAATGAAATCCGTCGACGCTCAGATGGGCTGATGTCTCCGAGATCGTGACCATAAAGCGAGCGCGCCTGATGCGGCAGTTTCTCTTTGAAATATCCTTCTGCAAGCCGATAGCGTCGCTCGATGCGGCGGAGAATATTGAAACTGGCAACGGATCGAGGCACACGCTCTCCCTGGATCCAGGATAGCAGCGTCTTATTGTCGAAGGTTTCATTCAGATGAGCAACGGCGCGGTAAAGCTGCCAATAGGTTTCGCCGAACCGACGCATATGATGAACCAATGCATCTTGAAAGCTTACCGGGTCCTCTGTCGCGTCGAATAGTGGTTCCGGGAAAGGGCTGATCGGTTTTGGAGCAGGCCCACCTGGCGCCGATTCAGATGGGAAAACGATGCCATCGGCCGTTGCACGTCGCGGCTTTCTGGTTGAAGGCGCGGAGGCTGCTTTTTTGGTGGGCGCCATTTTGTCCGGGCTAGCGGTCGGATTTGGTGGCCGTTGTTCTTCGACTGCTGGCGGTCCGTCTAGCCAACGGATGATTGCGTCCAGGCCTGGCTGGAGCTGCTTTTTCAGTCCTGCAGTCAGCTCAGCTTCGACATCGCAGACCTGGCCTGTAGCCGTCCAGTCGAGTTGGCCGCTCCTGAGCGGGGGCGATCTCCGATAGATGATCAAGCTCATCAGGAAGGGCCGGATGTTCTCCAGCACCCGCTTGGATGTGATCGGCGCGATACGCAGTTCGCAGAATTGGGATATTTTTCGCTGAAAATGACGTGATGAAAGATCGTGTTTGGGCATGCTCATTCCGTTTCCCTAGGCAACAGTGCCGAGGGCGAGCGGAAATATGAGGCGTGCTTTAACAAAGCATGTATCGGGCGTGTCACTTCTGATGGCACCCGTTCATCGTATTAGACACCAATGTCGCCTGGAACAAAGCCCAAGAGCTCAAGTCGGCGCGTTAATTAAGCGCGCTTATCTAAGTCTGTCGATTAATTAAATGAAATGCGTCTTGCTTAAATAAGGCGCGGGGCTGATATTTGGTTATGTCTGATTCCCAATCCAAAAACCGCCTGGGTCGTTTCGTCGAGACGGTCGCTGCCAGTGAAACAGTGCGGGCGTTTGTACCCCCGCCATTGCCGCCCGAGCCGGCAATTGATGTGCTTTCATTGCTAGAGCCGTTCATTTCTAAATGGAATCAGTTCTGTTGGCTCAAACGGAGTCGGATGGCCGGTCGATCAGGCGGCCCGTTTCAGCCAACCCGAAGGGCCGGGCATCTTTCCGCCGAGATCAGCGGCGATCGGCTCGCACATACATTTAGATTCGCCAGAGTAGGGCGTGACCATCTGTCCCGATCTTCCCCGGTGACAGGAGCGGTTCATCTTTGAGCATCTTGCGAAAGAAGCGCTTAGCAGCGTCGAGATCGCGCTTTGCTGTGAGCAAGAAGTCGATCGGGTTTCCGTACTTGTCGATGGCGCGGTACAGGTATCGCCACTTGCCCCGGATCTTGACGTAGGCCTCGTCAATCCTGACTGAGCCACAATGCGGTCGGCGAAATTGGCGCAGTCGCTTTTCGATCACAGGCGCATAGGCTAGGATCCACCTATCGATGGTGCTGTGGTCGACCTCGAAGTCGCGCTCGCGGAACATCTCCTCGATATCTCGATAGCTGAGCGGTGACGCAATTACCAGGTCACCGCCTGCACGATCAGCCACGCTTCGAAATGCCGCCCCTTGAAATCGTCATTCGACTGGCGCTTCAACTTCTCGGCAATGGCATTCAGAATCATGGCTACGCTCCGCTACATCGGGAGCGAAATTTCCACCGCTGTGGTCAACAGCACGTCAACCACAAAAATTTGCAACAGGCCCCTCTCGCCTCATCCTCTCGATGGCATCGGGAATTGCTTCACCATCTGGAATACTCCTCCACCTTCCGAACAGTTCGGCGTTGTCATACCATCTGCAGAGATCGGTCGAGATATCTGGCGTGAGAATTGCATGTCTCCAGGAAGATGTAAGTGGGAGACCGCATTGTCCGTACACACGACCACTCATGCAGTTGCAGGGAAGCCACGGCGCGTTTTGGGCGAAGCAGTGGATCCAGTGAGATGTCTGAGCATCACGCGGCTCTCGTTGTTGTGTGTGGCAACCGCGGCGTGAACATGTCAAAATCCTCCACCGACCTAACGATCCTTGTCATTGACGAAAATGCCATTCGGGCCTCGATCATCGAAGAGGGGCTGAACGAAGCCGGGCATATGAAAGTCCGGGTGATCCATGAAATGCAGGGTGTCGCGCGGCTGGTCGAGACGATGGATCCTGATGTCATCATCATCGACATTGAAAACCCCAATCGTGACATGATGGAGCATATGTTCCAGCTTACCCGCATGATCTCGCGGCCGATCGCGATGTTTGTTGATCGCTCGGACACCGCCGCAATCGAGGCTGCCGTCGATGCCGGCGTGTCGGCCTATGTGGTTGATGGGCTGAAGAAAGAGCGGATCAAGCCTATCCTCGACATGGCGGTCAGCCGCTTCAATGCCTTTAGCCGCCTTCAGCGAGAACTGGTCGAAGCGCGCAATGCGCTTGAGGAACGGAAGGTCATCGAGCGCGCAAAGGGCATCCTGATGAAAATGCGGGGCTTGAGCGAGGAGCAGGCTTTCGCTCTGCTTCGACAGACCGCAATGAATGAGAAGAAGAAGCTGGCCGACATCGCCCAAAGCGTCGTGACGGCTGCGGGACTGCTGCTGTGAGCGCGGCATGGATCGGAGAATACTGGTGAGCGATATGGTTTCAACCCAATCCGGCGACACTGCCATCCATGCGCCAGCGTCTGTGCGTGGCAAGGAGCAGAGGACACTCAGGGCAGGCTACATCCCGCTGATGGATGCCGCGATCCTGATCGTCGCGGCGGAGCTTGGCTTCGCTGAAAGGGAGGGATTGCGCCTCGAACTGGTCAGGGATGTGACCTGGGCCAATGTTCGCGATCGGCTTGCCTTCCGCCAGTTCGACATTGCGCATATGCTTTCGCCGATGCCCGTCGCATCCATGCTCGAGCTTGGATCCAATCCCTCGCCGACCATCGCGCCCTTTTGCCTCGGTCGTGGTGGCAATGCCATCACGCTTTCGGCACGCATCTTCGAACGGATGAAGTCTTTGACGGGGCTGGCCGATGACGCGGATGCGCTTGCCAATGCAAAGGCTCTGGCGGCCTTGCTTGCCGATATGCGGGCGCGCGGCGAGACGGTACCTACACTCGGGATGACCTATCCCTTCTCCTCGCATAACTATGAGTTCCGCTACTGGCTGGCGGCTGGCGGCATCGATCCGGACCGGGACGTGAAGCTTGTGGTGGTTCCGCCACCGCTGACTTCGGATGCGCTCGCGGCCGGCGCGATCGATGGGTTCTGCGTCGGGGCGCCCTGGAACATGATTGCGTCGGAACGAGGCACGGGAAGGATCGTTGCGGCCAAGCAGGATATCTGGCCGCTGGCACCGGAGAAGGTGCTCGGCATGCGCCCCGACTGGGCCGATGCCAATGCCGACACGGTCTCCCGTCTGATCGTTGCACTTGATCGGGCGGCGCGCTGGTGCGATGACCCCGCTCACCACAACGAGCTTGCCGAGATCCTGAGCGGGCCGGAATACATCGCAGCGCCAACCAGCATCATTCGCCGCGTATTGAATGGTGAGTTCAGTCTCGATGCGCAGGGCACGAAACGCGTCGTCCCGGATTATTTCCTCTTCCATCGCGGGGCCGCCAACCATCCGAGGCCAGATCAGGCAAGTTGGATTTACAGCCAGATGCTTCGCTGGGGCCAGGCGGACTTCAGCGTTGAAGGCATGACAAATGCGCGGAGCGCTTTTCGGCCGGACCTATATCTGGAAGCGCTGGGACAGGGCGCCGCCTTGCCGGACGAGGCGAGGGAGAAGGGCGATGGCGGCTATGAGGGTTTCATGGATGGCAAGCGCTTTGATCCGGATGATGTCCAGGCTTACGTCGAGCGATTTCCGGTCCGATCAAGCTTATCGTAGAGGCCGAGGATTTCGGATAGCTGACGCGCTGCGGTGCACAAACTTGAGGCATTTGCACCGAAAGTCAGGCCTTCGAACGAGCAGGCTGATCTTATGGCCGTCGAGAGGCGGTCGCATCTCCGGTTAAAACAGCGCTTGTTTTTCACAGGCTTAACCACCGCCAGGTGAAACTGGCACGGCCTTTGCTTTACTACCGATGTCCACGGTCAACGGTGATCGAGGGACGGATGAGCGCCTTAAAGGCGCAGATAACCATCAGACAATGACGTCGCAGGCTTCTTGCTGTCCGGCTCCTCCCGCCAGGACCCCGCAGGAAAGCACGCGGCGTTTTTTCGTTTTTCCGAATGTCACCGTCAATAAAGCTAATCAGGGGAACGCTATGACTTTTCGCAAACTCAGCCTTCATGCGCTTATCAGTTGTCATGTGTCGATGGTCGCGATGCTCACGGCCGGCGCTGCAAATGCCGAAATGCTCGATGTTGAGAAGGACGAGCTCAAGCTCGGCTTCATCAAGCTGACGGACATGGCGCCACTCGCGATTGCCAAGGAAAAGGGCTTCTTCGAAGACGAAGGTCTCTATGTCACGCTTGAACCGCAGGCCAACTGGAAGGTCCTTCTCGACCGGGTGATCACCGGCGAGCTCGACGGCGCCCACATGCTGGCCGGCCAGCCGCTGGCAGCCACGATCGGCTACGGCACCAAGGCCCATATCGTCACGCCCTTCTCCATGGATCTGAACGGCAACGGCATCACTGTGTCGAACGCCGTCTGGGAACAGATGAAGAAGAACGTTCCCGCCGGCGCCGATGGCAAGCCGCAGCACCCGATCAAGGCCGATGCGCTGAAGCCCGTCATTGATGGCTACAAGTCGCAGGGCAAGCCCTTCAACATGGGCATGGTCTTCCCGGTTTCGACCCACAATTACGAGCTCCGTTACTGGCTCGCCTCCGGCGGCATAAACCCGGGCTTCTACTCGCCAACCGAAGTCGCAGGCCAGATCAAGGCCGACGCGCTGCTCTCCGTCACCCCGCCACCGCAGATGCCGGCAACGCTGGAAGCCGGCACGATCGACGGTTATTGCGTCGGTGAACCGTGGAACCAGGCAGCCGTCGCCAAGGGGATCGGCGTTCCGGTGATCACCGATTATGAGATCTGGAAGAACAATCCGGAAAAGGTCTTCGGCCTGACCGCCGAGTTCACGGAGCAGAACCCGAACACGACGCTCGCGCTGACCAAGGCCCTGATCCGTGCTGCTGAATGGCTGGATGCCGATAACAACGCAAACCGCGCTGAAGCCGTCGAAATCCTGTCCAAGCCCGAATATGTCGGCGCCGATGCGGAGGTCATCGCCAACTCGATGACCGGCACCTTCGAATACGAGAAGGGCGACAAGCGGGAAGTTCCCGACTTCAATGTCTTCTTCCGATACAACGCCACCTATCCCTTCTATTCCGACGCGATCTGGTACCTGACCCAGATGCGCCGTTGGGGCCAGATCCCCGAGTTCAAGGATGACAGCTGGTACGACGAGACTGCCAAGTCCGTCTACAAGCCCGACCTCTACATGAAGGCCGCAGAACTGCTGGTCGAGGAAGGCAACGCGAAGAAGGAAGACTTCCCCTTCGGCACCGATGGCTACAAGCCGGCCACCACCGACTTCATCGATGGCGTGAGCTACGACGGGAAGAAGCCGAACGCCTACATCGACAGCCTCTCCATCGGCCTGAAGGGCAAGGAAAAGATCGAAGGCTCCGAGATCGTCGGCGGCTGATCGAGATGAGCCGGGGCGCGCATCTCCGCGCCCCGGCCTCCCCATCATGAGTACCAGTAGATCAATGCCAACCATGGCCAGGGACTAAAACCATGACCGATGCGACTGAAAGCCTTAGCCCCCCCGACCTTTCCAAGGTTGAGCGCCGTGAGCGCCTCTTCCAGCGGATCAACCGCGCCGCCCGCTGGCTGGATGCCCTCGGCCTCGCCTGGGTGACGCCCATCTTCCGGATGGCAGCCGGAGACAATGTCGGCGAGCAGCTCTCGGAGTTGAAGCGCGTCCTGATCATCCCTCTCGTCGGCATCCTGGCGTTCCTGCTGCTCTGGGGTACGCTCGCGCCACGCGTCCACACCTCGCTCGGTGCCATTCCCGGCCCGGCGCAGGTTGCCGAACAGGTCGGTACGCTCTGGCAGGATTACCTCAATGAACGCGAGAAGGCCGCAGCCTTCTACGCCCGTCAGGATGAGCGTAACGCCAAACTGGTCGCCGATGGCCAGCCGGACAAGGTCAAGAACCGCGCCTATACCGGCAAGCCGACCTATATCGACCAGATTGGCACATCGCTCCTGACCGTCGCGCTCGGCTTTCTGGTCGGCACCTTGATCGCCGTTCCGATCGGCATTGCCTCGGGTCTCTCGAAGAGTTTCAACGGCGCCATCAACCCGCTGATCCAGATCTTTAAGCCGGTTTCACCGCTCGCCTGGCTGCCGATCGTCACCATGGTGATCTCCGCCCTCTACGTGGATCCGGTCGACTGGCTTCCGAAATCGATGGTGATTTCCGCCGTCACAGTCACACTCTGTTCGCTGTGGCCCACCCTGATCAACACCGCTGTCGGCGTCGCCTCGATCGACAAGGATCTCGTCAATGTCGGCAAGGTCCTGCAGCTTTCAACCGGCACCACGATCCGCAAGCTGGTGCTGCCCTCAGCCCTGCCGCTGATCTTCACGGGTCTCCGTCTGTCGCTGGGCGTGGGCTGGATGGTGCTGATCGCCGCTGAAATGCTCGCCCAGAACCCGGGTCTCGGCAAGTTCGTCTGGGACGAGTTCCAGAATGGTTCTTCCAGCTCGCTCGCCCGCATTATGGTCGCCGTCTTCACCATCGGCATCATCGGCTTTGCGCTCGACCGGGTCATGTACGCGCTGCAGTCCGCCTTCACCTTCACGCAGAACCGTTGAGGAGGCGCGCATGAGCATGCTCCAACTCAAGGACGTCTCGAAAAGCTTCGGCGATGGAAAGACCCGCAATGAAGTCCTGGCCGACGTCAATCTGGCGGTTGCCGAAGGCGAGTTCATCGCCATCGTCGGCTTCTCCGGCTCGGGCAAATCCACCCTGATCTCGCTCCTGACGGGACTTGCCCGTCCGGACGAAGGCAAAGTGCTGTTCAAGGGTGAAGAAATCGTGGGACCGGACAGTGCCCGCGGCGTGGTTTTCCAGAACTACTCGCTGATGCCCTGGCTTTCGGTCCGCGCCAATGTCGCGCTTGCGGTCGATGCCGTCCACACAACGAAGTCCAAGGCCGAGCGTGCGGAACTGGTCGATGGCTATATTGCGATGGTCGGCCTTGCCCATGCCACCGACCGCAAGCCTTCGGAACTCTCGGGCGGCATGCGCCAGCGTGTGTCCGTCGCCCGCGCGCTCGCCATGCAGCCGGAAGTGCTTCTCCTCGACGAGCCGCTCTCAGCACTCGACGCGCTCACGCGCTCCAAGCTGCAGGACGAGTTTGCGGCCATCTGCGAGAAGGAAAAGAAAACCATCGTCCTTGTCACCAATGACGTCGACGAGGCGATCCTGCTTGCCGACCGGATCATCCCGCTCACGCCCGGCCCGAAGGCAACGCTGGGTAAAAGTTTTGATGTCAAGCTTGCCCGGCCGCGCGACCGCGCCGATATGAACTCCGACGAGGAATTCATGCGCATCCGCGCCGAGGTAACTGAATATCTGATGGATCTCGGCAAGAGCCGCGGCAGCGACCTTGAAACCGGGATTGTTCTGCCGAACGTCGTGCCGATCACCCAGAAGCCCCAGCCGGGAAAACTGCCGGAAGCCTACACGCGCAAGGCTCAGTCGGCGATCGACAAGGGCTATGTCGAATTCTTCGAAGTGGAGAAGGTTTACCCGACCTCGAAGGGGCCGCTTACCGTCGTCGATGGTTTCGACCTCAAGATGCGGCAGGGCGAATTCATCTCGATCATCGGCCATTCGGGCTGCGGCAAGTCGACGGTGCTCTCGATGGTCGCGGGCCTTAACCCGATCTCGTCGGGCGGCATCATTCTCGACGGTCGTGAAGTCTCCGGCGCGGGTCCTGATCGTGCCGTCGTCTTCCAGGCGCCCTCGCTGATGCCTTGGCTGACCGCCCGCGAAAACGTGGCTCTCGGGGTCGACAAGGTCTATCCCGATGCAAGCCCCGCCGAACGTCGCGACATTGTCGAGTATTATCTCGCCCGTGTCGGTCTCGGTGACAGCATGCACCGCTATGCCGCCGACCTGTCGAACGGCATGAAGCAGCGTGTTGGCATTGCGCGCGCCTTTGCCCTGTCCCCCAAGCTGCTTCTGCTCGATGAGCCCTTCGGCATGCTCGACAGCCTGACCCGCTGGGAGCTGCAGGAAGTGCTGATGGATGTGTGGAAGCGCACCAAGGTCACCGCGATCTGCGTTACCCATGACGTCGACGAGGCGATCCTGCTCGCCGACCGGGTGGTGATGATGTCCAACGGCCCGAATGCCAAGATTGGCAACATCATGGAGGTCGACCTGCCGCGGCCACGCAGCCGCAAGGCGCTGCTCGCCCATCCTGACTACTACGCCTATCGCGAGGAGCTTCTGGAGTTCCTCGAGGCCTATGAAGGCGGCGCAAACCCAAGCGCCAAGCAACTTGCATCCATCCAGGAAAGATGCGCCGCCCGCGTCAAGCGGCAGCAGGCCGCCCGTATCGAAGCTGCGGAATAGGAGAAAGCCATGACGGAAAAACTGGTCATTATCGGCAATGGCATGGCGCCGGGCCGCATGCTGGAGGAATTGTTCGAAAAGGCCCTAGGCCTCTACGACGTGACGATCTTCAATGCCGAACCACGCGTGAACTACGACCGCATCATGCTGTCGCCGGTTCTCTCGGGTGAGAAAGCCTATGACGACATCGTCATCCATACCGAGGCCTGGTACGAAGCCAACAACGTGACCCTCCACAAGGGCGCCAAGGTGACGGAGATCGACCGGGCGAAGAAGACGGTCACCGCAGCAAACGGCGTGACGGCAGCCTACGACAAACTCGTCATCGCCACCGGCTCGCTGCCCTTCATCATCCCGGTACCCGGACATCAACTGCCCGGCGTTCTGCCATATCGCGATCTCGACGATGTCGAGAAAATGCTGAAGATTGCGCAAGGCAAGGGCAGGGCCATCGTCATCGGTGCTGGCCTGCTCGGCCTGGAAGCGGCCTATGGCCTGAAGCGGCAGGGCATGGATGTCACCGTCATCCACCTTATGCCAACCATCATGGAGCGCCAGCTCGATCCAGCCGCCGCCTATCTCCTCGAAAAGGCGCTCACTGAACGCGGTATCGACATCATCACCAAGGCCAACACCAAGCAGATCCTCGGAACCGAAAAGGTCGAAGGCATCGAGCTGGAAGACGGCCGTGTGATCGAGGGCGACATGGTGATCATGGCCGTAGGCATCCGCCCGGCCTCGCAGCTCGCCAAGGATGCCGGTATCGCGGTCAACCGCGGCATTGTCGTCGACGACGGCATGATGACGTCGGACCCCAACGTGTTTGCGCTCGGTGAATGCGCCGAACATCGAGGAACCTGTTACGGCCTCGTCGCACCGCTCTATGAAGCCGCCCGGGTTCTCGCCGATCGGCTGACCGGCGGCACCAGCGAATATCACGGCTCCGTCGTCAACACGAAACTGAAGGTCACTGGCATCAATCTGTTCTCCGCAGGCGACTTCGCAGAAGCACCCGATCGAGAGGAGATCGTTCTGCGCGACGCCTCGGCGGGGATCTACAAGCGGCTCGTGCTGAAGGACAACAAGATCCTTGGGGCCGTGCTCTATGGCGAAACGGGAGATGGCTCCTGGTTCTTCGACCTGATGAAGCGTGGAACCGATATCTCGCAGATGCGCGATACCTTGATCTTCGGCCAGTCCTACCAGGGGGGCACCCCGCTGGACCCTATGGCGGCCGTTGCAGCCTTGCCGGATGATGCGGAAATCTGCGGCTGCAACGGCGTCTGCAAGGGCAAGATAACCTCGGCGATCACCGGCAAGGGTTTGACGACGCTGGATGGCGTGCGTGCCCATACCAAGGCGTCCGCTTCCTGCGGCAACTGTACGGGTCTCGTCGAGCAGCTGATGTCGCTGACGCTCGGGGATGCCTACAATCCCGCCGCCGTCACGCCCATGTGCTCTTGCACCGAACTCGGTCACGACGACGTGCGTCGCCTGATCAAGGCCAAGGGGCTCAAGACCATTCCCGCTGTCATGCAGGAACTGGAATGGAAGACCTCCTGCGGCTGCGCCAAATGCCGTCCGGCGCTCAACTACTACCTCGTCTGCGACTGGCCCGACGAATATGCAGACGACTACCAGTCCCGTTTCATCAACGAGCGCGTGCACGCCAATATCCAGAAGAACGGCACCTATTCCGTCGTGCCGCGCATGTGGGGTGGCGTAACCAATGCCGCCGAACTGCGTGCCATCGCAGATGTCGTCGACAAGTTCGAGATCCCGATGGTCAAGGTCACCGGCGGCCAGCGCATCGACCTGCTCGGTATCGAGAAGGAAGACCTGCCCGCTGTATGGGCCGATCTGGGCAAGGCCGGCTTTGTGTCCGGTCAGGCTTACGCAAAGGGACTCCGCACCGTGAAGACCTGCGTCGGCTCCGACTGGTGCCGCTTTGGCACGCAGGATTCGACCGGTCTTGGCATCCGCATCGAGAAATTCATGTGGGGCTCCTGGACCCCGGCCAAGCTGAAGCTTGCCGTTTCCGGCTGTCCGCGCAACTGCGCCGAGGCGACCTGCAAGGATATCGGCGTTATCTGCGTCGATAGCGGCTTTGAGATCCATTTCGCCGGAGCTGCCGGCCTCGACATCAAGGGCACGGATGTTCTTGGCCTCGTGAAGACCGAGGACGAGGCGCTCGAGCATATCGTCGCGCTCACCCAGATGTATCGCGAGCAGGGTCGTTATCTGGAGCGCATCTACAAATGGGCAAAACGCATTGGTCATGACGAGATCCGCCGTCAGATCATGGAGGATGCCGACAAGCGCCGTTCCTACTACGACCGCTTCGTTTTCAGCCAGAAATTCGCGCAGGTCGACCCCTGGTCCGAGCGCGTCTCGGGCAAGGACAAGCATGAGTTCAAGCCTATGGCGACCATCCAATACAAGCAGGCTGCGGAGTGAGGCGATGAACGGAAACTGGATCGCAATCGGCATCATTGACGACATTCCGCTACGTGGCGCGCGCTGCGTGAAGACCCCCCAAGGCAAGATCGGCGTGTTCCGCACAGCCGAGAACGAAGTCTTCGCCATCGAGGATCACTGCCCCCACAAGGGGGGTCCACTGACGCAAGGCATCGTCCATGGAAAAGCGGTGACCTGCCCACTGCACAACTGGGTCATATCGCTGGAAACCGGCCGCGCGCTCGGGGCCGACGAAGGCGAGGTCAAGACCATTCCAGTCCGCAATATCGACGGTCATCTCTCCATCATGCTCGACAGCATGCTGGTCGCGGCCGAGTGACTGGGATGATAAACACGCGGAGCAGCAGACATGGCCTGTGAAACCAAGACGACCTGCCCCTATTGCGGTGTCGGCTGCGGCGTAATTGCCGCTGTCGATGACCAGGGCAAGGTCAGCGTGCGAGGCGATCCGGACCATCCTGCCAATTACGGTCGTCTTTGCTCCAAGGGATCGGCGCTCGCCGAAACGCTCGACCTTGAAGGTCGCGCACTTCATCCGGAAATCCATGGCCAACGCGCCGGTTGGGACGAGGCGCTTGATCTCGTCGCCTCGACCTTCCAGCGGACGATCGCCGATCATGGTCCCGATTCCGTCGCGTTTTACGTCTCCGGGCAGTTGCTGACAGAGGACTATTACGTCGCCAACAAGCTGATGAAGGGGTTCATCGGCTCTGCCAATATCGATACGAATTCGCGCCTGTGCATGGCATCTTCCGTTGCCGGCCATCGCCGTGCCTTTGGAGCCGATACTGTACCCGGCTGCTATGAGGATCTGGAGCTTGCAGATCTGGTGGTCCTCGTTGGCTCCAACATGGCCTGGTGCCATCCGGTCCTTTACCAGCGTCTAGTGGCAGCCAAAGCTGCCCGTCCTGCCATGAAGGTGGTCGTGATCGACCCCCGCCGAACCGCGACCAGCGACATTGCCGACCTGCATCTCGCTGTCCGGGCTGACGGTGATATCGCTCTCTTCAATGGCCTCCTTGCCTATCTGGCGGAGACAGGCGCGATCGACGAAAACTATGTCGGAAAGCACACCTCCGGGTTTGGCGAAGCGCTGCTCGCCGCCTCGCGCGGAAGCATGGCGGATCTGCCTGAGACGACCGGCGTCTCCGGTATGTTGCTGCGCCAGTTCTTCCGCCTCTTCGCGCAGACTGAAAAGGTCGTCACCTGCTACAGCCAGGGTGTGAACCAGTCGTCGGTCGGCACAGACAAGGTCAACGCCATTCTCAACTGTCACTTAGCGACAGGGCGGATCGGTCGACCCGGTATGGGGCCGCTGTCACTGACCGGTCAGCCGAATGCAATGGGTGGCCGTGAGGTCGGCGGACTCGCCAACATGCTCGCGGCCCATATGGTAATCGACAACCCAGATCACCGCGAGCGCGTGCAACGCTTCTGGAAGTCGCCAGTCATCGCGGAGCGAGTTGGCCTGAAGGCCGTCGACATGTTCGAGGCGGTCGCCGATGGGCGGATCAAGGCGATCTGGATCATGTCGACCAATCCTGTGGTCTCCATGCCCGATGCCAATGCGGTCAAGGCAGCGCTTGAGGCCTGTCCTTTCGTGGTGGTCTCCGATATCCAAAAGGACACCGACACGGCGCGTCTTGCCCATGTTCTGCTTCCGGCCAGCGGCTGGGGTGAGAAATCCGGGACCGTGACGAATTCCGAACGGCGGATCTCCCGGCAGAGGCCATTCCTGTCCGTTCCAGGCGAGGCCCGCGCTGACTGGTGGCAGTTGGCAGAGGTCGGCAAACGCTTAGGCTTTGATCCTGGTTTCGACTATCGCGGTCCGGCTGATATCTATGCCGAGCATGCAGCGCTCTCCACTTTCGAGAACGAGGGCGAACGGGATTTCGACATTGGTGCCTATGCCGCGATCAACGCGGAAGACTATGACGCCCTCCTGCCGTTCCAATGGCCTTTGCGGCAAGACGGATTATCGACTGCCCGCTTTTTCGCCGACGGTGGGTTCTTCAGTGCGGACCGGAAGGCGCGCTTTGTGCCTGTAACTGCACCAGCGCCTGAAGAGGCCGATGAATGCCATCCCTTCACGCTCAATACGGGCCGGATCCGCGATCACTGGCATACGATGACGCGGACGGGAAGGAGCGCCCGGCTCTCCGCGCATATCGCCGAACCGTACTGCGAGATCCATCCGGCGGACGCGGACGAAGCCGGTATCGGCGATGCCGATTTGGTGAATGTCGAGGGTGCTAACGGCAGATCGATCATCGTGCGGGCCCTGCTGACCGAACGCCAGAGGCGAGGCTCGATCTTCGTTCCCATGCATTGGACAGGCGAAACAGCACCCTGTGCCCGGGTCGATACGCTGGTCTCCTCCGGCGTCGATCCGATCTCCGGCCAACCGGCGTTGAAGATGTCCCGCGCGTCCGTCAACCGCCACGCGGCGAAGGCCCACGGCTTTCTCGTATCGGCGAGCCGTCCTGTTGATCTCCCGTTTGCCTATTGGGCGATCGCGAAAGCGGAAGGCGGCTACCGGCTGGAATTTGCAGGTGAACCGCATGCCGAGGGTTGGGAGACCTGGCTGCGGCGCAGCCTGCAGCTTGAGGATCATCATGAGTTCTCCGGTTACATGGACCAGCGAGCCGGTGTCCACCGCCTGCTCGCCTTCGAGGGAGAGAAACTGTTGGCCGGCCTGTTCGTCTCGTCTGACCCGGTATCTGTCTCACGGCAATGGGCGGTCGATCAACTTCGGGAGCGCCATCCGGATAGAAGTGCGCGTACGATGCTGATTGCGGGTCGACCGGCTGCCGGCCGGCCGGACAAGGGCGCGATCGTCTGCTCCTGTTTTTCGGTTGGCATCAACCAGATCAACACTGCTGCACGAGGCGGTTGCCGGTCGGTGGAAGCCATCGGCGTTGCCTTGAGTGCTGGAACGAATTGCGGCTCGTGCCGCCCCGAAATCAGGAGGATCCTGGATGCGACGCAACCCATCGCCGCCGAGTGACGGACAGGAGCGCATTTCGGCGCTCGCCAAGCTTCCTGTGTTCTGGAACCTTCAGGGAAAACGGGCTGTCATCGCGGGGGGATCGGACGGTGCCGCCTGGAAGGCGGAGCTATTGCAGGCCTGCGGTGCCAAGGTCGAGCTCTATTGCGAAACAGATGATCTCGGCGAGACCATGACGGCGCTGATCGAGCGAACCTCCCTGATCCACCACGCACACCCGTGGCATTGCGGCATCTTCACCGGAGCTTCACTTGCGCTCGCCGACTGCGAAACCGAGGACGAGGCGCGCGCCTTCTTCTGCGCGGCGCGTGCGGCGGGCGTGCCTGTCAACGTGATCGACAAGCCGGCCTACTGCCAGTTCCAGTTCGGCTCTATCGTCAATCGCTCGCCGGTAATCGTGTCGATCTCGACGGATGGTGCTGCACCTATCCTCGCCCAGGCCATCCGCCAGCGGATCGAGACACTGCTCCCTCCATCCTTGAAGCAATGGGCCAGCCTTGCCCAGTCGTTGAGAGAAGCCGTCAATCGCCGGCTCGCGCCCGGCGGGCCAAGGCGTCTTTTCTGGGAGCGATTTGTTACGAGAAGTCTGTCGACAAACGAGCCGCCGACGGAAGAGACGGCGAACGGATTGCTGGCGACGGCGGAGCAGATCGCAACTGAGCCGCGCGCCGGTTCTGTGACCTTGGTCGGCGCTGGTCCAGGAGATCCTGAGCTTTTGACGCTGAAAGCCATGCGGGCGCTGCAGGCGGCCGACGTCATCCTCTTCGACGATCTCGTCTCGCCCGAGGTTCTGGAACTGGCAAGACGAGAGGCAAAACGCTTCCTCGTCGGCAAGAGAGGCGGTCGGGAAAGCTGCCGCCAGGATGACATCAACGACATGATGGTGCGTTTCGCAAAGGCCGGCAAACGTGTCGTCCGCCTCAAATCGGGGGACCCGATGATCTTCGGTCGCGCGGGCGAAGAAATTGCCAGACTGGAAAGCGAGGGGATTGCCGTCGACGTAGTGCCGGGCATCACCGCGGCTTCTGCCATGGCGGCGTCGCTAAAGACCTCGCTCACCCACCGCGACCACGCCCAGCAGGTTCGTTTCGTCACCGGCCATTCCCGGAACGCCGAATTGCCGCGAACCCTGGACTGGCCCTCGCTCGCCAAAGCCAACCAGACATCCGTCTTCTACATGGGTGGGCGGATGGCAGGGCAGATCGAGCAACGGCTGAGCGAGAACGGCATGACGTCCGACACACCCGTGGTTGTGATGTCCTCTGTCAGCCGACCGCAAGCGCGTAGCTGGGCCGGGCCCCTTGGAGAGCTGGCAGATGCCATGCGGACAATCGGCGTCGACGAACCTGTCCTGATCGGTGTTGGCGCGGTTTTTGGTGCGATAGCCGGACGACGCTTTCTTTCTCATGAAATCAGCACGCAGGAGCAAATGTCACGAATGATATAAGCAGTGACAGCCGAGACCTTCAGTTGGGTAGTTCCGTGGTGTCATGGCCTATGCCTTAGAGTTAAAGGATCTATTCGCCGTGCGCTGCTGCATCGCACAGACAAGCGGGTCCAGGTTGGGGGGCATGTTCAGGTCTCTATGTTGCAGATCCCGCGATGAATTGCCTTTACTGGGCAACGTTTAATTCGTGCGCAAACTACAACAAGCGCCTTCTGCCTCAGGCGCTTTCCAGCTCAGCAAGTTCGTTCTACTGCGCCTAAACGGTCGTTGAATCAATGGCCTAGCCATAATAAATTGCCAATGATGAGGCTGTAATAACAGGGTCGACGGTTCGAACCGGTTCAAGGCCACTAAGTAAGCAGTAACTAGTCACTTGTTCCGTAGTCGTGGTCGTCTGAAAGGCCTGGTTTTGAGAAGCTGGCCGGCAGCGCCATTCCAGACCCCGCTGCCGTTTCACTTTGGGGAACATCTTAGCCAAAGACCAGCTTCGCTTCCTCATCATGCTTGATGAGCAAGCACGATCGGTAAACAGCACCAGTTCACGCACCGCTGTTGTCTGGCACCGGGTGACTAGCCAGCGCACCGATCGATCCATAGTTCCATAATGTTTGAGCGCGGGCAACGTTCAACTTTGTTTCACCCCAAAAACCGCTGCCGCTATTCTTGAACACAGTACCGTTCCCACTCCAGCATCATGGGGCGGCGCTGATCGAGAAGATCTGTTCGATGGTAGGCAGCTTCGACTGCATCCTTGACGGTGTGGGCTAATGCTCTTTCGGCCAGGTCACGCGGATACCCATTCTCGGATGCCCAATCGCGAAAGCTCGATCTGAACCCGTGTGCGGTCGCATGTCGTTCAGGAGTATCGCTTTGGACGTCATGGTCGTGCAGGAACTTCGTCAAGGCCATGTCGGTAACTGGCTTCCTCGTTCGTGACTGGAACACCAGCCCTATTCCGCGTTCCGATTGCTCGAGCCGCGCTTCAAGGATCTCGATTGCTCGAGGTCCCAGCGGAACGCGATGGGCAACCTTGGCTTTCATCCTTGGTGCAGGCACAGTCCAGATAGCCTGGGCGAAGTCGATCTCTTGCCATTCCATGTGCCGAAGTTCACCGGAGCGGCAGGCGGTCAAGATGACAAGCTCCAGCATCTGCCGGGTGGTATTGGCTCCGCCAGCATACAGGACTTCATGGAAGAATGTCGGCATCAATCTCCAGGGCAGAGCGGGTTGGTGTTGAACTCGTTCACGTTTGCCTGGCTGCTTGGGGAGTATCTTATCAACCACGCCGACGGGACTTGCCACGATAAAGCCATTTGCTGCTGCCCAGTTCATGACGGCGTCACAACGCTGCTTAACCCGCGATGCAGTTTCTGGCTTCTCTAGCCAGATAGACTTGAGGCAGGCTGCAAAGTCGGCCGGGCCCAGTTCGTTGACGCGTGTCTTTCCAATCTTCGGGAAAATGAATCTCTCAAGTGTGGTGATCCATTGATCCCTGTGCTTCTTGTTGCGGAAGCCTTCCGCCTTGTCAGCGTGATGCTGGCGTGCAGCGTTGGCGAAGGTTGGAACCGTCGCGAGTCGCACGGCCTCCCGCTCTTGCTTCCGGCGGATCTCCAAGGGGTCGCTTCCATCATCGATAATGATGCGCGCTTCAAAAGCCTTTGTCCTGGCGTCCCGAATGGATGTCGTCGGATAGCTTCCGAGCCCCATTTCCCTACGTTTGCCAGTGGTGGGTGACAGAAACCGCAGGATCCACTTTCCGCTGCCGGGGCTTCTTCCCGGCACGAGATAGAGCCCGGTGATGGTGCCATCTGATACGGGCTTGTCGGTTGGTTTCAGCTTCCGGGCCTTGGCGTCACTGAGCATGTTCCACTCTCCTTCATGCACTTCATGAAGGTTTGCTAGCCCGCCACTCAGCCCGCCACAAGAGCTGCGATTTGATGTTATGGGATGGTACGAGATGGTGTGTGGAAAAGTGGATTTTCAAGAAAAAGACAAGTTATTACAATATGATATGAGATCGATTGAGTTTAGCTAATCACCTGTCGGGAGCGGCCACCCTCTCCGCCATGATTTGTAAATAAAGTCAGCTATTTATGCGGCGTTTCAAGTCAGAAAAACTAACATTTGAACCGTTTGTGTCGAAACCTCGCTGCAAGGGTCACATTCCCGGTATCGGCTCACTTAGATAAATTTAAAATGCCGCAGCGCCGCTTCGACAGCTATTTGCTTGTCCTGCGGACATAGGTACTTTCGGCTCTTCGGATCGCTTCTATTCGGTGCAACGCGATTGGTATTCCCGTTCTCTGCTTTCACGTGAAAAATCCAGCACGTCTTGGTCGTCAAGTTGTATGTCGTCTTAATCCAATCCTGAACCTGTTTGCAGGTTGCCATCTTCATTCGTGTTGTTGATCGGCTGATGCCTTCAATTGAGATTGATAATCTTCGCTGGCGAAAAGCTCTGTTGGGTTTTCACACCACTTATCATACCCTGCCGGGAGCGTGGATTGCCGACCGCTCCCTTGAGCCAACATTCACTCTTCTTGCGAACATAGGTGAAAGCGATGCAACTGCTGTTGTCGATGCAAGCAGGCCTGCATTGAAGAGGCGTAGTTGCCTCTTCGAAGGGACGGTTGGAAAGGTCGCCGCCTGGCAGGTCGACATCGTCGTAGAGAGCATCCTGAGGATCAATCGTACCAACGATGAAAGCCGTCGGATCTGGCTCGGTGCCGCTTAAAAGCATCCCGGAAAAGGCGACTCTGTTGCCATCGACTCTTCCGTAGCCCGATTTTAGGAAGCAGTTTGGGCCGCGTTTGATGGTTGGGTTGACATTGAAGGTGAAGGCTTTGCACTGCCCTTTCAGCGTCGCACACTGCCCGGCACATTCAGCAGCGTCTGCAACTCTCACAGAACTTATGTCGTCGCCAAAAAGATCGAGGCCAGTGTAGATCGCAAGCCGATCTGGTCGGTCTGATGTTTGGGCGGGAGGATGTGAGGCTTCTGATGTCGATGAGTGAGTTGCCGGGGCGTCGATTTCCAGACCGCTGGCCGATTCTGCTGGGTCACGCCGAGCCATACCACTATCTGCGGCATCTGCCTTGTTTAGTCGATAGCGCACGATCTCTTCGCCGGTGAAGACATGCATGTCGTCTGGTGGCGTCTTGAACATGACGCTCATCACTTCAGGCGGTGTATCGAAGCGACCAAGCACGTCGATGATATCTGAAATGGTGAGCTGAGCGCCGACGAGATCGGATGATAGCGACGAGATCTGGTGGACGCCGAGCTCACCTTCGACTTCCCGCGCTACGCCGGCAAGGAAGATGTAAGCACAGGCCGAATAGCAACCACTTCCTTTGGGGATGTAGGTTGTCAGCTTCCTTTGATGGATATCGTCTGCAATCAAAAGTCCCATCTGCACATTGCCGCCTGGGCTATTGAGAGCGACCACTTTGGCGTTTGGAGCCGCATCAAGGACGCGCCTGAAGTTCAGCGCGGAGCTAACGTCGATTTCGCCATTGAGAATGATCACATCGGGATAGTCATCGTCGACGATGAATGGTCCAAAGGTTTTCTCATCGGCCGACGCGCTGCCGACTGAAATGAGAGACAAAAGAGCGATGATGACGACAGCTCGAAATCTATTACGCATAAATGCAACCTCTGACCCGGACTCATCAAACTATATTGGCTCGGGATCAGCAACCTTCATGCGCGACCTACTTTTCGGTTCACTCCGTCTGCGCATTGGTTGCGCGTGCGCAACTCCTACAAGATACCGTCCATGAGAACGAATTATCCAGGTCCACTTATGATGGCGCGCCAGGCGTCAAGGATTCGGAACAATGGTTTCCGAGAGTCTTTTCAACTAGATGGCGAAGACATTTCACACAAGCAGGCCACAGCTTATGCCGGTCCCTTCGACAAACCCGTCAAAATAGACGGGTTTGTCCGTTGCAGGGAGAGAGCGCCTTCGGAGCGTTCTCGTTTACTCTGCCGCTGCGCGTTGAGGAACCGAGATGGCTTCTGCCGGCACGTCTTCATGGTGCTGAACCAGTGGTCGATTGCCGGACAGCCTGCGCAGCAGAACGTAGAATACCGGTGTCATGAAGATGCCGAAGAAGGTGACCCCGATCATACCGCAGAACACCGCAAGCCCCATGGCTGCCCGCATTTCTGCGCCGGCCCCGGTCGAAATCACCAGAGGGACCACGCCCATGATGAAAGCCATCGAGGTCATCAGGATCGGACGTAAACGAAGTCGGCTTGCCTCGATCGCTGCCTTGACGGGACTGCGACCCTCGAACTCGAGCTCGCGCGCGAATTCGACGATCAGGATTGCGTTTTTCGCAGACAGCCCCACCAGCACCACAAGACCTATCTGGGTGAAGATGTTGTTGTCTCCGCCAGTGTACCAGACCCCGGCCAGAGCCGCGAGCACGCCCATGGGCACGATCATGATGATCGCAATCGGCAGTGTCAGGCTTTCGTATTGGGCTGCCAGCACAAGATAGACCAGCAGTAGAGCGAGCGGGAATACGACAATGCTCGAATTGCCCGCAAGTATTTGCTGGTAAGTCAGATCGGTCCACTCGAACTCTATACCGGTCGGTAGTGTTTCTGCGGCAATGCGCTCAACCGCGGCCTGCGCTTGCCCGGACGAGAAGCCTGGGGCCGGGCCACCATTGATATCGGCGGCGAGGAAGCCGTTATATCGGGTTGTCCGCTCCGGGCCCGTGGCGCTGTCAACCTTCAACAAAGCCGATAGCGGGATCATCTGACCCGAGCGCGAACGGACCTCAAGCTGGCCGATATCCTCCGGCTGAGCACGGAAGGCGGCATCAGCCTGCACCCGCACGCTGTAGGTGCGTCCGAAAGCATTGAAGTCGTTGACATAGAGTGAGCCGAGATAGATCTGCAGCGTTTCGAAGACATCGGTCACCGACACGCCCAGTTGCTCGGCCTTCGAGCGATCCAGATCCGCGTATAGCTGCGGAACATTGATCTGGAAACTCGAAAACAGACCCGCAAGCTCCGGTGTCTGGTAGGCCTTGCCAAGGAACGCCTTGGTTGCCTGATCGAGCGCCTGATAGCCAAGGCCGGCCCGATCCTCAATCTGCAATTTGAAACCGCCTGTCGAGCCAAGGCCGTTGACCGGCGGTGGCGGGAACATGGCAATGAAGGCGTCCTGGATACCGGCAAATTTCTGGTTCAATTGCATTGCAATGGCGCCACCCGATAACTCCGGTGTCGTGCGCTTTGAGAAATCATCGAGAACAGCGAATACGATGCCCGAATTGGAGCCAATCGTGAAGCCGTTGATCGACAGACCGGGGAAGGCGATCGCATGAGCCACGCCCGGTTGTTCCAGCGCGATCTCGCTCATACGCTTGATGACGTCTTCGGTACGATCGAGGCTGGCGCCGTCCGGCAATTGTGCAAAGCCGATGAGGTATTGCTTGTCCTGTGCGGGTACGAAGCCGCCCGGCACTGCGCTGAAGACCGTATATGTCGCTCCGATCAGCGCGAGATACACAAACATCACCAGCGTTTTGCGGGACATGAGACCACCGACGCCGCGACTGTAGCCGTTGGATGCTGCGCCGAAAACGCGGTTGAACCCACGGAAGAAGCCGCCGAAGACGCGGTCCATCCCGCGGGTCAGCCAGTCTTTCGGGGCATGACGATCCTTCAGCAAGAGGGCAGCCAGCGCCGGCGACAGCGTCAAAGAATTGATGGCTGAAATGACGGTCGAGATGGCGATTGTCAGCGCAAACTGTCGATAGAACTGACCTGACAGTCCGCTGATGAAGGCAAGCGGCACAAATACCGCAACCAGCACCAGGGCTATTGCTATGATCGGCCCGGAGACCTCACGCATGGCACGATAGGTTGCCTCGCGCGGGCTCAGCCCATCCTCGATATTACGTTCGACATTTTCAACGACGACGATTGCGTCATCGACCACGATGCCGATCGCCAGTACGAGTCCAAAGAGCGTCAGCGCATTCACCGAGAAGCCGAACGCATACATGACCGCGAACGTGCCGATGATGGAAACGGGAACGGCGATCAGCGGAATGATGGAGGCCCGCCATGTCTGCAGAAACAGGATCACCACGAGGACGACGAGGGCCACGGCCTCAAGCAGGGTGTGAATGACCTTTTCGATGGAGGAACGCACGAATTCCGTCGTGTCGTAGACGATCTCGTATTTTACGCCGTCTGGCATGGCCAGCTGCAGCTGATCCATGGTCGCATGCACATTGTCAGCAATCTCGATGGCGTTGGAACCGGGTGCCTGAAGCACAGCAATCGCGACAGCCGGTTGGCCGTCCAGCAGGGATCGCAATGTGTAGTCGGCAGCGCCCATCTCAATGCGGGCGACATCCTTCAAGCGCGTGATCTGGCCCTCGGAACCCGAACTCACGATGATCTCACCGAATTCCTCAGGCGTGCGAAGACGACCCTGTGCGTTGACGTTGAGCTGCAGATCGACACCGGCTGGGCTCGGTGAGGCGCCAATGATTCCCGCTGCGGCCTGAACGTTCTGCTGGCGGATGGCGTTTGTGATGTCGCTTGCAGCCAGCGAATGCTGCGCCGCTTTTTGTGGATCGATCCAGATCCGCATGGCATAATCGCCGGCACCAAATACCTGAACCTGTCCAACACCCTCGATGCGCGCCAGCCGATCCTTGATGTTCAGGGTGGCATAGTTGCGCAGATAGGTGACGTCGTAGCGATCTGTGGTGGACACAAGGTTGACCACCATAATGAAATCCGGCGAACTCTTCACGGTCGTCACACCGAGTGCACGCACTTCCGATGGCAATCTTGGCTCTGCCTGCGATACGCGATTTTGAACCAGTTGCTGAGCCTTGTCGGGATCGGTGCCAAGCTTGAACGTGACAGTGAGCGTCAGCACACCGTCAGAGGTTGCCTGACTGTTCATGTAAAGCATGCCTTCAAGGCCATTGATCTGCTCTTCGAGCGGGGTTGCGACCGTCTCGGCGATCACCACCGGGTTTGCGCCCGGATAGACAGCGCGCACGACAATGGATGGCGGGACGACGTCGGGATATTCCGAGATCGGCAGCATGCGCATACCGATCAGGCCGGCGATGACGATCAGGATCGACAGCACTCCCGCGAATACCGGTCGGTCGACGAAAAATCTGGAAATGTTCATGACAGGGCCCTCTCCAGGGTAAAATTTGGACAAACCGACACATGGCCGGAGGAACGGTGTCCACCAGCTTGGTTCGATGATTTGGGAATAGTGGACGGAGCGCGAGCGCTCCGCCTTAGGTTACTTTGCCGCTGCGACCGACTCTTCGCTTTGCGGATCAACCAGCGCGCCCGGCCCGACACGCTGCAAACCGTTGACGATAATGCGATCACCATTGGCGAGACCATTTTCGACAATGCGTTCGCCGTCCGCGCTACCGCCAAGCTCAACCGGGCGATAGGCCACCTTGTTGTCTGCGTCGACCACGAACACGAACTTCTTGTCCTGGTCCGTTCCGATAGCGCGTTGACTGACGAGGATCTTGTCCTGAGGGTGTGGCTCGCCCATTCGTATGCGGACGAACTGCCCGGGAATCAGGCGACCCTCCGGATTATCGATCACGGCGCGAACGGCAATCGTGCCGCTAGAGACATCGACCTCAGTGCCGATCAGCTGGACTCTGCCTTTTCGCGGCGTGCCTTGGTCGGCGAGCGTGCCGATCTCAACGGGGATCTGGTCGATCGGTGCCAGGGTGCCGTCGGTGGCAGGCAACTCGGAAAGAATCCGTGCAACGGTCTCTTCGCTGGCGTTAAAACTGACATAGATGGGATCGGCCGATATAAGTGTCGTCAGTTCCGGCGAGGCTGTTCCGGCAGAAACGAGGTTGCCGACGGTAATCTCGACCTTGCCGACCCGTCCCGAAATAGGTGCCCTGACCTTGGTATAATCGAGCTCAAGCTGAGCAGACTGCAGGGTCGCCTGGGCCGTCCTCAAATTGGCTTTAGCTTCCGCGACAGCGTTCTTTCGCTGGTCGAGATCGCTCTGGGAGATGGTGCGGTTTCCGGCAAGTCGCTGCCCGCGATCAAGCTCGGTATTGGCAAGCGCAACCTTGGCTTCCGCCGAGGCGACCTGCCCTGCTGCCTGGGCAAAGGTCGCCTCGTAGGGTGCGGGATCGATAGTGAAGAGGAGGTCGCCTGCCTTCACCAACGCACCCTCGCGGAATTCCACCGACTGGATCGCACCGCCAACGCGAGGGCGCACATCCACCCGCTCGACCGCTTCCAGTCGTCCGGAAAATTGTTGCCATGTGGTGATGCTGCGGCTTTGAACAACCGCCACTGTCACGGGCGTCGCCGGCGCCGCGGCAGGTGCGCTTGTCTCTTCCGATGCACTTGCGACCGTGCCAGCCGGTAAATCGAAGAATAGGGCGGCGGCTGAAATGGACGCAGCAAGTCCTATGCCGGTGCCAGCAAGGGCCCAGCGTTTAAATGTCATTGTCATGTTTCAACTCCTTGCGGCCGGAACAACCGCTCAAGATCAAATCGTGTTCAAATCAAATCAGTTAACGCCAATTTCGCGAACGAAATCCGAGAACTGGCTTTTTGCACTGTCTTGCCAACTCGACGGTTCATCCGTTTTCCCACCGTAAAGTGCTGGCCAGCCTGTCCCGGCGGGGAGAACATGTTGATGAACTTCGACACCCGCAGCGGACAATCGCAAGGCATAGGCAATTGTCTCATCAAGGAGCGGATCGTCCTTCGATGACAGAACAAGTGCCGGCGCCAGACCGGCCAGTCGAGAACAGACCGATGGCGCAGCATATGGATGGCACATGCCTCCACTGAGGTAGTGGCTCCAACCCTCAGACCAACGCTCTCTCATGCCGATGCATTCGGCATTTCGAGAGGACGGCGACCCCATGAATGGATCAAGAAGCGGCGACGCCAGGACCTGTCCGTCAAGTTCATCTGCGAAACGGTCGCGGGCTTTCAGAGCGACGGCTGCCGCTATATTGCCACCGGCTTCCTCGCCACCAACCATCAAGAGAGATTTTCTGTTGCCAAACCCTGACCGCTTCTTGGCCATGTAGGAGAATACAGAAAATCCAACTTCCAGCGGCTTTGGAAAGACCGACCCCTGCATATTGTAGTCCGGTACGATCACGATCGCACCCGTGTCGGCCAGACACTCCGCCATAGGGCATAGGGCTGAAGCGGGATTACCAAAGGCGCCGCCTTGAAAATAGATCAAGACAGGGGGGCCCTTGTCACATGCGGCGCCCTCGTAAACGCGCACCGCGACGCTTCCGAGGGAAACATGGTCCAGCACCATATCCTTGACTTCAACTGACATCGAACCTGCTACTCCGAGCGCAATGGTGCCAGCACAAGGCTGACGAACAACATGACAGGAAATGGAATATAGCGAGGAATACGCACGTCAATCTCCTTTCATAAATTGCAGCCCTGCATCGCCGGGGCATCGAAAATCATCCGACAAGTGCCAACCGGCACCAAAAGTTGCATTCGAGGAACGAACCAACCTGTTGCGTCTGACTACAAATTATATTATTCGTTATTCTGAACAAGCGCCATATTGCGAGCGCACTGTTCCAAATTTCGAACAATTTTGCAGTGCAGACTGACAGGAACTGTCACATGGATCAGTTATCAGCGATGCGGGCCTTTGTCCGGGTGGTGGAGATGGGCAACTTTACGCGGGCAGCGTCGGCCTTGAGTCTTCCGAAGGCAACGGTGACTAATCTTATCCAGGGACTGGAGGCACATCTTCACGCCAAGCTGCTGAACCGCACGACGCGCCGTGTCATGGTCACGACCGATGGCGCCCTGTACTACGAGCGCGCAATCGGTATCATTTCCGAGATCGACGAACTCGATACCAGCATTTCTAGTTCGCACACCTCGCCCAGCGGGCGGCTGCGCATCGAGATGGCGGGCGCCTTTGCTGATTGGCTTGTCATTCCGGCCCTCTGCGATTTTTACCAAAGATATCCTGACATCCGTGTCGACCTCGGCGTTGGCGACCGAACCGTCGACTATCTTGCGGAAAACGTGGATTGCGCTCTGCGTGGCGGGGTGCCTGCCGACCAGTCGCTGATTGCACGACGCGTCACAGATGTTGCGATGATCATATGCGCGGCGCCACTTTACCTGGAACGACACGGTACGCCGGAACACCCATCGGAACTTGAGACGAAGCATCACAGCGTTAGCTATTTCACCGGCGGAAACAATCGAACAATGGCTTTCAACTTCGAAAGGGAAGGCGAGAAGCTGGAAATCGATCCGCGCCATGTCGTCGCTGTCAATGATGCTCGCAGTTATCTGACCGCAGCACTGGCTGGTCTCGGCGTTGCTCTCGTGCCGTCTTTCATGGCAGCAGAATTCATCAAAAAGGGAGAGCTCGTGCAGGTGCTGCCCGACTGGCAAAGCGATCCCATTCCCCTTTACATCGTCTACCCGCCGAACCGGCATTTGAGCAACAAAGTAAGAGTGTTCGTCGACTGGCTTGTTCGACTGCTCGCAGACAGGAAGCTGGATTCGACATACCCCTTATAATCTGAACCTCAGTCTCGGCCGTGCTTTTGTTCCGGCAAACCAGATCGGGTTAGAAACCTGCTTCTTCCACCTCACAGCCGCCTTTCGTCGATCCCATGGAGCTGCTCTCCGGGTTTGGAAAAATGCTGCGCCATCAAAACCCGGGACCCAACAGCTTCAATCCGTCCAATGTCACCGGTTCACAAAGAGATATGCCGCACTTGTTGATGAAGTGCACGGCGCAATAACTCCCTCAATGGTAGAATTTCTTGTGCGGGAAAACTAAAAGTTGACATGCCTCTTCAATGCGCATAGGTATGTGCCTGTCGATATTTGCTTGCTTAGCTTTGGTTACTGCGCGATTAGCACCGCGTCCTGAACGAACCTTCCTTTCAAAAATCGTGATCATCATCCGCAGCGTTTCCGCGCTGTGGTCATCTTATTGCTATGAAAGGGTTCATCATGACCACTGGCACAGTTAAATGGTTTAATTCCACCAAGGGCTTCGGCTTCATTCAGCCTGACAACGGCGGCGACGATGCATTCGTGCACATCTCTGCAGTTGAGCGCGCCGGCATGCGCGACATCGTTGAAGGCCAGAAGATCAGCTTCGACCTTGAGCGCGACAGCAAGTCGGGCAAGATGTCAGCTTGCAATCTGCAGGCCGTATAATCGGTAACTGCTTTCCTTTGACCACGGATGTACTGGCACTGTTGAAAGCAAATTACCAATCGGGGTCAGGCAAAATTTGCCTGGCCTTTTTTGTGTCTGATCACTGAGGCTAGCAACCGCCCTAGCCAGTCATCCACACAGATACGCTTTGCGGGGCCATAACAGAAGCTCCCATCAGTGGCTCGATATCGGTTGGTAGCGTCCAATCTTCCGGCCCGTAATTGAAGGCGAAAGCCAGTGCACCGCGACGGCGGACGCGAATATGTGGGGGCAGTGCCATTGTGGCCAATCCGGCTTGTCTGGCAACAAGTTCCATCACCTTGCCCAGCAGAATGTCGTCGGGCCAACAGGCGAGATAATACATCTTGCCCTTCACCGTCAGGGCCGGATCACCGTTTGCAAAGCCTGCGAGGACAGAGGATGTCTTTGCCTCCACCGTCTCGCGCCAACGGATGCCCGCCCCACACACCTCTCCCGATACTGCATCAGACAAGCCCGGTCTCAGGGTCGAGACCTGGACTATTCTATTGCCGGTCAGATCTGTAAGCGGGCCTGGTGGAAGAACATCCGGTATCTGGAAGTTGCGATCACGGCTTCCTGAGCGCGGTCCGATCAGGATCGTCGCTTTGCATTCGCCAAGGGCATTTTCCATTGCAAGCGTTACATCGGTGATGCACGGCACGATAACGAGGTCATAGCCCGCCAGGCTTTCACCCGGTCGGACAAAATCGATGTCGAGCCCAAGCCGTCTCAGGCTTTCATACCAGCGGAAAACGAGTTCTTCGTAGCGGAAATCCTGCCCCTGCGGCTGGATCGTGGTCGACCAGTAGGTCTGGTAGTCGAAAATAAGAGCAACGCTCGCCTTCGTGACCGGTGGAAGTTCGCCCAACTGCTTGAGTTCTTGTGCAACTTGTTGGGCTTCCTTGCCGCCGACAGACAATTCGTCCAGTCCGGGAAGATTAAGTCCGGCATGCATCTGTTCCTGCGCGAAATGCGCCTGGCGCCAGCGGAAATAGCTGACGACTTCTGCCCCATGTGCGATGGCTTCCCATGTCCAGAGGCGGACCATGCCGGGCTTGGGAACCGGGTTCCACGGTGCCCAGTTCACGGGCCCCGGCTGCTGCTCCATGACCCAGAAGCGACCCCGGCCGACGGCGCGATAGAGGTCATGGTGGTAGGGGGCGATATCAGGATGCGAGGTCTGCGCCCAGCGATTGCGCTCCTCTTCGGAAAACGGGAATTTCTCCACAAAACCGATCGGATAGCTGTCCCACGATGCCAGATCGAGATTGTCGCCCACGGCATAATGATCGAAGTCCGAAACGAAGCCCATGAAATTATGAGTGATCCAGCGACCGGGCGAATGCGCGCGAATGATGTCGCATTGCATCTTGTCATAGGACGCGACCTGACCGGAATGAAAGCGCCAGAAATCCAGTCGGGTCGCCGGGTTGGGTTCCGTCACCGTGCCCATCGGCAATTCGACATCCTCGAAGCTTCCAAGCTCCATCGACCAGAACACGGTGGCCCATGCCTCGTTTAACTGATCGACGCTCTGGTAGCGCAGGCGCAGCCAGGAGCGAAATGCCTTTAGATCCTCCGGGCCCCACGACAAGATGGTATCATGACAGCCATATTCATTGTCCGTTTGCCAGCCGACCAGGCCCGGATGCTGGCCATACCGTTTGGCGATGATTTCGACGATTCTCTTGCTTTCGCGTCGATACGTCTCAGACGAGAAGGTGTAATGGCGGCGCGAGCCGAAGCCCCGCACATTGCCATTTTCGTCATAGGGCAGAATGTCGGGATGCGCGTCGACAAGCCATTTGGGCGGCGTGGCCGTGGGCGTGCCGAGCACGACCTTCAGTCCTGCATCTGCCAGGACAGCCATGGCGCGGTCGAGCCATTCAAACCGGAAGTCGTCGCGTTTCGGCTCGAGGCGCGACCAGGCAAATTCACCGATCCGCACGAAGGAAATGCCAAGCTCGCGCATGCGCCGCGCATCGGTCTCCCACCGGCTTTCGTCCCAGTGTTCAGGATAATAGCAAACTCCAAGCATCAGCGGGTCAGGTCTCCATTGATGATGGCTTTGCCCGACGCGTCGAAGAGATGGCAAGCCTTTGCCGGAATGCCAACCGACAGCGTATCACCTGATCGTTGTTGCGCCAGACCATCTGCCTTCACGGCGATATCTGTTGCATCCTCAAGATTGATGAAAAACAGCGTTTCCGAGCCCAAATGCTCCGAAAGACGGATCTTGCCTGCGACGATTGCATCACCTTCGCCGCCAGCAGAGAGGTGTTCGGGTCTGATGCCCAATGTTACTTTGCCGCCGGAAAACGTTCGCCCCTGCGCGTCGAGGGGCAGTTCGCTGCCACCCGGCAATTTCACGGTGATTTTGCCCTCGCTGACCGCACTTGCCTCGACCGGGAGAAAATTCATTTTCGGCGAGCCGATGAAGCCGGCCACGAACATGTTGTTCGGCCGGTGATAAAGTTCCAGCGGGGAGCCCACCTGTTCAATATGGCCAGCGGAAAGGACCACAATCTTGTCAGCCATCGTCATGGCTTCCACCTGGTCATGGGTCACGTAGATCATTGTCGCTTTCAGATCGTCGTGGAGTTTTGACAATTCGCCACGCATCTGCACACGAAGTGCTGCGTCGAGATTGGAAAGAGGCTCGTCGAACAGAAAGACTTCGGGCTCGCGCACGATCGCACGACCGATGGCGACACGCTGACGCTGTCCACCGGAAAGCTGCCCGGGCTTGCGCTGCAGCAGCGGCTCCAATTGCAGCAGCTCCGCCGCATGTGCGGTACGTTTCTCGATCAGAGCCTTGTCGTGGCCCGTCATTTTCAGGCCAAACCCGATATTCTCGGCAACCGTCATATGAGGATAAAGCGCATAGGACTGGAACACCATCGCCACGCCACGCTCCGAGGGGCCAACCGTAGTCATATCCTCGCCGCCAATTGTCAGTTCTCCGGCGCTGATGTCTTCCAGGCCGGCAATCATGCGCAACAAGGTTGATTTTCCGCAGCCGGATGGACCGACGAAGACGCAGAACTCTCCGTCCTTCACGGTGAGATCGACGCCCTTGATCACCTTGACGGCACCGAACTGCTTTTCAACACTCCGCAAGTTGACATCAGCCATGGGCCGTTCCTCCATTTGACGGTTCAAGTTCGATCAAAAACGCGCTTTCAGGCCTGAGCATAGGGAGAGGCAGACCGACCGCAGAGAGGCTGTCGAGGTCGAATGCCAAATCACCCTTGAGCAGACGCCGCTGGCCATCCGAGAAGCGCAGGAATTCAGGCGCCGCCGGCAGGATCGAGGCGACGCGCCATTTGCCTCCATAGGCGGTAACGCTTTCCGGTAATTTCAATGGTGCCGGTTGTTCGCCCACCATTTGCGGCCCCTGTGCCACAAAGACGGCGATCCGGTCTGCGCTGGCAGCGCCCCAGACATATCTACCGTCCACTGGTTCCAGTTGAAAATTGGCACCCGGCGCATGGAGTAGGGAGCGAAGTCGCTTATGGGTTTCGATATAAGTCGATAGCTCGCCACGCTCGTCATCCGTCAGTTCCAGAGGGTTGAGTTCCACGCCGAGATGGTAGGCCATGGCAACGATGGCTCGAAAGGCCAAGCTGTGGCGTCGACCGGTCTGGTGGTTGGGGCTTGCAGAAATATGGCTACCGAGAATTTCCGGCGGAAGAAAAAGGCCGGCGCCGCGCTGAATTTCCAGTCGTTCCAGTGCGTCCGTACAATCCGATGTCCATACGCGGTGAGTATGGGCTAGAACGCCAAAGTCAATTCGTCCACCACCGGAGGAGCAGCTTTCGATTTCTACATGGGGATGTGCGTCGCGGATGCGGTCCATAAGGCGGTAAACGGCGTGGGTTTGAGCAGATGTGCGAGCACAGCCTTCGCGTCCACCGACATGGGTCAGATCGCGGTTCATGTCCCATTTGATGTATGAAATCGAATGATGGGCGAGCACCGCGTCGATCTTTTCGAACAGATATTCGACCACATCCTTGTGGGTCAGATCCAAGACGAGCTGATTGCGTGATGGCAGACGCGGGCGGCCTTCAATCTGCAGCGCCCATTCCGGATGCGCCTTGAAGAGTTCCGATTGCTGATTGATCATTTCCGGCTCGAACCAGATGCCGAATTCCATGCCCTGGCTCGTGACGTGGTCGACCAGTGGCCCCAGACCTTCTGGATATTTGCGCGGATCGATGTCCCAGTCGCCGAGGCTCGTCGTGTCGTCATCGCGGCGTCCAAACCAGCCATCATCCAGCACGAAGCGCTCGATGCCAAGCGAGGCTGCCGCCGTTGCCTGTGCCTTCAGGTGGTCGACCTTGTGATCGAAGTAGTTGCCCTCCCAGGTGTTGAGCGTCACTGGCCGCGGGCTCATCCGGCCTTTCGGCCAAGGGAGCAACTCATCTCTTAAGAACGCATGGAAGGCCATGCTGTCGGAGGCAGCGTAGGCAGTCGGGCTTTGGTAAGTTTCGCCCGGTGCCAGACGGATTTCGCCGGGTTCGAACAGCTCACCCAGATGGACAAGACGGCGCCCGTCATCAATGCGATCAATCACGATCTGGTGGTTTCCGCTCCAACCGAGTGCGACTGCAAAACCTGTTTGCGTTCCACTCAGCGACAGCATGGGATACCGGTCGTGCGAGGTACGGCCGCGCCGGTTTTCCTGCAGCCAGACACCATTGCCCAGCATTTCCTCACGCATCTGGAACTCACGGCACCACATGCCGGTGAAACTGGTGACGGCCACCTCGCTGTCATCGATCAGGAAAGTCGCAGCGGCACAGCGGTCGAGCTGGAAGGGCGCAGCACCCCGATTGGTCAACCGGGTCGCCATGGAAATGATCCCGCCGGCATGAGTGCCCAGAATGATCTCGAGGTCGATCAACGAAACCGCGTCGCAACCCGTCAGGATGGTTTTCCGTCCCTCGGTTCGGGACGTCCATTGCGAAAACTGCACAATGAAATCGCGTCCGTCCCGATGACCCGAGATTGCGGGCCAGTTGAAGTAACCCATCCCGCCGGTTGGCAGCAGGACCGCAGATGGCACTGCCTCGTCCATGCCGTTATTGCGGCTTGAACGCTCGATATCCAGCAATGGATCGTCCACCTGCGGCGTTCGGCTACCGAAGGCCAGGATTTCCGGCATGCCGGTTTCGGGCAATTTCAGCGTCAGGCAAAGGTCGCCCTCGCCGATCGTCAGGATATTACTCATCCCTTGGTGGCTCCAAGTGTAAGGCCGGCAATGAAATGCCGCTGCATTAGAAAGAAGATGGCAACCGGTGGAAGTGCAGCAACGATGGATCCCGCAGAAACCAGGTTCCAGGCGGCCACCCATTGGCCGTTGAGCGAATTGAGGCCGGCGGTCACCGGCATGGCATTCTGGCTCTGAACCAGCACGGTTGCCCAAAAATAATCATTCCAGACGAAGGTGAAGATCAGCACCGAGAGGGCAGCAATCGCGGGGCGCATGAGTGGCAAGACGATATGGCGGAAAATCTTCCATTCCGACACGCCTTCCACCCGCGCTGATTCAATCAATGCAAAGGGAAGCCCCTTGATGAAGTTGCGCATGAAGAGCGTGCAGAACCCGGTCTGAAAGGCCACATGAAACAGAACGAGACCGGTGACGGTATCATAAAGGCCAAGCTTCAGCGACAGATCGCGCACCGGCACCATGAGGATCTGGAAGGGGATAAAATTGCCTGCAACGAAAATGAAGAACAGGAAGAGGTTGCCCTTGAAGCGATAGACGGCGAGAGCAAAGCCCGCAAGGCAGGATAGGGCCACGGCCCCGATGACCGAGGGTATGGTGATCTTGAACGAATTGAGGATGTAATAGCCGATGGGCGAATTCTCGAACACAGCAGAATAGTTCGTCACCCCGGCAAAACCGGACGGAATGCCGAAATAATTGCCGGCTGCAAGATCGCCCGCCGGTCGCACAGAGGTGATGGCAACGCCAATCAGCGGCAATAGCCACAGAACGAGGGCGACGGGCAGCAAGAGCTTGTAGCCAACCTGGACAAGCGGTGCGGATTTCTCGATCGGTTTCGGGAACATCAGCCGTTCCTTTCCTGGACGAGCATGCGAACAATGAAGAGCGTGATGAACACCATCATGATCAGGAACAGGACAACCGCGATGGCCGCGCCATATCCCATGCGGAACCCGTATTCCGACAGGGCTTGTTCATACATGAAATAGGATAAGACCTGCGTCGAGCCATAAGGCCCGCCGGCTGTCATGATCGACACAAGGTCAAAGGATCGCAGCGAGCCAATGACAGTAACCACAAGAGCGATAAAGGTTGCCGGCGCAAGCTGCGGCAAGATTACATGCCAAAGCATGGAAAGCCCCTTGGCACCATCCATACGTGCGGCTTCGACCTGCTCGGGATTGATGTTGTTGAGCCCCGTCAGGTAGAGGATCATGCAATAGGCTGTTTGCGGCCAAAGGCCCGCAAGTATTATGCCATAGGTGGCGTAGCGTTCATCGGCAAGAATAGCCACCTGCTCGCCGGTCAGCTTCTGGATGAGGAGCGAGAGCGGTCCGAAGTCCGGCGCATAAAACCAGGTGAAAATGAGGCCGACGACGACCTGGCTGATCACAAAGGGAAAGAAGAACAGCGACTTGTAGAGCCGGATGCCGAAAACAGACTGGTTGAGAAAGAGTGCTACGGCCAGACCTGCCGGGATCGACAGCAGATAGAGCACCAACCATATGACATTGTTCTCAAGAGCCGTATAGAATGTGTCGTCGGTCAATAGCTCTGCGTAATTGCCAAGGCCGATCCAGGTCATTTGGCCGAGGCCATCCCAGTCATGAAAGCTGATCCAGATCGACTGGAAGATGGGGATGACAACATAGACTACGAACATAGCCATGGCTGGCAGCAGGAACAGCCAAGGAGCAAGCTTGAGCTGATTTCGCTTCCAGAAACCATGGTGGCTGGATGTGGCGTTCGGCACGACAGCACCTATCATCTTATGGGATATTGTGTGGCGGGCGACGGCGCCATTGGGCAACCGCCGCCCCACCCGGGAGGATCGCGTTTATTTGTAGACGCGGCCGCGGATCTTCTCGAGGCGCTCCAGAATCTGGTCCACTCTGTCAGGTTTCACCATGAATTCCTGGAAGCCTTCCATGCCGGCCTTGGCCATCTCGGCCGGCGCGTCCCGGTCGTAGAACTGCGCAAGCGCATAGGCATTGGACAGCATTTCAAAGCCCTGCTTCAGGAAAGGATCCTCCGGCGTCTTGGACTTGTTGTTGACCGGAAGCTGGCCAAGCGTTTCGTTCACCTTGGTTTGCACATCCGGTGACGCAAGATAGGCCAAGAATTTCTTGGCATCT
>NZ_CM169893.1:287500-727500 GCF_057158725.1 Agrobacterium sp. H141
TGTCCGAACCCTTTCCCGGTGAACCTTATGACGGTCTAGCCGACCGGATTTTGGTGAGGGATTGGATGTAGGTGGGAAGCTTGTCACTCTGGATGCTGTCGTTGTTTGAGGGTTTAGGCCCTTGTCTGACGGCACATCGGATTACCGTTGCCTGACCGCGCGGTACCGGATTTGATCTCGAGAAGCTGGTCTTAAAGATCTGGTTCCGTGTGAGTTGCTCGGCGTAACTCCAAGAAAGGGACCGGATCGAACACGTCGATGGCATCTGACAGGGCTGGTTGTAAAAGGTAACCGGTCTTTTGGTCATTCGTTATGCATTGGGTTTTACCTTGTGTGTTGGGGTGATTGGTACGGGGTTTTTAACACTTCCCCGGTGGCCAGACCTTTGGTTTGATTTTGAAGTTTAGGCTTTGAGATCTGGCTTTAGGTTCGAATAAGGATGAGCATTGGCAATGAGAACGATTAAGTGTTTTAAGGGCATTTGGTGGATGCCTTGGCATGCACAGGCGATGAAGGACGTGATACGCTGCGATAAGCTGTGGGGAGCTGCGAATAAGCTTTGATCCATGGATTTCCGAATGGGGGAACCCACCTTAGATGCTTGGAGAATCCAAATTGAGTTTAGGCTCGGTTTGGGTTTCCAAGCATTGATATAAGGTATCTTACTTTCGAATACATAGGGGTAAGAAGCGAACGCAGGGAACTGAAACATCTAAGTACCTGCAGGAAAGGACATCAACCGAGACTCCGTTAGTAGCGGCGAGCGAACGCGGACCAGGCCAGTGGCAATCAGGAATAAAGCCGAACAAGTTGGAAAGCTTGGCTAAAGTGGGTGACAGCCCCGTAGGCGTAGAACACTGATTGTCCTTGAGTAGGGCGGGACACGTGAAATCCTGTCTGAACATGGGGAGACCACTCTCCAAGCCTAAGTACTCGTGCATGACCGATAGTGAACCAGTACCGTGAGGGAAAGGTGAAAAGCACCCCGACAAGGGGAGTGAAATAGAACCTGAAACCGGATGCCTACAAGCAGTCGGAGGGCGCAAGCCTGACGGCGTACCTTTTGTATAATGGGTCAACGACTTAGTGTATCTAGCAAGCTTAAGCCGGTAGGTGTAGGCGCAGCGAAAGCGAGTCTTAATAGGGCGATTGAGTTAGATGCATTAGACCCGAAACCGAGTGATCTAGCCATGAGCAGGTTGAAGGTTGGGTAACACCAACTGGAGGACCGAACCCATATCTGTTGCAATAGATCGGGATGACTTGTGGCTAGGGGTGAAAGGCCAATCAAACTCGGAGATAGCTGGTTCTCCGCGAAAACTATTTAGGTAGTGCGTCGATCGAATACCCTCGGGGGTAGAGCACTGGATGGGCTATGGGGACTCACCGTCTTACTGATCCTAACCAAACTCCGAATACCGAGGAGTACTAATCGGCAGACACACGGCGGGTGCTAACGTCCGTCGTGAAGAGGGCAACAACCCTGACCTCCAGCTAAGGTCCCCAAGTCATGGCTAAGTGGGAAAGGATGTGAGGATCCCAAAACAACCAGGATGTTGGCTTAGAAGCAGCCATCATTTAAAGAAAGCGTAACAGCTCACTGGTCTAAATAAGGGTCTTTGCGCCGAAAATGTACCGGGGCTAAAGCCATGCACCGAAGCTGAGGATTGTAGTGACTTGTCACTGCAGTGGTAGCGGAGCGTTCCGTAAGCCTGTGAAGGGAGACCCGTGAGGGCTCCTGGAGGTATCGGAAGTGCGAATGTTGACATGAGTAACGATAAAGGGGGTGAGAGACCCCCTCGCCGAAAGACCAAGGGTTCCTGCTTAAAGTTAATCTGAGCAGGGTTAGCCGGCCCCTAAGACGAGGCGGACACGCGTAGTCGATGGGAACCACGTTAATATTCGTGGGCCTGGTGGTAGTGACGGATCGCACAAATTGTAACACCTTATTGGATTGGTGTTGCAGTGGAGCGGTTCCAGGAAATAGCTCCACCGTATAGACCGTACCCGAAACCGACACAGGTGGTCAGGTAGAGTATACCAAGGCGCTTGAGAGAACTGCGTTGAAGGAACTCGGCAAATTGCACGCGTAACTTCGGAAGAAGCGTGACCCCAGGATACGCAAGTGTTTTGGGGTGGCACAGACCAGGGGGTAGCGACTGTTTATCAAAAACACAGGGCTCTGCGAAGTCGCAAGACGACGTATAGGGTCTGACGCCTGCCCGGTGCTGGAAGGTTAAAGGGAGAGGTGCAAGCTTTGAACTGAAGCCCCAGTAAACGGCGGCCGTAACTATAACGGTCCTAAGGTAGCGAAATTCCTTGTCGGGTAAGTTCCGACCTGCACGAATGGCGTAACGACTTCCCCGCTGTCTCCAACGCAGACTCAGTGAAATTGAATTCCCCGTGAAGATGCGGGGTTCCTGCGGTCAGACGGAAAGACCCCGTGCACCTTTACTATAGCTTTACACTGGCATTCGTGTCGGCATGTGTAGGATAGGTGGTAGGCTTTGAAGCAGGGACGCCAGTTCTTGTGGAGCCATCCTTGAAATACCACCCTTATCGTCATGGATGTCTAACCGCGGTCCGTTATCCGGATCCGGGACAGTGTATGGTGGGTAGTTTGACTGGGGCGGTCGCCTCCGAAAGAGTAACGGAGGCGCGCGATGGTGGGCTCAGACCGGTCGGAAATCGGTCGTCGAGTGCAATGGCATAAGCCCGCCTGACTGCGAGACTGACAAGTCGAGCAGAGACGAAAGTCGGTCATAGTGATCCGGTGGTCCCGCGTGGAAGGGCCATCGCTCAACGGATAAAAGGTACGCCGGGGATAACAGGCTGATGACCCCCAAGAGTCCATATCGACGGGGTTGTTTGGCACCTCGATGTCGGCTCATCGCATCCTGGGGCTGGAGCAGGTCCCAAGGGTTTGGCTGTTCGCCAATTAAAGCGGTACGTGAGCTGGGTTCAGAACGTCGTGAGACAGTTCGGTCCCTATCTGCCGTGGGTGTAGGAATATTGATAGGATCTGTCCCTAGTACGAGAGGACCGGGATGGACGTATCTCTGGTGGACCTGTTGTCGTGCCAACGGCATAGCAGGGTAGCTATATACGGAATGGATAACCGCTGAAGGCATCTAAGCGGGAAACCAACCTAAAAACGAGTATTCCCTATCAGAGCCGTGGAAGACTACCACGTTGATAGGACGGGTGTGGAAGCGCAGCAATGTGTGAAGCTTACCGTTACTAATAGCTCGATCGGCTTAATCGTTCTCATTGACCATGCTCATCAAAGCCAAAGGCTTCGATGATGCCATCTGTTTTGTTCTCACGCTGTCGGCCCTTTTTGCCGTCGCTTAGAACCACGCGCCGAACCTTCGGCGACGCGCCTTGCGCTTGCGGACTTCGTCCAATCACTGCAAGGGAAACAAACCAAAACGTGTTCGACTAAGACAAATGAGGGTAACCTCAACCAGCTTCTCAATATGCAAAGCATCAATACGGTTCCGTATTAACGCTTTGGCACCCTTCTGAGCGAAAGCGAAGACCTAAGGTTTGCCAAAGAAAAGGGAACAATGTTGATGCCAAGCATCAACATTGCCCTTTGCCGACCTGGTGGTTATGGCGGGGCGGCCGCACCCGTTCCCATTCCGAACACGGCCGTGAAACGCCCCAGCGCCAATGGTACTTCGTCTTAAGACGCGGGAGAGTAGGTCGCTGCCAGGTCTGCAAAAGGCAATGAAATCATAATCTTCTCATCGCAAAACAATCGGGCCTCGTCCCAAAATGAGGTCGCTCAAATAGCGGCCATCTTGCTGTCCAAACATTATTCCGCGGGGTGGAGCAGCCCGGTAGCTCGTCAGGCTCATAACCTGAAGGCCGCAGGTTCAAATCCTGCCCCCGCAACCAAAATCCAACCAAAATCAAAAACACAAATTCAATCAGCATATCAAATATAAGATATGAAAATAAATCCCGGCCCGCACTCTATCGTGCGCACCGCTCAATAGCGGCTAGCCTGGCGCACGTGACCTGCCTAATGCAGTGGCACTTGGTCCACGCCCTCGAAAAGCGGGGAATGCGACTTTGCCATTTTTATGGGCTCTATCGCTTTGTTGCGCCGTGCAAGCTCCTGTTCGATAACCACTTTCATTTCCATCATGAAATTCATAGCGCTGAATTGCGCTGCGTGCATCTGGATCGTATCGGGATTGAATCGTTCTTCCATCGCTTCGAAGATTTCGATGGCTTCTGCCAAGGATTCGACAGTTTGTTTCTTGAACAAAATACCTGTGCGGCCCGGAACGATCGTATCAAGGACTCCACCTCGGCCATAGGCGATGACCGGACGACCGCTTGCCATGGCTTCGACCGGGACGATGCCAAAATCTTCCTCACCGGGAAATACGAGTGCGCGGCAGCGCGAAAGATAAGACTTGAGTTCCGCGAAGGAAGCCGGGCCGATGAACCTTATTGTCGGGCCCGCGATCTGCTTGAGCGCCTTGATCTCCCGGCTGTCGCCATCGCCAAGCACGACAAGATTGCGCCTAAGCTTCGTGAAGGCGCGGACGGCCAAGTCTATACGCTTGTAGGCCACGATTTGTCCGGCGCAAAGATAGAAGTCGTCCACCTGGGCGCCGGGTGCAAAATCGTTGGTGGCGACCGGTGGATGGACCACGACCGAGGAGCGTCTGTAGTATTTGCCGATGCGATTGGCGACGTGATGCGAATTGGCGACAAACCGATCTACGCGAAGGCTCGAACTCGCATCCCACGCCCGCAGCACGGGTGTCAGCATCGGCATCATTAACCTCGCCATCCTCCCAGCGTTGCCGCGATAGAAATGGTACTGGTCCCACAAGTAGCGCATCGGTGAGTGACAATAACATATATGTACTGCATGCGGCGGCGGGATGATGCCCTTTGCCGGGCCGGACTCGCTTGAGATGATCAGATCATAGTCGCTGAGGTCGAAACTCTCCAAGGCAAACGGCATCAATGGAAGGAGCGATTGGTAATGTTTCCTGGAACCGGGAATATGCTGCAGGAACGAGGTGAAGATCCGGTGTCGTAGTATCTTTTCCGAGAGCTTTTCGCGATCGCAGACCAGGGTGAAAATGTCTGCATCGGGATACATGTCGCACAGGGCCTCAATAACCTTCTCACCACCACGCATAGATATGAGCCAATAGTGAATGATCGCTACTTGCATAGGTCTTCCTTCCCCAACCACTGGACCAATCTATTCGTGCGTCTCCTCGTCTGAACAGAGCGCCATAAGTCTCGCGGCGACCACCAAAGTGACAAAACGGCCCTGAACGGAGTGCCTCGCCTTATCAAAAGACGCACTGGATTAGCTCGGAACATGCCTCCTACTCCCCCAATTGGAGTGCAGGCGTAGTTATTGCTACCAAAAGTGATTAGAGCGAACCGAAGGAGAGAGAATTTACTCAGTCTGTTGCCATGCGATGATGAGGCATATGGTGACGGTCCGCGCCAATAACTCCGGCAGGTCAACGCACCCCAACGACGAGGTAGCGCGGTATGCTGACACCATATTCGAATACACCGCATCCGGTGCGTGGATATCGGTCGAGGTATTTGTACTGTGCCTTGGCTGGCTGGCTGGTTCTGCAGTTCGCCGGTCCAGCTTCAGCAGAAGTGAGTCTTCTACCGCTGACGCAGGTGAAGGTGACCATCGTTGAATGGCTTGCCTCCACCGGGGAATACAAAGAATGGACGGCGCTCAATGGTCAATATTCAGTCTCGCCTGAAGGAACCATGGCAATTCCGCTGCTAGGCGAGTTTTCCGTGAAAGACGAAACCCCAAGTTCGACAGCGGAAAAGATTGCCAGACTTCTCAAAACCAAGACGGGCCTCGCCTCCGCGCCGGTCGCAACCGTGGAAATCATACGCTATCCAGTGTTGTACATTTCCGGTGTTGTGGCCAAGCCAGGCGAGCTCGAATATCGACCGGGACTGACCATCACCCAGGCCATGGCAATGGCAGGGGGGCGAGAGCGTGGAAAAGATGCGAACGGTTCAAGTGAGCTGGAGCAATTGCGCTATGCCGGCGAGCTGAAACGCTACGATCTGTCTCTGACACAATTGATGGCAAAACGCGCGCGTCTTGAAGCAGAACTGAACGACAGTCCCAAGGTCGCGTTTCCTGCCGAGTTGATGAATGCCCGCACAGGCAGCACCGAGAATCTCTTTATGCGGAGTGAGGGAGATCTGTTCGTGGCGCGCGCCGAAGCTTTAAAGCGACAGTTGACGGCTCTCTCGGACTTGCAGGTTCTGCTTCAGAAAGAAATCAGCGTGCTGGATGAAAAGACGGCAGTGCAGGACCGTCAAATTGTAATCGCACAGGACGAACTGGCCAGCATCGCATCATTGGTCACTTCCGGCACTCTGGCAAAATCGCGAGAGACGGCACTGGAACGGGTCGTGGCCGACCTGAGCAGCAACAAGCTCGATCTGGTGATTGCGGCCATGCGTGCGAAGCAGAAGCTCAGTGAGACGGAACGCGATGCCATAACCTTGAAAGGCCAGCGGCGCACAGAAGCGGGACGCGACCTTCAGGAAGTCACCGCCGAGATCGAAGACACGAAGCTGAAACGCGGGACAGTGATCGAATTGCTGCAGGCAGCAGGTGCGACGGTATCTCGGGACGCCTCACGTGCTGCTGCGGCCGTCCAGCCTCTGGAGTTTTGGGTGACGAGAGCCGGTAGTAGCGGCACGCCGACAAAGCTTCCGCAAACTGCGGAACTCGCACCCGGCGACGTTCTCGACGTACGCTATGACATCTCATCAAGCATGGCCGAGGCGGCATGGACCTCCATCATAAGCCAGCCGTCGCAATAGCCATGCCGGGATCTAAGGATACAACGGAGAGAAAAACACGTGGGACTCCATGAATTTGGAACGATTGAGACCCTTCCTCCCATAGCGAGACGTGAGGCATCAGGTATGGAAGCCGTCTCCATCCGCGATCTATTCAATTTCCTGAAAAGCAACATCCCGATTATTGCGCTTTCGACCGTGCTGGGCATCCTATTTGGTGTGGTCTATATCGCTAGAACGCCATCAAGCTTCGAGGCAACGGTGCGTCTCGTCATTGATCCCGAACAGAGCCGCATCCTTTCCCAGGATGCGGCAACCGGCACGGTCATCATCGAGGCGGCTGAAATTGCGAGCCAGGTGGAAATTGTCAAATCGGAAGCCATTGCCCAGGACGTCATCAGCAAGCTCGGCTTGTTCAACGATCCTGAAATCGTCAACTCCACGTCCTGGCAGTCCACCTTGCGCGAGTATGCGACGTCGGTAATGAATCTCATTACCGGGGGAGGCGATGAAATACAGGGGCCTCCTGAAGAAGAAGAGCGCATGCGCAGAACGATGAACGGCTTTCTGTCGCGCGTTTCTGTTCGTCGCGTCGGGCAATCTTATGTTCTGGAAATCGGCTACCGTTCCGGCGATCCAAAAAAAGCCGCGCGAACAGCGAATGCTTTGGCAGAGGCCTATATTCAAAACGGTCTGAATGACCGTAAGTCAGCGGCCAAGCAGGGAGCGCTCTGGCTCGAAGGGCGACTGATAGACGTTGGTCGCAAGGCACAGGAAGCTGCCTTGGCAGCCGAAGAGTATCGCAACAAGCACAACATAACAGCCATGACCGATGCGATTTCGCTGGATCAGCAACAACTGGCTGAGATCAGCAGCCAGATGCTATCGGCCCGGGCAGCGACTGCCGATGCAGAGGCCAAGTTATCGACTTTGAACAAGTTAATCGCGACCAGTTCAACAGATGCTAATCTGCCGGAGATTGGCGAAAACCTGCAGATCCAGAAGTTGCGCGAGGAAATGCGCCTCGCCGATACACGCCTCCAGGGATTGAAGGAACGCTATAGTGCCGGCAACCCCGCGATCATCGCTACCGAAACCGAAATAGCGCGCATAAAATCAAACATTGTCGGTGAGCTTCTTCAGGTCCAGGCGCTTTATCGTTCCAACCTCGCGGTTGCGAAGGAACGGGAAGCTCTCGCTGATCAGCAGTTTGAAAATGCTGACCGTCAAGGAGCGGACAAAAACATAGCGCGGGTTGAACTGGCTGAGATAGAAAGCAGGGCCAATACCTACAGGCGGTTGTACGAGAGCATTCTCCAGCAGTTTGTCAGCGCATTTCAGACACAGTCGTTTCCACTTGGAAACGCACGTATCGTGACGGCGGCAACTGAACCGTTAAGCCGGAATTGGCCGAAGCCGTCCGTGCTTCTGCCCTTTTCGATGGTACTCGGTATGGCATTCGGCTTGTTTGCCGCCGTCCTGCGCAGTGCTCTCGACCGAAGAGCGGGGTCCAGCGAGCGACTTCAGCGAGAGTTGGGCATCGCATCTTTGGGCAATGTGCCTGTCTACAAACCGGCGCTTGCTGAAAACGGCCACAGAGAAAGACTTCCCTCATCGGTTATGCCTCTTCGAGCTGTTTTGGATATGCCCTATTCGGCGTTCTCCGAAGCGCTCCGGAGTGTAAAGAACTCCCTGGATTCACTTGCCCCAAGCCATGGATCGATGGTGATCGGTGTAACTTCGGTGGGGTGCGGCGAAGGCAAGACGACAATAGCAACTAACTTGGCACAGCTCTATCAGAACGAGCAGCAGTCGGTGCTTCTCGTGGACGCGGATTTCGTGGCGGCGCGGCTGACTCGGCTTGCATTCAATGCTGCACCCGATTTCGCCCTCACGCCAATTCATCCGTCGGTGCTCGGCGATCCGTCAGATGGAATCGGTGTCTCGAGCCTTGCGCGTGTTACAAGGTGCTCCGAGCGTACGTATATCGATCACGATGCAGGCGTAGAGCCGGAGGTTTCTGACGTGCCGCTCCCGCTGCTGACCATCGAACAGACCCGGCGTTCTGCAACACCTCCTTATCGTTACGCACACTTGTCCGCCCTTAAAGAAGCGCTGGTCAAACTTCGCCCGCTTTACAAGGTCATCATCGTCGATATGTCTGGCTTTGAAGAATCCGCCGACACGCGCACCATATGCTCTCATGTCGACGGGATCATCGTGGTGATCGGGAATACCAAAAAACTGACAATCGAGCGTCTTACAGAGGCATTGAAGGCGTTTGGTCGCTCACGTGTGTCACTGCTCGGCGTCATCTCGAACCGGAGCAACACGGCCCACCGCCGCCGTCCTGCCTTGTCGAAGGGTCTGCGATGATGGCTATCGAAGCGGCACAAGCAGTTGCGGCAAAAAAAACTGTAACGACATTGCCCGGCTTGGCGCTCGTGATCGGCATACCCAGCGCAGGACGGCGTGATATACTCACTGAGGTGGTCCCGCATCTCGCCCGCCAGACGCGGCAACCCGCCGAAATCCTGATCTGTGTCCCACGCCTCATTGATGTCGATGCCAAGGCGTTATCTCTTCTACCATGCCCTGTCCGCATACTGTTGTCACAGCGCGGCCTCTGCAAACAGCGCAATGCCATTCTGGACGCAGTCCCCGATGCAGACGTTGTTCTTTTCCTGGACGATGATTTCCTGCTCGCTCCAACCTACCTCGCCGAATTGGAGCTATTATTCCAGAACAACCCGGATGCAGATATTTCAACTGGAACAGTCATTGCTGACGGGATTTCCGGTCCGGGTATTTCTCTCGCAGAAGGGCTAGATCTTCTGCGCAATATACCGACGCCGAGCGATGAAAGCCCTCTTCGTGACGTTTTTAGCGGCTATGGCTGCAACCTTGCCGTACGCATGTCTGCCGTGCACATCGGCAGGCTGCGTTTCGACGAAAATCTGCCACTTTATGGCTGGCTGGAGGATCTCGATTTCAGCCGGACTGCCGCGCGCTATGGTCGGGTCGTTATTTCGCCCCGGCTCATCGGGGTGCACCTCGGTACCAAGGTCGGCCGAACCTCCAACTTTCGGCTAGGTTATTCGCAAGTCGCCAATCCTATTTACCTGATGCGCAAGAAGACCATGAGCTTTCGCCAAGCCTTCGTCCGAATAGGTCGCAACGTATTGGCCAATTTTGTGAAAGTTTGGCGGGCCGAACCATGGATAGACCGCAAGGGCCGCCTGAAAGGCAACATGCTGGCGTTTCGCGACCTGCTATCCGGACGGCTGGCACCGCAAAATATAGAGCGGCTATAACAGTCTGGCTGCGCGCCCTTTGGCGAGATCCTCATAGGCGTGACGGCATTCGCCCGATCTCCGCTTACTTCTGCGGTAATCTATGCCGCCTCCATTTATTTCTGCTGGCCATAGACGGGAGCTATGTCTGCTGAAGCCTGAAATAGAAACCCGCGCTCTCGCTGGCTCCTAGCTCCGGGTGAGTCTCGATAACATGCGAAATGGCGGGGATAGACCAGCGGTCGATCTGACGGTAGCCCAGCTTCTCCAGATCACTTACGAATGCCTTCTCGTCTCGCATCTGATAGGGAACATAGGCCTTGCCGATGCGCTCCAGGGTAACGACGGGCGGACCAGCTTTCTTGAAAGCCACCTTGTTCAGCAGCAAGTGGCGTGGGAGCGCCGGCAAGCCGCTGAGCAGTGAAGACAGCGGAACGTCGAGATACTGCATCAATCCAGAACCCAGAAACAGTGGCAGCCTGGGCGCATCTTCGAGACTGTCGATAAAGCGCAGTTGATCCAGCCGATCCAGTTTCGCGCGTTTGCGCCCAGCCTCCGCTATCGCGGATAATTCGTAGATAATCCATTGGAAGTTTTCCGGGAGATCCAGCATGTCTCGAAAGGCGCGGTACTTTGTGCCCAGATGGCCGCCAGCATCAAGAACGCCGTCAATATTGGGGCCAAGCCTGCTCAACCAGAACATGACCGGATAGTCCCACGGCACGACCTCGCACATTTTCTCAAACGACACATGGGCGATCTCATCATGATTATAGCCCGTGAGCGGGCCTAATTTCGCCGCGGCAGCTATGGCGTCGTCGAAAGAGAGGTAGGCACCTGTAAACCGGCGCGGAAGTGGCGACAGATAGCGGAGTCGGCCAGCAATTATCTGCAACGGCACTCGCGATTTACCAGCGCCTGACCTAATTTTTAAAAGCACGGCCTTTACGGTATGCTTCATCTTCACAGACCAAGTATCGCGGCCATTTAATTGCGTTCGGGTGACGTTCAAAGCTTGATCTCCAGGTTAGCCGCTGTGACGGGCAAAAGACCGCCGGCAATCTTGTGCAGCACTGCCAGAGTGGCGGCATAGACAAGACTGCCGGCCAGAATTTGCAGCACATTGGTGGTCAATCCGCTGGCCAACGACTGCGTGGCGACATTGCCGAGCGCGATGACCGTCAGCGCCATTGCGATTAGAGCAGCCACCGGATGGACACAGCCGCGCAAGACCCTTAGCCAATTGACTGCGCCGTAACGACTTTGGAGCCACGCCGAAACAGCGAATGAAAAGACAGCAGCAATAAACTGGCCCGATGCCGCCGCCACCATGCCGAACGGTGACAAAGCGAGCATGAGGCCGACGGATACCAAGCTGTTGATCAAGATGGCGCCTGGCACCTTCCGGATAGAACCCGTCAGCGAAAGAAGTGGCTCGGTGATACAGCCCGGGACGAGCAAGATCTGTTTGACGGACAGAAGACTGACGAGAATGGCAGCGGGTGCCCAGTCGTCACCGAGCACAAGATGGATCAGAGTGCCTGACATCAGCGCAAGCCCTATATGCACAGGAGCCGAAGCCACCATCAGGAAAACCAGATAATTGGTGGCCTTGGCGCCGATTTCCGGTGACGCCTCTCCTCCGGCCCCATTTGAAGCCGCAACTTTGCGGAAGACGCCCCACGCAATTTGCCGTCCAGGTTCGCAGACAAGGTCGGTGAAAGCAGAGACAATGCGCTCGGCTGCACGGTAGTAGCCGGCTTCTGCAAGGCCGAGAACGCTGCCGACCACGAGTGTGCCGGAATAGGATCGCATGAGCACAATCATGCGGTTGTACACAACGTGTTTGGAAAACTCGAAGATCTCCCAAAAGAAAACCGAACGGATGCCAAGCTGCGGCAACCATCGCAGTATTCCGATAAAGGCGATCACGGTCAGCAGCTGAGTGACGAGGCGTCCCGCCACGAGCGCGAAGATGTTCCAGCCGTGCAAAAGGCCCAAAATTGCGAGCGCCGTCCCGCAAAGTTCCGCCGCGACCTTGATGATGCTCAGCTCCCGAAGGCGAGCGTCGGCGATGAAGATGCCCTCACAAACAGAAGAAAACGGAGTTGGCAGCAACCATAGGCCAAACAGTGTTACCAGCAGAGCCTCGTGCGGCATCTTGAGATATAAGCCCAGGAATGTCGCAATACTGAGCCCAACCATCATCGCCGAGGCACCCGAGATGATGGCCACCGTTGCGATCTGATCTAGCCGTCCTTCCTCATGATTGGTTTTCATGACGAATTCGCGCCACCCCCCTTCCGCTAATACAAGCAGCAAGGCAACCAAGGCAGCCACGTAAGAAAAGAGACCAAACTCCGCGGAGGCCAGTGTCCGTGCCGCCACGACGAATGTAGCCACTTGAGTGAACTGCACGACGATCTTGGCAGCCAAGGTCCACATTGCGTTACTGATGAGGGAGCGGACGCTCGAGCCGGTGCCTCCTCGCAGCGAAGTAGCTTTGCTGGAAAGCCACGCACAAGTTTTTGAAAGTAAGACTGGCATCAGTATTCCTGCCTTATTTCGTATCTATCATCATATTTGGCCGCGGAGAGTATCAACCACCCTTTGTGCCGGTCTGGAGTGGACATGATTTCAAATTTTATTGACGTTTCGTCGATATATTTGTGAATCCCAAGTTTAACTCATTTCGAGCCCGAGCACTTTCGGCATCACGTTATGAGCTCCTTGAAGCTCCGGAGTTGGTAAGAGGCTTATCCATGAGCGAGTTTACATTGAAGTTCCAACTCAGATGGTTTGTTCTCCTTATCTGCCTAAGTTTTTGGGCTGCCGTCATTTACTGGGTAGTATAAGCGGCATCACCGATCGTTTTGCGCAAACAGAACAACCATGATCGTCTTTGCAATGATTGCGATGTCGGTGCGCATCGAGCATTTGTTGTAATATTCAATGTCGAACTGAACGCGTTGCTCGTAGGACGTGGAGGCGCGCCGCGACACCTGCCAGAGACCGGTCAATCCGGGCGTTAACGCAAGATAGCAGTGGATATGTGGCCCGTAATGCTCCAACTCCCCCGCGGTTATCGGCCTTGGACCAACAATGCTCATCTGCCCTGCCAGGATATTAATCAGCTGGGGAAGTTCGTCCAGGCTAGTCATACGGAGGTATTTTCCCAGCCAATGTATCCGAGGATCCCTCTTTAGTTTCTGGGTGTCCTTCCATTCATTTAGCTTGGCCGAATCAGTGGCGAGAAGTTCCTGCAACACCTTGTCAGCATCCTTTCGCATACTGCGAAATTTCAAGCAGTAGAACGGCCGGCCATCGCGCCCGATTCTTTTGTGGCGAAAGATGATGGGGCCTCCGTCAACCAGTAGAAGCACGACAGCGATCAACACCAGCGCCGGAGACAGGAAGACAAGTGCCAGAAGCGAGAAGACGATGTCGAACGCGCGCTTGAAACCTCGCCAACCTGAGCGTTTGGTCGACGAGTCCTTTACAGAACCTTGCGCAAAATTGTCCGAATACAATGAAATCACCTACCGTTTCGCCAGTCTGAGGCTGCCTGTCAAAACGACAAGAGGCAATTTATCCTCATAGCCAATGGCTCAACTGATAGAGGTAGAGGGTGATCTCTTTTTAGCCGAAACGCAGGTCATTCATGTAAAGAGATCCTTACCTAAGCGAGAAGGTCAAATCGGAGGCAGTAATTACAAGCCCTGCTCTTCACTCTGCGCAATGTCCTTCAAGCCCGAACGGAAGCGGAGGTCAGTCCGCTTCTGGGTATCGCACTTTTCAAACCCGCCATGACGAAGAACAAAAGTCCAAGGTCAACAATCGTCCCTGAGATGAGCGCGCCTACCATAACGCCCAGGCAACCGTTTCGCGCCGCGACACCGATATCGGCGTCGTAAGTCCGAGGGACTCCCCTCGGCAGGAGGATCGACGTCAAAAGAAACATCAGGAAGAAGAAGGTGCCGGGAACCCCGACATTAGACAACAGTGCGACAGCGAAAGATGACGTCCTTGACGTACCCAGCCCGACCCCGAAGCCATAGGAATCGAAGAAGTTAGAAATACCGTAAGCATTCCAAGCACCTCGCTCTATCGCTGACAGGGAGGTGGGCTTGCTGAGAATGGTTATGTCGATGAAATCGTAGACCAGCCTGTAGAAAGTCTGATTGAGGGCCAGGAAAAATAACACGGATATCGCGGCGATGGGAAAGACGAGAATGACTGCTGCACTGGCGCGCGTCCCCGACAGCCCGCCGGCGCGAAAGATGCTTGTTAGATACAATATAGCGAGGCAGACCGGAAGACCGGCAATCCCCCCTGATGATGTTGAGCGAACAACCAGCAGACTCGACAGCACAAACAAAAGGCCGCTCATCTTGCTATGGCGACCGCATACCCATAAAGTTCCACTAAAGCCGATTACACCCAAGCTGGCGCCTGCAAAAGCAGATGCTTCAGGCCACGATCCTATGATCCGTCGCATCCCCGCAACCATTTCATCGGCATGAAAGGTGTAGGGCGCATTCCGAATATAGGGAAATATAGAGACAAGCGGTGTACCGGGACTAATCATGTCGGCGATCCCAAAAAAGATATTCGCAGCGCCAAATGCCATGAGTCCGATTGTTACGTTTCGCAGTCCGTTCGAGGTTGATGCAACAGACAAGATCAGGCAGAACGTAATCAGGTCAGCCACTAGATAGACGGCCTGGGTAAAATTGCCGCTCACCGGTCGAAGAGGGATTGTGCCTTCACTGCCCAAACTCGCTTGTCCGCCGATTGGCACGATCTCCATCGTATTTTGTAGCAAGCGCGGCGCAAAGTAACCGCAGATAATACCGTAGGTAACAAGCAATGCGAGCCACATCGCCGGCGATGAGCGGAATATTATGCCGACTGTCGTCTGCAGGTTACCATGAAGCCATATAGTCGAGAGTAACAAGAAGGCGACAAATACGTGTCCTGGCTGTATGCCCGTGGAACCGAACATCAAAGCCGCTGCGCCACCCAAGACAGGAAAAACTGAGAAGGCAATCACAGTTGCCCCGCTACCTCGCAATAGGCAAATTACGCCTACTGCGAACGTCACGACACCGATTGGCTCGACACCCATCATCAACTCACTCTATTGGCCAGCGTCGCGACACCTAGGCATTTGGTCACCGGACTTGCCCGTTTCCTAAACCACTTCAACAGTCATATTTGCTATCAAGGGGACTTCTGGCCTGCGCGCTATACGTCACCCGCGGGCTTTTCAGCGTCTTGGACAAGCCGGACCGCTGATCCAGCAGCCAGACAGTCTGGCCGATTATTTTAGACTGGATACCGGTCAGTTTTGCCACTGCGGTACCGGCGAGATACTGTGACCCGGTGTGCGTCCAGATGACGCCGGCTTGTGCGAATTCCCTTCTTTGGCGCCAGGCATGCGGGAAATCAAAACGGAGAATAGCGCGAAAGGCATATCTGGTGAGCTTCGAGGGCACACGCTCGATCCACGGCTTGGAGAAAGACACGACGCAACCAAGATCAATCGCGCGCCCATACCCGTGAGGCGTGTGGTCATTCACGCCGACGAGTGTGCTGGCAGCCCAGCTTGCTCTCCAACGTTCCGCGTCCTTGTTTTCCGTCAGGTGTACAAAGACACGCAATAGCGCTTCAAACAGGGTTTTTTTGGCAGTAAAAAATGACATTCAGATCATAAACCGCAAAAATAGCATACGCCTCAAGACTGCGAACTCAAAGCATTTCTGCCTCCAAAATCGTGTCCGTAAAACTTAGATTTAGGAGAGATTCGTGCCGTCAAACCAAATAATAGCATGCCTTCAAATTCAGTAGAAGACATAACTTAGTTATTGAATAAGAACTGAAATTCTGTAATTTTAGATTTTTATGTGAAGGGATTTAGACTGTGAATTCCTCGTGCATATTTTACGTCGAAGGCGGCAGCTATTTCTTTCCAAACGTAGTATCGGCCTTTCACGCAAGAAAAGCAGCGTCCGGTTCTTCGGATGTTGTCGCAATGACTATGCAAGAGTTTCGAGATAATTCCAGTGCGGTTGGGTTTTGCCGAGATGCAGACATCCCTTTGATTGATGGAATGCGATTTTTTAGCGCAAGACGCGCCCAACTTGATCGTCGAGTATGTCGTGCGCGGATAAGCGTTTCGGCGATGCGGCGCCTTCTCTGGTCTGATCTCTTGCCTGACCATTACTGGAAGATGATTTATATCGATGGCGATACCCAAATTGTCAGCGACATCATTCCATTGGATCGCCTCAATATTCCACAGGGCAAAATGTTGGCGGCACCCGTTTACATCTCTATCGCCAGACGTTGTGCCTACCAGCTGCGCTCCTTTAGGGATCGTATAGCGAGCGCCTTTTCGAGCCTCAGAGGTAACGCAAATCGAATCGAATTGCAGCGTGTCCTGAAGGATCGGAATCTTGACGAAACACTTTTCGGTCCTTCGAATGCAGCTCCTTCTGCACTGATGCCCTTCCGTGGTAGTGGCATCATGGCCCATTCCGGTTGAACTTGAGCGAGGGGGAGCTGTTAGTCATGCGTGTAACGGCAACAGGCAGTTCCGGCGGCAGACGCCTCACTTTGTTCGCGGGGCTGGTTTTCGCTCTGGCTATACCAATCCGACAACAAGCCAAGGCCGAGGAGGTTGCCGCACAGCCGACAGCTGCGTTTCTGGATAGTATCGGCGTTGTTTCAACGTTCGATGACCGAGGGCAACCTTACTCCAGAACGCTGGAAATGTTGAAGTATGGTGGGTTTCGCTGGTTGCGCGGCGGTATCGAAGGGCTGACAAAAAACGGTCCGCTTACAATCGACACATTTCTGACTCTGCACCGGGAGGCAGGTGTCAAAATAAGTTGGGGTCTCGGAAGCGGCATCAGCGATCTAGACACGCTTTTGGCAACGGGTCGTATTCTGGCAAAAGCAGGCGCCCTGCTCGCATTTGAAGGAAACAACGAACCCAATAATTGGCCTGTTTCTTATAACGGTCGCAAAGGGGGCGGGCGAAGTTCCTGGCGCGCAGTTGCCGAATTGCAAGCTGATCTCTATCGCTCGGTGAAAGAGGACCCTTTGCTGGCAGCGTATCCGGTTTGGTCTATCTCAGAACCGGGAGCTCAAACTGATGATGTCGGCCTCCAATTTCTGCAAATCCCCGCTGATGCGATTACGCTGATGCCCGCGGATACGCGTTACGCCGACTATGCCAATGTGCACAACTATCTCTATCATGCGAATTCACCGCATCCAGCCGATAACAAGAGTTGGGACGCGTCCGATCCCAGTAGCTCCTCTCCAGTAGATGGACTTTACGGAAACTTCGGGAGAACGTGGGCGCAGAAATTTAGGGGCTATTCGGAGGACGAATTGACCCATTTGCCACGGGTCACCACGGAAACGGGCGCTGCAGTCAATGGTGAAGTGGACGAAGCCTTGCAGGCAGTTCACTTGGTCAACCTCTATTTGGCCCAGTTCGCGCGGGGTTATAGCTATACATCTGTCTACATTCTGCGAGATCGCACGGATGAAGAAGGCGTGCAATCATTCGGGTTCTTTCGCCCCGACTACTCTCCGAGAACGGCTGCACACTATCTCCACAACCTGACGCGAATCCTGGCTGATGAATCGATGAAGTCTTCTCCGGCGCGATTGGATTATTCGATTGAGCCCCAACACGATACCGTTCACGATCTCTTGCTTCAGCACAGCGATGGCGCGTTTCAACTTGTGATATGGGGTGAGGCGTTGGAAGGTGAAAGTACCGTCACGATCAAACTGAAAAAGAGCACTGCAACAGCCAGTATCTTCGACCCTACAATCGGTACTTTGCCCATAGCCAAACACACGGACACCAGTGAGATTGTTCTGACAATTGGCAATCATCCAATCATTGTTACACTTCAGTAAAAGTTGAAATTTTCTTCGAAATGTAAACAAATTGAATAGATGCAATGGCGAAACTTTATGGCATCTCGACAATTTTCATTTCACCGTTTTCGGTCTTCAACGCCAGACGTCTTGATCACTAGCCCCGCCTGCGTTGCAGCTTAAAAAGCCAGGGCTTCTGCCAAAGCACCGGCTCCTTAGAGTTGATGCGAGTGGCAAAAGCCTCTGGCAATGAGGCCTGACAGTGACGGCATGCAATTGATCCAATGATGACTTATTTCAGTTTGAATGCGGCTTGGGTGCGGTTTGTAACATTCAGTTTTCTCATGATGTTGCGAATATGGACTTTAATGGTGCTCTCGCAGAGGTTCATTTCGTACGCGATAATTTTGTTCGCTTTTCCGCGACGCAATCCCTCCGCGACTTCGATCTCCCGCGGGGTGAAGCTCTCGTTTAAGTGATTGGAAACTGTAACCACAGAATTCAAAGCCTCTCTGCTGGCGAGAAGGCTGCTAACCGGGAAGAAGAGACCGCCCGCACGAGCTAGCGAAATGGCTTCGGCAGCGACGCTGATGTTCACATTGGTTGGAATATAGCCAGATGCGCCGCAGTCGATTGCCTTGAGAAGGTCACTCAGTTCGTTAGAATCTGCGATAACGATCAAAGGGATAAACTTGAAAGCCGCTGCGACGGCTTTAATTTTGTCGCAACTGCCTGTCTCGTCAGGCTTATCACTGGTAAGCACTAGCAGTATTGCCGATGGTTCGCTCTGGAATTGGCGCTTGCGCCATTCATCAATTGATCCCGAGGTGACGAACTTCATTGTCGGATCATAACTGGAGAGGCTGCGTGAAAGGCACTCGCGATCCAGCACTCGACTGTCGAGTATGAGGATGTATTCATCCGCTTTGTCTTCCAATGCCTTGCTGGACGCAAGCGAACTGATGTAATCTATATCTGCTTTTGTTACATTATTTATATTGCCTGAGATGGACATATCTGCACTCATTTTTACCCCCTCTATATTCACATATCCGATAAACGGATACACAAAACACAATAAACCCCTCACAGTTTGGCTAAGCCGAACTGCATATTCCCCTCTACTTATGGTTTGTATGAATACTTTTCACAGATTTATTTATGGCGCATTAACCCAAGTTAATTTTCCATTAAACAAGTCGTGATTGCCGAAATTTAGTCGCCAAAATGACACAATTGGAAAGTGCTCGACTTAATACAAACGCGTTAAGTTCGTGGCTTATCGTTCGGAAGACTATAATAGATAGTAAGCTTGTGATTTTTTGTTGAAATTTATTATTGTTACTATTCCCTCGGTGCGCCGATGGCGTCGGGGGCCACATATGGGGAGATACTGCAACTGCACGAGCGTATTGATATCGCATGCAAGATAGCGATGGCGATACGGTATGAGTTTAAGGGACAGGCCTTGCGATGGGTCTTCGGGAGAACATTCGTCTAGATCGTCTCCTGCTTCGCAGCAATCTGCCGGAGATAGGCGTCACGAGCTTCCTCAACCAGAAAGATACTGTCTGTTGTGATGTCCCGCAGCATGAATCTTGATCATGTCCCAGGGGGTGGTGTAGCTTCGGCGGTCGCCGTGCCTTCCGGACAGAGCCGGGAATGGATCAGCTTGCGGCTGGCAGGCTGATGAGCGGATCATCGCTCATCGTGGCGATGGTCTCAAGTGTCATGTAGCGGGACCGCTGGACTGCCCACTCGTCATTCTGCTCAAGCAGCAAGGCACCGACCAGTCTGACGATGGCATCGTCGTTGGGATAGATGCCGACGACCTCTGTCCGTCGCTTGATCTCGCCGTTGAGCCGTTCGATGGGGTTTGTGCTGTGAAGCTTTGTCCAGTGTGCCTTGGGAAAGGTCATGTAGGCGAGCACGTCCTGCTCGGCGCTGTCCATGAGGGTTGCAAGCTTCGGCACCTTCGGCCTGATCTGATCGGCGACATTGCGCCATTGCTGGCTGGCGGCCTCTGGCGTGTCCTGGGCGAAGGCGGTGGCGATGAAGGCAGACACGACACGCCGTCCGCTCTTTCCGGCATGGGCCAGCGCATTGCGCATGAAGTGAACCCTGCAGCGCTGCCAGGTGGCAGAGAGTACCTTCGATACAGCCGCCTTGATGCCCTCATGCGCATCGGAGACAGCAAGCTTGACGCCGCGCAGTCCCCGCCTGGTTAGTTTCCGAAGAAACTCAGTCCAGATTGCTTCGGCCTCGGATGTGCCGACCTCCATGCCCAGCACCTCCCGTCGGCCATCGGTGTTGACGCCCACCGCGATGATGACCGCGACAGAGACGATCCGGCCACCGCGCCGAACCTTGAGATAGGTGGCATCGATCCACAGATAGGGCCATTCACCTTCAATGGGTCTGTCGAGGAAGGCCTTCACCTTGTCATCGATCTCCTCGCAGAGCCGGGACACCTGGCTCTTGGAGATGCCCGACATGCCCATGGCCTTGACGTCGCGACAAACTTCGTTTGTGCTGTGGTCATCGACTGAGCGGGTCGAAACGCCCTGGATGTAGGCCTCCTGAATGACCGCAGTCAGAGCCTTCTCGGCCATGCGGCGCGGCTCAAGGAAGCTCGGGAAATAGCTGCCGGTGCGAAGCTTGGGAATGCGCAGTTCGACGGTGCCAGCCCGTGTTTCCCAGTCCCGGTCGCGATAGCCGTTGCGCTGGGCAAGCCGGAAACCATTCTTCTCGCCATAGCCAGCGCCGGTCTTCGTCCCGACCTCCAGTGCCATCAACTTGCTCAGCAGCAAAGCTGATCATATCCCGGAGCAAATCGGCGTCGGCGCTCTTCTCAACGAGTGAGCGCAGGTTCATCATGTCGTCGGTCATCGGTGGTGTCCTTCAGGTTGGTCTTGAACAACCCGACCCTACCGGAAAACACTGGTGACCACCGCTACGCCGCCCGATCCCTACCGCACATTGGAGGGTGCGCTCGCGAGCGGCTTCGCTATCACCCAGCTACACCACTCGGTGGGACACGATCTGAATCCGTCAGTCGCAGTAGATCCTTTTCCACCGCGAGTGCGATCACTTTTTCTGTGATGACACAGGTCGTCTAACCCGCCGCCAAGGATCGTCGATGGATGATCCATCATCGAAGCCATTGGAAGGCTCCCAGAGCACATGCTTCTATTTGATAAAGGTAGAACACGCCAAGGTGAAGCCGTCGCAGGTCGCCAGAGAATATCGTCGATGAAGTGGACGTCATCAATGGATAGCGTGTAGGCAGTGAAATTGGCTGATGAAAAAACCACAAATCAGAGCAAAACAGTCCTGGTTAAACTGGCCTCCAATTCACGGATCCGTTCAATCGCGAAAGGTCACACGACGGAATGCACGATGAGCCTTCGGACGCGTATTTCAATGACCCGCAAGTTGAAGGTCTTCGGTCTCAGGGCCAGTCAAGTAGTACGGGTCGAAGTCGACAAGTTCAATTAGTCTGCGGCGGTCAAGGAACTCAACAATCCCGTTTCGAAATGACAGCAGCCCACTGATCCTCATTTCCTTGAGAACACGGTTCACGTGCACAGTCGACAAGCCGAGCGCATCGCCGATCTCCGACTGTTTCAGCGGACACTCGAAGCCGTCGAGATCAGGGCGGGACAAGTTGCCAGCGCGTACCGCAAGTTCAAGCAGGAGGTGCCCCGTGCGTCCGAACGCGTCTCTCCTTCCGATACTTGCCAGCCGTTCCACCATCCTGGCGTGACGTTTCATCATCTCGATACTCATAATAAGCGGCAATTGAGAAGCGCTTCCGCCGTTCTGCCCCGACAGCTGTCCAGTAAACTCAAAGCACGTGACAGAGGAGATGGCTTGCACCGTCTCCTGTGATAGAGCTGCAGATGCGGATGACAGTACATCGCCATGCAGCGAGAAATCTGTGACTGTCCGAGTGCCATTGAACATCGTCTTGCTAGATACTACCCAGCCGCTATCAATAAAGAAGATTCGTGAAACGTCACTTTCGCTGTCGAAAATTGTGGTGCCTGGAGAATATTGGCGCAGGTGCGCACCGGTGAGCTTCGATCCACTATTGAAGTAGTCGGAATGGACCGCTTGCCTGAGATTCCAGCTATCGCGTATTATCATCTAGCAACCTATGCGCCAAACACCATAATCGGAACACTTTTAACACAAAATACATTAGTGGATGCAAAGATTCACGTAGTTTCGGGTTAATGCGTTAATTTGACGACTTTTGTTGTTTTTTGGCAAAATCAGGTGGCGCTTGCGGCTCGACAGCGCATTGACTCTATCTCGTGATGAATTTTTCTATGAGATAGATGTTGTCTTTTTCAAAAGCATTGCCATGCAATGTCATTTCTCTTCGCATTCTATATGGATTCCATTTACTGTCACGAAATACGAATTTTCTAAGTTTTGTTGCTCAGAATTTCTCATTGTTTATGGGGAATAACATGACGCAGCTGCATCGTACGAACGGGAGTGATCCTTGCGTTTCGATCACGCAGATTGATTTCCTGCCAATGTATTGAAATTTCTTCAGTAAAACGTCGCTCTGCATAGAATTTTTCAACATCAATTTTGGATGCTTTTCAGAAGATTTGAAAAATCAGTGAAATATAAGATGTAGAGGCCTGTCATTTTGCCTGCTGAGCGTAATATTCTATTCATTTTGCTCGCCCAGATGACCGGCACAGACTTCGCTGAAAATGCAGATTTTAGAGCCAATTTGCGGCGACCCACACCTTCAAGCCAGCTTGTCGGTGCCTCTAGACATAGGAGCATGGTCCCCCAGCGCCTGATCCCAATCGTCGAGCTTCATGCGCGTTCGCTGGCCGGTAAAAGCGACAGGGTGTCGTCACCGCTGGGCATCAGATCAGACAAAGCTCTTTTGGTTCCGTGTCGCACACAGTCCGTGCTTGATCGTCGATATATGCAGTCAGCCTGGCGGCTCCAGTCATACGCAACCCGCACTTGAGGCGCGGGCAGCCTAGCCAAATGGCTTAGACGTTAGGGCGACCGGTCGGCCAATTTCACCCCAATGACCAACTTTCCATTTTATGGCGGTGTGAAACTATCGCTGTCGTGGAAAGACCGTACTTGCAGAAGCGGGCATGGAGCATCGCGATCTGTGGTCGGGCAAACGCGATGAAGCGGGGAAGCCGATGAGAGCACTCCAGGATATTAAGGGCGTGGATTTTACCCCTCGGGACGGTCGAACGGGTGGAGTCCGCTACGACAGGACGCGCAGTGTTCCGGATATCGTCAGGCAGCATGCATTTTCCGCTCCCGACACTATCGCCATCATTTCCGGCGACACACAGCTGACTTACAGAGAGCTCGATCTCCTTTCCGACGCGCTTGCCAGTTATCTGATCCAAAGTGGAGTTAAAAAGGGCGATGTCGTCTGTCTGCTGGTACCGCGCGCCTTAACCACTGTCGTCGCCAAACTTGCCATACTCAAGGCTGGAGCGGGTTACCTGCCGATGGACCCAGCTTATCCGTTGGACCACCTTCAGTATGTCCTGGACGAATGTCGTCCCAAGATAATCTTCACGGACGCCGGCCAGGACCTGGACCTGGCGGCGCTCACTCCCCCTGGCAGTCGGGTGGTCGACCTTCCAAGACTGCTCCCGACGCTTGAGCCGGGTGACGTCAGCACGCAACCCGCGTCGACCGGGGCAGACCTTGCCTATGTCATGTACACCTCCGGCTCCACTGGCCGCCCGAAAGGAGTAGCCGTACCGCATCGTGGCATCACCAGGTTAGTGCTTGAACAAAATTACATAGATTATCGCCCGGGCGAAAAGGTTTTGCATTCCACCACAATTTCATTCGACGCCTCCACCCTGGACATATGGGGAGCGCTTTTGAACGGAAGCACGCTGGTGGTCATGCCGAAGGCGAACTATTCGCTCACGGATATCCTTGATCTAATCCGCGTCCACGATATTGCCATCATCACGTTCACAACTGCGCTGTTTAATCTGTTTGCAGATCACGCTGCTGGCGATCTGCCGAGCCTGCGCCAAGCCAATTTTGGCGGAGAGGTTGCGTCTGCGGCCCATGTGAGTCGCTTTCTGGCGGCTTATCCGAATTGCACCCTCATTAACGTCTATGGTCCAACAGAAGCCGCCTGCATCGCGACGACCTATGCGGTGCCGCCGAAGTTCTCGAGTACGGACTTACCTATCGGAAAGCCTATCGCTCATACCGATGTTTTCCTGCTCGATGACGACATGCAAATCTTGCCGCCCGGCGTTGAAGGCCAGATTGTGATTGCAGGTGACGGACTGGCACTCGGCTATTTCAATCGGCCCGATCTTACGGACGAACGATTTGTCACAATCGAGACAGATGACGGCCCCCTGCGTTGCTATCTGACCGGCGACCTTGGCATTGTTGACAGCGACGGCCTCTTTCACTTCCGGGGGCGCCGGGATCGTCAAGTCAAAATCAATGGCAAACGGATCGAACTTGAAGAGATTGAAGCGGCGTTGCGCCGTCACCCGCGCCTCCTCGAAGCGTTGGTAGAATGCCACGAGCATAATGGAATTAAGCGGATCGTGGCCTATCTGCGGCCAAGCGATCCCCAGGATCTGTTCAACACCAATCTTGTGCCGGCCGTGATGGAACGTCTGCGCAATACGCTGCCCGCTTATATGATCCCGAGCGCGGCGATGGTTCTTGACGTGTTTCCGTTGACACAGGTGGGAAAGATCGATCGTTCGAAACTGCCTATGCCACCGGCCGAGGAGATAAAACCAGCAATTCCCGAGAGCCGGAGTGAAGAGATTTTGATCCGCCTGTGGCGCGAGGCCTTGGGACTGGATGCTATCCCGATTGATCGCAATTTCTTCGACCTGGGTGGCACTTCGCTTCAATTGATGCGGGTGCATGCTGCGCTGGAAGCCGAGTTGGGGCAGCGCTGCGAGGTTCTGGCATTTTTCAAGCATCCGACGGTTCGAGATATGGCGAGCTTCCTGGATGGAACCACACCGAGCATGCCGCGCTCAAAGACATCAGATCAGAGGCCAGCCGTCCAACGCAAGACCATGTCTCAGTTTCGCCGGAGCACTCCATGAGAGAGGAGGAAAACCTGTCGAAACTTGACTCGGTCAACGCGGGGATAGACAGCGATTATCTGCCCGATGGTATAGCCATAATAGGTATGTCGGGGCGTTTTCCGGGCGCACCAAGTGTTGATGCTTTATGGCAAATGGTGGAACGCGGCGGCAACGCCTTCCGGATATTCTCGGCAGACGAACTCGAGGACAGTTTCACGGATGAAGAGCGGGCGTCGCCCGACTACGTAGCGTGCCGGCCGCATCTTGATGATGCCGACAAGTTCGACGCGGAGTTCTTCGGCATGTTCGCCCGTGAGGCCGCACTGACGGATCCCCAGCACAGGATCTTCCTGGAATTATGCTGGGAAGCCTTGGAAATAGCGGGCTACGACCCATACCACAGCCCAGGTGCCGTTGGTGTCTTCGCCGGTTGTTCCGTTCCGACCTATCTGCTCAATAACGTTACGCCGGATCGTGCCGCAGTTGAGGAATTGACCTCAAACTACCAGATCGGATGCTACAATCAGTTGATTGGCTCGATCAGCGATGTTCTGGCGACCAGGGTCGCTTATAAATTGGGCCTGCGCGGACCGGCTTTCACACTCCTATCAGCCTGCTCCACTTCGCTACTGGCCGTTTCGCAGGCATGTCAAAACCTCCTCACGTATAGCTGCGACATGGCCTTGGCTGGCGGCGTGTCGATTACAATGCCCCAGAAGCGCGGGTACATGTATCAAGAAGGAGGAATGGTCTCCCGCGACGGCATCTGCCGTCCCTTCGACGCGGAAGCATCAGGAACGGTGTTTGGCAGCGGCGCCGGCGTCGTGCTGCTCAAGCGCCTCGAAGACGCAATCAAGGACGGCGACGTTATCTATTCGGTGATCCGGGGTTACGCCGTAAACAATGACGGTTCCGACAAGATCGGATTTACTGCCCCAAGCGCGGAGGGGCAGGCCGAAGCGATCAGCGCAGCCTTGGCCCATGCCGGCATAGATCCATCGACCATTGGCTATATCGAATGCCACGGAACGGCGACTCCTCTTGGAGATCCCATAGAGTTTTCAGGGCTAACAAATGCCTTCTCTGAAGCGAGCGAGCAACGGGACGCCTGTGCCCTGGGATCACTGAAGGGTACGGTTGGGCACCTCGATGCCGCCGCCGGGGTAGCAGGCCTTATCAAGGCGACGATGGCACTCCATCACCGCAAAATCCCGGCCATGCCCAATTACAAGACGCCAAATCGCAGGATCGAGCTGGAAGACACTCGATTCTACATTCCCAGTGAAACCAGAGATTGGCCTGAAGGCCCCTCGCCGCGACGGGCTGGTGTCAGTGCCTTCGGCGTTGGCGGCACCAATATCCATGTGGTCTTGGAGGAGTCGCCGGAAGTTAAAGAGAACACCGGATACGATTTTTTTGGGCCCCTCATCCTACCCCTTTCTGCCCGCTCGGACGCCGCGCTGTCAGAGATGCGCAACAATCTCGCAACTTATCTGGAAGAGAACGACGATGCTTCCCTGCTGAAGGTGGCTAGAACATTGCAGGGGCGCCACAATTTCAACACCCGAATGGCAATTTCGGCGACGTCAACAGCCGGTGCCGTTGAGCAGCTGCGTTCGGAAACGGTTGCAACTCACGTTGCAGAAGACCGGCCACCACCGGTCGTTTTCATGTTCCCCGGGCAAGGATCGCAATATGTTGGAATGGGTGCGGCTCTGTACAAAAGCGAACCGGAATTCGCCCGGTGGATCGATCGCGGCACCGAACTTCTGCAAATGCGCTTCAGGATAGATCTGCGGGATTACATTTGTCATAGCGGTTCCGTGAGCAGTCACATGGCTGCAGAGCAGCGAGAGACCCGGATTGCACAGCCATGCCTCTATCTGGTCGAATATGCCCTGGCCCAACTGTGGATCAGCAGAGGGCTGCAACCCGATGCGATGATTGGCCATAGCGTCGGCGAGTTCGTTGCAGCAACGTTGGCAAATGTTATTTCGTTCGAGGATGCACTCACGCTGGTGGCCACACGTGGGCAATTGATGCAGAATCAGGCACCCGGTGCCATGCTTTCCGTTCGGGCGGCCCCCGACACATTGCGCGAATACCTGAAAGGTAGCGCAGAGATCGCGGCAATCAATGCACCGAAACTCTGTGTTGCCTCCGGGCCGATTGACGATATTGAGGCACTTTCCTTGGCTCTGGAAGAAGGTGGGATCGCCTTCAGCCGTTTGCACACCTCGCATGCGTTTCATTCGGCCATGATGGAGCCCTGCATTGATGCACTGCGCGATGTGGCCGCCAAGGTCACCTACGGACGCGCCACCATCCCCTACATTTCATGCGTAACGGGCGGCTGGCAGAATGATGAATTGGGTTCTTCGCCCGATTATTGGTCGAGGCACTGCCGCGAGCCTGTGCGCTTTTCCGACGGCTTAACGACACTATGCCAAGGACAAAGCCCGATCCTGATTGAGGTCGGTCCCGGCAGGACGCTCTCGGTCTTCGCTGCGCAGACGATCGGTCGCGGTGAACTCGGCGCCATCGTCCAGTCGCTTCCAGAACACGATAACGCTCATGCCGCCGAGCGCTTCTTGGCGGAAGCTCATGGCCGGGTCTGGGCTGCCGGCTGCGTTCTGCCATGGCCTGGCCTGCCGGTGGAGCAGCAACGGATCCTGCCGCTGCCGACCTATCCATTCCAGCGTCAGCGGCATTGGATCGACGCTCCAGCATCTGTGCGTCGCGCACTGGCGGCCTCGATGGCGGAAGCAACTGCGGCGACGGACACTATCAAGAGCGAACCTCTATTTGAAAATGGGTTGGAAACGATGAACGCTATTAGCTCCATTACAATCGCAGATCGTACCGTGGCATTGGAGACTTCGCTCCTGACGCTGCTTGGTGACATGTCCGGTGAGCCGATCGATGCCAGCAACAGAAGTGACAGCTTCCTCGAACTCGGTTTCGATTCGTTGTTCATTGGTCAGTTTGCGCAGAAGATTGACAAGCAATATGGCGTCAAGATTTCGTTCAGGGAATTGTTAAGCAATATTCCTTCGATTGCTGCGCTTGCCCGGTATCTCGACACTGTTTTGCCGCCGGACCCGGCGGCTCAGGCTCCTGTCGCTCCGGTAGTCCAGCCTGTGCCTCAGACATCAATAGCCGCTGTACAGACGCCAGTTTTGCCGGCGATGGGCCTTCCCAAAACTGTTGCATCAGGGGCTTCGGTCGATGGTAGCCTTGAAGCATTGCTGCAGTCCCAGCTGGCTTTGGCTCAGAACCTGTTTTCCCAACAAATCCAATTGTTGCAGGGGGCAGCCCATACATTGCCGTCAACGTCAGATCCTATTCCGGTCGCTGCGAAGACCACGGTTGCGGTCGGCAACCCTCCGGGAAATGTCGAGATGTCTGCTTTAATATCTGCGGCCGGCGACAGTGTCGCCGAGATTGGTGGGGAGCGTTATACCCGGTATCAGCAAGGAGCAATGAAGGTAAAGACGGAACTAACGCCGCAAAAGGAAGCCTTCATCAACGATCTGATCCTCGCTTATTCAAACAGAAACAAGAATTCAAAGGACTATACGCAAAAACATCGCGCACGATTGGCCGATCCTCGAACCGCATCGGGCTTCCGGACCGAGTGGAAAGAGATGATCTTCCCCGTGGTCTCCGATCGCTCAAAGGGTTCGCGCATTTGGGATGTCGATGGCCACGAGTATATCGATCTCGTCAATGGTTTCGGCCAAACGGCATTCGGGCATGCACCCGACTTTGTTGTCGAGGCGATGAAGGAACAGATGGACGCAGGCTTTGCTATCGGTCCGCAAACGTTGCTGGCGGGCGAAGTTGCGGACCTAATCGGTGCCATGACCGGACACGAGCGTATTACCTTCTGCAACACGGGTTCCGAGGCTGTTATGGCAGCCATGCGTCTGGCCCGTGCCGTCACTGGTCGCGACCGCATCGTCGTCTTTGCCAATGACTATCACGGTCAGTTTGACGAGGTATTGGTCAAGGGTCGGGCGAGAACAAAAGAGCCCGTTGCACTGCCGATCGCTGCCGGCATTCCGTCCGGCTCCGTCGGCAACATGATCGTCCTGCCTTACGGCAGCGAGGAGAGCCTCGACTGGGTGCGTGCCAATGCACAGGATCTGGCGGCAGTTATCATCGAACCGATCCAGAGCAGACATCCGGAGCTTCGCCCCCGGGAATTCGTGGGCGCTCTGCGTAAGATAGCGACCGACGCGGAATTCGCGCTGGTCTTCGATGAAGTCGTCACCGGTTTCCGCGTCGATCCCGGCGGCATGCAAGCCATTTGGGGCATTCAGGGCGATATGGCCACCTATGGCAAGGTCGTTGGCGGTGGCATGCCAATCGGGGTCCTGGCAGGTGCCAGCCGGTTCATGGACGCTCTCGACGGAGGCCGTTGGGCCTATGGCGACGACTCCGTGCCGAGCGTGGTTCCGACTTTCTTTGCCGGCACATTCGTTCGCCATCCCGTTGTACTGGCCGCAGCACGGGCCGTTCTCAATCACATCAACGGCGAGGGTGCAGCACTTTACAGCCGCGTAGCACCGCGGACTGAAGCCCTCGTCGACGAGATCAATGGTGAGCTTGCCAAGCGGGGTATCGCACCGTGCCTCAGGGGATACAAGAGCTGGTTCGTGACTGATTTCAGCAATCAGGATCCACTGGGAGGCCTGATCTACCCCTATCTCAGGATGAACGGGATCCATATTCAAGACGGCTATCCCTGCTTTCTAACGACCGCCCACAGTGAAGACGACTTCAAAACTATCGCCAGGGCATTCCGTGATGCCGTTGATGCTTTGCAGTGCGTTGGTATCCTTTCTCCGACGGGTGAGGTCCAGCTTGCCGACGTCTCCGCAGATGGCGCCCTAACGAAGTCGGTTGCTGAGGTAAGCGAGCGGCCCGAGAGTGCTTTACTGACGGAAGCGCAATTTGAAATCTGGCTGGCGGCGCAGGCCGGAGATGAAGCATCCTGCTCTTTCAACGAGTCGCTGTCGCTTGCTTTGGATGGTCCTCTCGACGAGAGGACCTTCCTGGCCTCACTGAAGACCGTCGTGGACCGCCATGATGCCTTACAAATCCGCTTTGATCGCAATGGTGAGCGGTTCCGCTTCATTCCAGATTTCGACTTGCCGGTAGAATTCGTGGATCTTGCGGCCGAACGAGATGCGCAGGCAGCCCTGGCTGATCTGATCGAACGCGACGCAATGACACCCTTCGATCTGGTCGAGGGTCCACTGGCCAGGGCGCAATTGGTCCGTATGGGCGACAAAAGGCACGTGTTCGTGTTCACGGCACATCACATCATCTGCGACGGCTGGTCGCTGAACGTCATCATCAACGAACTGTCAGCGGCGTATTCCGGTGCACTGAACGGTGAGACGGCGACATTAGAGCCAGCTCTGTCATTTGCGGAGTATGCGAGCAAGTATGCGCCAAGCGCTGATGTCAGTCGCGAAACTGCCCGCTTCTGGCAGGAACAATACAAGGAACTGCCGGAACTGCCCGACATGCCATTTGATCGGGCCTATCCGGACCAGCGGACCTTTGCGGGGGGGACCTGCACTGCCAATATTCCGGCAGAGGTCTACAAGCAGATCAAGAAGCGCGGTGCCCGCTCTGGTGCCACACTGTTCTCGACAATGCTGGCCGCACTCCAGGTCATGATCGCCCGTCTATCCGGCCAAGACGATGTGGTGATTGCCATCCCTTCGGCCGGCCAGAGCCTTCTCGACGACAGGATCCTGGTCGGACACTGCGTCAATTTGCTGCCGCTCCGCCAGACAGTCGATATGTCCGCACCTTTCGAGAACCATCTAAAGGCGACCCAGCAGCTGGTTCTGAAGGCCTTCGAGCATCAGGACTACACTTACGGTACCCTCGTTAAGACGCTGGGCGTCAAACGGGACCCACGGCGGCTGCCATTGACGGGCATCCAGTTCAACCTGGAGCGTATCGCCGCGAATGCCGATTTTTCGGGGCTTGACGCCGTTATCGTACCAAATGCCAAGTCGTTCTCGAACTTCGATATGTTCTTCAACATGATCGAGAGCGCAAACGGTGTTCGCATCGATGTCGATTATAACGCCGATGTGCTTGACCGGTCGACTGTCGACCGTTGGATCGGCCATCTGGTCACCCTTGTCACGGCACTGGCGGAAGACATGAAGCACCCCGTGGCAGATTTTGAACTGCTGTCGCCGAGCGAAAAGATGTGGCTGACAGAGGAGCTCAACCAGAGCGCAGCCGCATATGACAGCGACCAATTTACCTTTTCACTTTTCTCCGCAAAGGCGAGAGAGTTCCCGCAATCGATTGCCGCGCAACATTCCGGTCAATCGATCACCTATGGTGAACTTGACCAGCGTTCAAATCAGTTCGCGCGACATCTGGCCTCAATTCTGCCTGGACAGGGAGAGCGTATCGCGCTCCTGGTCGATCGCTCGCTCGACATGCTTGTCGCATTACTCGGCATCATGAAGGCCGGGCATGCCTATGTGCCGCTCGATCCGGGGCATCCGGTGTCACGGCTTCGCCAGACTCTGGTCACAGCGCGGCCGGCGGCCTTGGTCTGCGACAGCGATAGCGGCGCAGCGCTGGCCGACGATGGAATGGTGACGGTTCGTCTGGATAAGGAGGCAGCAAGCATTGCCGCTTTGCCGGAAGCCGAACTGGAGACATTGCCCTCCGATACAGAGACGACCGCCTATGTGATATTCACTTCCGGCTCGACCGGCGCGCCGAAGGGTGTCGCAATCTCTCACCGGGCCCTGACGAATTTCCTCCAGTCGATGGCGAGGGAGCCCGGTTTTACTACCGATGACATTCTGGTCGCGGTTACGACGATCTCTTTCGATATTGCCGGGCTGGAACTCTATCTGCCCCTGATCTCCGGTGGCAGTGTCGTGATTGCGGATCGCGCCCAGGTGGAAGACGGCTTTGGGTTGGTTCGCCTGATTAAGGAGAGCGGTGCCACAATTGTGCAGGCAACGCCGACACTCTGGCAAATGCTGGTCGAGGCTGGTCTCGACGGCACGACCAACCTGAAGAAACTGTGCGGCGGGGAAGCTTTGCCAAAGGCACTCGCCGTTACGCTTGCCGGTATGCAGGGCGAGCTATGGAACATGTATGGCCCGACCGAGACGACCATCTGGTCTTCCGTCGCGCGCATCGCAGACCCTGACGCACCGATCACAATCGGCCACCCTATTGCCAATACGCAGCTGCACATCCTCGATCGCGAAGGCAGGCTCGTTCCTCCGGGCGTCACAGGGGAACTTTATATTGGTGGTGACGGCCTCGCCCAGGGTTACTTTGATCAACCGGACCTCACCGAGGCAGCCTTCGTATCGCACGATATCGGAACCGGAGCGATCCAACGGCTCTACAAAACGGGTGATCTTGGCAAGCGTCTGGACGATGGGTCGCTCAAATTGCTCGGCCGGCGCGATAATCAGGTCAAGCTGCGCGGTTTCCGCATCGAACTGGGCGATATAGAAGCCGTCATTTCCCAGGTTCCTGGAATGAGCCAATGTGCAGTGGTCGGCGCGCGCAACGGCAAGGGCGATCTGGTCCTGGTCTGCTACTTCGTTGCTGAGCCTGGAACGCCGGCTGCTGACAGTATTGAACTTGCCAAGCAGGTTCGCGCGCAGTTGCCAGCCTATATGGTGCCGAGCATCTGGACCCTTGAAAACGAGCTGCCACAGACAGGAAATGGAAAACTGGACCGCAAGACATTGGAGGCACGCGACATTCGCCGCACCGTCGATGTGGGGGAAGCCGCGTCCAAGATCAAGCCGCGGACCACTATGGAAGAGACGCTTTGGACCATCTGGAAGAGCGTGCTCGATGTCGACACGCTCGGGGTTGAGGACAATCTTTATTCGCTCGGTGCGGATTCGTTGGTCATCTTCCGTATCGCCGCGCGGATGCTGGATGCGGGTCTGCCGCTTGAAGCCAAGCACCTGCTGCGTCACCCATCGATTGCCGAACTGGCCGCCTATGCGGAAGAACAGGAGGACGCCCCCGAGACTCATAATGTTGTCTACCAGATCCCGTCTTTAGCAAGTTTCCGTAATGGCGCTCGTCGCCGGATCGAGGGCGTGTAATGAGCCAGTCTGAACACACCGCTGCGTTTGCCGACGACGAAGCCAAGGTCATTGGCGAATTTCCCTGCACCCAGACTCAGCTCAGATGTTGGGTTCTGGATCAGTTGCAACCGGGCAATCCAGCGTTGAATGTGGCCGTGCGTTGGGAAATCCAGGGCTCTTTCAAGGCTTCTACGATCGAAGCCGCCTTCCGCAAGATCATCGAGCGACACGAGATCCTGCGCACACGCTTTGTCGATAGACGCGGCAGGCCCTGCCAGCAGGTCCTTGAAACTGTTGACTTCAAGATGGCGGTTATCGACCTACGCAATATGTCAGCGGATCAGCGCGAACAGCGCATCCTTTCGATCGGCGAGGAGACTGCTTCGGCTCCCTTTGATCTCACCCGTGGCGGTCTGTTCCGTGTGACGCTGATGATGGTCGAAAACAACAGGGCCTTTATTCTGATCACGGCCCATCAGACATGCTTCGACGGGTGGTCCATCCGGGTGCTGGGACGTGAACTGGGTGAAATTGCCTCTGCCATGGATGCCGGGCGAGCACCGAATTTGCCGGAATTACCGCTGCAGTATGGCGATTATGCCCTATGGCAGCAGGAATATCTGGCGAGTTATGGTTTTGAAACGGAAAAGGCTTTCTGGAAAGAGAAACTAGCCGATGCACCCTATTTTGAAGTGCCGAGCGATCATCCCCGATCTCAGATAAAAAGCACCAACGGCAACATCATCTCTGCGGTAAAACCGCTGGAATTCGCTGAACGGATCGAGACGGCGGCCCGCGACCATAAGGTCTCGCTCTATGCCTATGGTGTTGCCGTTGTCAGTGCCGTTCTCCATCGCTTTACCGGTACGGAGGATATTCTGTTTGGCACTCAGATTGCCGGGCGGGAGCAGTCCGATCTGGAGCCGATGATAGGCGTGTTCATCAACAACATTGTCCTGCGCCTGCCAGTGAAGCCGCAGTCCACCTTTGAGGATCATCTCCGCATTGCGAACGAAACGGTGACCGGCGCGGTGAACCACCAGCGAATGCCGTTCAACAAACTCGTTGAATTCGTCAATCCTGTGCGCGATCCATCGCGAAACCCGCTGATCTCCGTTAACTTTAATCTGTCAAAGGCCTTCCTTGAAGATCGTCGATACGGCGAGTTTGAGCTGATCAGCGCGCCCTCGCAATCGCCTGGTGTCGTCTATGATATCAGCTTCGGTATGGTCGGGCGTCCATCCGGCTGGCGCATGTCGATCGAATACAACACGGACTTGTTCGACAGGAGCACGATAGAACGCCTCTTGCAGCTATGGCAGGAGGTTTACGAACAGGCTTTGAATGATCCCGCTGCGGTGCTGTCACCCGCGCACTCGGCTGTAGAACGGGATGAGCTGGGCAAAAGCTCCGACAAATTGACCGAGATCGGCCCTGATCGCAATGCACGACATGAGCAGAGTGGACGACCTGCGTCGGATGCAGTGGAAAATACGAAGGCGGCGACCTCTGCCGAACCAATGGCACGTATGGGCGAAATCTGGGCTGATGTGCTCGATGTCGCAAAGGTTGAGCCGGACGGCAACTTCTTTGAACTCGGGGGGCACTCGTTGCTCGCCCTGCGTATGCTGTCGTCGGTAAGGGAAAGCTTCGGGATCAAGCCGGATTTGACCCTACTGTTCAAAGAGCCGACCTTGAAGGGCTTTGCGCAAGCACTGTTCGGCCAAGTGGCCGATGCAGCGTCCGCTGCGCATGCGGTGTCTTGGGAAAGCCAAGCCTACAAGACCGGTAAAGGTCCCTATACGGTCTATACTCTCAACCATCCGTTCCTCTACTACCACCTTGCAAATAGCCTCGACGAGGCAGTCTCGGTCTACAACATCAATATGTTCGCGGCCCCTCCAGAGCAGCTGACATCGAATGCCTCCCTTGAGCAAATCGCCGCTGGAGCAATCGAGGCAATGGATATTCGCGCAAGCCAGGGGCCGGTGGCAATCGTCGGCCTTTGCGTTAACGGCATTCTCGCGGTTGAGATTGCACGACAGTTACGCGCCGCGGGTGTTGAAGTTGCCTTCACGGCCCTTATCGATGCTTGGGCACCTGGATATTTCCGCTCCCAACCCAAGTGGCGTCAGCGTCTGTGGAGTGCTGAGCAACGCCTTAAACGCGTCAGCTACTTCATTGCTAAGCTCTTGGGCGGCAGAATGAAACCGGTGACATTGCTCAAAGAATTCAACGCCACGCTCTGGGTCTTGCGCAAGCTTGGCATGAAGGCGGCCAAGCGAACGGAGGAAGAGACGGCCAATGTTCTTGTGACTGATTTTCTGGTCCGTGCAGCACGGGCCTATCGCCCACGTCCCAGTGGTCAGCTAGTGTTTTTCAGAAGCCGGGCAAGTTCCGTGCGGGCCAGAAAGCTGCTCTTCGGGTGGGCCCCGTCCGTGGCAGGAGATGCGCAGGTCATTGATGTGGAGGGTTGGCACGAGGACTCGCTGACTGCCGCTGGTTTGCATACACTTGCCGTGTCCATCGAAGAAAAGCTACTCGCAGGTCGAGGATAAGATGGACAGCGTCGCCAAGCCATTCGTTGAAGGCAAGCGACCAGCCCAAGTCCCGCTCCGCGTCGGTGTGTTGCTGGACCGGGAACGGGGCTTGGAAAACTGGCAACTGAGGATTATCGACCGTATCCTCGAAGACAGCCGGTTCTCGCTTTCTGCAGTGCTGGTGTACCCATCTTCGGCCGAGTGCGCCCATACCCCGACAGTTTTGCGAGTGGCCGCTTGGCTTGAGCGAAAGACAATTGCCCGTCAACCGATCTATCAGCCGAAGCATTTCAGTCTTCCAGACCTGCCTTTCGAGCAGGCCTCTTTGATAACTGAGACAGGTCATCGCGACAGTTTGAAACTTGATCTCATGCTGTGCTTGTCTCCAGGAACGTTGCCGGAGACCGCACTTGCCCGACTGCGTTTCGGAGAGTGGCGGTTTTCCTTTCTTCAGAATGTGTCGGGCGGAGCAGATTGGTTTGGCTATGCCGGCGTGATTGAGGAGGTACCTGCGACGCAGATGCGCATAGAGATCCGCCAAGCAGGCATCGCACACGCATGCGACCTCGCCACCGCAGCATTCAATACAAAGTTCAGTGCGATCCGGAATGCTGATTTTATCAAGGAGCGTGCAGTAACCCTCGTGATGCGGGAACTGCGTCGCGTTGCCGACACCCGGCAGTTGGGGGCAATTCACGCCTCACAGACAACGGCAACGACAAGTGAACCGCCGACCGTTCGGCAGCTGTACTCCTATGGGGCAAGTCTCGTGAGGAAACTCTTCGCAAGAGGAGCACAGGCTGCACAGATGAAAATTGGTGGGGGCGCTGACGTCTGGGGGCTATATGTCGGCAAGGGGTACCCCGAAGACTTCGACCCGCACAAAGCCGTGTTGATCGAGCCGGACGAGCACGAGATCCGGGCGGATCCTTTTCTCATCGAGCATGAGGGGCAACTCTTTCTATTTTACGAGGCCTACGCACCCAGTGATACCAAAGCCCATATCGCGGTAAGCCGACTCGTCGGCAACAGGCTGGAGAGGTTAGGTATTGCCTTGGAGTGTGATCATCACCTGTCTTACCCCTTCATATTCCGTCACGATGATCAGTTGTTCATGATCCCGGAAGCACATCAGGCGCGTCGTCTGGAGGTCTGGCGCTGTGTGGATTTTCCGCTGGGCTGGGAGCTCTACTCGACCGGACTTGAAGGGTTCGCACCCGCAGACAGCGCGCTCACGCATTTCGATGGAAAGTGGTGGTTGTTCACCAATCTGTCCGATTTCCATGCCTACGAAGACCACTGTAGCGAGCTACATGTCTTTGAGGTGGACGGACCGGAACTCAAGCGCATCGTGCCACATAAGAATAATCCGGTCGTCATAGACAGCACTGTGGCGCGCAATGGCGGGCGACCGTTCGTACATGAGGGCAAGCTCTACCGACCATCCCAGCGCAACGAGTACGGAATCTATGGTTATGCCTTGAACATCATGAAGGTCGAGCACCTTGACCTTGAGACGTATCGTGAGCGTTGCGTACGCACCATCACACCGGATTTCGGCCCTGGACAGGTCGCGTGCCATCATCTTGATGCGGCGGCAGGGCGTTTCGTCATTGATGTGATGTTTGAGGGCTAAAGGGAGAAATCACGATAACGTAGCACCACGTCTTCACCAAACGTCAATGCTGCCAAGGCGCCGCAAAAACTTTTGTCGACATCAAGATTGAGCAATGCCCAATCTTCCGCGCGGCCGACCAGCGGATCAAGACGCCGCAGCAAGGTTGGGCCAGCGTTGTCCGCAAGCGAAACATCGAAACAGTCAAGCGGAAGAGACAGGCCAGCACCATGCGCTTTGATAAAGGCCTCCTTGCGGGTCCAGCACCGATAAAAGGAGGAGATCTGGTCGGCCAAAGGCAGCGCCTGCAGGTCTGCATATTCAGCCGGTGAAAAGAAGTGGCCAGCGACATCTTCGGATATTGGCCGAATTTCCTCGATATCGATACCGAGATGAAACCGGCGTGAGACCGCAAGGATTGCCTGTCCAGCGCTGTGGCTCAGGTTAAAATGAAGCGCGGTCGAGCCTCCCCAGACAAGTTCAGGTTTGCCGTTTATGCCATAGGAAAATATAATTTCCGATGGCGCCAGACCGATATACTGTCCGAGAATATTGCGCAGTTGCACGCGGCCGGCGAGGAAGCGTTTCGCATCCCGCGGCCGGATGAAACGGGCCGCGCGCGCGCGCTCTTCATCGGAGAGAATAGCCCCTGCGGTATTTTCGTCGCCCACAGGATGGTCGAGTGACCAGTTCCAAATGTCGATCATGGAGCCGTCATCCGATGCGAGATCAGTGTCCATGCTTCACCAAAGACAAAAAGGGGATGGTAAATAGAAGCGCGGACGCAAGTCGGCTCTTGAATGCGCTTTCCTCTTGAAGGGTGTAAAGGTCTGCACCATGAATGTGCAACTTCTGATCTTGGATATTTGAATGTTGATCGGTCACGGTGGTTGCCAAACATATACGAAGGCGGCGGGTCCATTCCCTCTGCGCCCAATGATCAGACGACGATGAAATCCAGAATTTTTCGAACTTTAATCCGAAATGAACATTTCCGATAGGATTGGATCAACACGGGATTTGGCGACACTATCGGGAGCTGGACCATCCTAAAGGTCTGCTGGCTTGGCAAAGCCTCAAGCTTCTGTTCTGCCCCCGTTGCATTCATATCGAAAAATCTGATATGAATGCAACGGGCAAAGGGCAGGTATATGACGGGTAAGGTACTGGTAATCGATCCTGTGGAGCGACAGGATCTCCTGAAGGGCCTCGCAAGCGAGGTTCGCATCGGCATCCTGAAGCTTCTGCGGACTGAGGGGGCGAGAAACGTCAACCAGATCGCTGAGGCACTGGCGCTTCCGCAATCCACCGTGTCGATCAATTTGAAGATCCTTGAGGATTGCGGGTTGATCTATACCGAAAGTCAGAGAGCGAAAAAGGGTAGCCAGAAGCTATGCCATTCCGCTTTCCAAGAGATCCTGATTTCTTTTGCCGAGCCGATGGCCGATCATCTGGAGAATATGATTGAGGTCTCGATGCCGCTGGGTCTCTATACGCAGTTTGACGTAAAGGGCCCTTGCGGCCTCTGTTCCCGTGACGGCGTTATCGGCCTTCTCGATGTGCCGGACACCTTCCTCGATCCGGACCGAATGAAAGCCGGTCTGCTCTGGTTTACCAGGGGGTTTGTCGAATATCAGTTTCCGAACAATACCTTGCTCAAGAAAGCGAAGCCCAGAGCGCTGGAGTTTTCGATGGAACTGAGTTCGGAGGTGCCCGGCACCGCCGCAAACTGGCCTTCCGACATTTTTCTCGAAATCAATCAAGTCGATGTCGGTACATGGACCTCCCCGGGTGACTTCGGTGACAAGCGTGGGGTCTTTACCCCCGACTGGTGGAAGCTTGCCGGTTCGCAATACGGCAAGCTGAAAAACTGGCGGATCAATGAGCAGGGTTCCTTCGTCGACGGAGTGAAAATTTCGGCGGTCACCCTCGATGATCTTGGACTCGATCGTCATCGGTCGATCCGTATGCGCGTTGGCGTCAAGGAGGATGCCGAGCATCCCGGTGGCATCAATATCTTCGGAAGCGGTTTCGGCAATTATGACCAGGATATCGTGCTGCGTATCCAGATCTGAAAAATCTTAAGAGCACTTGACGCCGCCGCCCATGTCAGTTCTAAATACCAAAAAGACGGATATAAACCGGATAAACGGATATTAAGATCTGTGGGAGGAACATGGACGCTCGGGTCACTGCGCATGCGCGCTATTCAATTGGAGAGATCGACAAGCGGCTTTACGGCTCATTCCTGGAACATCTGGGGCGTGCCGTTTACACGGGTATTTATGAGCCTGAGCATCCGACGGCTTTGCCGAATGGTATGCGCCGCGATGTGATCGATCTTGTGCGGGAACTCGACACGCCTGTGTGCCGCTATCCCGGCGGGAACTTCGTCTCCGCCTATAATTGGGAAGACGGGATCGGCCCCAAGGAAAATCGACCCACGCGGCTGGACCTTGCCTGGCGCACCTCGGAATCCAATCAGGTCGGCGTTCACGAATTCGCCGAATGGGCCGATGCCGCCGGCACCGATATGATGCTCGCGGTCAATCTGGGTTCCCGAGGCCTCGATGAGGCCCGCAATTTTGTCGAGTATGTCAATCATCCCGGTGGTAGCCATTGGTCGGACCTACGCCGCAAGAATGGCCGTGCGGATCCCTGGGATGTGAAGCTCTGGTGCCTGGGTAACGAGATGGACGGTCCTTGGCAGGTGGGACACAAGAGTGCACACGAATACGGCCATCTCGCCAACGAGACTGCCAAGGCGTTGCGCGCATTCGATGACAAGCTTGAACTCGTTGTATGCGGCTCTTCCCATTCCGAAATGGCTACCTATCCACAATGGGAAGCCACGGTTCTGGAGGAGACCTATGACCAGGTCGACTATATCTCGCTGCACATGTATTTCGAGAATTACGAGAAAAATACGGCCGAATATCTGGCGCTTCCGGAGAAATTGGACCGCTATATTGGCACGGTCGGCGGCGTCATCGACTTCGTCAAGAGTAAGAAGCGCTCGAAGCGGGACGTCAAGATTTCCTTCGACGAGTGGAACGTCTGGTATCACGAGCGCAAGAGTGATGCGAAACGGATGAAGGAGTGGGACTGGCCGCACGCGCCGGTGCTGCTGGAGGACATCTACAATTTCGAGGACGTACTGCAGGTTGGCTGCATCCTGAATACTTTCATCCGTCGTTCAGACCGCGTCCGGATCGCCTGCATAGCACAGTTGGTGAATGTCATTGCGCCGATCATGACTGAGCCGGGTGGCGCAGCCTGGCGACAGACGATCTATCATCCGTTCCACCTTGCTTCGCGTCATGGTCGCGGCACGGCACTTCAGCTGGATGTTGACTGCAAGAGCTACACATCCGGTGTCGCCGATGACGTCTCCTATCTTGACATCGCGGGCACTCACGACGCTGACGCCGGAACGCTGACCTTTTTCGCGATCAACCGTCATGGACAGGAGCATATGGACATTGCTCTAGCAGTCGAGCGCTTCGGCACCGTCAAAAGTGTCGAGCACACGCTGATCAAGCATGACGATCTTGAGGCCCGCAACACGAAGGAAAATCCTGACAACGTCAAGCCGCATCAGACGAACGATGCTACGCTTGAAGGGAATACCGTGCGGCTATCGGTGCCGCCCTATTCCTATTCGATGATTAGAATTACACTTTAGTGAAATGTCATGCTCATGTGAATTTGTGAGCTGGCCAACGGTGGAAAAGTCAAGTTGTTGCAGCGTCTCTTGCCCAGATGAGGGGGCCGGGGCGCCGTCGGTGCAATCATCGGGTGGCTGGGAGACCACCCGTCTTCAGGGAGGAGAATGACATGCCGAATTGGTACAGATTTACGAAAGCACTCGTCGTGGCCACGGGGTTGATGACCTCCGCAGCTCATGCTCAGGAAACGGTTGTCTGGTGGGATTTCCTCGCCGGCGGTGATGGTGTGCGGATGAAGCAGATGATTGTCGATTTTAACGCGGCACATCAAGGTGAGATCAAGATAGACGCGACCACTCTTGAATGGGGAATTCCATTCTATTCGAAAGTCCAGACCTCAGCCGCCGTTGGCGAAGGTCCTGATATCATGACGTATCATGCCAGCCGCATTCCCCTGGGTGTCAAACAGGGCATCCTGCAGGAAGTGACTGCAGACGACTGGAGTACCATGGGGTTGAAGGAGGAAGATTATGCGCCAGCCACTTGGGATGCCGTCACAGTCGATGGCAAGCAGTATGCCGTCCCGCTCGATACGCATCCGATTGTTCTTTACTACAACAAGGATTTGCTCGCCAAAGCCGGCCTGCTTGACGAGAACGGAAAGCCAAAGGGCTTGGATTCGCGGGACAATTTCACAGCCACGCTGAAAGCGCTGAAGGATGCAGGCGTGAAGTTCCCTCTGGGTTCTGTGACGGCCGACGGCAATTTCATGTTCCGGACCGTCTATTCCTTGATGGGGCAGCAGGATGGTGAACTGATGACGGACGGCGAGTTCCTCGCTGGTGACAATGCCCAAAAGCTTGAGAACGCCTTGTCGGTCCTGCAGGAGTGGACCAAAGAAGGTCTGCAATCCACCTACACAGACTACCCGGCCACGGTCGCTCTTTTTACCTCGGGAGAGGCGGCCATGATGATCAACGGCGTTTGGGAAGTGCCAACGATGACGGACCTGAACAAGGAGGGAAAGCTGTTTGAATGGGGTGCGGTAGAATTGCCAGTCATCTTCGACCATCCTTCCACCTATGCCGACAGTCACGCCTTTGCGATTCCTGACAACAAGGGCAGGGATATGACGCCCGAAAAGCGCGCTGCCGTGCTGGAAATCATAAGCTGGATTTCGAAAAATTCACTGCTATGGGCCACCGCCGGCCACATCCCCGCCTACGGCCCGATTACCAATTCCGCCGAGTACAAGGCCATGGAGCCCAATGCCACCTACTCATCGCTGACAGCGAACATGATCTTCGATCCCAAGACCCCGCTCGCTGGTATCGCGGGACCGGTCTTCGATGTCATGTCGACCTATTTTGTACCGACACTCAATGGTGAAATGGACGCCTCTGAAGCCGTCGAGGAGATCAAGATCGGCTTGGACGAGCTCTGATTTTAGGTAGTATGCCCGGGTGCGAGCAATCCTGCCCGGGCGTCCTTCTGTTCAATTGACCGCCTTATTGTCACGTTTCGGGAGGTCTCGGAAAGCATGCTCAGGAACAGAGGTAGCGAGGCCCTGTTTGCATTCGTCCTTGTCGCGCCGTTTGTCGCGATATACGGACTCGTTTTCATCTATCCGGCGATCAAGCTGTTCAGCGTCAGTCTCACCGATGCGCCGCTGATCGGGGGCGGCAGTTATGTGGGGCTCGATAACTACACGCGTCTCGTCGGAGAGCGTCGATTTTCTACCGCCTTGTGGAATACGGCCTACTTCGTGTTGCTCACGGTCGTTCCAGGCACGATGATTGCCTATGCGATCGCCCTCGGCGTCGACCGCCTCACGGGGTCTCTGAAGTCAGCAATATTGGCCGTCTTCTTCCTGCCCTATATTCTGCCGGTCTCTGTCGTCTATCTCATCTGGGACTGGACCCTGAATTTTCAGTTCGGGATTGCAATGTATGTTTTCGATCTGTTGGGTATGCAACGCATTCCTGTCTTCAAGTCCACCGTCTGGTTCATGCCGGCGGTCGGCCTCGTCACGATATGGTGGACCGCCGGCTTTTCGATTCTGCTTTTTCTGGCGGGACTAAGGGCCATCCCTGCCGAGATTTACGAGGCAGCGGAACTAGACAATGCCAGACGCTGGACGATGTTCAGGCGCATAACCTGGCCATTGATGTGGCCGATCACTGCGCTCGTCCTGACCATCCAGCTAATCTCGCAGCTCAAGATTTTTGACCAGGTCTATCTTTTTTCGCAGGGTGGGCGCCCAAACGACAACCTCGTTCTCGTCTATTACATCTTCCTCAGGGCATTTCAGTCCGACCAAGGTGGGCGGGCGGCTGCGGCTGCGGTGGTGCTTTTCCTGATTGTCATCATTGTCGCGGTGATGAATTTCCAGCTCACGAGACTTTCAGGGGTGCGCAACAGATGAAAGTCCAAACCCTACGTCGCCTCAACCGCGCCGGTCTCGTCATCACCTTGCTGACTGTTCTAGCAGCCGTGATCTGGGCCTTTCCGCTCTACTGGGGCGTTGTGTCCTCATTGAAGCCGGAGGATGAGGTCGTCAGACCGTATATCGAATTATGGCCGGATACATTGACGTTCTCACACTACATCTTTGCGTTGACAGAAACCGAGATCGGGCGGTGGTACCTCAATTCCATCGTGACCGCCGTCGCTGTCACCGTGTTGACGGTCTCTTCCTCGCTTCTGTGTGGTTATGCCATCTCGCAACTGGATTTTCCGTTTCGCAAGGTCCTGTGGTGGCTGATCCTCGCGAGCTTCATGGTTCCAATGCAGACGCTGATCGTCAACCATTTCGAGCTGGTTGCCAATCTTGGTCTTATCAATAGCTGGGCCGGCATCGTGCTGCCCCAACTCATCCATCCGGTCATAATCATTGTCTACAAGCAGTTTTTTGATGGTGTGCCGAAGGATTTCCGCGAAGCAGCTGTCATGGACAACGCTTCGGAATGGCGGATTCTGACGCGTGTTTATATTCCGATGAATTGGGGTGTCACGACGGCGCTCGCCATTGTCTGCTTTATCTGGTCGTGGAACTCTTTCCTTTGGCCATTTCTGGCTGTCACCCGGACAGATATGATGACAATCACTGTCGGCATCACGCAGGTGAACGATGCTTTCGGCGTTTATTACGCGCGCGAACTGAGTGCCGCTGTTCTGGCTGGATTGCCGGTGGCAATTGCCTATCTGATCTTTCAAAGGCGCGTCACCGAGGCGATAACGCTCTCGGCGGGTATCAAGGGGTAGGGCCTTGTCCTATCATCCGCCGCATCACGTCAATGGTGCTGGTATGACCTTCCGTCGGTGTCAAAGAAGTGAATGGCATTCGGATCAAGGGCGATGTGGACACGGTCGCCGGGCCGTATCTCCGAGCCGCCGCTATCTTGGGCGATCAATTCCGATCCGTTATCAAGCGTACAATAGGCAAGCGTGCGTTCGCCCAAGCGCTCGACCACGCCGATCTTGGCCTCGGTGGTGTTTTGCTGCTGGCCGTCGCTCTGGGTGACAACGCGTACGGCTTCCGGTCGTATGCCCAATTCAAAGCGGCCCGGATTCGGTACGGGAGCGTCGATTTCGAGTTCGAAGCCGTTGCCAAAACGCACCGGCGTGCGCCCTCTTCCCAAAACCTCTACGGGCAGAAAATTCATACCCGGGCTTCCGATGAACCCGGCAACAAACCGCGAGGCGGGTTTCAGGTAGACATCCATGGGCGTGCCGATCTGTTCGATCCTGCACTGGTTCAGCACAACAATTCTGTCGGCCAGTGTCATCGCTTCGGTCTGGTCATGCGTGACGTAGATCATCGTGGCATTCATTCGTTGGTGAAGTTGCGCCAGCTCGACGCGTGTACGGACCCTTAGCGAGGCGTCGAGGTTCGAGAGGGGTTCGTCGAAAAGAAACGCCTTAGGTTCTTTGACGATCGCACGGCCGATCGCCACCCGTTGCCTTTGTCCACCGGATAGCTGGGAAGGTCTACGGGCCAGCAGTTCATCCATCTCCAGCATGCGTGCCGCATCCCTGACCCGGCTCTCGATCTCGGCTTCGGCCAGACCGATATTGCGCAACCCGAATGCCATGTTCTCCCGTACGCTCATGTGGGGGTAGAGAGCGTAGTTCTGGAACACCATGGCGACGTCGCGTTGACCCGGTGCCAAGCCTTCGCTTGGTACGCCGCCAATTTTCAAAGTTCCACTGTCGATGCTCTCCAAACCGGCTATCATGCGAAGCAGCGTGGATTTTCCTGAACCGGAAGGCCCCAGGAAAACCATCAGCTCGCCGGAATTTACGGTCAGTGAAATATCGCGGATGACGGAGACCGCCCCGAAACTCTTGGATACGTTGTCCAGACGGATTTCCGCCATCGTTGCCCTCCTCCATTCTTTTTCATCATCATTCCCGGTATGTATCGTAAGTCAAGATATGAAAACGGATTTGGTATCTGATGATCGTGTGTCAGGACAGGGGGAGAGTACCCTCAGGGGTAATGGCCGTGATCTCAATCAATGCGACCGTGTCACCACGTTCGGCAATATCAGCTCAGCGATGCCCCATTCGTGGCGAGATAGACCGAGTAAAGCGATCTGGTGGCTGTAATGAAAAGCCGGTTCTTGCGGGGGCCACCGAAGGTGAGGTTGGCGACCGTTTGCGGGACGAGGATCTTGCCCAGCAATTCACCCTCCGGTGAAAAGCAATGCACGCCATCTCCGGCGCTGGTCCAGAGGTTTCCATGGACATCCATTCTGAAGCCGTCCGGAAGCCCCTTGTCCAGGTTGCAGAAAACGCGATCATTGGTCAGCGTTGTCCCGTCCACGACATCGAAGACGCGGATGTGGCTGGGCGCGTTGATATCGTGGCTCGATGACGAATCGGCGATATAGAGCTTGCTTTCATCTGGCGAGAAGGCCAGTCCGTTGGGCTGGCCGAAATCGGTGACGACCGCGCTCAGCTCTCCGGTTTTGGGATCAAGCCTGTAGACGTTACGGGTCGCCTGTTCGGGTTCAGCCCTAAAGCCTTCATAGTCCGACAGAATGCCATAGGTTGGATCGGTAAACCACACGCTTCCGTCTGAACGCACCACAACGTCATTGGGGGAGTTGAGCTTCTTTCCTTCGAAGCTGTCTGCCAGAACCGTCAGCGAGCCGTCTATTTCCGTGCGCGTTACGCGACGGCTCCCATGTTCGCACGAGACCAGACGGCCCTCGCGGTCGCGCGTATTGCCATTGGCGAAGTTGGACTGCGAACGAAAGACGGAAACCTCTCCGTCCGGCACCCACCGCAACATGCGCTGATTCGGGATATCGCTGAAGATCAGGCAATTGAGATCTGCGAACCAGACCGGCCCCTCAGCCCATCGGCATCCGCAATACAGTTCCTCCAGCCCAGCACTCGCCACCGTCAACTGCCGAAAGCGGTCGTCGTGGATTTCATAGATGGAGGTTTGCTGTGGCATGATCTTGTCCATTGTCGTTGTAAGTTTCACCGTATCGCCTTGCGCCCGCCGGCCAGCAGGATCACGGCGATGATGATCAGTCCGGTCAGGATCAGGCGAACGCCGGCTCCAAACCCGTAGGTGTTGAGCATCGAGACCACCAGGAACATGAAGAGCGATGCGCCCCAGATACCGGGTATGTTGGAGTTACCGCCAGCCACTGCCGTTCCCCCGATGACGACAACGGCAATCGACATCAGCAGATATTCTGCACCCATGTTGAGCGCCGCACCACCGGAAAAGCTTGCCAGCAGATACCCGCTGATAGACGCCAGCACCGCGCAGGCGATATAGGTGACGAGCCGTGCGCCATCGACGGGAATGCCGGTCATGCGGGCGGCAAACATGCTTTGCCCGATTGCGGAGATCCAGCGGCCATAAATGCTTTTTTCCAGCATGACCCAGGCCGCGATTGACACCACAAGCGCCACCAGGGCAACATTGGGGATACCGAACAGGCTGGATGTCGTGAAGTCTGCCAGCATCTGCGGCGGCTTGATGCGTAGACCACGATTGGACCAAATCGCCGTCGATTGAATAATAAAGCTCATCGACAGCGTGGCAATGATGGGTGGTATGCGCAAAAGCTTGATCAGTGCGTAATTGCAAAGACCGACCACAAAGCCAACGCCGAGGGACGCCAGCAGACCGGCGATAATCATGCCGTCTGCACCATTCATCAGCTTCAGCGCGAGCGTGCCCGAAAGCGTCATGGTGGCTGGAACGGATAGATCGATATTGCCAGGCCCGAGCGTGATGACGAACATCTGTCCGACCCCGACGATCACTGAAAATGCAGCAAAGGTGAGCGCCGCGTGAGAAAGGCTCAAGGAACTCGCGCCGCCGGTGAAGAGCACCGTGATGATCCAGATGATCAACGTGGCGGCAAAGGACCAGATCCACGTTTTGGACGAGAGGATGCGAAGCGCGCTCATCGGCCCTTCTCCCGCTTTTCAAGTCGATTGAGGAAGAGACGCAAGGCCAATACCAGGATCAGGATTGCGCCCTGCGCGCCGATCTGCCAGTCCGGCGAAATGCGCATGAAGGACAGGAAGGAGCCGGCCAATGTCAGCGTCAATGCGCCGATCACGGCACCGATGGGCGAGACACGTCCGCCGACAAACTCGCCGCCGCCCAGAATGACGCCCGCAATCGACAGCAATGTGTAGCGAAGTGCGATATTGGCATCTGCAGCCGTGGTCAGTCCGACCAAAGCGATACCCGACAGGATGGCAAAGAAGCCGGCCAGCGCATAGGCACCGGCACGAAGCCCGATCACGGACCAGCCGGCCCGTTCGACCGAGCGGAAGTTGCCGCCGACACCGCGGATCAGCACGCCGAAGGATGACCGCATCACAACGAAATGGGTCACCAGCGCGATCACGACACTGGCAATAATCGCCATCGGAACGAAAGGCGGTTTCGAGGTCATGAGCCAGCGCGCCCACTCAGGGGCTGCACCGCCCGGTGATGGCAGCAGCAACACAGCAAGGCCGCCCCACACAAAGCTCATACCGAGCGTGACGACAATGGACGGCAAGTCGCGGACGAAGATCACCACACCCATGATTGCGTAGATAGCAATGGCGCCGACAAGGATCAGAATACCGAGCGTCGGCGAAGACTGGAGATATGTTGCGGCCACACAGGCAGCAAAGCTGACAAAAGCACCCATGGAAAGATCGAGATCATTGACCGACATGATCAGCATCTGCGCGATGGTCGCGAGTGCAATCGGCACGGCGAGATTGAAGAGCAGATTGAGCCCGATATAACTCATGGCACGCGGCTGCATATAAAAGACGGCTGCCAGAAGAACGGCAAGCGACAGTGCCGGGATCAGAAGCCTGACGGTGCTGGAAGACAGTTTCATGCGGCATCACTCCCGCTGAAGGATGAGGCAAGAACATTGGTTTCCGAGATCTCCTCGCCAACCAGTTCGGCGGCAATAGCGCCATCGCGAAACACATAGACGCGGTCGCACAGGCAGATCTCATCCATTTCCGTCGAATACCATATGAATGTACGGCCGGCAGCGGCTTCGGCCCGCAGGATGGCATAGACCTCTTGCTTGGTGCCCACATCGACACCTCGCATCGGATCGTCCATCAGGACAATGCTCGCGGTTGTTGCCAGAGCGCGTGCAAACAGAACTTTCTGCTGGTTCCCGCCCGATAGAGAGAGAATACGGTTTCCCATATCCGGGGTACGGATCTCTATGCGTTTTTTCCAACGTTCTCCGAGTTCACCTTCCTGGCCATGATCGATCAGTCCCCGGCTCGAGAGGCTTCCGAGCGAGCCGATGCTCAAGTTCTTGAGGATGCTCCAGAGCGGAAATGTGCCGTTGAGGCTGCGATCTCCTGCCACGAAAGCAATGCCATGGCCTTTGGATGGCAGCCAATTGCCGTTATAGGCGAGATAGAGATCCAGCAGAGCTTCGGTCTGTCCGTGCCCTCCCAGACCTGCAAATCCAATGATTTCACCGCGATGTGCCTCAAAGGCGAGACCGTCGCCCTGGCGCGGTGGCATGGAAAGAGCTGGCGCTCCACTTCTGTCGATATCCGCCCTTTGCCAGTCCTGCTCGTGCACAACGCTGCCCATGGTTTCAACGAGGGTGCGGCTGGTAAATGCGGAGGCGGGACGGTCGGTGATCACCTTACCGTCCTTCATCACGACAATTCGGTCAGAGGTGGTGAGTATCTCGCCAAGGATATGAGAGATCAGCAAGACTGAGCCGCCCTGGCTGACAAAGCGCCTGATATAAGCCATCAACTGTGCTGCGAGCCCCGCATCGAGTGAAGAGGTTGGTTCGTCGAGGATCACCAGCTTCGGTCGCGCGCTCGCGCCGGCAAAGCTGATGGCGATTTCCACCATCTGCCGCTCGGCAATGGACAGATCTTCAACCGTGTTTCCACAATCGATGCCGTGGCCCGGAAAGATCTCGCCCAGCTTTGTTTCAATGAGGGAAAGCGCCTTTGAGCGCCAGTTCCAGCCGGTCAGGTCGCTATGCATGACCCGTGCGTTTTCGGCGACGGAAAGATTGGGGCAGAGCGACAGTTCCTGAAAGACACACCGAATGCCGTTCGCACGTGCTGTGGCAATGTTATGCGTGCCGCTTTTGCCACCGAAGGTCACGGACCCTTCATGCGGAGCCAGACCGCCATTGATGACATTGACGATCGTTGATTTGCCGGCACCGTTGTGACCGACCAGACCAACGCATTCGCCGGCCACGATGACGAGATCGGCGCCGTCCAGTGCCTTGACTGCGCCGAAGGCCATCTTGACGCCGCGTGCAGCCACGACCTCTTGTTTTCCTGTCAGTTCACTCATGAAGGATCATCATCGACATTTCTGGTGGGGGCGAGATTGGAATCCGGGGCGCCATCCTCAAAGAGGCATGGCGTCCCGGTCGGGAGGTGTGGGCTTATTTCGCCGCGTCGATGACCTTTTGGGTGTCTTCGAGCGTGTAATCCACATTCGCCACGCCACCCTTCTGGGTGTTGGCGAGATTTTCCTCAAGATTGTCCTGATCGATACGCAGGAATGGAACGGTGAGGTCCTTCTTCACATCCTTGCCATCGAGGATTTGCTGGGCAACCCAGAAGGCGAGCGTCGAAACGCCGGGGGCAATCGAAACCGACATGGTCTCATAACCATTGGCGTCCTTCTGCTCTTTCCACCAACGCAGTTCGTCGTCGCGGTTGCCGAGAACGATCGTTGGGGTTGGTCGATCAGCGGCGGCAAAGGCCTGTGCTGCGCCATAACCATCACCGCCCTGGGTCACAACGCCTGCGATCTCTGGAAGGCTCGGCAGAATGCCAGCAACGGCACGCTGGGCAACATCCTGCGCCCAGTCACCATTGACCGAGCCGGCAATCTTGAACTGCGGGTACTTCTTCACACCCGCTTCGATACCCGCATGGATCTCATCATCAACCGAGACACCGGCAAGCCCGCGAATTTCCAGGAGATTACCGCCGTCGGGGATCTTCTTTGCGAGATAGTCAAGCTGGCTTTCACCCATGGCCTTGAAGTCCACCGCAATGCGCCAGGCGCAAGGTTCGGTGACGATGCCGTCGAAAGACACAACGATAATGCCCGCATCGCAGGCTTCCTTGACGGCACCGTTCAATGCTGTCGGCGAAGCCGCGTCGATAACGATCGCATCATAGCCCTGCAGGATCATGTTCTGGATCTGGGCAGCCTGCTCGGTCGCCTGATTTTCTGCGGTGGTGTATGGGTCGGCTGCGGCGACAACGCCGTCGGCAACTGCTTTCTTGGTAATTGTATCCCAGCTCGTCAGCATGGCCTGGCGCCAGGAATTACCAGCATAATTATTGGACAGAGCAATCTTCTTGCCGGAGGTGTCCGCAAGGGCCGTGACAGGCCCGGCGATGCACGCGACAGCAACAGATGCGATCAGCATCTTAGAAATAGTCATGATTTCCTCCCTAAAGCTCCCAAGAGATGCTTCCCCGATTCCGCTCCTCAACGGCTCATCCGGAGATGCTCATTCAACGAGCGTCTTGTGCTCGATTGCGAAAGGATGGAGAAGAAAACCGGGATTGTATAGGCGCATTCAAGCAACCGGTTTGCGGTCTTGCGCGCAAGATATGCGGGTTCCCGCAAGACAGTATCGAAAATGAAGCGCTTAATTGCGCAATGAAGGACTGGGAGGAGGTCCGCTCGTGCTCAATCCGGAACAGAATACACTTTTCGATCACTATCTCGGTATTTCGCGACTGCTGGCCGGCCAACTCGAGTTCCACTCGATCATTCAGGCCGTTGCAGCCGAGATCAGCCATATCATTCCGCATGACCACCTCGATGTTTGCATCAAGAGGGTGGATGGCAAGTACCACAATGCCTATGAAAGCGGTCCGGAAAGCGCCTGGAGCCTGCAGCCGCCTGCGCTTCTGTCGGGAAGTCCTATCCGTACGGTACTGACGGGTGAGGTCGATTATCTACTTACCGACAATGCCTGCACCGATCCAAGATTTCACTTCGACGGCGCCTTTTCGAGCCCGATCATTGAACTGGGCCTGAAAAGTCGCCTTCATGTGCCGCTGAAGGTGCAAGGCGATATCATCGGGGCCTTGAGCTGTTCCAGCTTCCAGTCCGCTCTTTATACCATGGAAGATATTTCGCGAGCGCGCTCGATTGCCGATCTGCTTGCGCCCTATTTTTTCGCGTTGCGGGCAGCCGAGCAAGCCAAGCAATCTGCCATCGTCGAAGCGCAGGCCAGGGCGCGTGAAGAGGGACTAAGACTCGGCGCGCTCAAGCTGACCGAGGCACTGGAGGCCGAACGCCAGCGGATCGGTATGGACCTTCACGATCAGACGCTTGCCGATCTTACAAGGCTTGCGCGCCGAATGGAGCGACTGGCCTCCCAGCCAGAAGTGCCCGGGGAGACATTGGAGCCGCTTTTCCGTACGTTGCAGCATTGCATGCACGATCTGAGACAAATCATCGAAGAGGCAAAGCCATCGGTCTTGCAGCTCTTCGGCCTCGCTGAAGCCATCGAAAATCATCTCGAACGCTCGATCGGGGAGAGCGGTCAGGCGATCACCTGGCGGCTCATCAACGAGAGCCGCGCTCAATTAGAAGGCCTGGATCAGCCTGTGACAATCGCGATCTTCCGCGTCGTTCAGGAAGCGGTCAATAATGCCATCCGTCACGGACAGCCGCAGACCATTACCGTAAAGTGCCGCAGTGAAAACGAACGCCTGATCTTTCAAGTAATCGACGACGGTGTCGGGATCGCCAATCCGAATGAACTCACAAGCCATGGCATCGACAATATGAAAACCAGAGCGCGTCTGATCTCTGCAAGTTTCGAGATCGGATGCCATCCAAAGGGCGGTGGCACAGTCGTGAGTATCACGCTGCCGCAAATCAAAATGAAAGTTCAGGAGATCTGATGATGGATGTATTGATCGTCGAAGACGACCCATTGCACCGCTCCTATCTCAACGAGGCAGTGCGTGCAGCCCTTCCCGAATGCTCAACAGTTCTCGAAGCTGAGAATGGTCGAGGGGGTGAAGTTCAGGCCCGCCAGTCGCGCTCCGTCAATGTCGTGATGGATCTGCAGATGAGCGAGAGAAACGGCATCGAGGCGGCGCGCACCATCTGGCGGGAGAGGCCTGACACCAAGATCCTGTTCTGGTCCAACTATGCCGACGAAGCCTATGTGCGCGGTGTGTCGCGTATCGTTCCGGAAGGCGCGACCTATGGCTATGTGCTGAAATCGACCTCGGATGAGCGGTTGCGGCTTGCGCTGAGAAGCGTCTTCATTGAATCCCAATGCGTTATCGACAGGGAAGTTCGCGGCATACAACAAAAGAGCCTGGGCAATGCCCATGGTTTAAGTGATGCCGAATACGAGATTCTCGTCGATCTGGCGCTGGGTCTCACAGACAAGGCGATAGCTCAGCGCAAGAAGCTGTCGCTGCGCAGTGTGCAGAACCGCCTGCAAACCCTTTATGAAAAGCTCGACGTCTATCAGCCATCAACCGAACAGACCAGCGGGTGGTACAATCTGCGCATGCGTGCGGTGACAATTGCTCTTCTGAGCAAAGTGTTGAATGCAAGTGCCCTTGAACGTGCAGAACGCGAGCTACGCGACAGTCTCAAGGATTGAGTGTCACCTAGGGGCATCGATGTTGACGATGCTAGGACAGAGCATGGATGCGCAGTGACGACAGGAGCGTCTGTTTTGACGTTGTCAGGTGATGGCGCGCGGCCTTCATCGCCGCGTCTTCACTTCGTGTCTTCAAAGCCTCTATCAAATCCAGATGCTCGCCGATGGCCGCCAGATTGCGCTCTCGCTCGTCCTTCTTGTCCCACTGGTAGTGGTAATGGAATATCAGAGTGATGACCTTCTGAAATTCGGTCACGAAGCGGTTCTTGACCACGCTTCCGATGGCGGTGTGGAACTGCTCGTCGAGCACCGAAAAGTCGTGATACCGGTCATCTATTTCTTCAGCGAGCTTTCGGTGCGCGACCTCCAGTTCAGCCAGTCGCGACCATATCTCGTGCTCATCCGGCAAAGCGAGCAAATGGGAGATCGCATTCAGCTCCATCATCATGCGAAAATCGGACAGTTCCACCGCGTAGTCACGGGTAAAGCCGACCAGTTCCCAGCCGCCTTTGGCTCGCCTGCGCACGAGCCCCATTCGACTGAGGGAGGCTAGAAATTCCTGCAGACCATGGGCCGGAACGCCAAATTTGCGGGCGAGTTCCGTGACGTTCAGCGACGTTTGCGGTGGCACGTCGAAGCGCAGGATCCAGTTGAGAAATTGATGCTCCAATTCCTCGGGCGAAATTTGCTGGAATTTGACCTCCAGCCTGTCCGTCGCTTTCGCTTCGCGCAGCAACGATTTCGACCGCCCGTCCCAATTGAGAATGCCTTCGCTTTGTAGTCTCTCGAGTGCCGCTCGAACGACGGTACGGCTCACGTCGAGATGAGCAGCAAGCGTGAGTTCCGCAGGCAGCTGATCGCCCACACTCAGGTCATCGCAGAAATCGAGGAGCTGATTATAGGCTGCGCGAAAGCGCTCATCCGTCCTCGCCATCCCGCCTTATCTCCATGAGATTCAATATTGGTATATTTATCATATTGTCGAGAATGATTAAAAACAATTGACAAGACAAGCCCGTCATTTCACGTTGCACTTAATTATTTTGCACCGTGTGGGAGGAGCCATATGTCGGTCGCAACGGATGAGACCCACACGCACGGCGCGCTGGGCAAGTTCAACGCTGACACGTTTCATCAGATTTCGGCACTGGCCACACTGGCATTGCTGATCGGAATCTTTGCGTTTGGAAATGCAGCCTTTCTGTCGGTCAATAATGGCCTGACGATTCTTCTGCAAACCTCGGTCATCGGGCTGATCAGTATCGGTATGACCATCGTGATTATCACCGGAGGGATCGATCTGAGCGTAGGCTCAGTGCTGGCCTTGTCGGGAACGGCTGCCGGCTTACTGGTCAAACTCGGCGTACCGGTGCCCCTTTCCATGCTCGCGGCCGTCGGAGTTGGCGCGCTGTGCGGGTTGATCAATGGCGTGGTAATTACGAAAATGAGGATCACGCCTTTCGTGGCCACACTCGGCATGATGATGATCGCGCGTGGAGCGGCATTGCAATTGACTGGCGCTGCACCGATTTCCCAGCTCGGCGAAGCCTTTGGTGTACTGGGCAACGGCGCCCTGTTCCGCGACGTTGAAAAACTGCCGAACGGGCTGTCAAAGGTCATTTTCCCGGGCATACCCTATCCGGCAATTCTTCTTCTGATCATTGCCATCGGCGCTGGCATTCTTCTGCGCCGACGGGCACTCGGCCGGCATATTTACGCGACTGGATCGAACGAGGAGGCAGCACTCCTGTCCGGCGTGAATGTCGATCGCACCAAGATTGCGGCCTATGTCATTTCCGGTGCTCTTGCCGGCCTTGCCGGCAATGTCCTGATGTCACGTCTCGTCACGGCCCAGCCGAATGAGGGCGTGATGTATGAACTTAACGCCATCGCTTCGGCGGTCATTGGCGGCACGTCCCTCATGGGTGGTGTCGGAGCCATCTCGGGCACCATGATCGGTGCCTTTATCATCGGGGTCTTACGCAACGGGCTCAACATGTCCGGCGTATCGGCCTTCATCCAACAGATCATCATCGGCTTTGTCGTCATCTTGGCTGTCTTTATCGACCAAATGCGCAACCGGAGGTGAGGCTTAGGCCATCTGTCGTCGTGTCTTAAAGGGAGGAAACCATGAAGACCATTATTACAGCATTGCTTGCAGCAAGTGCCATTTCGGCGATTCCAGTCACATCGGCCTTTGCCGGCGAGATTGCCGTTATCGTCAAGACAACCAACTCGAATTTCTGGCAGAACGTCAACAAGGGGGCAACGGCGGCTTTGGAGGGCCAGTCCGATTTCACCATGACCTTTGACGGTCCAGCCGCCGAGTCAGACATCGCTGATGAAGTGAACATGGTCGACAACGCCGTCAATCGTGGCGTTGCCGGCATCGTTCTCGCGCCCTCGGATCCGGACGCACTTGTCCCCGCCGTCAAGCGCGCCAACGAGGCGGGCATTCCCGTCACCATCATCGACTCAGCGCTGTCTGATGCAGGCAACGGCACGTATCAGGCCATGCTTTCGACGGACAATTGCGCCGCCGGCAAACTGGCCGCCGACGAAATGATCAAATTGACCGGCGGTGAAGGCAAAGTCGCGATCATGTCCTATGTGGCAGGCGTTGGGTCGGAAATCGGTCGCGTCGGCTGCTTCACCGACCAGATCAAGGCCGGTTCAAAGCTCGAAATCGTCGGGCCATATTACTCGAAGTCGCAGATGGCGATGGCGCTTGACCAGACCACCGACGTGCTCGCCGCCAATCCCGATCTCAAGGGCATTTTCGGTGCCAACGAACCGACAGCTGTGGGAATGGGGCGTGCTCTGAAGCAGGCAGGCAAGGCGGGTCAGGTTGCGGCCATCGGCTTTGACGGCAATGCCGACCTCCAAGACTTCGTCAAGGACGGTACGCTGAACGCCATTCTGGTTCAGGGATCCTTCCAGATGGGTGAAAAGGGCGTGAAGGCGATCATGGCACTGGCAGCAGGAAAGAGCGTCGACGCACAGATCGACACGGGTGTCGTCCTCGTGACCAAGGACAATATCGACACTGATGAGGCCAAGAACGTCCTCTACTAAAATGAGCGATGGGGCGGTCAAAGGTGATCGCCCCAACTTTTGACTTTTCAAAAACAGACCGGGACAAGACGATGAAGCCGCTGGTTGAGATGATAGATATTGAAAAGCATTTTGGCGGCATTCATGCCGTCAACGGCGTTTCCCTCACTCTTTACCCTGGCGAAGTTGTGGGTGTCCTCGGCCACAACGGTGCCGGAAAATCCTGCCTCATGCGCATGTTATCAGGCGCCATGAAACCCAGCAAAGGCAGGATCAGCGTCAGCGGTAAAGAGGCCGAATTCGCCTCGCCACAGGATGCACGCACCTTTGGCATTGAAACAATCTACCAGACGCTGGCGCTTGCCGATCACCTCGATGCGCCAGCAAACCTCTTCCTCGGTCGCGAGTTGAAGACCCGATGGGGCAATCTGGACGACAAACGTATGCTCTCCGAGGCACAAAAGGTGCTCGCGCGTCTCAATCCTAACTTTCGCAATCTTGGTGAAGCTGTGTCGCGCCTGTCTGGTGGGCAGCGCCAGGTGATTGCCATTGCGCGCGCGCTTTATTTCAATGCCAAGATACTGATCATGGACGAACCGACAGCGGCGCTCGGCCCGTCGGAATCGGCGATGGTCGCAGATCTGATCCGTCAGCTCCGCGACGAAGGAATCGGCATCTTTCTGGTCAGCCACGACATGCATGACGTATTCGATCTTTGCGACCGGGTTGTGGTGATGAACCGCGGTCACCAGGTAGGCGCTCATCGCATAGACGAAGTCACCAAGGACGACATTCTCAGTTTGATCATCAAGGGCGAATTACCAGTGGACTGGACGCCCCGCAACGCAGGACAAGTGCAATGAACCGTCACCAGGAAGTGAGCAACCGCGGCGCAACGATGCTGTGCGGTACCTGTGTGGAACCTGGGCGTTTCGAACTGCGTGAAGCCGCCATTCCACAGGAGGCACCTGACGGCTGGGCGCTGGTCGACATCTGCGCTGTCGGGATCTGCGGTACGGATTATCATATCTTCGAGGGCAAACATCCTTATCTCGCTTATCCCCGTGTTATCGGCCACGAACTGGGAGGCCGTCTGGTCTCTGATGCAGCGGGCATGTCAGCAGGCGATATCGTCGTGATCAATCCCTATATTTCATGCGGGACTTGCCGTGCCTGCCTGCGCGGCAAGCCGAATTGCTGCATGAAGATCGAAGTACTTGGCGTCCACCGCGACGGCGGCATGTGCGCACGCATCGCAGTGCCTGAGACCAATCTTTATTCTGCGCAAGGCCTGACTGACGTTCAGGCGGCGATGGTCGAGTTCCTGGCGATTGGTGCGCATGCTGTGTCGCGTTCAGGCATTACAGAAGGAGACAGAGTTCTCATCACGGGTACGGGGCCGATCGGCATTGGCACCGCACTTTTCGCTCGTCTGGCTGGCGCGCAAATTCATCTTCTCGACCTGAGCAAGGAACGCCTGCAACTGGTGGCCAGCAAATTCGGCTTTGATCGGCTGCATGATGATCCAGCCAGTCTGCTTGAAGGCGATCTCGCAGACGGCTTCGATCTCATCTTTGATGCCACTGGCACAGCGCGCGCCATAGAGGCAGGTTTTCCGCTTCTGGCACACGGGGCAACTTACGTCCTCGTCTCGGTGGTCAAGGACGACATCAGCTTCAACGATGCCGAGTTTCACAAGCGCGAGGCTCGAATCATCGGCAGTAGAAACGCGCTCAAGGGTGACTTCGAACACGTAATGGCAGCGATCCGCAGCGGCCAGATCGACACAGACAAGCTTTTGTCAACCGAACTTCCAATCTCTGATCTGCCTGATCGCTTCTCGGCGCTCGCCTCGGACCGCAGCGGGCTTATCAAAGCGATCGTCCGGCCATAGCGCCGGATATAGTTGGGATCTCAGGTTAAGATCACCGTGACATCTATAAGCAGACAATGATCGGCTGCTGATGGCAAATAGGTTGCGAACTCGGCGCAATATTCCGGTCGAGAAGATGAGATCGGGTCGTTACAGACCTTAAAGTTGAACAGTTGATACGCCTTTTTGAGTAACTCTCGCCAAATGCGACAACTATCAAGAACGCCGACAAGTCCATAGTGTTCAAATTGAAATTGAGATTGGCTGGCCTGCAGCCGATGGGGCGTAGCTACGTATAAATATGCGGTGAATTCGTTTTGTCGGGCTGTGGCATTACCGGATGCTTCCAAGGAAATTTTTAGGTCATAGACGGACTTCGGATCACAGATTGTAGCGGAGAGCGTGACGCATAATCGAGCCGGGTCCATATTCGCACTTACGAAAGGCAGGCCGATGATATGAATTTGCCTTTTGTGGTCAATGGTCGCTACGTCACGCAAAACATAACGCGTGTTCAACGGTATGCGCGCAACATCGTCAATGCGATTGACCAGTTTGACGACGCAATTGGATCAACGGTTCTACCTCCAAAATCGGTCGGCGACGCTGGTTTTCGGCGACTTAGAATAAATGAAACCGGAGTGCTCAGCGACTACGCTGGGGAGCCGATCGAACTCCCGTTTGCGACGATGGGGCAGAGACTCTTGAATCTTTGCAACGTGGTGCCGACTCGCAAAAGTGAGCGGGTTGTCTGCATCCACGACGCCAATGTCTTGTCGGCGTCCGAGAGCTATAGTCGCGGTTTTCGTACTGTATATAGTAGCCTTCATCCGTCGTTGGTTCGTCGGGCCACCAAGGTTGCAACGGGTTTCCGAGCCGCTCGCCAGCTTGCGCGATATCTGCCGATTTCCTTCTGCCAGATCGCCGTTTTGCGAAACGGTTATGAGCATGCGCTGTATTGGAACCCGACAAATCCGTCATTGACTGAGGAATTTGGGCGACCAGTTGTAAAGGCAACGGCGCGGGGCTGCCCTGTCATATCCTCAGACTGTATGGGCATGCCCGAAATTTGCGGCGATGCCGCACTGATGGCGGCACCATCCGCTCCCCCAGCAATCAATCAATCACGTCCGGGCGATGGCGCAATCAGGGGAGATGCGTGCCGAACTGATCAAGAGCAGTTCGCATTCGATGAATGAAGAACAATGGGGTCCACAGCCCGACTGCATTCAAAAAATGTGGCTGGCAGTGGAGCCGGTAATTTTATCAATGCGCATCATGATGGGGAGATCGCGATGACGGGACTGAATAGGGATGGCGGTGCTTGCGATATGCCGCGCCGCGTCGTCGTGATCAGCGACCTCTCAGAGGCGCGGGACGGCCCTTCTGTCATCGCTCTCAAGAATGCAAAGGCCTTGGCTGAAAGTGGTATCGCAGTCGCCTATTTCTGCGGTGACTCCGGTCAAAACCAAGACTTGATCGATATGGGAATTGAAATCCACCCTATTGGCGATAGCGACCTACGCAGCACTTCCATCGCCAATGCCGCTGTCAGGGGGCTTTACAATGCGGCGGCGGCCCGAAAACTCAAATCGCTCATCAAGAACCACGACACACCAGAGACGCTCTACCACGTCCACAACTGGTCCAAGATTCTATCCCCTTCGATCTTTTCGGTTTTACGGCTTGTGAAGGAACGGGTGATCTTGAGCGCTCACGATTATTTTCTCGCTTGTCCCAATGGCGGTTACTTTAATTTTCGGAAAGGTGTGCCCTGCACATTGGTTCCTCATTCCGCTTCGTGCATCTTCTCTGACTGTGATCGCCGCTCCCGCGCCGAGAAAGTCTGGCGGATTTTCAGGGATCTCGAGCGACGATTGTTTATGGACTTGTCCCGATCACCGGGCACCGTTCTGGCCGTACATGAAGGAATGGTTGGTCTGCTTACGCGTGGTGGCATTTCGAAGGATTCGATCAAGGTTTTGAGGAATGTCGTAGAGCCTTGGTCGGATGAACGGGTTGAGGCTGAAACAAACAGCGAGTTCGTGTTCGTTGGCCGACTCGAGCATGATAAGGGGGTGCTCCTGCTTGCCGAGGCAGCAAGGAACGCCAATGTTCCCGTGACATTCGTTGGCGACGGTGCACTGGCAGGCGAGATTTCTGCAATCTATCCCGGTGCCAGGCTGGTCGGTTTTAAAGATCGTCAGGGATTGAAACAGGTGGCCAGCAAGGCGCGATGCCTTGTCGTTCCAACCCGTTCGCGCGAAACTTTTTCCCTGGTTGCCTATGAGGCCATTACTTCCGGTATTCCAGTGGTAATCAGCGATTTTGCGGCGACACGGGATGATCTTCTGGCCGAGGGGGTAGGTATTGCCTGCAATCCCTATGATACCGCTGCATTGACCCAAGCCCTAACCAATCTGGCCGTCGACGATGCTAAAATAGCGAAAATGAGCTTGAGCGGCTTTCAAGGGCGCGACGGAATGTTTCTGTCTCAGGAGAAGTGGCGACAACAGCTGTTCGATCTGTATCGGGTGCAGATGCGGAAAGCCAATGCGGGCGGGCACCCGTTTGCGCGATGAGTCCAAAAAGTACTTTCAAAGATATGAGTATCCAGCCGAAGGCTCGAAGGGACGGCAACAACGGGTTGGGGCGCTAGCTGCGAGTGTTCAGAAGATTGTCCATTTGGCAAGACGGCGTTCCCATAGGAAACTGACCGTGTTTCTAAAGGCGTATGTTCTTTTTGACCATTTTCAAAGCAAGAGCTTCGCTTCCGTCCGGAGAGCCCGCAAGTTTCCATAGGGCAAGATCCGAGGCGGTGAATATGAGAATGGCGACACCGCAGGTCCAGCAGAGATGGACAAATGTGTACAGGGCGCTGTCGTGGATGCCGAATAAATTTGATGCGGCGTAGAGGAAGATAGCCATCGGTATCATGGCAACCATTGGACGCAACAGGTTTTGCAGTTGAGCCAGTATGGTGAGTCGCGTCAGCTCTTTCACCAGTATTAATGTGATGAAAAACCCCAATACTGCCGAGATTGCGTGGCCGATCAACATACCCTGCAATTGCATCGTCATGGTCAGAGCGATAATCAGTGGCACCTTCACGCAGAATTCAATCGCGAGCTTTGCGAAGGCTATCCTCGTACGGTTCAGGGCCATAGCAAGGGCCGGTAGCAGAACTGTCGGCGCATAGCCGATGAAGGCGGCGAAGGCCAACCAGGTGAGCACTTTCATTCCAATTGGGACCGAGAACAAGATGAATAATCGGGTGTGCCAGCATTGCCATCAATAAAAAGATAGTGCCCACGACCGAGAATACGCCACTTGAGGCCTTCAGATAGACCTTGCCAAGGTTTCCCCCTTGACGTGCAACGATGAACGCCGAAAACAGCGGCGGTGTAATCGGTTGAATGATGGCTTGGGCGGGAACGGAGATCAAGTTGTCAGCCCATGTGAATTGACCGAATGTGGCGGTATCGACGAAGTGCGGTAGCACTACCTTGTCAGCTTGCCAATTGATCGCCGCGAAGATCTGCCGTGCTGCATACCAGCCCAACATATCAGCGAACAGGTGCCATTGGGAGAGAGTGAAGCGAATGCGTTGCGGCGCGACAACATAAGACGCAAGCATGGCAATGGCCGTGGTTGAAATCTTGCCAACGGCAATAGCCCAGTAACTTCCGGTAGCAATAGCCAGTGCCGAAGCGATCACCAAAGAACCAATCTTGGCCATAACTTCAAGAGCCACATCGCGCCGGAAGTCCAAAGCGCGCGCATATTCCGTCAGCCTTTGACTAACCAGGCCACGCATCGCCGGAGCCAATGACAGCGCACATTGAAGCGCAATCAGTCGTGGTTCATCATACAGCAGTGACAGAGGCCACGATAAAGCGCAAAGCGTAGCGACAATTGCGACAGCGCGCAGCAACCCAATTGAGAAGGCCGTATCGTACATAGCCTCGGAGGGCAGGGGGTAATTCAGCAGTGCAGCCGACAGGGGCATTTCGGAAAATGTTTCAACGATCAGAACCGCTGTCATCGCCATAGCAACGACCCCGAACTCTTCCGGCCCCAGAAAACGCGCAAGGATAAGAAGCGAGATTAAGTCCAGCCCCTTCGTGAAGAACCTTCCTCCCGTCGTCCACATCGCTGCTCTGACAGTCCGTTCCGAGAGTGTTGGAGTTCTGTCACTGCTCACAAAAATACCTGACATCCCTGCTGACAGCAGATTTTTTATACTCGTTTCATTACATATACCTCGCTTATTGACTTAAGCTCAGTTGAAAATTCGGGAACTATTGGAAGGGTAAGCGTCGGCCCGCAACCTTGGCATGAATCCGCTCCGCAACGCTAGCGGGCCAGCGATCGGAGTTTGCAGAATGATGCAAAGTGCTTGTTGTCTGCCTCTCTAGAATTGGTACCTACGGTCCCTCACAAATCGGTGCGCGGTCTGTCCGGGATTGTCCCACTTCGACGCCATAGGCGCGGAAGCCTTGGTCATCGATCTGGATGATTCGGTAGCAAGGGTGGCCGCCGGTCCACCAGGGGGCAGGATCCTCCAGATCGGTTACAAATCGGTGTCCTGTTGCCTGGCCGGAGCTGTAGGCGATGCCTTCTGCAGTGGTGCCTGTGAGCGGGACATGGATGTGACCGAAGACGATATGCCTGACGCCGCCTTGGTGCTTGATCAGGCGTTCCATGATTGCACCTTCGTCGTGCATTCCTATGCGGTCGAAATGGGCGATACCCGGATCGATCGGCGGATGGTGGATGAAGATGGTCACAGGCTTTTTGCCAGCGCCTTCAAGTGCAGCATCCAACCATTCCAGGCGGTCGGCACCGTAGATGCCACCAATGACATTTTCCTCGTGACTGTCGAGGAACAGGAGCCTGCCAAACTCGGTGTCGAGGAAGGACTGGATATAGCCCTTGTCGTCGCGGGGCTGCTGCGGAAATGCGGCGATAAATTGCGGTCTCTTGTCGTGATTGCCCAACATCAAACGGATTTCGAATGCAATCGGAGTCAGAATATCCGCCAAAAGCTGATAGGCCTCGGGATCCCCGTAATTGCACAAGTCGCCGGTTACAACGAGCAGATCGGCATCGGCATGTTTTTCGAGAATGTCAGTCACTGCCGCACGCAGTTGCATCTCTGGGTCGACGCCGTTCACCACGATACCGGGCGGCATAAGGTGCGTGTCTGTCAGCTGGATAATCTTCATTTACAGTCTCTCTCAGCATTAATCAGCTGCGGAGCCGAAGCACCGCAGCCGTTGTTTGCACAAGCGCCGATTATTTCATCAGAGCGTTGGTCTGCTCGACCATCTGCTTGAGCCCTTCTTCAGGCGTCACTTCGCCGCGCATGACGGTCCCGATGATGTCGCGCTGGGTGCGCCAGATGCGGACGCTGTCGCCACCTGGATATCCAGCCCAAGGAAGCGAGCGATCGGCCTGGAGGGAGGCCGTCTTCACATTCGGATGGTCGACATAATAGGCCTCAAGATAGTCGGGGCCGGTCGCAAGCTTGTTGGTCGGCAGGTAGCCGGTAATGCGAACGATAACATTCTGCGCTTCTGGTCCTGTGATCCACTTCAGGTACTTCCAGGCAGCATCCTGCTTGGCCTTGTCCTGGGTCAGGATGACAGCCGAGTTTCCACCTGTCGGTACGCCACCCTTTTCCGCATTGTCGAGCGGGAAGGTTGCTGTCTTCAGCGTGAAGCGATCACCGACCAGACCTTCTATGGTTTGAACGTGAGCAGGCGTCGAGAAAATGAAGCCGGTCAGACCAGCGCCGAATTGCTGGCGTGACTGATCCCAGTCGAGCAGGGTTTGGCCACCGTCGGTTACAAATTGACGGGTAAGCTTCAAAGCATTCAAGCCGATTTCGTTATCAAAGGCGACGGTCTTGGTGGCATCGTCCACGAGCTTGCCGCCCTGTTCGAATACCAGCGCCTGCCACAGCCAGTCGTCAGGCCAGCCATTGATGTCATAGCCCATGCCGGCGATCTTCGGATCGAGCGCATGGATCTTGCTCGCGAGTTCAATCAGGCCAGCAAAGGTCTTGGGCATATTGTCCGGATCGCCGCCAGCCTTCGTCACCAGATCAGCATTGACATACATGATAGGGGAAGACGCGTTGACCGGCAGGCCGTATTGCTTGCCGTCGATCTGGCCAAGGGCGGCCATCTTCGGGCTGTAGTTCTTGTCGATAAAGGCCTGTCCACCTTCCGCTTCGATGAAGGGCGCGAGGTCGGTAATCTGTTGACGGGGTTGCAGAGTGTGAACCAGTTCGGCGGTCAGATTATAGCCAGAGAAATAGACGTCCGGTAGATTGCCGGTAACGGCGGCGCGCAGAACCTGCTGCTGGCCTTCGTTATAGCCGGCTGCCGGTGCCAGGAAGTTGATCTTCACATCAGGATTGTTCTTCATGAACTCATCGGCGAGAGGTTGATGAAATTTCGTGAAGCCCGGAAGGTTGTAAAGGACGTTGAGCGTCACTTCGTCCTGCGCAAAGGTGGGTCGAACGAGGCCGGCGAAGGCAAGACCAATGGCCAGACCGCTCACGGCAGTCCGTCTTGTGATGTTCATGTTAGTCTCCAGCAAGGTTTCAGTCAGGGGGGAGGAGCGACCGGCGTCATTTGACCCCGGTCATGGTGATGCCCGCGATGAAGTGACGTCGGGCAACGAGGAAACAGGCCACCATGGGGGCTGTGATAATCGCCGCACCGGCCATCAGTGCGCCGTAATTCGCGCCGGATTCGACATCCGAGAAATACAGCATGCCGAGTGGCGGCGGTGCGAGATTGGTGTCGGATACGACGATCATCGGCCAGTAGAGATCGTTCCAGTGAGCGACCAGTGAGAACACGGCAAAGGCTGCGGCCGACGGAAGCGATCCGCGCAGCACAAGGCCCCAGCAGATCTCAAGCTCGGAAAACCCGTCCATCCGCGCCGCCTCGATCACTTCGTCGGGGTAGCTACGGAAGGACTGGTGGAAGAGGAAGATCGCAAACACCGACAGGAAGAAGGGGGCCATCATGGCGATATAGGTGTTGAGTAACCCCACCTTTGCCAGGCCCACAAACAGGGGGAGTGCGAGAGCCTGCATGGGAATGCAAAGTGCTGCGATTACCAGCGTCAGCAGTAGCCGGCGGCCCGGAAACTTCAGCTTCGCCAAGGCATAGGCTGCGGGCACCGCCGTCAATATCTGCACCAAGAGAATGCCCAGGCACACGATGACGCCGTTCAGCATGAACCGACCCATCGGAGCCTGGCTGACCGCATGTCCATAGTTTTCGGCGGCGTCGAATTTCTCCGGAATTGGCCAGAGCGAAACATCGAAGATCTCGGCAGGAGAGCGGATCGACGTCAGCGCCATCCAGTAGAATGGCAAGAGCATCACGACAGCGCCGAGCGACAGTACAAGATGCGGCAGGTATCTGCGAAGTGCTTTCATCAGTAATGCACCTTTCGGTCCATATGCAGCGTTTGCCCGATGGAGAGCACCAGCACGAAAGCCAGGAAAACCAGTGTCAGCGCTGCGGCATAACCGGTGTTGGAATATTCGAAGCCCTCCAGGTATAGGTCGAACAGCAGAGTTTCCGAACCTGAGCGGCCCTTGGTCAGAACGGCCACCGTTTCGAACACCTTGAAGGCCGAGATGGAGGTTGTCACAACCACGAACATCGTCGTTGGTCCGAGCATCGGCCATGTCACGGTGAAAAAGCGGTCTATCGGATTTTTTGCGCCATCAAGCCGGGCTGCCTCCTGCAGGTCCTTTGGGATTGCAGTGAGACCTGCCAGGAAGAGTACCATATTGAAGCCCAGAATCTGCCAGATCCCGATCATCGCCATGGTTGGAATAAGGAGCGTGGGATTAGACAGGAATGCCACAGGTTCAAAGCCGAAAGCCTTGATCGCCGCATTCACAGGTCCCAGCGAAGGATGAAGCAGGAACTGCCAGACCGTGGCCATGGCGACCAAGGTGGCTGTCACCGGCAGGAAGTAGGCTACTTCCCAAAAGGCACGGCTGCGTTTGCGGTTATAAACCAGAAGCGCCACACCGAGCGCCAGAAATACCCCGAACGGTATGACGATGATGGCATAGAGAATGGTGTTTGCAAGCGCGCGCCGAAATACCGGGTCGTTGAAAGCCTTGATGAAATTATCCAGTCCGACGAAGTGGGTCGACAATGCGCCTAGCTGGTAATCTGTCACCGAGAAGCAGGCGAGCACAATCATCGGTATGATGTAGATCGCAAGCAACAGAAGGGTTGCGGGGGCTACGAAAAGAAGCGCACGCCGCATCATACGATGCTCTTTGCCGGCTGAGCTTGACTTCGCTTTCAGGTTTGCACCTGTTTGAAAATCGATCGCAGTCATGCCGCCAGCCACTCACGGATGGAGACATCAAGACGACGTTCATCGGCTGCGAACAAATGCACCCGCTCATGCTTGAAGCCGATACGTATAATGCCGTCGGCATCGGCGCCGATTGCCTCGTCAGCCGGCTGCCGCATTGTCATGCGCACCGTTTCGTCTTCCAGAAGGTGGCAGGTGACGAAGCGGTCAGCGCCATGCGTTTCTGCGTGCAGTATCCGCGCGGCGAGGCCCTTCGCCTGCGGCCCCACATCTTCGGCTCTCAGCCCCAGCGTTGCGGGGCCCGCATTCTGCGCATCCGTCTCAAGTCCGAGATCCTGACCGAAGGCCGAGATCCGTCCCTGTGCGTTGATTTCGACTGGCAACAAATTGATTGAGGGCGTGCCGATAAAGCGTGCAACGGTGAGTGTGGCCGGACGTTTGTAGAGTTCATCCGGCGTGCCAAGTTGCTCGATGCGCCCGTTCGACATGAGCGCGACCCGGTCGGACATTGTCATCGCTTCGATCTGATCGTGGGTTACGTAGATGAAGGTTGCACCGAGCCGGCGGTGCAGCGCGGTCAGTTCCTCACGCATATGGGCTCGCAGCTTGGCGTCCAGGTTCGAGAGCGGTTCGTCCATCAGGAAGGCTGCCGGCTCACGCACCAGAGCACGGGCAAGAGCGACGCGTTGACGTTGGCCGCCGGAAAGCTGCGCGGGCTTGCGGTCCAGAAGATGACTGATGTGAAGGGTTTCCGCAGCCTGTTGAACCGCGGCATCAATGGCGGTCAAGGTGTCGCGGGAGGCCAGCAGTCGCCCGAAAAGCGGCAACCTCGCCCAAAACGACAGGCGTCGCATCCTGAGCGGTGTTGCAATATTCTGCCTGACATTCATATGCGGATAAAGCGCATAGGACTGGAACACCATCGCGAGGTTACGATCGCTCGGATCCGTATCGGTCACGTTATCGTCACCGATCGACACTGTACCGCGGTCTGGCTTCTCGAGTCCGGCTATGATCCGCAACAAGGTGGACTTGCCACAACCCGACATGCCGACCAGGGACAGGAATTCACCTGGCTTTATAAGAAGGTCTATCTCCGTAAGGACCGTTTCGGCGCCGAAGCTCTTTCCAATTCCTGACAGTTCAAGCGATTGACGTGACATAGCGTACTCCTTTGTCGGGGCGCATATGCGGCTTCCACATGACAGGAGAACGACAGTTTAAATACAGTTTGGTGATGGTGTTGTGGTGGGAATGAGATTGGCCACCGGTCGCGCGCTGAGGGCGATGAAAGCTGCCTCTGGTAGCCCTTTAGTGATCAATGGACGGCAACATACGGACCACCGGTTTCATGTCATCGAGTTGAATGGAAGAATGCGAGCGTTTGACATGAAGAGATCCGAACTTCGAGTTTACGATACGCGAAAAAACGATCATAGCTCATCTCGCATTTTTGGGCTTGGTCTTCGCCTTCACATTGCTGAAACATCGCGAGATGCTACACAATGTTGATGCAGGCTTGCCGTGCTTTCTTGCTGGCAGGAATTTGAGCAAGGTATCCTTATGAATGAGATGGTGAGCGCGCGCATGGGGCAAAGCAGCGATGCGGTCGGACCGGACCGAAATCCGATCATCATGACTTTGCTGCTGCCGTCTGTGTTCTATAACGGCGTGCTGGCGATCATCAACAATATGATCATGCCGCTCGGCTTCTCGCATGTTGCCATTGTGGAAATGCTCATTCTGTTGATGTGTGTGATTTATATCATGACACGTGGCATCTTCAGCCAGGATCTTCCGGTCTTGATTTTTCTGGGCTTCAATGTCCTTGTCGCCGCCTATGTCATGGTCGCCAATGGAGCCGTTTTCGTCGAGTATCTCAGAAGCATGGTGATCATTTCCATCTTCTCGATGATGGGAACGTGGGCCAACCGACGTACGATCATCCTGACTTTCAGGGTTGCCTGCATTGTCGTTCTCGCGGTCTTGTTGATCGAGATCGTCGATACCAAACTTTATGAAAATATCTTCAATCCCGCATCCTATTTCGAGAATACGAGAGGCCTCGAACAGATTTCGTTTGGCGGGTCCAAGCTGTTCCAGAATGCCCAGAAAATACCGGGCCGGTTCACATTCGGTATCAGCGATCACCGGACGTCTTCGGTATTCCTGGAGCAGGTCTCGCTCGCCAATTTTTCCGGCGTCCTGATCGTATACCTCATGGCGATGTTCACGGAACTCAGGAAGTGGGAGCGTGTCCTTTTCATCTTCGCGATTGTCGCGATCGTCACTACCAATGATTCCAGAACCATGCTGATATTCTCGGCGCTCTGCTTGCTTGGCTACTTCATTTTCCCGAAACTGAATACCTCGTTGACCGCCCTGATCATGCCGGCGATTATTATCGCCGGGATACTGGTGTTCTTTCTATTCCCGGATGCATCCGGTGACACGATCAACGGCCGCGTCGTCTTGACGATCAAGACACTCGAAAAAATCAGTTTCAACTCGCTGATGGGGCTCGATGTCGCCATCGTCGCTGGACTGGCCGATAGCGGCTACGCCTATGTGGTGAACGCTGGCACGATCTTCGGACTTATCGTTCTCTGGCTATTCATATCCTTCTATCCCGCTGGCAGAACTGCCCCGCAAAGACGCGCTGCATATTCACTTTCTATTTTCTTTTTTATGAACATGATGATTGGCGGAAACGCGGTGTTTTCCATCAAGGTCGCCGCATTGATGTGGTTCTTGATAGGCTACATGAAAGTTTCCGAGGTGGGGAAATTTGGTGAGTTCCAGCCCGACAACGGCTATATCACCGACCCTGTTGGCCAGCGGAAATCCCGGATAGCGGTGCAATCTCGATAAGCGCACGTTGCTGGAGCAATTGGGACAGGAGACCCGCAGTCGTGCTCGTTCAGCTTCAATATTTACGGGCGATTGCCGCACTGTTGGTCGTTTACTTCCATGCGATACTTCAGCTTCGTGTCATGGATCCTTCGGCGCCTTTGGGCGCAGCCTTGTTTGGCCAAAGTGGCGTTGACGTCTTCTTTGTACTGAGCGGGTTCGTCATGTGGATTACGACCCATGGCAAGCCGGTCACCACGCTTGAGTTTTACGGCAAGCGTATCAGGCGAATTGTGCCGCTCTATTGGGCCGTGACCATTGCTGCTGCATTGGTGGCATTAGCACTTCCGCAGATCCTGAAGTCGACGGTCTTTGATCTTCCGCACATCGCTGCGTCACTCGCTTTCCTCCCTTGGGTCAATCCTGCAGATCCTGAAGGCAAAATGATCATGCCGCTGATTGTGCCGGGCTGGACGCTGAATTATGAAATGTATTTCTATTTCCTGTTTGGAGCGCTTTTGCTCTTCAAGCAGTCGTTACGGCTCGTTCTGCTCGTAGCCCTGCTTGCAGCGATTGTTACGCTATGTTTGCTGTCGCCCGTGCAAAACACAGCGACAATCTTTTACGGTAACCTGATTGTTTTCGAATTTGCGGCAGGGGCGGTCATCGGACATTTCCACTTGGCGCGGTATCGCATCGGCACGGGTACGGCAGTTGCGCTGACCATTGTCTCAACAGCCGCGCTGTTGCTATTTGATTTTCTGGAACTGCCTTATGATCGCCTTTTGACCATTGGTGTGCCGGCCATCATTATCGTCTTTGCCATGACGTCGATCGATTTCGCGAAATATCGTGAGCTTCGGGGCCTGCGTTTTCTGGGAGATGCGTCCTACAGTATTTATCTGACCCACATCTTCGTGCTGGCCGGTTGCCGGATGGCCTATAGCCACCTACCCGGCGGTCTTTTCCATGACGAATATTTCCTGGTGATCTCAATGATCCTCCTCTCCTGCGTCATCGGAGGGCTGGTTCATCTGTTCTTCGAACTGCCAGTCGAGCGATACTTGAGCGGTCGGACACCAAAGAGATCAGCACGCCTCACCGTTCCCAGTAACAGCGCCAAGCTTGACCATCCGACCGGCTCTTGAGGAACGACGAATGAAAGCACCCATATTCGCCATTCTGGCGTGTTGCCTGAGCATTCAAGGGGCTGCTCTGGCCGCAGGGGACGACGATCGGCTTTGCTTTCGCGGCGTCAATCTCTCAGGCGCCGAATATGGCGATGTGAATGGAATTGAAGGTACCAATTTTTTCTATCCGACGCCGGCGACGACAACCTATTTTGCTAAAAAGGGTTTCGATACGATCAGGCTTCCGTTCAGATGGGAGCGTCTGCAACCGACGCTCGGAAGTGATCTTGATGTCCTGGAACTGCAAAGACTGACATCCTCCGTCGAGGGTCTCCGGGCGCAAGGTTTCAGAGTCATCCTGGATCCGCACAATTTCGGCTATTACGGAGATCTCCGCATTGGCTCAAAAGAACTGCCCGCGCGTCAGTTGGCCGATTTCTGGATCAGACTTGCGGTCAATTTTGCTGACGACCACGGCGTGATCTTTGGTCTCATGAACGAACCTTATGATATCGGTGCAAAAGATTGGCTGGATGCAGCAAACGGAGCCATCCAGGGCATCCGGCGGGTCAATGCTCATAACCTTATTCTGGTGCCTGGGACACATTGGAGCGGTGCTTCGAGTTGGACCGAAGATTTTGGTCAGGGATCCAATAGCGACGTCATCAAAGGTGTCTTGGACCCGGACAACAATTTCGCAATTGAATTTCATCAATATCTCGATGTCGATTCATCCGGGACCCATGAAGAGTGTTCAAACAGCGAAGGTGCTGAACAGGCCATCAAGAATGCGACGGTCTGGCTCAAAGAGAACGGCTTCAGAGGCATGATTGGCGAAATTGGCGTTTCGTCCGCACCGGAATGCACACAGGCATTGTCGCGCATCGTTGACCACCTTCGCGCAAATGCCGACACGTGGCTCGGTTTTACCTATTGGGCTGCGGGCGATTGGTGGCCGCCAAGCGAACCGCTGAATATTCAACCACAAGGCGATGGCGACAAACCGCAGTTGACAGCACTGGTTGATTCGATGGGCAAACACCGCCCGGATGGGCCGGATTGCCCAGGGCATTGATCCCAGCCTGCGACCGTGAATGCATAGTTTATTAACCATAAGATTATAGCGTCATCGCTAATGTTTGAATTTCTTAGCCAAAGATGTGGCGTGTTATGCAATCCGAAGACATGAAGAAGCCAATGGCTGCGAGATGGCTCGCCGAACGGGGTGTTGCCCCGCAACGGCGGCCACAGTCCAGGGCTATGTCTCGCGCAGAGCCCCGCGAAGCCGTGGACGCGCTGCCCGAGGACGGCGCGCCAGCTGCAGCCGAAACGAGGTCCAACCTCGACGCGCCACAGGGGGCGAATTCAGCACAGGACGCATCGCCTTCGGATAATCACACGACAGTACATTCCCCGAGCCACCTGAGCCCAAATGTGCCAATTATCGATCTGGCCACCATACTGCGAATTGTCTGGGATCATCGCAAGATGGTGGCGATAGCCGTTGTTGTCTGCGCGATCGCGCTTGGTGCTGCAACTCTGCTTCTTGGCAAGAAATACGGTGCGACAGCTGTCATCTATTTTGACCCAACTCAGATCCGGGTCACCGACGAAAACGACAAGAACTCTTCACCCTCCCCACAGGTCATATCCGCCATTATCGACAGTCAGAGCATGATCATCATGTCCGATAATGTCCTGTTGACGGTTGTCGATCAGCTGCATCTCGATAAAGACGCGGAATTTGCGCCTTCCAAGAGTGTTGAAGGCATGGATGACCGGCATCTTGCGGCCAGGACATTGCAATCCGCAATACTGGTGAAACGCGAGGACAACACCTATGTGACGAGCGTTAAAGTCATCTCATCCGATGCCGTTAAGGCGTCTACGATCGCCAACGCAGTGGTGTCGGCGTTCAAGGATGAGATGAATGCGATGGCGCTGGAGAAATACACGACCGCCAACTCCGCCCTTAGCTCGCGCTTGACGGAACTTGGCCAGGCGGCGCAACAGGTCGAGCGCGAGGTTGAGGACTACCGTTCTCAAAACGACCTCGTCGAGGCGGGCGGCGATCTGATCTCCGACAAACGTTTGACTTCATTGAACGAGCTTCTCGTTCAAGCTCAAAAAACCACGATCTCTGCCAAGGCAAAATACGACGCGGCCACGAGGGTCGACGTCAACGATATCGTTTCGGGTGCCATGGTGGATGACGTCGGCTCAAGAACACTGGGCGACCTACGCAGTGAGTATTCCAAGCAATCCTCGATCGTTGAGAGCCTTGCAAGCAATCTGGGGGCGCGCCATCCTTCGCTGCTTGCTGCTCAAGCATCCCTCGATGCCATCAAGGGGCAGATCCGAAATGAATTGGGCCGTGTTGGCGCCAATGCGAAGGATCAGTACCAACAGGCTTTGAACGCCGAAAATGCCATCAAGAAAGAACTGACGGTTCAAAAAGCGCTGCAGTCCACCAGTTCTCCGGAGACCGTCAAACTCAAGGAACTGGAGCGAAAAGCGTCCGTCACCAGTGAAATCTATAGTACCGCCTTGAAGCGTGCGACGGAAATTCACGAAGAACAAAACCTGCTGCAAAGCAATATCAGAATTATCTCCGCAGCCGTTCCACCTCTCAAGGCCGACGGCCCCGGCAGGGTGGTGTTGATGATTGCCGGGCTTTTTGGCGGAAGCATTCTTGGATTGGGAATTGGAGCTTTGCTCGCCCTGTTCATCGAGTTTAGCGGGCTGATTGGTAAGCCGTTCAGCCGCACACAGCGCGCTGATCTGGATGGAATCGCATAAGCTGCTCGTCGTAACGCCTGCTGAAATATAAGAAGCGAGTTCGCTGTCATAATTTAACATTGACAGCGCTCGCCTACCCCACGATCATTTGTGTACGAACAAAGGGCGCAAAGACCCGGGGGACGACATGAATATATGGGCTCGGTCTGGCTGTCGGTCGGTCCATCCGTCTGCGATTGCGCGGGGATGGTCTGTGATGCCAATGCGAATGCGGTTATCGCTCGCGGACCTCGCATGAGCAATCATCAGATAGCGCTCACGGTGAATGGCAGACAATGCCCGCTTTCGGTCGCGCCGGAGACGCCGCTCCTGTTCGTTCTGCGCAACGATCTGGCGCTTAACGGACCCAAATACGGCTGTGGGCTTGGTGAATGCGGGGCCTGTTCGGTGCTCGTCAACGGCCGGGCTGTGCGCTCCTGTTCCGTCACCGTCGGTGCTTGTGAAAACCGCGATATCGTCACCCTTGAGGGACTTGCAAATGGAGATGTGCTTCACCCGGTGCAGCAGGCATTCGTTGAGAAGCAGGCTGCACAATGTGGATACTGTCTCAACGGGATGATCATGGCAATTGCCGGTCTATTGAACCGTATTCAGGCACCCGATGAGGCAGATATCAGGTCGGCGTTGAAGAATCATCTTTGCCGTTGCGGCACGCATATGGAAATTCTGGCGGCAGCCCGCCGCGCGGTCGAACTGTCCTGTCAAAGCGAAACGGGGGCGGCATGACGGCGCCACGTGAATTGCCGCTTGAGGCCTATCTGAACGCATCGGATACCCTTCTGGTCACGCGTTCTGGCGCAAATGGCAGCGAACTGTTTCTGGCCTTCCAATGCGACGGTAACGTGATCGCTTTCAATGGCCATGTGGATCTTGGAACGGGAATTCGAACAGCGCTGGCTCAGATCGTCGCTGAAGAACTGGACGTGCCTTTTCAGCACGTCACCATGGTGCTTGGTACCACGACCGTGACCCCTGATCAGGGGCCGACAATTGCCAGCGAGACGATCCAGGTGGCAGCCATTCCTCTGCGTCAGGCGGCGGCGACTGCGCGACATTATCTTTTGCAATTGGCGGCGGGTCAGCACGGTGTTGATGTCTCTCAACTCTCCATAGTCAATGGCGTGATCAAGCCAATAGCCCCGTCGAACTGGGCTCTCTCCTATGGCGAACTGGTTGCCGGATACCACAGGCGTATTGAGATCGATCCGGGAGCGCCGCTGAAAGCGGTTCAGTCCTACAGGCTGGTCGGGGCTGCGCAGCCGCGAACCGATATTGCGGCAAAGGCCACGGGCCAATGGACCTATGTGCATGACGTGCGCGTGGCGGGCATGCTGCATGGTCGGGTCGTTCGGCCCCCTTATACCGGTTTCGACAGTGGGGACTTTGTCGGCACCAGCCTGATCGAGGTCGATCGCGAATCCGTGGACCACGTGCCCGGCATTGTGTCGATTGTGGTCGACGGTGATTTCATAGGGATTGTTGCCACTCGCGAGGAATTCGCAGCGCAGGCAGCGCGGGAATTGAAGGTCACATGGCGCGCCTTGCCCGTATTTGCCGATTTGAATGCACCTGAGGAGCCGCTTCGGTCCAATGCGTCGACACCACGTGTGCTGCGCGATCAAGGAGACGTGGATCGCGCATTGCAAGCGGCTTCTCCCTTGATGGAGCGAACCTATGTCTGGCCCTATCAGATGCATGGCTCCATCGGCCCATCCTGTGCGGTGGCGGAGTGGCGGCCGGATCAGCTCACTGTGTGGTCGGGCACGCAAAATCCATTCTGGATCAGGCGGGATCTTGCCTTGCTGCTAGGCATGCCGGAGGCGGCGATCCATGTCGAGCGTATGGAGGCGGCCGGCTGTTACGGTCGAAATTGTGCCGATGATGTGACTGCCGATGCAGCACTCCTGTCGCGTGCTGTTGGCAAGCCGGTGCGTGTTCAGCTCACGCGTGAGCAGGAGCATGCCTGGGAGCCCAAGGGAGCTGCACAGGTGGTCGATGTCCGCGGTGGGCTGGATCTGGAAGGTGGACCGGCAGGCTATGATTTCGACACGCGCTATCCATCCAATCTGGCGCCCACGCTTGCTCTTCTTCTGACCGGGCGCGTGCCCAACACGCCGGACACGATGCAAATGGGTGATCGCACGGCGATCCCGCCTTACGGCTTTGGCGATATGCGCGTGACTGTGCATGACATGCCGCCGATTGCGCGGGCATCGTGGTTTCGTGGCGTGTCGGCGATGCCAAATTCCTTTGCCCATGAGAGCTTCATTGACGAGTTGGCGGTGGCGGCGGGCGTAGACCCCGTGGAATACAGGCTGCGATACCTGACCGATACGCGCGCGGCTGAACTGGTTCGGGCCGTCACTGAAAAAGCGGGTTGGGAACCGCGCACACGCACAGGAACCGAGGGCTCAGAAGGCGACCTGCTCTATGGTCGGGGCTTTGCTTATGCTGTCTATATTCATGGCCCATTTCCGGGAGTGCCCGCTGCATGGTCCGCCTGGGTGGCCGATGTCGCAGTCAACAGGAAGACCGGCGAGATTGCGGTCACGAAGATTACGGTCGGTCAGGATTCCGGCCTGATGATCAATCCCGATGGCGTGAAACATCAGATCCACGGCAATGTCATCCAGTCGCTCAGCCGCGTATTGAAGGAAAAAGTCGGTTTCGACGGCGCCAAGGTGGAGAGCGTCGAGTGGGGTGGATATCCCATCATGACTTTCCCGGAAGTGCCGGACATCGACGTGCTTATGGTGCCACGCCCGAATGATGACCCTCTGGGCGTTGGCGAGTCTGCCTCCGTGCCGAGTGCTGCGGCTATTGCCAATGCGGTCTATGATGCGACCGGCATCCGTTTTCGCGAACTGCCTTTGACGCCAGACCGCATTCTTGCGGCCCTTCGCGAACAGCGGGGCGAGTTGCTGGACGCTCCACACGAGCCGTCGCGTCGCAAAAAGGCCAAATGGTGGAAGTTGCCGGCGGCCTTGGCCGGCATCGCTGGCGCCATTGCTGGCGGCATTACCATCGCTTCACCTGTTCGCAGCGCCTTTGCACCCATATCTCGCCCGGATCCTGGTGTCTTCAGTGCCGCTACCATCGAAAAAGGTCGGCTCGTTGCCGCTGCCGGTGCCTGTAATGTTTGCCATGTCAGTGCTGATGGTGAAGCGTTTGCCGGCGGACGGGCTTTCGATACAGAGTTTGGCACGGTGTATGCGACTAATATTACGCCGGACTCGACCCATGGCATCGGCGGTTGGTCCTATCCGGCATTCGAACGCGCCATGCGTCAAGGTGTATCCCGCGACGGGCATCACCTTTATCCCGTCCATCCCTACACCGCATTTGCTGGCGCCGAAGAGGCCGATCTGCAGGCGCTCTATGCCTATCTGATGACGCAGGCACCGGCAACTGGGCCGATTGCGAAGACGCAGCTGCGAGCGCCGTTTAACCTGCGTGGCCTTATGGCCGCCTGGAACAGCCTCTATCTCGATCCTCAGCCCTTTACCGTTCAATCGGACAAGACTGCCTCCTGGAACCGCGGGGCCTATCTGGTGGAGACACTGGGCCATTGTTCCGCCTGCCATAGCGATCGCAACGCTTTAGGCGCGGAAAAACGCGGTGCCTCGCACCTTGCTGGCGGTTACGCGGATGGCTGGACCGTACCATCGATCAACGGTGCCGGCGGCGGACCGATCGGGTGGACCCAAACCGCGTTGTTTGACTATCTTCGCACCGGTCACTCTGCCGACCATGGCAGTGCCGGCGGTCCGATGGCGGCGGTGGTCAAGTCCATGTCGGCTTTGCCGGATGAGGATATAGCAGCGATTGCCGAATATCTGACAAGCCGTGGCGACGTTCTAACCGTTGGCGATGTGACAGAGCAGAAAGAACGACTCCAGAGTGCGGTGACTGCGGCAAAGGCTAACGCGCTCGATCTGTCACCCAATGGTGCACGTATCTTCGATGGCGCCTGTGCGTCATGTCACGAGGGCGGGTCGCCGCTTGCGAACTTTGCCTTCAATTCCAATGTTTCAAGTCCCAGGCCCGACAATGTCATCCAGGCGATTCTTCACGGAATGAATGCGCCGGCCGTGCTGACAGAACATGCGAGTGCAAAGGATCTGGAGATCATGTCTATGCCGGGCTTTTCCGGCAGTCTCAGCAACCGGCAGATCGCAGATCTTCTGATCTATATCAGGGCCCGGTTCGCTCCAGATGCGCCGGCCTGGAGCGATCTTGCCGCCAACGTGCAGCGGATAAGGGAAATGGCGCCTTAACGTACAGTGCGCAGATCATCGATGTTCGCGATATCATTTGTATGCAAACGAACCTGTCGCCGGTGCCTGTGACCGCGATGGCGAACCTTACCCCACAGTTGGCGTTGAAAGCAGCCACAGCCCGAAGACAGTATAGAACACCATGACCATGGCCAGGAAAATCTGGCTCACGGTTGCGCGATGCGAATCACCGAAGTGGCGAAGCGCTATCATGTGTGCCAGCAAAATGCCGACACAGTGACCCAAAACGATGATCAGTGTTTGTACGATCCAGATGATCTGCACGCTGTCGATACTGGTGAGGAAGGATGCGGTTACATGCCAGCGAGCAGTGCCGAACAGGTCCCAGCCGAGGGCGAAGGGATCAGAGACAACGGCATAGAGATACTGGCTATTGATGAGTATCAGGGTGAGATAATGCGCAGCGTGAAATGCGATCGAAATCGGAACGATTGAATAGACCAGATGGCAGGACAGACGAAGGACAGCGGAAGGAGATCGCTCGCCTGCGGCCCATCCGCCGGCCATGACAGCTGCAAGATATAGAGACGCCAGAACCAATGGAGCAGCAATCAGACCAAAGCTGTTGGATAATGTGACGGCACTTCGACCCGGAAATTCCAGCGGGTTTACACCGACGGCAGCCAACCATGTGAAAGTCTCCGAGAAGCCGTCGAAGGATGCGGTGCCGAGGGTCAGCAACAGAAATAATGCCCCGGAGATTGGTGGGCCCGCAACATCGAGGCATCGCTGGCCGGGCCATGAAAGATAAACCGTGTTGCCTTTTCTTTCCTCGTTCGCGGGCGCTGCCGAAAGCGGCGCGAGCATGCCGATCATGTGGAAATAGACAGAGAAGGGTTCTGCCCGCTTCGACCATTCCTTTTCGCCAAATATGGCCATCGCGCAAAGTGTGAACAGCCAGTAGACGGAGACGACATGGGCGAGGTGCGATGGATCTTCCGGTGCGAGCGAGACCAATTCATACCAGGCAAAGAGCAGGAACAGGATGATCGCTGGTGCGTATCCGAGGCGCGCAGGCATGGTCATAATAGGCGTGATGCCGAGCGGACGTCCTGTCCATTTTCGCAATACTGCCAGCGGGCCTGTCCATGGGTTGAACCAAGGCCAGAGATTGCCGAAGACGGCCTGAAGCAGTGTGAAGCCCACCCAGAAAAACGTCCACACAAAGAGCGGAAGTGGGTTTTCCAGAGGGTCCGATGTCGAGGCAATGCCCGTGGCTAGCAGCAGAAACAGAAGAACGGTGCTGACAATGCTGGTTGCCGTGGGCGGCGGGAAACGAAGGTTGGAGAATACGATTGCCGCGTTCGTTGCACATTCAAACACGCGAGCCGGTATCAAGAGAAGAATAGCGAAAGATGCTGCAACAGCGATCGCCCCTCCTATCAGATAGTAATTTGTTGGAAGGAGCATGACGAGCCCGCGCTCTGTGCCGTGGGCGAAGGCCTCACCGGATGTGAAGACGAAGTCGCTAAAGGCAAGTGTCGCGAGCAAGCCGAACGGGAGACGGCAGCGGCGATCTTTCATGACATGGTTCAATGATTTTCTGGTCAAGTGAATATCCGAAAAGCCGAATTGAAGATCTGTTGGACGCACATTTCTGGCGGCTCAATCGCTCAACATCGAGACGCCCGATGGCGCAAATGCTACACTGAAATAGAGTTCATTCGTATGCAAACATGATGCGTTTTTCTTCTCTGGCGGAAGTCGCAATTTCAGGCTGTCGAGGCTGGCTTCTTGTCAAGCTTCAAACATCGTGATTTGTTAGTAGACGAACGATCCGCCGCAACAGAATGTCGGACGTCATTTCCACTAAGAGGGGAAATTCAATGGCCAATAATATCATCAAGCCGAAATCCAGTCTCACCCGCCGCTCCACACTGCTTGGAATGGGAGCGGCAGCGGGTGCCGGTCTCGTATCCTCGGCTGCGCCCGGTTTCGTGCGCTATGCCCAGGCACAGACATCCGAGCCCATCAAGCTCGGTCTCGAACTGCATCGCACAGGTATCGGCGCATCTTACGGTCGCTGGTACGAACGTGTTGCGAACGCGGCGGTCAAGATTATCAACGACGAGGGTGGCATCAACGGGCGCCCGGTCGAGCTTATCGTCGAGGACGACGGCACCGATCCCAAGCGGGCTGCCGAAGTTGTCGAAAAGTTTGCGACCCAGCACAAGGTCGACCTTGTGTTCGGTACGCTGTTCTCGCATGTGGTCGTTGGCGCCGCGCCGCGCGCCGGCGAACTGAAAATGCCTTATCTTGTGGTTTCCGAAGGCACGCACGTCTCATCCGGGAGCCTCAATCGTTACTGCTTTCAGCCAGGCATCTGCGACGTGCGCAGCCAGGTCATCTCCATGGCGCCTTGGATTACCCAGAACCTCGGCAAGAAGGTGACGATGATCTTCCCGGACTATGCGTTCGGTTACGATCACCGTGACAATCTCAGCTCTGCCATCAAGGCGCAGGGCGGTGAGATGCTGGAACTGATCGCCGTGCCGCCGACGGAGACGTCGTTCACCCGCTATCTGCCGCGCATCCCTTCGGACACGGACGTGCTTTACCATGTGATGGTCGGTCCGGCAGTTCTGACATTCGTCACCGAACTCGGACAGTTCTACGGATCGCAGCGTCCGGAAATCTTCGGATTCATCGATAGCATCGAAGCCGTGGATCTGGCGACGCCGCAGTTGAGCTTCCTTGAAGGCACGTATTTCTGGGAAGGTATGCCGCGCTACGCCCAGAAAGATCAGACCCAGTGGGACAAGATCTACCGCGAAGCCGTTGGTGTTGATGAAAACGGTGCCAGCGCCGCCGATCCGAAGGATATTTCCACTTACGCCCATATGTTTGGGGTGTGGGAGACGCTGTTCACGATCAAGCAGGCCATGGAGATGGCCGGCTATGGCGGTCCCGACGACAAGGCCAAGTTTATCGAGGCTCTGGAATCGATCGAAAAATTCGACGAGGGCCGCGATCATCCGCAGGGCGACAAGGTGTTCAATGGCAAGAACCACCAGTGCTATGGCCATCAGAACATCTCCAAGGTCGAAGACAGCAGGTTGAATGTTGTCCATCGCACGTCAATTGAAGACGGCATGTATGATGTGACGGCCGACTACACCAAGATGTCACTCTGATTGCTTGGCGTTACGGGGGCGTGCTCGCCCCCGTTTTCCATTGTGGCGGCTTTTTTTGCTTCCAGATTCAACAGGTAACCTTCGGGCGCCGGGTCTTGCTTCCCGCGCTTCAGGAGCAAGGCTTTGGCATTCGGACCGTTTTTTTTGCTCGCGACACTGGAGGGCTTGCTTCAGGCAGCTGTCCTAACGCTTACGGCACTCGGCCTTTCACTGGTGTTCGGCGTTATGCGCATCGTCAATGTCGCCCATGGGGAGTTTTACATGCTGGGTGCAGTCGTCGCCTGGTGGGTCGCCTCAATGGTCGGATTGCATCCTGCGGTCGGCTTCTTTGCCGCCCTGATCATCAGTCCACTGATTGTCGGTGCGGTTGCATTTGCCAGTGAGCGACTGATCCTGAAGCGACTGGACTACAATCCGGAATCGACGATCGTTGCTACTATCGGTCTACTTTACATCATCCAGCAGACGGTCTTGTTGACGTATGGGCCTGATGCTCGTCCGGTTCCCGCCCCGTTCTATTACCGCATCCAGTTTCCGTGGTTTGGCTATTCTGGCTATAATCTATTTGTGATCGCTGCCGCCATCGCCTTGCTGTTGGTGGTCTGGTTCGTGCTTAGCCGCACCCGACTTGGTCTGATCATGCGGGCAACACAGTTTGACCGTGAAACGGCGCAAGCCTTCGGGATACCGATCGAGCGCGTTTACGCCTTCGTCTTCGCCGCTGGCGCAATGCTTGCGGCAATCGCTGCAGTGTTGATCGTGCCAATCCGTCAGGCACACTATCTGATGGGCCTCGATCCGCTGCTGCTTTCCTTCATCGTCGTCATCATTGGAGGGCTTGGCAGTCTGCGCGGCACGGTGGTCGCTGCTCTCTTGATTGGCTTGAGCGACGGCATCATTTCGGTATTCTTTTCCCCCACGCTTGCCAAGATGATTTCTACGCTGCTGGTGGCCTTGGTGCTGGTGTTCAAGCCGGAAGGTCTGTTTGGAGCAAAGGCACGATGAAGATGTCACTCTTCGGTCGCGTTCTGGCGCTTCATGTCGGCGTCATTGCACTGCTTTTCGTGCTGCAATTCGTGCTGCCTGATTATCATCACCTGGCCATGACCCGTGTCATGCTGCTCGCCATCTATGCCATGGGCTACAATATGCTGTTCGGCTATACGGGGCTTTTGAGCCTTGGCCATGCCATGCTGTTTTCTGCGGGACTTTATGGTGCCGGCCTGACCGCCTATTACACCGACTGGGGTGTGCCCGTGGCGTTTCTGGTGGGGATTGGCTGTGGCTTTAGCCTGTCTTTGGTGATCGGTCTGGTGTCTCTCAGAACCACAGGCGTTGCCTTCATGATCGTGACCATGATGTTTTCCCAGGTAGCCTATCTGACAATCACCTATTTCACCGACTATACCCGCGGTGAAGAGGGGCTCACCATGCCGCAGGCGGCGCGCAGTTTCGATCTGGTCGGGTTGCATATCGATCTGACCGATGCCACGCAGCGCTATAATCTGGCGCTCATTCTTCTCTCGATTACGATGATCGTGATCTTCTCGGTCGTCAAAGGACCAATCGGGCGCGTGCTGATTGCAATCCGCGAAAATGAACCACGAACGGTGATGCTCGGCTACAATACATTCCGGCTGAAGCTGATCGCCCTTGTGATTTCAGGCACCATCTCCGCGATGGCTGGTGCTGCCTATGCGCTGTTGTTTGCCTATATCGGCGCGACCTTCGCCACCATCCAATATTCGATCGAGCCCTTGTTGTTCACGCTTCTGGGCGGGGCTGGCACTATTCTCGGACCGCTGCTCGGCACCGTCGCCATGTTCTACATGATCGATATCGCCAGCGAATATACGACAGCCTATCTGTTGGTGACCGGTGTTGCGCTGGTGCTGCTGGTTATCTACTTCCCCAAAGGCATCCTCGGGACCATCCGGGAAAGGTGGTTGCCATGGCTGCCATGACATTGCTCAGCACAAAAGGTCTCAGCCGCCACTTTGGTGGACTGAAGGCGGTGGAAAACGTCGATTTCGAAATCCGTGAAGGTGAGATCCGTGCGTTGATCGGACCCAATGGCGCTGGAAAGACGACGTTCGTTTCGCTGCTATCGGGGCGTATAGAGCCCACCGCCGGCAAGATCCAGTTTCAGGGCCGCGACATTACTGCTGATCCGGCCCACAAGCGTGTTCGCGAGGGCATTGCCTACACATTCCAGATCACCAGCATCTATCCGACGCTGTCAGTTTTTGAAAACGTGGCGTTATCTGTTCAAAGCGCGATGCGACGGGTGACAGAGGCTGGTCCAACTGACCGTCTAAACCTGCATGACAAGACGCTAGAAGCGCTAAGGCGCGTCGGACTTTCAGATCGTGTTGATGAGCTTGCAGGCACTATGGCCTATGGTCACCAACGCCTGCTGGAGGTGGCAATGGGACTAGCTCTTGAGCCGAAACTTCTCATTCTCGATGAACCGACGCAGGGTCTTTCCGATGGAGAAATCGAGAACTTCTGTGCTCTGGTGAGGGAGATTGCACACTCTGCGACGGTGCTTCTGATCGAGCACAACATGCCTGTTGTCATGCAGCTTGCCCATACCATTACCGTTCTCAATCACGGTGAGATCCTGGCCAGCGGTTCGCCGGAGGATATCCGTGGCGACAAGGCTGTTCAGGCAGCTTATCTTGGAGCTGGCTGACATGCTGCAGATTTCCGATCTCGACGTTTATCACGGCAACAGTCAGACGCTCAAAGGCATGTCGCTTTCGGTTCACCCTGGGGAAGTCTTGTGTCTTCTTGGTCGTAACGGTGCCGGTAAGACGACGACACTTCGGGCCATCATGGGGCTTATTCGGGCGAGGGCCGGCAGCATCATGCTCGACGACAAGGAACTGACCGCACTTGCCCCACATGAGGTGCCAAGGCGCGGCATCGGTTATGTGCCACAGGGGCGTCGCCTGTTTTCAGAACTGACTGTCCGCGAGAACCTGGAAATAGGTCTGATGACGCGCAATAGTCCGCGTACGGTACTGGATGAGGCGCTTGCACTCTTTCCACGCCTGCAGGAGAGGATGACCCAGGTTTCGGGAACGCTTTCCGGTGGCGAGCAGCAGATGCTGGCAACGGCGCGTGCGATGTGCGTCGATCCGTCCGTCATTCTGCTGGATGAACCGACAGAAGGACTGATGCCATCCATGATTGCGACGATACGCGAAGTGATCGTGGCCCTTAGAAGCCGCGGCAAGGCGATCCTTTTGGTAGAGCAACGCGTGGAAGCGGTTCTGTCGGTTGCTGATCGCGTGTGCTTCATGGAAAACGGTAAGGCGCAGGCCGTCGTGCCCGTTCAGGCGCTACGTGATGATCCGTCTTTGCTCGGACGCTATGTGGGAGTTGGCTAGCCTATCTCAGGTGATCTTGCGGATCAGTTCGATCAGCATCATGCGTTCGCCGGAGGTCAGTGGTTCGAGCGTTTTATCGGTTGCCTCGACTGCAGCAGGCAAGTGCTGATCGATGGCGGCGAGGCCATCTTCGGTCAGCGACAGGATCAACCGGCGTCCGTCCTTCGGATCTGGCTCGGTGCGAACAAAGCCGCGCTTGACCATACGGTCGATCACACCTTTGATGGTAGCGACGTCCATTGCCGTTTCGCGGCCGAGCTGATTTTGCGAGCAAGGCTGGATTTGTCGTAGCTTGGTGATGGCCGCCCATTGGGTCGTCGTCAATCTGTCTCCAATGAGGGACGTGAAGATGGAGACGTGGCGCTGATTGGCCTGGCGGAGGAAAAAGCCGATCTGCTGATCGACCTCGTATTCATTCGCCTGGGATCGTTTGTTGTCGATCTTTTTATCGTTTTGCCGGTTTACGGCCATGGCGTTTTCCGATCGGCCGTTGAGGGCGTTATATTGGGTTTAGCTGTGCTGCGGCGATTGTCAACGCTGTGCGGAGATGCTGCGAGGATGCGGGAGATTGGTGGCTACTTACCGCGTAGCTCCTTTTCCGAGACTAGCAGGATTTCCCGGCGTCTCCTGCACTCTCGCCGCGCTTGACAGTCCACAGAGAGCGGACAATACTCATTTGTACACAAATGAAATTTGGTGCGAATTTCAGGAGGCATGCGTGGTCAAACAACAGGTCGGAAGTACCTTGAATGGCAAGATCCGCTGCGATGCCTGTCCGGTAATGTGCTACATTGCCGATGGTCGCTCCGGCGCTTGCGACCGCTACGCCAACGAGGCGGGTGAGTTGATCCGCGTCGATCCTTTAACTGTCATCGAGGCGACCGAAGCAGAGGGCGGAAAGCTCGTTCCTTTCCTGCCTGCAGGCGGATCGGCGGATTGGGACGGCGACATCGTTCAGTCGCGCAATGCCTTTGTCACGGCGGTTGGTGCCGGAACCACCTATCCAGACTACAAGCCTGCTCCGTTCATCGTGTCGCGCAAGGAAAACGGCGTCGACATGGTCACGGTCGTGACGGAAGGCATTTTCAGCTATTGCGGCGCGAAGGTGAAAATAGACACCGACCGCTATCTGGGGCCTGAAGCAGCGGCCGTGCGTGTTGACGGCGAACAGATCGGTCATGTGATGACCAGCGAATACGGATCACAGATGCTGTCGCTTGGCGGCGTGCATCATCTGACGGGCGGCTCCAAGAAGGAAGGCCGCGTCACCTGTGACGCTCTGTTAAAGCTTTGCAATCGCGACTCTGTCGCGATGGAAATCGATGGTGGGTCGACGCTTGTTGTTGCGGCCGGCAAAGCACCGATCATCAACGGTGAAGAGGAAGTCCGCATGCGGGTCGGCTGTGGGTCCGCGACGATTGGCATGTTTGCGCGCCAGTGGCTAGGCCATGTCGATGAAGTGGTTGTGGTCGATGACCACATCACCGGCGTTCTTTCGGAACATCAAGCCGGCAAGCTTCTGGATATCCCCCCGAGCGGCATCAAGATCAAGGGCAGACGCTCCACGCCCGGTCGCTATTTTCAGGTGGCGGAGCCTGGCACTGGCTGGGGCGGTACCAATATCACCGATCCGCTTTCCATCCTCGGCGATTTCGATGGCAAGGCTGCCTATCCGGGACTACGGCTGTTGATGGTGTCCACCACCGGCGAGCAATTCGGATATTATATTCTCGACGAGAACCTGCTGCCCGTCTTGCAGACGACACTGCCGCAGTCGTTGCAGCAGTCGGTCGATATCATCGAGGAAAATTGCGAGCCAGCGCTTGCTTCTGTTCTCTTCATGGGCGGTGCCGGTGGCAGCCTTCGCGCAGGCGTTACCAGCAATCCGGTGCGGCTGACACGGTCCGTGAAAGACGCATTGACCCATGTGTCGTGTGGCGGTGCGCCAGCCTATGTCTGGCCGGGCGGGGGTATTACGGTCATGGCCGATGTGACGCAGATGCCGAGCAATTCCTTTGGCTATGTGCCGACACCGGCGCTGGTTGCCCCGATCGAATTCACCATGCGCCTTTCAGATTATCAAGCCTTGGGCGGACACATGGACGCCGTGGTTCCGCTTGAGGAAGCGGTATTGCTTGCCGAGCGCAAGATCGCGACTGTGTCGTCCGGGGCCTGGCCGACGGACAGTCGTAATTTTCGCTGGGGTGCGTAGTGGGGCGAGGAGTGACGACGGTGGCTGGAGCGTCGGCCTTTTATCTCGATGGACATGCAGAGGGGCGGCTGCATTTGCAGCATGGTCCCATTGATTTGGTCATCGGTGTCGACCTCGCCTCTGCGAGCATGCCTGGTAGCCGTAGGCTTGCCTTTGAGGCTGCGCATGCCCGCTTTTCCACGATCCTGGAAGAGTTGGTCTCGGAACTGCCGTATCTAAAGACGCGTGCTCGGCAAAACAGTGCGTTGCCCATTGGTGCGGTCGCGCGTCGTATGGTGGCGGCTGTCACGCCTTTCGCAAATGATCATTTCATTACGCCGATGGCAGCGGTGGCGGGATCGGTAGCCGACGAAATACTGGCGGCTATTCTCGCTGCATTTCCAACCCCGGCACGTCCGGTCCGGATCTATGTCAACAATGGCGGCGACATTGCGCTGCATCTTGAGGCTCGTCAGGAGTTCCGTATCCGCATGGCGCGCGAGGATGGAGCCGCTTACGGCGATCTGGCGATCCGTCACGAGGATGTCAGTCGCGGGATCGCCACCAGTGGCCGTCGTGGACGCAGTCTATCAATGGGCATCGCCGATTCTGTGACCGTTGCCGCTGGAAGTGCTGCGGCTGCCGATGCTGCTGCGACACTGATCGCCAATGCGGTCGACGTGCCTGGCCATGCTGCGATCGAAAGAGCTCGTGCGATCGATGTCGTCGATGACAGCGACCTTGGTGAACGATTGGTAGTCACTGCTTGCGGTGTACTCCCAGCGCAGGACGTTGATCGGGCGCTTGAAGCCGGATTATGTAGAGCCGATCACTTTGTCGCCGAGGGGCTCATTCAGCGTGCCGGACTGTTTTTGCAGGGGGAGGGGCGCCTTGCCGGTCTGACCTCCTCGCGTCAACCTTCACCCAAAATTACGCCAAAGCCAATGGAGCATCGTCACCATGCCTGAACCCAAAGTGCGCAAGTTCGCCATTACCATCGAGGATATCTATCACGAGGGCGGAAAGCCGGTGACGGAGCCTTTGAAGAAGGGGACGATCCTGGCCGTAATCGAGAATCCTTTTGCCGGAAGCTATCACGAAGAAATTTCCGGTTTCATGAAGGACTTGGAACCATTGGGCGTAGATATGGCAAGACGGCTCTCCGAAGCGCTCGGTGGCAAGGCGGCGATTGAAGGCTATGGAAAGGGCGCCATTGTCGGTCAGGCTGGCGAACTGGAGCACGGCGCGCTCTGGCATGTGCCCGGTGGCTATGCCATGCGCGAAATCCTCGGTGACGCCAAGGCAATCGTTCCATCCACCAAGAAGGTTGGCGGCCCCGGTACACGGCTTGATGTTCCGGTTACCCATATCAATGCGTCCTATGTCCGCAGCCATTTCGATGCGATGGAGGTCGGGTTGACGGATGCGCCGCGTGCCAACGAAATCGTGCTGGCGCTGGTCATGACCACTGGCGCGCGTATCCACGCCCGTGTTGGTGGCCTGAAAGCCGGTGAGATCAAGGGTGAGGATGGGTTGCGATGAGTGCCGAGATCCGCAAGATCACGGTGTTTGTGGAAGAGGTGTTGAGCGAGGCCGGACAGTCGATCTCGCCGGCTACCCGGCGTGCTGCTGCCGTTGCGGTCATCCGCAACCCGTTTGCGGGCCGATACATCGAGGATCTTGCTCCGCTGATCGCGTTCGGGAGTGAACTTGGAGCCATTTTGGCGCAGCGCTGTGTTGATGCTCTGGGCGTCGATGCCTCGCAGATCGAAAGCTATGGCAAGGCGGCACTTGTCGGTGAGGATGGCGAACTGGAACATGCAGCAGCCCTTCTGCATCCCGCTATGGGGAAGCCGGTTCGAGATGCCGTTGACGGCGGTGCTGCCCTTATACCGTCATCAAAGATGCGCGCAGGGATGGGCGCCGTGCTGGACGTTCCGCTGGGGCATAAGGATGCAGCTTTTGTTCGCTCCCATTTCGACGGCATGCAGGTGCGCGTGAGCGATGCACCGCGCGGCAACGAGATATTGGTGGCGGTTGCCTTGACAGATAGCGGTCGGCCGCTGCCGCGTGTTGGCGGTCTTACCAAGGACCAGATCATAGGCAAGGACGGGCTGCGCTGAGCAGCCAGCCTGCATTGCGGCAGCCGACACAAAAATTCAGTTCAACGAAAACAATAATTGGGAACGACCGTGCAGGAAAAAACAACAACTGGTGTTCCGCGCCAGTCCCAGGTGGCTGGCGTCGATGTGGGTGGTACATTCACCGATCTGGTGCTCTTCGATTCAGAACATGGAACGGTTCGGCTGGCAAAGACGCCGACAACTCTGGATAATCAGGCGACCGGCGTTCTCAATGCGCTGGATGCTGCAAATGCGGACATCGCAGCGCTCGACCTGATCGTGCATGGCACGACAACCACGACGAATGCGGTGCTTGAGCGCAATCTCTGCAGAACCGGTCTCGTGACCACCATGGGCTTTCGAGACGTGCTGGAACTCGGTCGCCGGACCCGTCCGCAGGCCTATGGCATGAAGGGGCATTTCGTCCCGATCATTCCACGCGATCTTCGCTATGAAATTCCGGAACGTATGGATGCGCGCGGCAATGTTCTGGTTCCGCTTGATGAGGACGCATTACGGTCGGCCATGGAGGAACTTCTCGCTAGAGGTTGCGAGGCTCTGGTCATTCACTTTCTCCATTCCTACGCCAATCCAGCGCATGAATTGCGCGCGGGTGAAATTGCCCGCGAGATCTGGCCGAATGGCAATTTCACCATTGGTCATACCCTGCTGTCCGAAAGCCGCGAATTCGAGCGTGGCGTGACGGCGGCGGTGAATGCTTCTGTTCAGCCGCTTTTGCGGCGCTATGTCGAACGCCTTGCAGACCAGCTTGCAGGGCGTGGCTATCGTCATGATGTCCTGGTGATGAACGGCAATGGCGGTATGGTTTCGGCGCGCCATGTAGCTAATGAGGCCGCAAAAACTGTCATGTCTGGTCCCGCATCCGGGGTCATGGCGGCAGCCTATACGGGGAGGCGTGCAGGCATCCCCAATCTCATTACCTACGACATGGGCGGCACATCAACAGATGTTGCGCTGATCCGCGACGCGGAGCCTGCGGTCTCGAACGAGATCGAGATCGAATATGCGATGCCGATCCATGTCCCTATGGTGGATGTGCGCACAGTAGGCGCTGGCGGCGGCTCGATAGCCCGCATCACGCCAGCCGGTCTCCTGCAGGTTGGGCCAGAAAGTGCCGGTGCGACGCCTGGACCAATCTGCTATGGTCGGGGTGGTACTCAACCGACGATCTCGGATGCCAACATGCTTCTCGGTCGCCTCAATCCGGCTCGGCTCAATTCCGTTCCAGGTGGCCCGACAATCGAAAATATAGCGACGATTTTCGAGGAGACGCTCGGCAGGCCCTTGGGCGTGAATGCGATAGAGGCGGCGGCTGCGGTGATCCGGATTGCTAATGCGCGTATGGCCGATGCCGTGCGCATGGTATCGGTGAGCCTTGGGGAGGACCCAAGAGATTTTGCACTGTTTGCGTTTGGCGGCGCCGGACCGCTGCATTCGACAGCGATTGCGCGAGAGCTTGGTATTCCCAAGGTGCTGACGCCATCGCGGCCCGGGATTACCAATGCGCTTGGATGCGTGGTGGCAGATCTGAGGCATGATTTCGTCAATACCGTTAACCGCCCCGTCCATTCGGTGGATATTTCCGCCGTGCACGAGATTTTCTCGAAGCAATCCGCAGAAGGCCGTTCCCTGATTGCCAAGGAAGCGGTGGCGATCCGAGATATTCGCGAGATCTGGTCCGTGGACATGCAGTTTGTCGGACAGACGCATCTGCTGCGCGTACCGCTTTCGTCGGCGACGCCTTCGATCGAGGAATTGCAGGCTCGATTCGAGGAGGTCTATTTCCAGCGGTTCAGGGTCGATCTGGCAGATATCCGGGCGAGCCTGGTGAATATCAATACCTCGGTCATCGGTCGCCGTGCTGAAATCGATTTGTCCCTGTTGATCGATGCTGATGGACGCAAGGCAAGTCTTGCGGATGCACAGACGGGCAGCCGTCCGGTCTGGTTCGGTGAATGGACGGAGACGCCTGTCTATTGGCGCGATCATTTGCCCGCTAACGCCGCGATTTCCGGCCCGGCCATTATCGAGCAGATGGATACGACCATCATCATCGAGCCCGGCGATATCGGTGGGCAGGATGCCGACGGCAATATCATCATCACGCTTGGAGTTGCTGCATGAGTATCGATCCAATCACCCTCAGCGTCATCCAGTCGGGGCTTCAACAGGTCTGTGACGAAATGGACCTGACCTTTTCACGCGCTGCATTCTCTCCGGTGATTGCCGAGGCCAATGACCGCTCTGACGGCATCTATTCTGCCGAGGATGGGTCTCTCATTGCGCAAGGGGCAGGCGGTCTCCCGGTCTTCGTTGGTACGATGCAATATTCGACCCGGACCCTGATCGAGATGATCAAGGCTGGAACGGTGGCTGCGCCGAGGCCCGGCGACATTTATATCGTCAACGATCCTTATCTCGGTGGCACGCATCTGATGGATGTGCGCTTTGCGATGCCGGTCTATCGCGGCGGCGAGATATATTGCTGGCTGTCCAATACCGGTCACTGGCCGGATACAGGTGGTGCTGTGCCAGGTGGTTTTTCGGCATCGGCGACCTCGGTGGAGCAGGAGGGGCTTCGTCTTCCTCCGGTTAGGTTGTTCAAGGAAGGCAAGCTTGACCAGGAAATCTATTCGATCATCTGCTCGAATATTCGCGTGTCGGAACAGCGGATTGGGGATGTCAAAGCCCAAGCAGCAGCGCTGCTGGTCGGCGAACAGCGATTGTGCCGCATTTTTGATCGCTATGGCGACGATACAGTGCGGGAGGCTATCGCTGAATTGCGAACGCGCGCAGCGGATCAGATGCGGGCCTATGGACGGCAAATCCCTGACGGCATCTACCGGTCGGTTGCCTATGTCGATAGCGACGGGGTGGTGAATGAACCGCTTGAGATCCGTCTGGCAATCACGGCAGCCGATGGCGAGCTCGAGTTTGACTTTGCCGGCTCATCGAGACCCTGCATGGGGCCGATGAATTCGGTTCTGGCGACGACGCTTTCGTCGGTTTACCTCGCCATGCGCCATATCTTCCCCGATGTGCCTATCTCTGCCGGCGCCTTTGAGCCTTTGCATGTCAAGCGACCCGAGGGGACTTTTCTCGATGCGCAATATCCGCGGCCCGTTTCAGGTTGTGCGGCCGAAGTCTCTCAGCGCATTGCGGAAGCAGTCTTCAGCGCGCTCGTGGAGGCTTTGCCGGATCGCGTGACCGCTGCTCCGGCAGGCACCTCCGGCAATTTTGCGCTTGGCGGCTTTGACCCGGAACGCAATCGCGGTTTCGTCATGTACCAGATATCCGGTGGCGGCTATGGCGGGAATGCCGATACAGATGGTTTGTCCAACGGTTGCTCAACCATTGGCATTTCCAAGGCACCTCCGGTCGAGATCATGGAGCAACAGTTCCCTGTTCTCTACCATCGCTATGCTTTGCGAGAGGGATCGGGCGGTGCGGGACAGCATCGCGGCGGCTTCGGTCTGGACTATGAGGTTGAATTGCTGCGCGGGCACGCGACGGCAAGCTTCGTCATGGATCATGGTCGTTTCGGACCGCCCGGCGCGCTGGGTGGCGGAGATGGATTGGCGAACTCCGTTACGGTCTGGCGCGATGGTCAGCCCATGGTGCCGGAGCATTTGTCGAAGGCGCAGGATATTCCGCTCAAACCCGGCGACCGCGTGCGTGTTGGCACACCCGGCGGCGGCGGCTATGGCAATCCCATGCAACGGGCAACTGCCGCAGTAGCTGAGGATGTTCGGCTTGGTCGCTACACGATCGATCAGGCTCGGGAACTTTTCGGTGTTACGATTGACGAGGCTGGTCACGGCGTGCGGATATAGACGTGGAGGGCATGCCGGGTCGTCCCGGCATGCCGTAATTTCATCAGGCGGCGAGCTGGCTCTTCAGCGGGATCTCGACGTCGATTTCGAGCATCGATACATTTTCGTCGCGGTCCATCTTCACGTGAACCTTCTCCCCATCGACCTGCACGTGGCGGGCGATGACGGCGAGAATTTCTTCACGCAGGATCGCTACGAGGTCGGAGTCGGCCGAGGCACGCTCATGCGAGAGCAGAACTTGTAGTCGCTCTCGCGCCGTGGGCGCAGAACGCGTCTTGCGAAACAGGTTGAAAATGCTCATGCAGCCCTCCGTGCGAAGATCTTGCCAAACAGGCCGCGCTTCTCATCGGGGATGGAGACGGGCAGATCTTCTCCGCAAAGTCGACGTACGGCTTCGAAATAGGCCAGTGCCGGTGCGCTGCGCGCATCTGCGAGTGTGACCGGTGCACCGAGGTTGGATGCCTTCAGAACGTCCATGCTTTCGGGGATAATGCCGAGCAGCGGAATGGACAGGATTTCCAGGATGTCGTCGACCTTGAGCATATCTCCGCGCTGGGCGCGAGCGGCGTCATAGCGTGTCAACAGCAAGTGCTTTTCGATCCGCTCGCCACGTTCGGCCTTTGCAGTCTTGGAATCCAGTAGTCCGATGATGCGGTCGGAGTCGCGAACCGAAGAGACTTCCGGATTGGTGACGACAACAGCCATGTCCGCATGGCGCATGGCAAGCGTTGCACCGCGTTCGATACCGGCCGGACTGTCGCAGATGACCCAATCGAAATGACGCTTGAGGTCGTTGATGACGATCTCGACACCTTCGGCCGTCAGGTTGTCCTTGTCGCGTGTTTGCGAGGCAGGCAACAGGAAGAGCGTTTCGAGCCTCTTGTCGCGGATCAGCGCCTGCGGCAGCTTTGCATCGCCCTGAATGACGTTGATCAAATCGTAGACGACGCGACGTTCTGCACCCATGACGAGATCAAGGTTACGCAGTCCAACATCGAAATCCACGACGACGACCTTATCACCCCTTTGCGCGAGTGCCGCGCCAAGGGCGGCAGTCGAAGTCGTCTTGCCGACGCCGCCCTTGCCTGACGTTACAACGATTACCTTGCCCATGTGTGTCTCCTGTTCCTGACGGATCGGGTTCATTTCAGTCTTTCTGCCATTATCACTTCATTTTCCAGCCAGAGCTGCACCGGCTTGCCGCGCAGCTCCGGATCCATGTCTTCCGCCATCTTGTAGATGCCGTCGATGGCGACGAGTTCGGGTTCGAACTTGCGACAGAAGATCCGGGCGGTGGAGTTGCCGATGGATCCTGCCATCGCCCGGCCTCTCAGAGCGCCATAAATGTGGATCGATCCGCCGGCGATTACCTCTGCGCCAGAGGAGACGGATCCGACGACCGTGATATCGCCTTCGATATGCATGATGGACTGACCGGAGCGAACCGGCTCGCCGATCACCAGCGACGGAACCGGAGGCCGGGGTTCGGCGACTGCTGCAGGCGCGTTGTCCTGAGGGGCAGTCGCCTCTGTCTGCGATGCTTCCTTTTCCACCATCTCGATATCGGCTGCCGGCTTTCCGCCCTTAAGCGCTGGCGGCATGCCGGGTTCGACGAGCGAGGCGCGCCCGCCTTCAATGCCCATAATGCTGACATTGCGGGATGAAAGTTCAGCTATCAGCCGCTTTAGTTCCGGGCGATCAATTTCCAGTTCGGACACATCGAGAACAACGGGGCGCCCCAGGAAAAAGCCAGCGGAGCGCGCTGCAAGATCGTCGAGGCGAACCAGCCATTCATCCAGCGGCATGTCCGGCGTCAGAACGACTGCCAGAAAAGAGCGACCTTTGATTCGGATGGATCGGGAATCAGTTAGCACTTTGGTCATCTTGGTAAAGAATTCGTTGACTTTAGGTACTCCCGCCATGGTTAACAAATCGTTAACAGCGGTGTCTCGAGGTGGGGTGAGCGGTAATAAATGCGCTGCTGCTTGCGTAAGCCTTGTGACGGCCGGAACAAATGTGTCCGGGGGCTACTTATGGCTCTACGCTGGCACCTGCGGTGGTCTTTGACGCCGTTAAAATATTCAATAGGTCGGGTTGCCAAATATGTCGCGGGGGCCATCTAAAGATGGATCGATCCGGTTGGTTGAGGAATTGATTTGCCCATGAAAGCCGAAGCGCTTCTCAGCCCCCGTGAAGCCGGACTTTATTGCCCCGCCGGCGATTTTTTCATCGACCCGGTTCGCCCTGTCGCACGGGCGCTGATTACACATGGTCATGCTGATCATGCCCGCTCCGGTCATCAGGCGGTGATGGCAACACGGCAAACGCTGGACATCATGCGGTTGCGCTATGGTGAGGATTTCTGTGTCAGCGAGCAGGCTGTTGAGCTAGGCGACACCATCGAGGTCAATGGCGTCGCCGTTCGTTTCCATCCTGCCGGCCATGTGTTGGGATCAGCCCAGATTGCGGTCGAGAAGGACGGTATGCGGATCGTTGCCTCGGGCGATTACAAGCGCAGCGCTGATCCAACCTGCACGCCATTTGAACCGGTGGCCTGCGATGTGTTCATTACCGAGGCGACATTCGGACTGCCGGTTTTCCATCACCCGGATCCGGTCGTCGAGATCGGGAAAATACTGCAATCGCTGCTGACATTCCCTGACCGTAGTCACCTGGTTGGGGCCTATGCGCTTGGCAAGGCACAGCGGGTCATCTCTCTTTTGAGACAACAGGGATATACCGATCCGATTTATATCCACGGGGCGCTGGTCAAGCTATGCGACTACTATCAAAGCGAGGGTATCGACCTTGGCGAACTGCTGCCCGCAACAGATGACAAAGCCAAAAAGGAGAGTTTTCGCGGTGCAATCATTGTCGGGCCTCCGTCATCCTTCTCGGATCGTTGGGCACGTCGCTTCGCTGATCCGCTGATCAGTTTCGCCTCTGGATGGATGATGGTTAGACAAAGGGCACGCCAACGCGGTGTCGAACTGCCTCTTGTCATTTCGGATCATTGCGACTGGCCGGAGCTCACCGCGACGATCAGGGAAATCAAACCGCAGGAGGTCTGGGTGACCCACGGACGCGAGGAGGCGCTGGTCCGCTGGTGCCAGCTTGAAGGTATCAAGGCACGGCCGCTTCATCTCGTTGGCTATGAAGACGAGGGTGACTGAATGAAGGCGTTTGCGGCACTTCTTGATCGCCTCGTGCTGACACCTCAGCGCAATGCGAAACTGCGTCTTCTGGCTGATTATTTTGCCCGTATCCCTGATCCGGACAGAGGTTATGCCCTTGCGGCCCTGACATCGACGTTGGACATAAAACTGGTAAAGCCAGCTCTGTTACGCGAATTGGTAATGGAGCGCATGGATGATGTCCTGTTCCGGTATTCCTACGATTATGTGGGCGACCTTGCAGAAACCATTTCGCTTGTCTGGGAGCCTCCGGCCGAAGAGGCAGGAGTGGTATTGCATTCCCAGCCGCGTCTTTCAGCCGTGGTTGAAGAGCTGAATGGGATCGGTCGCAGCGAAATGCCGGCGCATGTGCGGGGTCTTCTGGATCGGCTTGACACTTCAGGGCGCTACGCCTTCATCAAGCTTGCAACGGGTGGGCTGCGCATCGGTGTGTCGGCGCGGCTGGCAAAGCAGGCGCTGGCATTGATGGGCGATGTGGGCGTCGATGAGATCGAGACGCTCTGGCACGGCCTTGAGCCACCGTATGGGACACTCTTTGCCTGGCTTGAGGGACATGCGCCGAAGCCTGAGCTTTCTACGCCCGCAATTTTTCATTCGGTCATGTTGGCTCATCCCGTTGCCGATGGCGATCTGGAAAAGCTCGATCCGGAAGACTATCTGGCCGAATGGAAATGGGACGGAATCCGTGTGCAGTTGTCTGCCATTGGCGGCACACGACGGCTCTATTCTCGCAGCGGTGACGATATCTCGAAGAGCTTTCCGGATGTTCTGGAGGCTGTGGACTTCGAAGGGATCATTGATGGTGAGCTTCTGATCGGCGGGACTTCGCGCGGCAATGCGGCCACGCTCACCTTTTCCGATCTCCAGCAACGTCTGAACCGCAAGTCGGTCACGCAAAAGCAGATGCAGGATTATCCGGCTTTTGTTCGCGCCTACGATCTTCTGTTTTTGAAGGATCGCGATATCCGCGATCAGTCCTTTGAATTTCGTCGGGACAAGCTGACGGGCTTTATCGATGGCGCGTCGGCGACACGGTTCGATCTATCGCCGCTCGTTCCCTTCAAAAGCTGGGAAGACCTCGACCGTATCCGGCGGGATCCGCCCGATCCGGTGATCGAGGGCGTGATGATCAAGCGTCGCGACAGCGTCTATCAGTCCGGACGTGTCAAAGGACCCTGGTTCAAATGGAAACGCGATCCTTTTATCATCGACGCGGTAATGATGTATGCGCAACGTGGACACGGCAAACGCTCGAGTTACTATTCCGATTTTACCTTCGGAGTGTGGACAGGTGATCCCGGAGCCGAAACGCTCGTCCCTGTCGGCAAGGCCTATTTCGGCTTCACAGATGCAGAGCTGGAAGTGCTGGACAAGTTCGTTCGTAACAATACAGTCGAGCGTTTCGGTCCGGTTCGTGCGGTGAGGGCTGAGCCGGATTTCGGGTTTGTGCTCGAGGTGGCCTTTGAGGGTATTGCCCGCTCGACGCGCCACAAATCAGGCGTTGCGATGCGCTTTCCCCGTATCTCGCGTCTCCGGACAGACAAGCCACCGATCGAGGCTGATCGTTTGTCGACGCTAAATGACATGATCGCGTAGCGACGTTGCCCAGACGCGTCGCCGGTTGACCTTGGAGCTCATGATTGCGACAAAGGCCATATGAATGAACCGATCGATATCGACCCAAATTACCTCACCGATCAACTTAAAGCCTTGCTGGCCATACCAAGCCCTACAGGCTTCACGGACGAGGCTGTGCGCCACACTGCCAAGGAACTCGAGCGCCTGGGGCTTGAAGTCAAGCTGACACGGCGTGGCGCAATTCGGGCATTGCGGCCCGGCGCAGCAGAGAGGCCCGCCAGAGGGATCGTTTCTCATCTCGATACGCTCGGCGCTCAGGTCAAGGCACTGAAAGATAATGGGCGACTGGAGCTTGTCTCTATCGGTCACTGGTCGGCGCGGTTTGCCGAAGGCGCACGTGCGTCCATCTTGTCATCGAAGGGCACGTATCGCGGATCGATCCTGCCGCTCAAGGCTTCCGGGCATACGTTCAACGAGGAAATCGACACACAGCCGACGGGGTGGCCCTATGTCGAAATGCGTGTGGATGCGCTGGCGCGCGACAAGAAAGACCTGGTGCAGCTCGGCATTGAGGTCGGCGATATCGTCGCGGTCGATCCCCAGCCCGAATTCATCGGGAATGGCTTCATCGTCTCCCGCCATCTCGACAACAAGGCCGGCGTAGCTGTGATGCTGGCAACGCTTGAAGCGATGCAGCGACAGGAAATCGAGACGCCGGTCGACAGCTATTGGCTGTTTACCATTGGCGAAGAAGTCGGCGTCGGAGCGTCAGCGGCACTGGTGCCGGAGATCGCCTCCCTCGTCGCCATCGACAACGGCACAACGGCGCCGGGGCAGAACTCTCAGGAATTCGGCGTGACGCTGGCCATGGCGGACCAGACCGGGCCGTTCGATTATCATCTTTCCAAGAAGCTTTACGAGCTTTGTACGGAGCATGGTATTCGCGTCCAGAAGGATGTTTTCCGTTTCTATCGCTCGGATGCGGCATCTGCTGTTGAAGCGGGCCACGATGTCCGGACGGCACTTTTGACCTTTGGTGTCGATGCGTCACATGGCTATGAGCGCATTCATCTCCACGCCCTGATTTCTCTCGCCAAGCTCACGGCGCAATATGTCGCCAGTGAAGTACAGATCGAGCGCGATGCAGAGGAAGTGTCCGGCCTGCGCGGCTTTACCCGCCAGAAGGTTCGCAAGGCAGAGCAAGGTCTCAATCCGGATGAGCCAGACGCACAATAGAGCGGATTACTCTTTATTTGTGGTAATCCGACTCGTTGTGTCAATTTACTGAATTGTCTAAATTATTAGCTTTCACTTAATTTTGGGTGTGGCCCTCTCCTGTAATTTTATTATGATTAATTATTGAGTTTCACTGATCAATCCGTATAAATGGGCCTTCACGAACTGAGCCAAATCGAAAGGATCTTCCCCATGAAGAGGCTATTTCGGAGCGCCCTTGCGGCCGCTGCCCTTGCACTTGCATCCGCTGCCGCCCTGCCGGCCGCGGCCCAGACCCCTCCAAATGTGCTCGTCGTCGGGCAGATTGCTGAACCGCAATCCCTTGATCCGCATACGGTGACGGCGACCAATGATTTTCGCATTCTGGTCAATATCTATGACGGACTCGTGCGCTACAAAGACGGCACGCTCGAAGTCGAACCGGCACTTGCCGAAAGCTGGGATATTTCAGAGGACGGAAAAACCTATACGTTCAAGCTGCGGGAAGGCGTGAAGTTTCATGACGGGTCCGACTTCAACGCAGAAGCGGTCAAGTTCAACTTCGACCGCATGCTCGACGAAAACCACCCCTTCTACGATACCGGACCGTTCCCGTTGTCCTTCAATTTTTCGTCCGTCGACGCGGTGAATGTGATCGACGACCACACCGTCGAGTTCAAATTGTCGGAAGCTTTCGCGCCGTTCCTGTCAAATCTTGCGTATCCGACCGGCCTTATCGTCTCGCCCGAGGCAGTGAAGACGTATGGCAAGGAATATGGACGCCATCCGTCAGGTACTGGTCCGTTCAAGTTCGTCGAATGGGAATCCAATCAGCGCGTCGTGGTCGAAAGCAATCCCGACTACTGGGACGGCGCGCCCGCCCTCGAGGCTGTCGTATTTCGCCCAATCACCGATGCCAATACGCGCGTTGCCGAAATGATGGCGGGTGGCATTGATGTGATGGTGGAAGTTCCGCCGGACAATCTTGCGACGTTCAAGCAGGACGCCAATTTTTCTGTGACCGAACAGGCCGGACCCCATGTCTGGTTCGGTATTCTGAATACCAAGGAAGGCCCGTTCGCCGATAAGCGCGTACGCCAGGCGGCCAATTATGCGGTCAACAAGGAAACTCTGGTCAACAATGTCCTGCAGGGCACGGCGACCGTTGCTGCTGGACCCATTCCGCCAGCCTTCAACTGGGTTGAAAGCTCGGTTAAGCCTTATCCCTACGATGTCGAAAAGGCCAAGGCACTTCTTGCAGAAGCGGGTGTCGAAAAGCCAGCCTTGACCTTTTATGTGACCGAAGGCGGCTCCGGCATGCTTGATCCGATCACCATGGGTGCTGCGATCCAGGCCGATCTGAAGGCCGTTGGTTTTGACGTGAAGATCGAGACCTATGAATGGAATACATTCCTGGGTCAGGTTAATCCCGGCCTTGAAGGCAAGGCCGATATGGCCGAAATGGCCTGGATGACCAATGATCCCGATACGGTGCCCTATCTGACGCTGCGCACGGACGCCATGCCCGACAAGGGTGGTTTCAACTCGGGTTACTATTCCAACCCGACGGTTGATGACCTTCTGGAGAAAGCACGTCAGTCGACCGATCAGGTCGAGCGTGGCAAGCTTTACGGAGAAGTGCAGTCTATCGTGCATGACGATGCTCCCTGGCTCTTCGTTGCCAACTGGAAGCAGAACGCTGTGACCACGGCAGCGGTGCAGGGCTTCAAGCTTCAGCCGTCCTTCTTGCTTCAGCTTCATAACGTGACGAAGCAGTAAGCCGCGTCACCTCTCTCTCGTCACCGGTGGGTCTTTGCTGCCGGTGACGTTTGCAACGGATGATCCGGGGGAATTCCATGTCCACCTATATCCTGAAGCGCCTCATTGCTGTTGTGCCCGTGTTGTTCGGACTGTCCATCATCGTCTTCCTGGTGATGGCGCTTATTCCGGGCGATACGGCGACGGCGATCCTCGGTGCCTATGCAACGCCTGAGAACGTCGAGCGCATCAACCGTGATCTCGGTCTCGACAAGCCGCTCGTGCAGCAATACCTGATCTGGATCGCCAATCTGCTTCAGGGTGATTTCGGGCGTTCCTATGCGCTTAACCGTCCTGTGCTGGATGAGGTGCTTGAGCGTTTTCAGGCGACATTGGTGCTGGCCGGCGTCTCTTTGGTTCTGTGTTCGGTCATTGGCCTTCTTGCCGGCATTGTTTCAGCCGTGCGTCAGTTCGGCTGGGTGGACCGCGCAATCACATTCGTGGTGCTTGCCGGGATTTCTCTGCCATCCTTTTGGCTGGGGCTTCTCCTGATTTATCTCTTTGCTGTTCATTGGCGTATTTTGCCGGCTTCCGGCATGTATGCGGTCTATGGCGGTGGGGACCTGAAGGATCTGCTGTTCCATCTTGTCCTGCCGGCTTTCACGCTTTCGGTTGTGGCGGCGGGTGTGATCGCGCGGCTGACCCGCGGTGCCATGTTGGAAGTCTTGCGACAGGATTATGTGCGCACGGCACGCGCCAAAGGTTTGTCCGAACGGCGCGTGATTTATGGTCACGCCTTTCGAGCAGCCCTTGTCAGTGTCATTCCCGTGATCGGTATTCAGGCCGGCTTTGTGCTCGGTGGCGCTGTTTACATCGAGACCGTCTTCCAGTGGCCGGGAATAGGCGCGATGCTGGTGAAGGCCATCTCCCAGAGAGACATTCTTCTCGTGCAGGGCGGCGTGATTGTCGTGGCGGCAAGCTATGTGCTCTTCAACCTGCTCGCCGATGTCCTGCAATCCATGCTCGATCCGAGGATACGCTCATGAGCGCGCTTGCCGAAATGACCGCTCCGGCGTCGACGAGGCTCACCTCCTGGCGTCTGCTTCTCACCAATCGGCTCGCGACGGTCGGCTTCGTGCTCCTGATCCTGATCACTCTGCTGATCATTGTGGTGCCGGTGCTGCCCTTGCCCGATCCCGACGCAACGGCGCCGGTGGACCGCTTGAAACCCGTGTTCAGTGCCGGACATCTGCTCGGCACGGATCAGCTGGGGCGCGACATCCTGAGCCGGCTACTGTGGGGCACGCGCGTTTCCATAGCGGTCGGATTTGCCGCGACGGTGATTGCCGCTGTTCTCGGTTCGGCAATCGGTATCGTTGCGGGTTATGCGGGGGGACGGACCGACAATCTGATGATGCGCGGCATCGATATGCTGATGGCATTTCCGTATATCCTGCTGGCACTCGCCATCGTGGCGGCGCTCGGGCCGGGACTGATGAATGCGCTCTATGCCATCGCCATCGTCAATATCCCGTTTTTTGCCCGTAATGTGCGCGGCGTGACGCTTGGCTATTCGCGTCGTGAATTTGTCGATGCGGCCCGATTGTCGGGGCGCGGACATGTGTCTGTCATTCTGGCAGATATCCTTCCTAATGTGCTGCCGGTCATCGTGATCACAATGTCGACCACCGCAGGCTGGATGATCCTTGAAACAGCCGGCTTGAGCTTCCTCGGCCTTGGCGCGCAGCCGCCGCAGGCGGATCTCGGCTCGATGCTGGGGGAGGGGCGTGCGCAATTGTTCACGGCACCTCATGTCTCGATTGTGCCGGGCGTGATGATATTCCTCATTGTCATCAGCTTGAATGTGCTGGGCGATGGCATTCGCGATGTGCTGGATCCGCGCCTCAGATCCGGCGCTTTGGCAAGGCCCGGGCCTTCAACAGAGGTTGCTCGTGATCGCGACGTCCCAGCCAACAGCGCGCCTGAGGCAAGCCTTTCGATCGAGGGTTTGGAGACCGGATTTCGAAGAGGTGAGAATATTGTTTCCGCCGTGCGCGGCGTATCGCTGCATCTGAAACCGGGCGAATGCCTCGGTCTTATCGGGGAAAGTGGCTCCGGCAAGAGTGTGACTGCCCTTTCCGTGATGGGCCTTGTCGCTTCCCCACCCGGCATTGTCAGCAATGGCGCCATCTATCTGGGCCCGGACGATGTGCTGGCAATGCCGCAGACGCAGCTGATCTCGGCACGGGGTCGGCGGGTGTCTTATGTATTCCAGGACCCGCTGACGACATTGCATCCGATGTATCCGATCGGAAGGCAGGTTGAGGAGGCAATATCTGCGCATCAACGGGTTGGTGGATCAGAATGCCGTGAGAGGGCGATAGAGCTTCTCGACAAGGTCGGGATTCCGGATGCGCGCGAAAGAGCCGATCACTACCCGCATCAGCTTTCCGGCGGGCAGCGTCAGCGTGTTGGCATTGCCATGGCGCTTGCCAATGATCCGGAGATCATTATTGCCGACGAGCCGACCACGGCACTGGATGTGACGGTTCAAGCACGCATTCTGGAACTCTTGCGTGCGCTTCAGCGCGAACGCGGCATGGCGCTTTTGTTCATTACCCATGATTTCGGTGTCGTTTCGGAGATCTGTGATCGTGTCGCGGTCATGAAGGATGGCGAAATCGTTGAAACCGGTGCGACCAAGGAAGTGCTGGCCCATCCGCAGCATGATTACACCAAACGTTTGATTGCCTGTGTGCCGGAACTCGGCACTGGCGCGAGCTTTCTGGAACGCGTGGCCAAGCTATTTGGGGCGCAACACCGGGGGGCAGCAACATGAGTGCTGCAGCGGTTCAGATCAGAGAACTGACAAAGACCTTTGGCGGCGGGCGTCGTCTTTTCGGTGCGCCGCATCACGAGGTGAAAGCGGTCAAGTCTGTCTCACTTGATCTTGCCAAGGGTGAGACGCTGGCAATTGTTGGCGAAAGCGGTTCGGGCAAAAGCACGCTCGCGCGAATGCTGGTCGGTCTTGAGGAGCCGACCTCGGGCAGTATGTTGATAGCGGGGCAGGACTCCACCGCCCTTCGCCGCTCGGGACCCAAGGCTTTCGGCAAGCGGATTCAATATGTGTTCCAGGACCCCGTCGCTTCGCTCAATCCGCGCAAGACAATCCGCGATATACTTGCCACGCCCATGGCGCTTTTGTGCGGCTATGAGGAACCTCGTCGACGCCTGCGCATGAAAGAACTTCTGGATGCTGTGCAGATGCCGGAAGATACGCTGGATCGGTATCCGCATGAGTTCTCAGGTGGGCAGGCGCAGCGTATTGCGATCGCGAGAGCATTGGCGGCAGAGGCGGAAATACTCGTTCTCGACGAGCCGGTGAGTGCGCTCGATGTTTCGGTGCAGGCACAGGTGCTTCTGTTGCTGCGAGATCTCAAGACACGGTTCGACCTTTCCTATTTGTTCATCAGTCACGACCTTGCTGTCGTGGAAGCGATTTCCGATCGGGTTGCGGTGATGTATTTCGGCGAATTCGTCGAGACTGCGCCCGCCAGCAGGCTCTTCGCCAATCCGGAACATGCCTATACCCAACGGCTTGTCGCCAGCGCGCCACGCATCAGGAAAGCCTAAGGGTTCATGCCAGCGGAAAAGACCATGAAGAAGGAACAGCAAAAAAGCGACAAACGCTTGTTCGTACCGGCGGTGCGGACGAAGCGCCGGCCGGAGGCGATTGCTGCGCGGATCAAGGATTACATTCGCGCAGAGCGCTTGGGCCCCGGTGATCGCCTTCCTCAGGAACGAGATCTGATCGACGGCTTCAAGGCGGCAAAGGGAACCGTACGCGAGGCAATGAAAGCTTTGGAAACGCAAGGGCTGGTGTTCACACGCAGCGGCCCGGGCGGCGGTGCCTTCGTGGACCAACCTTCTGCGCAGCACGCAATGGAGCTGCTATCGACGCATTTCTTCTTCGATCAACCGAGCATTGCCGACATCTATTCGATTCGAAAGTCGCTCGAGCCGGAGATCGCCGCAGCGCTTGCCGGAAAGGTGACGGCTGAACAGCTGTCCAGTCTGGAAGACACCATTCGTATCTACGACCATCCACCGTCCGATCTGGACGAACAATACCGACAGCGCGTTGCCGAGCTCGATTTCCATTCCATGCTCGCCCAGATTTGTCCCAATCCCTTGCTGGGTTTCATCTGTGGGTTAATGCACAATCTGTTGCGAGAGCATCCGGATGCGCGTGCAGTTTATGCAGATACAAGTCCGTCCTCGCGCGAGGAAGGTCTATCCTTTCAGTATCGCCTGATGGCGGCATTGAAGGACGGACGCGCCGAGGATGCACGCCGAATCTCTTCCGAGCATATGAAATTTGCCGAGGCCTTCATGCAGCGACGGCTGTTGGCGGTTCGTAGCGAGAGCGCCGCGTGAGGCATTCGACGGAACAATCGTGTGATGCTCGGCATTGAGAAATTAAAGGACGTCAGGGCCGTGGGAGAACCGCGACCCTGACGTCGTTGTAATGTCCCTACAATGGAGGTTTTGACCCAGTTTATGTGTGGTATTTGCGGAGAAGTCAGGTTTGATGGCGGGTCACCGTCGGTGTCGGCAGTATCGACGATGGCAGATGTGATCGCGCCTCGCGGTCCGGATGCGTCCGGGGTGGTGGTTCGGGGAAATGTTGGCCTTGGGCACCGCCGATTGCGGATCCTCGACCTTTCCGACAAGTCGCAGCAGCCGATGGTCGATTCCGATCTCGGTCTGGGGATGGTCTTCAATGGCTGTATCTACAATTTCCGCGAATTGCGGGCTGAACTAGAGGGCATGGGGTATCGCTTTTTTTCCGATGGTGACACCGAAGTGATCCTGAAATCCTGGCATGCCTGGGGCGAAGACTGTGTGTCTCGCTTCCATGGCATGTTCGCCTTTGTCATTCATGAACGGGACGGTGGCCGTGTTGTGATGGCGCGCGACCGTTTTGGCATCAAGCCGCTCTATCTTGCGCAAGTGGATGGGGCGGTGCGATTTGCGTCTGCACTTCCGGCTCTCGTCAAGGTTGGCGGGGTGGATACATCCATCGACCGGGTGGCGCTGCACCATTATATGAGTTTCCATGCAGTCGTTCCGCCGCCGCGTACCATTTTGAACGGTGTGAAGAAGCTGCCGCCAGCGACAATCCGGGTTTACGAGCGTGATGGGACCTTTAAGGATCGTCGTTACTGGGATCCTGCCTACAGCCGACAGGCTGGCGACGCTGCAATCAGCCGAGAAGACTGGCAGGACATGCTTCTCGATGCCCTTCGCCTTGCAGTGAAACGGCGCATGATTGCCGATGTTCCTGTTGGTGTGTTGCTCTCCGGCGGTGTGGATTCGAGCCTCATTGTGGGTCTGCTGGCCGAGGCCGGCCAAAGTGGGCTCATGAGCTTTTCCGTCGGTTTCGAAGAAGCAAATGGCGAGAAGGGAGACGAGTTCGTCTATTCCGATCTGATTGCCAATCATTACGGCACCGACCACCATCAGATTTTTGTGCCCTCCTCCGAGTTGATGGATGCGCTCCCAGGCACAATCGCTGCCATGTCCGAGCCGATGGTGTCCTATGACAATGTCGGCTTCTACCTTCTGTCCAAGGAGGTCTCAAAGCACATCAAGGTGGTGCAGTCGGGCCAGGGTGCAGATGAGGTCTTCGGGGGCTATCATTGGTACCCGCCACTTCTGAACTCCAATGATGTTGTTGGAGATTACAGCAAGGCATTCAGAGACCGTTCGCATACGGTTCTGGCGTCGCAGCTTTCGGGCAAGTGGATCGGCGATGAAGATTATAGCGGCGAACTCCTGAACGACCATCTGTTGAGAGGTGGCGCGGATACTGCTGTCGATCAGGCGCTTCGTCTCGACAGCAATGTCATGCTGGTCGACGACCCGGTCAAGCGGGTGGACAACATGACAATGGCGTGGGGTCTCGAGGCGCGGGTGCCGTTCCTTGATCACGAACTCGTCGAACTTGCAGCCCGTATTCCGCCCGAAGAAAAGCTGCGTGATGGTGGCAAGGGTATCTTGAAAGATGTGGCGCGCAAGGTCATTCCAAGCGAGGTCATCGACCGGAAGAAGGGATATTTCCCGGTTCCGCAGCTCAAATATATCGAGGGGCCCTATCTTGAGATGATCAAGGATACGCTGGGTGCGCAGAAGGCACGCGAACGCGGCCTGTTCCAGGATGGCTATCTGAGGACACTTTACGACAAACCGTCAGACCACATCACACCGCTTCGTGGTTCAGAACTCTGGCAGGTCGGACTGCTGGAGATGTGGCTTCAGGCGCAAGGGGTCTGATATGAAGAAGGCACGGGACGGGGCGGTGTCTCAAAGGCGCAGTAAAGGGACACAAGCTCTGACACATCGCCTCGAACGGCTTCGCACAGGGGCGAAGCCGCAACGACATGCGAATAAGCCGGACCGTGATGACGAGCAGCAGCCCAATGTTTCTCTCGATTGCGGCTGGGGTCGGCTTCTCTTTGCACAGACCTATTCTGACGAGGCCCTGCTGTCAGACCTGAGCAAGGAAGCACCCTCAAGCCGGGATATTGCCTTCTATGTGCGCGATCCGCATGTCTTGTTGTCCAAGGCGCCTCAGGAGATCTTTCTCGATCCGTCCCATACCTTTCGTCTCGATCTGTCCACATACCGGGCGTCCAGCCGCCGGACGAGCGGGATTACCATCCGCCGCCTGGCCACCGAAGCGGATGGCGAGGGTATCAACAAGGTGTATGCGGCTTGCGGCATGGTTCAGGTTCGACCGCATTTCTTCGCGTCGGACCGCGACAATCGTTCGATGACTTATTTTCTGGCGCAGGACGAGGCCACAGGCGAAATCGTTGGAACCGTCACGGGCATAGACCATCAGCGGCTGTTCAATGATCCAGAGCGCGGTGCGTCCCTGTGGTGCCTCGCCGTCCATCCGCAGGCGCGGCAGCCCGGGATCGGAGAGAAGCTTGTTCGCAAGCTGGCCGAGCACTTCCAGGCGCGTGGCCTTGCCTATGTCGACCTTTCCGTCATGCATGACAACGAACAGGCTATCCGGCTTTACGAAAAGCTGAACTTCCGCCGTATGCAGCTTTTCGCGATCAAGCGGAAGAATGCCATCAATGAAAAGTTCTTCGCCATGCCGCATCAGTCCTATGAGGCTTTGAACCCCTATGCCCGGCTGATCGTTGATGAGGCGACCCGGCGCGGAATCCATGTGGAAATCACCGATGCCGAGGGTGGCTTTTTCCGGCTCTCCCACGGAGGACGATCGGTGCATTGCCGTGAAAGCCTGTCTGAACTGACCTCTGCTGTGGCGATGTCGATCTGCGACGACAAGGCGATCACGCGGCGGGTTGTAACTGCCGAAGGTCTGATCGTGCCAGAGCAGATCGAGGCGCGCGACGATCAGGATGCATTAAAGGCGTTCCTGAACGAGCACAAGAAACTCGTAGTGAAGCCTGCGCGCGGGGAACAGGGCAGAGGCATCTCGGTTGGTATCACCACCATTGACGCGCTGAATGATGCTATTGCTGCGGCGCGTAAGGTGTGTGACCGCGTGCTTCTGGAAGCCTGTTTCGATGGCGAGGATCTAAGACTGGTGGTGATCGATTACAAGCTTGTGGCTGCTGCGGTCCGGCGTCCACCGCGTGTTGTTGGAGACGGCAAAAGCACGATTTCTGCCCTGATCGAAAAGCAGTCCCGTCGACGCGAGGCAGCGACGGGTGGCGAAAGCCGGATACCGATGGATGCCGAGACCGAACGCTGCCTCGCCGAACAGGATCTCAAGCTCGATAGTGTGTTGGACGAGGGAAGAGAAATCGTCGTTCGCAAGGCGGCCAACCTGCATACCGGCGGTTCGATCCATGACGTGACCGCGAGCGTTCATCCTATTCTTGCCGAGGCGGCTTGTAAGGCGGCGAAGGCGATCAACATTCCAGTCGTCGGTATCGATCTGATGGTACACGATCCGTCAGATCCGGACTATGTTTTCATTGAGGCCAATGAACGGCCGGGGCTTGCCAATCACGAGCCTCAGCCGACGGCCGAGAGCTTTATCGAGTTGCTGTTTCCAGGAAGCAGAACGGCGGCATGATATTCAGATTAGAAGACAGACTTCGGGGCAATTGAGCCCCGATCCATAGCTTCTCATATTCAGGGCCGTTTTTCATACTTTGCCATCGCCGGCTTTGCCGTAGCCGCCGCCGGTGGGGGTGATGATTGTGATCGTCTCGCCGGCTTCCAGTATGGTCTGGGCACAGCCGGGCAGAGTTTCGGTTTCTCCGCTCATGCGGCCAACGATATTCTGGCCGCATTGACCGGGCTCGCCACCCTTCAGTCCGAACGGAGCGACCTTTCTGTGACCTGACAGGACGGAGCAATCCATCTTTTCAAGGAAGCGGATCGTGCGACGTGTGCCGCTCCCGGCTGACCATTCGCCCTTTCCGCCCGATCCTGTGCGGATATGGAAATCATCGAGAACAACCGGATAGCGAAGTTCCAGAATTTCCGGATCCGTGAGGCGTGAATTTGTCATGTGGGTGTGAACTGCATCGGCTCCGCTGAAACCGGGACCGGCTGGAGCGCCGGAGCAGATGGTTTCATAATACTGATAGACATCATTGCCGAAGGTCAGATTGTTCATCGTACCTTGCGCGGACGACAGAGCCTCCAGCGCACCGAACAGGCAATTGGTCACTGCCTGGCTGACCTCGACATTGCCGGCAACAACAGCTGCGGGGTAGTGGGGCGACAACATGCTCTTTTCCGGCACAACAATCTCGATCGGTCTGAGGCAGCCGGCATTCATCGGGATCTTGCCGTCCACGATCATGCGAAACACGTAAAGCACGGCGGCGCGCGTGACGGGTTCCGGAGCATTGAAATTGTCATCGCGCTGACCGGAGGTCCCTGTGAAATCTACCTTTGCCGAACGTGCCTTACGGTCGACGGTGATCTTCACCTTGATGGCGCAGCCCTGATCCATCGGGTATTCGAAGCTGCAATCCTCGAGATTTTCAATCGCACGCCGGACGCTTTCCTCGGCATTATCCTGCACATGGCCCATATAGGCTTTGACAACATCCAGGCCAAAATCGGCGATTGCCTTGTTCATCTCTGATACGCCGCGATTGTTTGCAGCGATCTGCGCCTTCAAGTCCGCTACGTTCTGCGTGACATTGCGTACCGGATATCGCGCGCCGAGCAGCAGTTCCTTCAAGGATTTTTCCTGGAACGTCCCGCGGTCGACGAGCTTGAAATTGTCAATGTATACGCCTTCCTCCTCGATTGTGCGGGCATCCGGGGACATGGATCCCGGCGCAATGCCGCCGATATCGGCATGATGGCCACGGGATGCGATCCAGAACAGAACGTTTGCGCCATCCTCGTCAAACACAGGAGTGCAGACTGTAATGTCGGGAAGGTGCGTGCCGCCATTATAAGGCGCGTTGATGGCGAACACGTCGCCTTGATGGAAGTGGTCATTATTGCGGATGATCGATTGTACGGAGCGATCCATCGAACCTAGATGCACCGGCATGTGCGGCGCATTGGCCACGAGCGATCCATCGGCGTCAAACACGGCGCAGGAGAAATCCAGCCTCTCCTTGATGTTGACCGAATATGCCGTGTTTTGCAGCGTGAGGCCCATTTGCTCGGCGATCGACATAAAGAGATTGTTGAAAATTTCCAGCATGACGGGATCTGCTTCAGTCCCGGCAGCCCGCCTGTCTGGTAGCGCGACGACTCGCTCTAGGACCAGATTGTCCTGCGCGGTCAGTTGTCCCTGCCAGCCGGGCTCGATGACAATGGTCTGGTTTGCTTCGATGAGAAGTGCCGGGCCTTTGATGCGACTGCCGGTCTGTACATCGGCGCGGCGATAGACTGCGGCATCCTGCCAGGCTCCTTCGGAGAAGAAACGCATCCGCCCGCTTTCGGTGGCGCCGGCATCAATGATCTCTCCCAGGTCAATTTTATCTGCCGGAGTCGCGCCACCAACAGCTTCAATGGAAATGGCCTCGACAACGAGATCCTTGGACTGGTCAATAAAGCCGAAACGCGATTTATGAGCCGTCTCAAATGCCGTCTTCATCGTACCGGGATCAGATTTAGCGATCTCGGTCTTATAGTCTGCTTCGGCGGCCAGCGTAGCAACAGGAACTTCGAGTGTTGTGTCGGTGCCAGCATAACGCACCAGAGCTGTCACTCTGACATCGATCTGGTGAGCCGCGATGCCTTGCGTTTTCAACTCATCGACTGCTTCCGCACACAGCGGTGCAGAGGTGCCAGCAATTCCGGCAATTGACTTTTCGAGGTTCTGCTCGATAGCGCCCTGCCGTAGCGAACGAACGTCGGCGAGGCCCATGCCATAGGCGGAAAGCAATCCGGAGAATGGATGGATCAGCACTTTCTTCATACCAAGTGCATCCGCGACAAGACATGCGTGCTGACCGCTTGCGCCACCAAAAGCATTGAGCGCATAGCGTGTCACATCGTAGCCGCGGGCAACTGAGATCTTTTTCACGGCTTCCGCCATATTGGCGACAGCGATCTGCAGGAAGCCTTCGGCCACGGCCTCCGGTGTTCGACCGTCGCCGATTTCTTTCGCCATATCGGCAAATGCCGACCGCACGGTTTCCAGATCCAGGGGTTGATCCTGGTTGGGACCAAAGATCGCCGGAAAGAGATCCGGATTTAGCTTGCCCGTCATCACATTAGCGTCTGTGACGGTCAGCGGGCCGCCGCGACGATAGCATTTGGGTCCCGGATTGGCACCGGCGGAATCGGGGCCGACCGAGAAGCGGGCACCGTCAAAATGCAGGATCGATCCGCCACCGGCGGCAACAGTATGGATCTGCATCATGGGAGCACGGATACGAACACCTGCAACTTCCGTTTCAAACGCACGTTCGTATTCGCCAGCAAAATGGGCGACATCGGTAGATGTGCCGCCCATGTCAAATCCGATGACATGTGGGAAACCCGCCGCAATGCCGGTCTGGGCCAGTGCCACGACACCACCGGCAGGGCCAGACAGGATCGCATCCTTGCCCTGAAACAGGTCAGCAGATGTCAAACCGCCGGACGACATCATGAAGAGTAGCCGTGTGCCTGTTCTCTCCAGATCCAGCTCTTCGGCGACCTGACCCACATAGCGTCTGAGGACGGGAGAGAGATAGGCGTCTACGACCGTCGTGTCGCCGCGCCCGACAAATTTCACGAGGGGTGATATTTCGTGGCTGACGGAGACCTGTTCGAAGCGGAGATCGCGCGCAATCGCAGCGGTTTTCTGCTCGTGTTCGGGATAGCGGTAGGCATGCATGAAGACGATGGATAGTGCGTCGTATCCCTCGGCCTTCAATGTCTTCAATTCAGCGAGTGTTGAATCGGAATCGAGCGCGATCTCGACTGTGCCATCGGCACGCACGCGTTCTTCCACCTCAACGACGCGGTCATAGAGCAGTTCGGGTTTTATAATGTTGCGGGCAAAGATATCGGCGCGGGCCTGGTAGCCGATGGCCAGAGCATCGCGAAAGCCCTTTGTAGTTACCAGCGCAACCTTGACGCCCTTGCGTTCCAGAAGGGCATTGGTGGCAACGGTTGTGCCCATGCGGACTTCGTTGATGAGACCTGAGGGGATGGGATCAGCATTGGCTAGTCCAAGAAGGGCGCGAATGCCGGCAACGGCGGCGTCCCGATAGGCTTCCGGGTTTTCCGAAAGCATCTTCTTCGCATGCAATCTGCCTTCGGGATCGCGGCCGATCACATCGGTGAATGTGCCGCCACGGTCGACCCAGAAATCCCAGTGATTGGCCATGTTCCGCCCCTTTGTCAGTTTGCTCGGCAAAGGAGCACGACACATATTCCGAGTGCAAGGACTTCCTCACGACCTCCATCGAAGGACGGTCGTGATATCGGTCAACATCGCAACGCAGCGACTGAACTGCGTTGCGGGTGGGTGTGTCCGGTTTAGCCAGCGCTGAAGTCGTAACCGGAAATGGCCTTGGATTCGAGAAATTCCTCGATACCCCAGATGCCACCCTCGCGTGCACGACCGGACTGCTTCACACCGCCAAAGAAGGCGCCAGCGCCGCGTGACTTACCGTTCATTTCGACCATGCCAGACTTCAGCTTGAGAGCCATACGATTGGCGCGGGCCGGATCGCCGGTCTGGACGTAATTGGTCAGGCCGTAAGGCGTGTCGTTGGCAATTTCGACCGCATGTTCTTCCGTATCGAACGGGATCATGGCCATGACAGGTCCAAAGATTTCTTCCTGTTCAATCGTCATTCCCGGTGTCACGTCAGCGAAGATCGTCGGCTTTACGTAGAAGCCACGGTTGAAGCCCTCCGGCAAACCGGTGCCACCGCAGGCAACACGGGCACCTTCGTCGATACCCTTCTGGATCAGACCCTGGATCTTCTCCCACTGCGACTTGTTGACGACCGGGCCGATATGATCACCCTTTTCGTGGGCGGGGCCAACCTTGATCGATTCCGCTACAGCCACGGCCTTCTCGACCGTCTGTTCATAAATGCTGCGCTCGACCAGCATGCGTGACGGCGCGTTGCAAGACTGCCCTGTGTTTTCCATCATGCGCTGGACCGAGCGTTCCACGGCGTTGTCGTCGGCATCTGCAAAGAGAACATTGGCACCCTTGCCACCGAGTTCCAGCATCACGCGCTTCAGCGTTTCGGCTGCGGCCTTGGAGATGGCCTTGCCAGCACGGGTGGAGCCGGTGAAGGAGATCATTTCGACGTCCTGATGTGTTGTCAGCTGCGAGCCGACGCCGACCCCATCACCATTCACCAGGTTGAAGACGCCTGCCGGCACGCCTGCGTCATGGCAGAATTCGGCAAACAGCATGGCGTTGAGAGGGGATTCTTCAGATGGCTTGAGCACACAAGTGCAGCCGGCCAACATAGCCGGGATCGCCTTCAGTGCGATCTGGTTGACGGGCCAGTTCCACGGCGTAATCAATCCAACAACACCGATTGGCTCCATGGCGATTGCCGCACCGGGAGCATGATCGCCGAGCGGACGAATCCATTCGATCTGCTCGAACGCAGTCAGGAAGTTTTCTGTATGCCAAGGAAGGCAAGGTGCCTGTTCAGCGAGGGAGAAGTCGATTGGCGCGCCCATCTCCATGGAAATGGCTTCGGCATATTCCTGCTTACGCTTTTCGTACTGTTCGAGAATGCCCTTGACGACGCGCGCACGCTCCTTGGGCGGCGTTGCCGCCCATGCGGGAAAAGCAGCCTTTGCGGCGGCAACTGCGGCATCTGTATCGGCCTGGTCACCCAGCGAAATGATCGCACATGGTTCCTCGGTCGATGGGTTGATGACTTCGCAATCGCGAGGGGCTGCTGGCGCAACCCATGCGCCGTTAATGTAGAAATCACGCTTGATGATCATTGGAATTCCCTGGTCAGCTTTCATTGTCAGGCTGGAGCGATGGCCTCTTTGCACATGTTATTCGGGCTTCGATCCAATCGATATTGCCGTTGCGACAATAGGCCGGAGGCAGTGTCGCAATCAACCGCATGCGCATGCCAGAGTGGCGTGATCTTCATGTGGTGTCTAGTTGGGACTCTGCCAGAGGCCGTATGCGTCTTTTTCCAGGATCGGAGTGGAAAAGCAGCCTTCGACCCGGTCTTCCCACCCAGCATAAGGATCTGTCTTATGCTCGCGCCAGCGACTGGATTGCAGCATCGCAGCGCCGATGACGATGGGCCTGATGGCAAGGGTATCGAGAAGCGCCAGGGCGGCCATGATCGACCTGCCACTCGAAATGACATCGTCGATCAACGCCACCCGACGACCTTCGATTAGCGGCAGCATACGTGGGTCGATATAGAGGCGCTTGAGCTGTTCGGGCGTTGTCACCGAAGACAGCGGGACCGAGAGGTTCTCGTCATACCAGAATTTGCGCGAGGTCCCGAGCGGCACATAACGCAGATGACCCAGCTTGCGGGCGACCTCCGATGCCAGAGTAAGCCCAAGAGTGGGCAGACCGATAACGATATCAGGGCAGTGCTTAGACAGACGTTCCGCCAGATCACCAGCAAGGGCATCGACCACTGAAAAACTGGCCTGATTGATGATCAGAGATGCGAAGGCATGCTGGCCATCGGCAAGCGGTCGAATGGGCAGCCTGATCTGTCGACCGTCCCCGAGCGTTGCCGGGAAAAACTGTTCATGGCCCTGATCCACCCGAAAAGAGTTTGGCGGATAGACTTCCTGCCAGACGTCCTGGGGCTGCATTGGCAATTCCTTTTCCTCAGACGTCTGCTGCAAGTTCGCGTTCGACCAGTCGGGTCCAGAAGCGGACGCCGGAACCGATTGCGTCGTCGTTGAAATCATAGGCAGTGTTGTGGTGGAGTGCGCCGTCACGGGCAGGGCCGTTGCCGAGCCACACGTAGCAGCCAGGGGCCTTGTCGGCAAAGAAAGCGAAATCATCTCCCGCTGTGGAGGGCGGGAAGGAGGTTCTGACTTTATCGCCGAAAACGTCGCGGGCGACCGCAAGGGCGCGCGCCGTCGCATCCGGATCGTTGATCACAGGCGGAATTCGGCGGATGTATTTATAATCCGCTTGAATGCCGAACATTGCGGCTGTGCCTTCAGCAACTCGGCCAATTTCCTTTTCGAGCTGGTCTCGAACGTCCTTTGAATAGGCGCGCGCCGTTCCACCAATCTCCACGATGTCAGGGATCACGTTCAGGGCTTTCGGGTCGCCAGCCTGCACGGAACAGGCACTGACGACGGCTGGCTGTAGCGGATCGACAACACGGCCAACGATGCTTTGGAGCGACGACAGGAATGTGCCGGCGGCGGTAATTGGATCTCGACCGAGATGGGGCTTGGCGCCGTGGGTTCCTGTACCCCGCAGGGTGACGAGCCAACTGTCCGATGAGGCCAGTTGTGGTCCTTCGACGACTGCGATTTCATCCGTATCGAGGCCGGGCATGTTATGCAGGCCATAGACCGCATCGCAGGCGAAGCGATCGAACAGGCCGTCTTCCACCATGCGCTTGGCGCCGCCTCGGCCCTCTTCTGCCGGCTGGAAGATGAAGTGAACCGTGCCCGAAAAATTGCGGCTCTTGGCCAATGCGCGCGCAGCCCCCAGAAGCAATGTCGTATGCCCGTCATGACCGCAGGCGTGCATTTTTCCGGGTACTGTCGACTTGTAGGGCCGGTCCACCGTCTCGGGCATGGCCAGGGCATCCATATCTGCGCGCAGACCGATGGTTCGCGTGCCGTTGCCAACCTGCAAGGTGCCGACGATGCCAGTTTCACCGAAACCGCGATGGACTGCAATGCCTGCTTCTTCCAACAGGCGGGCAACGATACCGCTCGTGCGCGTTTCCTCAAATCCGAGTTCGGGGTGCGCGTGAAGGTCACGGCGCAATTCGGTCAGGAACGGGATGTCGTCTTCAAGTGGATCGGTCATGGGGCCTTCGTATGGATCGTCAGGTAATAATTTCCAGAACGGGTGACGCAAGCAGTTTGCCGGCGGAGACATCGGCAATGCCGAGGTCGGTTTGATGCGGTCCTGTATTGCAGGCCAGCGTTGCACCGAAGCAGGCCTTGAAGACGAGATAAGGTGGTTGCCATTCTACCACCTTATCCATGGCATCGCGCAACGCGGAAAAGTCGCTTGCAACATTGCTGAGGGGGCGTTCGGACACGAGCCCGGAAACTGGCAAGGCGACGACCGCCAGTACTTTCCCACCGGATGCCACCGCCATGCCGCCGCCCGCTGCTATTACGGCATTTGCCGCCGCAGCCATATCTTCGGGATTACCGCCGAAGATGGTAAGGTTGTGGCTGTCATGAGACACACTGGTTGCAAAGGCGCCCGTCCAACTGCCCCACTCCCGCAAAAAGCCAACTCGGGGAGTTGCATCGGTTAATCCATGTCGGTGTGCGACTGCGATCAGCGTGGCCCCTTCTGGCGGATTGATGAAACCATCTGTGACATCTGTCTCGGCTTCACCCCATTGGGTAAAGCGCGGCCTGTCAATCGTGGCGACGCGCACGCGTTTGGCATCGGACCGCAACCGAAAGTCGTCGGGAGCGAGTGTTCGCAGTTTCATGGAGGCTTTGAAAGCATCGGCAGTCGATGGTGTTGACGGTCTTTGCATTTGGCCGTTTACGCTGGCCGTTTCGCCATTTGCGATAACCAGTTGCGCTCGAAAGTCAGTCAAGTCCTCGAAAACCACGATATCGGCGCGTCGGCCGGCAGCGAGCAATCCGATATCGTTTCGGCCCAGTCTGCGGGCTCCATTCAGCGTAGCTGCCTGCAGCGCCCATTCGGGCTTCAAGCCGTAGCGGACGAGACGGCGTACCACGTCGTCCAGTCCACCGCCTTTTAGCAGGTCATCGGGAAATACGTCGTCCGTGCATAGCGTGACCGATTGCGGGAGATGTCCCAACGCGTTCAACGCTTCAACGAAATCTGGCAGCAGGTGATCATGCGAGCCGCGCAGCTCGATGGTCAGGCCGGCGCGCAGTTTTTCCATCAGGTCAGCGGCGGATGTCAGTTCGTGATCGGAGGATATGCCAGCCGCCATGAAGGCTTGAAGATCAGCGCCGGTCAGACCGCGCGCATGGCCGCAGACCATTTTTTCGGCACCCAATCCTGCATTGACAATGCCGCTCATGCGCGGTTTTCCGTCAATGACGTCGCGCATGTTCATGACTTCGGCAATGCCTCCGACCTCAGGTCTTGCCAACAGCGACGCAACGGTTCTGGCCTCGAAATCAGCGCCTGCCTGTTCCAGACCCGGTGCCGAGGGCACGCAGGATGGGGCCAGAATGACGAAGCGGAGCGGCAAGTCGCGGGTTGCGCCTATGGCAAATTCCACACCGTCTATGCCATGGACGTTGCCGAATTCATGGGGATCCCAGACGACAGTCGTGACGCCTCTGGATACGACCGCATCTGCATAGGTCGCAGGCGTTACCATCGAGCTTTCGACATGCATATGGGTGTCAATGAAACCGGGGCATAGATAACCGCCTTTGACATCCAATATCTCACGCGCATCATTTCGGCTGGCGGGTGCATGAACGGAAGCAATCAGGGCGCCAACGATGCCGATGTCTGCAGCCCGGATTTCACCCGTCACCATGTCAACCAGCCTGCCATTGACAAGCAGGCGATCAAAGGGAGCTGCGCCGCGCGCAGCCGCCACGGCGCGTAACCGCAAAGCCGGATCGGCAAGGTCGAGGGGCTCGTCGGTCTGTGTGCTCATCGTTTGCTGGCCTCCCACAGCAAAGCATCCATGACGACGTTCTTCACGCCAACCGCTTCGCAGTCGGCAGCGAATTCGGCATTGAAGGTACCGTGGGTTTGCCGCGTCTCGACAACGGTTCTTCCGCGGGTGAGGCCGCCTGCGCATTCCATATCGATACGCGCGGATTGGAATGTGACAAGGTCCTGCCTGATGAAGGCTGCAGCCGCTGCCGGATCGTAGAGCGCCATCGCTGAACGCCCGCGACTGGTTGCAATCGCGATGAAGCCTGCGAGCATATCGGCGATCAGGCCGGCATTAGTGCCACCTGCATCGCGGATGGGTAACACCTCCGAGGGGCCTGCCAGTACCCTGCGGCAAAAATCGAGATCGACCATGCGCAGAGGCAGGTTGTGAGACAGGACGATTGCCACGGCTTCCGGGTCTGCAAAGGCATTGAACTCTGCAGAGGCGGTATGATTTCCGCGGGTGAGCCCTCCGCCCATCCAGGTCAGATCATCGATGCGCGCAGCCAGATCGGGGCGTGCCAGGACAACGGCCGCCAGATTTGTCAACGGGCCCAATGCCAGGATGCGGCGCGGTGCAGGGGCGGTTTCCAACCAATGACACATGGCTGTGAATGCATCGCTTGGGGGATGTTCGTCTGCATCGGGTAATGTCAGTCCGGCGGTCGGAATGCCGCTATCTCCGAGGATCATCTGTGCCGTTTCGATCTGTCCCATAACGGGCATCTCTCGCCCGCCATGGATTGGGACTGTCCAGCCGAAGGCTTTTGCCGCGCCAGCTGCATTGCGACGGACCTGATCGAGGGGTGTATTTCCAAATACAAGCGATATGCCGTCTATGGGCAGGTCCGCATGCATCACCACCAGAATGGCGGCGATGTCATCAAAGCCCATATCAGTATCAATCCAGGCTCCCATCACAGATCACCCGAACCGGTTCAGGGGTGCTGCGTGATCGACCGGCAGATCGAATCCAACGGATGCTCCAAGCTGATATGCAGGCTGAGCGGCATCTGTCTCTGCCTTGACCAGTCCAACCGGGGTCTCAAGCACATATTCCCGGGTGCTGCCAGCGAAGGAAACGCCGCGCACGATACCCGTAAAAGGACCTGAACCCAACGGAATCGCACGCGGCCGCCAGGCAAGGCCCGCCGCCGCCGGCAGCCTGGCAGAATTCGTTATCTCGCCTTTATCTGTCACGAGTTTGCCGTTGCGGATGGCGAAGATATTTTCAAAACCGACGAAATCGGCAACAAAGCTGGAGGCCGGTTGATTGTAGATCTCCTCCGGCGTGCCAATCTGCTCGATTGCTCCATCGCGCATGACGACAATCCTGTCTGCGAGTGCCAGGGCCTCCACCTGATCGTGGGTGACGAAAATCATTGTCACACCGCTTTCCTTTTGCACTCGCTGCAGCTCGGTGCGCATTTCCAGACGCAGGCGCGCGTCGAGGTTCGACAGTGGCTCGTCCAGCATCAACACCTTGGGTTCCATGACCATGGAGCGGGCAAGGGCGACGCGCTGTTGTTGTCCACCGGATAGTTCGGGTGTCTTGCGGCTGGAGAATTTCGACAGGCCGACCGATTTCAATGCGGCGTCGACCTTTCTATTCAACGCGTCCCCGCTCATGCCCTTCAGCTTCAGGCCAAAGGCGACATTTTCGAAGACGCTCAAATGGGGGAAGAGTGCGTAGGACTGGAAAACCAGACCAACTTCCCGGCGGTTGGCAGGTATGCGCGTGATATCCTTGCCATCAAGCGTGATGCGACCGCTTCGCACCGGCATGAGACCGGCGATGGAACGCATCGTTGTCGTCTTGCCGCAGCCTGACGGACCGAGCAAAGCCAGCAGTTCACCCTTGCGGATATTGAGATCGAGATCCTTGACGGCTGTCGTTTTGCCATAGGCCAGCGTGAGCTTGTCGAGGGAAAGGAAAGTTGCATCAGACATAGCGGGAGAACCCCAGAAAACGTTCGGCGGCAAAGACGATGCCGATGGAAAGGAAAGCGAGCAAAGATGACAGTGCGGCGATGGACGGATCGAATACGATCTCCATGTAACCGAGCATGTCGATCGGCAGTGTACGGACACCTGGACCGGACAAGAACAGTGACACAGGCACCTGATTGAAGCTGGTGACAAAGCCAAGGATGAAGGCCGACAGGATGCCGCCGCGGATATTGGGCAGCACGACGCGGAAGAATGCACCAAGGCGGGATGAGCCGAGCAAGACAGCCGCTTCTTCCATATCAGAGCGCAGATTGCCAAGGCTGGCAGAGACTACGCGCACCGCATAGGGCAGCACCAGTGCGGTATGGGCAAGAAACAGCGCGAGCGTAATGGACAGCCCGACCGGGATCACAAAGTAGCGCAGCAGCGCCAGGCCGACGATAATGCCGGGAACGATGATCGGCATCGATACCATGAAGCGCACAGTCTCTGCACCCGGCAGCTTGTAGCGTGACATTGCGTAAGATGCCGGGATGCCCATCAGGAGGGCCGTGAAGGTGCCCCCAATGGCCAGAAACATGGATACGGCGAAACTCTGTCGGAAACTCTCGACCGTGAAGACTTTCACGATCCACTTGAAGGAGAAACCCTGCGGCGGAAAGGCCAGCGTGTCGCCCGCCGAAAAGGACGCAGCCACAATAATGAGGAAGGGGCCAATCAGAAATATCAGCACGAGTAACAGGGTGAGGGGGGCGAACAGTCTTTGCATCATGTCTTGTTCCTCGCCGTTGCAATGCGTCGCAGCAGAATGTTTGCAGCGAAGCTCATGACGATCAGAATGAAGGCGATTACGCTGGCAGCGACGAAATTGTTGGTCACGGTGACCTGCTGGTAAAGCAGGGTTTCGAGCATGAGAACCTTGGAGCCGCCCAGAATGGCGGGCGTGATATAGGCTGTCATCGATCCGGTGAAGACGAGCGTGCCGCCGACCACGAGCCCCTCACGGGTGAGCGGCAGAATGACCTTCCAGAACACCTGGAACCAATTGGCACCCAGCACACGGGCTGCTGGTACAGCATCCTTTGGCAGGTTTTCAAGCGCACTGATCAGGGAAATGACCATCAATGGGAGGAAGAGTTGCAGGAGGCCGATGAAGACTGCAGTTTCAGTAAACAGGATTCTGACCGGCTCATCCGTCAATCCGATTGCCATCATTGCCTGATTGATGATCCCCGTGCGTCCCAGGATCACGATCCAGGCATAGGTTCGGGCAACGGGGGATATCATCAGAGGAAGAACGACAAGGCCGATCATCTTACCCTTGCTGCCCGGAGGCAGCGAAACGATCGCATAGGCCGTTGCATAACCGATAATGGCGGCTGCCAGGGTGACCAAAAAGCCCAGCTTGAGCGTACGCAGGAAGACGGTTCGGTTGAGCGGTTGCGAAAAAAAGTCGACATAGGCAGAAATGGTCCAGCTATCGGCCGTGCGGAAGCCTTCCGAGAGAAGGAGCGCAACAGGCACGAGAAAGACGATGGCTGCGAAGACCGCGGCTGGTAGGGCGAGCGCCATCGCTTCTGCCCGGTTCTGAAACATGTCGTCTCATCCTCTTGGAAAACTGTTGATCAGGGTGCGGCAGAAGACCGAAGTCTTGCCACCGCACCCTTGAGCCTTGGGAGGCATTGGTGTCAGGTTTGTTTCAGCCGTTGATCACTGACCGACTTTGGCGTTCCACTCCGCCAGCCAAGCGTCACGATTGTCGAGCGCAATGGCTGAGGGAATGAGCTTGAGGCTCTTTGCCGTTTCCTCGCCATAGGTGATGTTGTTGGCCACCTCATCGGAGACTTTCACTTCTGCATTGGCCGGGCTGTCGACCAGTTTTTCAGCGAGTTTGGTCTGGATCTCCGTGGACAGCCAAAAGTCCATGAACTCAAGTGCCAGGTCGCGGTTCTTGGAATTCTTGGTCACGACCATCACGTTCATGCCGCCAGTCTGGCCTTCCTTCGGAGTGGCCCACTTGATCGGCAGGTCGAGTTTGGTGAAGGGCGCCCAGGAAAAGCGGCCAACGGGGGCTGCCCAGATTTCTTCCTGCTGCATCAGTTGAACCAGCTGCGACGACTTGACGTAGAAGGTCACGATTTCGTCCTTCTTCTTGCCGACGGCTTCTATGGGGGTCTTTAGGTCTGCTGCGTCCGAGCCGAGAGCCTTGCCGAGCATGTAGAGCGACGGCGGCCCCTGGTTGGTGGTGACGTTCGGGAAAGCAATATGAGAAACCACGTCGTCCTTGAGAAGGTCGGCCCAGGAGTCGACCGTCATCTTGTCGGAGCGGTAAGCGATGGATGTTGCGTAGAATGTGTAGCCAACGCTCATGCCGTCGCCGTTGGGATCCTTGGCGATTTCATAGAGCTTGTCGTAGCTGGACAGCTTGGAGGTATCGATCTTGTCGATCAGGCCCATGCGGGATGCTGACAGCGCATCTGCCATCGAGACGACGGCCATGTCTATGACAGGCGCGTCCTTGTTGGCTTCCATTTTTGCGATACGTTCGACGCTGTTGCCGGTTTCGACAACAAGTTTACAGTCGCACTTGGCTTCGAACGGGTCGTAGACGATCTCCTTGAACTCATCCTGTCCGAACGCATAGACCGAAATCGTCAGGGTCTTTTCCTGCGCCTGGGCAGAGCCCATGGTGAGCATCAAAGCGGTGGCCGAAGCCAGGATTGTCTTGTTAATCATCGGGTTCTCCTTCTGGGGTTCATTTTCTAATGCGGAAACGTCTGAGGTGGACCGGAGGTCTGGCGGACGATCAGGCTCATCGGCACCTGTTGCCTGGTTGCCGATGCTGAACTCAGCGGCTGCTCGGTTCCCGCTTCACTATCGCCCGAGTCCCTCTCGATCACGGACACCAGAGCATCGATTGCGATCTCTGCGATCAAAGGCATATCCATGTGAATGGTGGTCAGTGCCGGGGTCACAACGGTTGACCAGATCAGATCATCGAAACCTGTCACGCTGACCTGTTCGGGAACACGAATTCCGGCGCGCTGAAGTTCAGTCAGTGCACGCAACGCGTGGAGATCAGAAACAGCTGCAAAGGCTGTGAAGCCTTCCTCGACCTTTTGCTGCAAGCCCAGTGCGCAGCCTGTTCCGTGACTGCGTTCCTGCTTTTCGATCCAGAGAACCTCGCAATGAACATCAGCGGGAAGGCGTGACTTCAAGCCGCCGATCCGATCGTTCTGCACATTCGAATCAGGATTGTTGCCGAGGATAAGTATTTTCCGGTGGCCCAGCGCAATCAGGTGATCGGCGATCAGTTGGCCGCCCTGCCAGTGATCTGCAGACACCGTATTCCCAGGTGTTGAGGGGCTGTCGATGACGGCGACCGGGCTGCCGATATCGGCGATGCGCGTGCCTCGGCGGGGCACGATGACAATGCCGTCCACGCCGCGTTCCAGCAGGCGGCTGATTGCCTCTGTCTGCATGGAAACATCGCCCCTGGAGTCGGCAATCAGTATTCCGTATCCTGCTTTGGAAGCGGCATTCTCAATTGCCTGTGCGATCTGCGGGAAGAGGGGATTTGCGATATCCGGTAGGACGAGCCCGAGAACCCTGCTGCGTCCGGTTCTCAGGGCTCGCCCGGCAGTGCTTGGCATATAGCCCAGGTCTGCAGCCATCCCTCGGATCTTGTCGGCCAGTTCAGATGAGACGCGACCTTTGCCAGACAGCGCGTTGGACACGGTCGCGGTCGATACACCGAGCAGCCCGGCGATCTGACTAAGGTTTGGACGTGTCCGGTTCGAATTCAACGGTTTGGCCGCGATAGATGATTAATCGATTAATCGCACGGATACACCATCAAACTCATGGAGTCGATTCATTTCGGTCACGGCCGCGACTGGCGTTTCACTTAGCTCGGCACTAGGTGAAGGGGAGCCCGTTTCAGGGGAGGCAGGTAATGAAATTTTTAGGAGGATAGGAATTATGGATAATCTCAATCTTTATATCGATGGTCAGCATGTTCCCGCGAAGGACGATCGGCGCTTCAATCGCAAGAGCCCGATGACCGGAGACATCGTGACTGAAGCCGCAGCCGCATCGGTGGATGATGCACGTGCGGCGGTTGATGCTGCTCAGCGCGCATTTTCTGTCTGGTCGCAGACGTCACCTGGAGAGCGTCGCGGAAAATTGCTGGCAGCCGCGCAATCCTTGCAGGCGCGTGGCGACGATATCGTGCAGGCGATGAAGGACGAGATTGGCGCCACGGAGGGCTGGGCGAGATTCAACCTCATGCTGGCCGCCAACATGCTTGTGGAAGCTGCAGCTTTGACCACGCAAATCAAGGGCGAGATCATTCCATCCAACCGCCCCGGCTCGACGGCATATGCGGTGCGCCAACCTGCCGGCGTTGTGCTCGCCATGGCGCCCTGGAACGCCCCCGTCATTCTCGGCGTTCGCGCCATTGCCACGCCGCTTGCCTGCGGAAATACAGTGGTCATGAAGACGTCAGAGCTTTGCCCGAGAACGCATTCGCTGATTATTGAAGCTGTTGCCGAGGCAGGCTTTCCCGCGGGCGTCTTGAATGCCATCTCCAATGCGCCGGATGATGCGGCCGAGATCGTGGAGACAATCATTGCGCATCCTGCCGTACGGCGTGTGAACTTCACGGGATCGACGCGTGTTGGCCGGGTAATTGGTGAACTTGCAGGACGCCATCTGAAGCCGGCTCTTCTTGAGCTTGGTGGCAAGGCGCCGATGATCGTTCTTGATGATGCCGATATTGATGCAGCAGTCGCTGCGGCCGGCTTTGGCGCCTATATGAACCAGGGCCAGATCTGCATGTCGACGGAGCGGATTATCACTGTCGGCGATATTGGCGATGCGTTCGTCGAGGCTTTTGCCAAAAAGGTCAAAAATTTGGTTGCGGGGGACCCGGGCGATGGACAAGCGCCGCTTGGATCGCTGGTGTCACAGGCGGCTGCAGACAGGGTGCGTGAACTGACCGCAGATGCTGTGGACAAGGGTGCCACGTTGATTGCTGGCGGCGGAGACAAGACCATTCTCAATGCGGCGGCACTGGACCACGTCACATCTGACATGCGGCTTTACTCCGAAGAGAGTTTTGGCCCGGTTGTCGCCATCATCCGGGCCAAAACGATCGATGAGGCCGTTACAATTGCCAATGACAGTGAGTTCGGTCTCTCGGCTGCCGTTTTCGGTCGCGATAGCACGCGGGCAATGGCTGTGGCGCGGCGGATCGAAAGCGGTATCTGCCACGTGAATGGGCCGACAGTGCATGATGAGGCACAAATGCCATTCGGCGGGGTCAAGTCTTCCGGGTACGGGCGTTTCGGTGGTATCTGGGGCGTAGCTGAGTTTACGGATCTGCGCTGGATCACAGTGCAGGACGGTCGTCTTCACTACCCAATCTGACATCGAACACAACAAATGAGAACGGCGGCGTTATTGAACGCCGCCGTTTTCAAAAAATTCGAGATTAGAAAACTCGATTGTTGACTGGCCCGATCAGGGAACCTGCATGACCGAGAAAAACAGGCCCAACTGGCGAATGGCATTGGCAAAGCCGTCGTAGTCGACCGGTTTTGTAATGTAGACATTCGCGCCCAAATCATAGCAACGCTGAATTTCTGTTTCGTCATCTGTCGTGGTCAGAATGACGACCGGCAGGCGCTTGGTGTGGGGATTGGCCTTGACCTTTTCGAGGATCTCCGTTCCCGACATGTCGGGGAGATTGAGATCAAGAAGAATCAGAAGATATCGATCTTCGGACACCTTGCCGCTACGGTCCTTGCCGAGGATAAAGTCGAGAGCTGAGGTGCCGTCGGTGAATGGAAGCACTTCATTGCTGACACCGGCCCGGCGGATGTTCTTTTCGATCAGTCGAGCATGACCTTCATCGTCCTCGACCATGACGATGGTAACTTCCTTGCCGATTGCCTTCATACTCATACTCTCCTCAGGATCTGCCCCAGATCGGCAGGAATCCTCAAAACAAATGTCGAACCCTCACCGAGGGTCGATCTAACTGATATGTCACCGCCGAGATTTCTTGCCAAGGACCTGACATGCGCAAGTCCTATGCCTTCTCCGGTCTGGTCCTGCGTGCCCGCTCTTCGAAAGAGTTCGAACACGCGCTCCAGATCGTCCGGCCCGATCCCGCGACCATTGTCGGAAATTTCTGCTTCCAACATCGTTCCCTTGCGGGCAGCAGTAACAACAACCTTTAGTGGCCGCTCTCTGTTCCTGTATTTTATGGCATTGTCCATAAGATTCGTAAAAATTTGTTCAATGGACAGGCGGTCCGAGTTGACGCTGATCCTGGGCATTTTGATCTCAACAGTTCCGTCGGCTCCGTCAATCAGGTGCTGGAGGCTGGATGAGCTGTTTTCGACAACGGCTCTGATGTCGACCCGCTCTGGTTTGAGCTGGCGGCGACCATCACGCGAAATTTTCAAGATGGCATTGATCAGGCCGTCCATCTTTGAGGTCGATGAACGGATGAAGTTCAAAGCTTCGGGAACCTCCTCCGTTGCCGCCGTGCGCGCATCCTGGATATCCTGCGTGCTCAATTGCTCGCCATCGGCCAACACATAGGCCTTCATCTGTTCAAGTGACATTTCCAGTTCGCTGGTAAAGCCCATGATGTTGACGAGGGGTGCTCGTAGGTCATGGGTTACGATGTAAGCATAACGTTGGATTTCCTGGTTGGCACGTACAAGGTCTTCAGTGCGCTCCAACACCCTGTCTTCAAGCTCCTCATTCAACCGCATCATTTCCCGTCTGGCGGAAGTGATGGACTGGACATGGCGCATGATGACGTAAATCGCGCCACCAAGAACAATAACGATGGCAATTCCAGCGCCGAGGATCGTCCATTTCAATTGAGCGGAGCTTCTGATCTGGGTTCCGATGTTCGACTGTATGTTGACGTCGGAAATATCCAGGATCGTCTGCATGCCCTGGCGAATGCTAGTCATGAGTTTTCGACCGAGACCGTCTTGTATGATCTTCAGTGCACTTTCCAGATTGCCTGCCTTTGCAAGCAGGATTGTCCTCGCCATTTCGTCCAGTTTGGTATCGATCATTGAGATCAGCGGAGCGACCTGGCCTTCGTAACCCTTTCGATCAGAGGCACTCGCCAGCAAGTCACTTTTCGCCTTCTTGATCTCCTCCAGGGCCTCATCATAGGGTTCCAGAAAGAGGGTGTTTCCTGTCAGCAGATAACCGCGTTGGCCCGTCTCGGCATCCTGCACCAGACTGAACAGATCAGCTGTGGAGCGCCGTATTGCCAGTTCTTCGACCAGCCTGTCGAATGATGCGCTGGTGCGTTCAACGAACAGGAGAGCAGACGCAATAATGGCCAGCAACATGGCAAGGCCTACCATGACCATTATGAGAGAAGCACGGACGAATTTGCGGTTATAGGTCATGCGGGTGAGCATATCCTTTTTAGGTGGCGCCCTCGCGCCGACTGGGTACATTATCGGATATCGACGATTTTGCACGTCGAGGTCAACCGGCCTCATGCAAACACGAAAAAGCCGCACCCTCACGGGTACGGCTTTCGTTGAGTGAGCGCTCAGCTATCGAGCACTCGTTCAGCCAAGTCAGTGCTTGCCGAGCCAGTTATCGATTTCCGTCTCGGCTTCTTCCTCGGACTTGCCATAAGCTACCTGAATACGGCCAGCCAATTCGCGACGGTTGCCAGCGATGACGTCGAGATCGTCATTCGTGAGCTTGCCCCACTGCTGCTGAGCCTTACCCTTGAGCTGCTCCCAGTTACCTTCGACCTGATTCCAGTTCATGACTTTCTCCTTCCGTAAAAAGTTATTGTTCGGGGAATAAACGTGCGGTGAGGCAATGGGTTCCACTCCCGAGCAAAACTTCAGGGACGAAAGCAGAGCGGATGGTTCAATGCCATGCGTGTATTCTTAAGAATCCTGATGCTCCAGAATCCTCATGCGCGAGGGCCTGTGTCACATGCTGGCGGACATGTCATGAACTTAGCTTCGTCCGTCCCGCGGCAATACTTCTCCGGTCCATTCTGACAGCTTCTTTGCCAATCAATCGAATCGTTTGCGGAACAAAGTGGCCCCGACGTGCGTTTGCCAACCAGATAAATTTGATCGGACAAAAAACCGAATAAAGGAGCTTGGACTATGGCTACAACAACAGCGCAGAAAGCTGGACCGAAGACTGAGGCAGCGACTGCCGAAGACATTGCGGCACAGATCGACAATCTGCGCGCTGATATTGCGATGCTGACGCAGACCGTTTCAGATTTTGGTGCGGGCAAGGCAGATCAAGCTGTTCGCCAGGCCGGTGCCTTCAAGGATACGCTGGCTGAAAATGCTGCTGCCGTTGCCAATGACGCAAAAGATAGATTTGTCAGCGCAGAAAGCGACTTTGAAGATCGCATCCGTGCAAATCCGCTCGCCTCTGTTGGTATCGCCGCAGGCGTCGGCTTTCTCTTCGCAATCTTCACGCGGCGATAAGACCTTGAGCGGATTGGCTGGACAAATAGCGATGATGCTTTTCGGCAATTATCTTCCTTCTCCCGCGCGTATCAAGCGATCGGTGGTGGGGGGGGTGCTGATCGCATTGTTTTCGGTAACCGCCTATGTCGCGCTGGTCGTCTCTTTGTGGTTTGTGGTCGATGATGTTTACGGTCCCAAGCTTGCCAGTCTGTCAATTGCAGCTGGCAGCATTTTGGCCGCGCTGCTTGTTTGGGCCGTGGTTTCCTTCATGAACCATCGCGCCCGCCGCAGAGCGCTGATCGCCAGTCAGCTGCGCGCTGCGTCCCTTGAGCAAAGCATGGCGCAAGCAGCAATGTTATCGGTTCCGGGACTGGTTCAAAAGAGTCCGATCGCCACTTTGGTGGCCGTCGCTGGTATCAGTTACGCCCTGATGAAGGCCGCCAAGGGGCCGCCTCGGTAGAAGTCGCGGACGTAGTTTTCACCTTCGAGAAAGGAATAATTTCATGGCAAACACTGCCGAAGTCCTTCAAGTTCATACCCACGAAGAAGACATTGATACCGGCCTGACCAAGGCCTATCGGAAAGAGATGGCCAAGCATCTCACGGACATTCTTGGGGGCACTTATCGATTGACGATCAAGAGCCATATCTACCACTGGAATGTTGTGGGTCCTCTGTTCAAATCGATCCATGAATTGACTGAGGAGCATTACGAGACGCTGTTCGCTGCGGCGGACGTCATTGCGGAGCGTATTCGCGCGATCGGTCATCTGGCACCAGTGGAAATGGGTGCAACTTCAAGCTTTACGCCCAAGGCTGGCGCCACGAATCATGAAACGGCTCGCGAAATGGTTGCTGATCTGATTGCGGATCACGAGGCGGCTGTCAAGTTGATGCGCAAGGCTGGTGAAAAGGCCGGCGACGCAGGCGACTTGGTGACCGAGGACATGCTGACGGATCGACTGACGTTCCACGAAAAGGCGCTGTGGATGTTGCGCGCGATCGTCAGTGAATAAAGCTTTAAGTCCGAGGGGAGGCGACGTCGATGCCGTCGCCTCTTCAATCGTTACTTTCAGATTGCTTCTTGGATTTTGCGGCGTTTTCTGCAGCGTCCAGACGATCAAGCAGGTTCAACAAAAAGTCCGGCGTTCCTTCATCGGTAACGCTGTCGTAGAAATTTCGAAGTTTAGATGCAATTAAATCAACCGGTTTGTTGGGATCGGAATTTTTCTTTCCATCCGATTTATTCGATTTTTCTTTGCTTCCGTTATTTTCGACGACCATTTAGCTTTCCCTGCCCGAAATCATTGCCACCTAGGCAGACTTCCACTATTTCACGTGTGCATTCGGTGTTAAATCCTGAGCGCGAAAAAAGTTCCCCTCTTCCCGGAACTTTTTTCAAGGGCGTTCGTTATGCCCCAGATTGAATGCCTTCTCGATAACTGGAGAGATCTCTTATGTCCCTGACTGCACGCGTCGCAACTCATCTGCCGTATTTGAGGCGCTTCGCCCGGGCCGTCACCGGTTCCCAACGTTCCGGTGACTCCTACGTAGCCGCAATGCTTGAAGCGTTGATTGAGGATATTTCCCTCTTTCCGCAAACTGGCGACGACCGTGTCGGTATCTACAAGCTTTTCGTGAATGTGTTTGACAGGCTGGATGTGGATCTCGATCCGACGCCATCCCCTTTTGCATGGGAAAACAGGGCTTCCGAGAACCTCTCGAACCTTCCCAAGAAAGAGCGCGTCGCATTCTTGCTTGTATCTGTTGAAGGTTTCAGCGCTTCTGAAGCAGCCGAAATTCTCGCAGTGGATGACGCGGAATTCTCGCGCCTGATCGATCAGGCGTCGCATGAAATTTCTGCGCAGGTCGCAACGGAGATCATGATTATCGAAGACGAGCCGCTGATTGCGCTTGATATCGAGCAGATGGTCGAAGATCTGGGGCATCGCGTCACCGGCGTCGCGCGTACCCATTCCGAAGCGGTTGCGCTGTTCAAAACCACGTCTCCCAAGATGATCCTTGCCGACATCCAACTTGCTGATGGTAGCTCGGGTATCGATGCGGTGAATGATATTCTGAAGGTCGACACTATTCCCGTCATTTTCATCACAGCGTTTCCTGAGCGTCTGTTGACAGGTGAGCGGCCGGAACCTGCATTTCTTGTCACCAAGCCGTTCAACCCAGACATGGTGAAGGCGCTGATCAGTCAGGCATTGTTCTTCAACGAGAGGCAGAAAGAAGGCGCCTGAATGAAGAGCGCGGGTAGCTAGCCGATGTGTGCGAGGAGATATACTTGTCCGAGCATCGGCGTCTGCCGGTTGCCAACTGAGGTTTGAGTTCGTGAACAGATTAACGTGGGTAGAGCCTGGAGGAATTGACGCGCTAGCGGGCGATTTCTTTATCCATGCGCTGATTGATATGGGGGCTTGCTACATCCTCTACGACCAGCAGGAGCGGTGCATCTGTATCACAAGGCTGCCGGCACGTTGGAGCAAGCACTTCGATCATGAACCGTCGGACGATATCATCTTTGGCGATGATATCGCCGGCAAGCTTCACGCCCTCCGTTCAGGCCTGCAGCAGGTTGGTGATCAATCAAAGATTGAACTGAGCGACGATGGTGAAAACACCTTCGAGTTCCGGTGTCGAAAAGTCGACATACCGGACGGGGGGCTTCATTACATATTGTCAGTGACGGATAAATCCGAAGAGCGTCAGCGCGAAAAAGTGTTGCGCGCACTGCTTCTGGAAGTCAGCCACAGGTCGAAGAACCTCCTGGCGGTTGTGCAGGGTATCGCATCGCAAACGGCGCGTTTTTCCGGTTCGCTTGAGAGCTTTTTGCAAAAGTTCAGAGGGCGCCTCTACGCGCTTTCACAATCGCAGGATCTGGTCACAGATTCCAGTTGGCGTGGTGCGGCGTTCCGCGATTTACTCGACAGTCAGCTTTCCAGATTTTTGTCTGACAATCCGTCTGCGATTGTTGTGACGGGTGAAAATCTTCTCCTGTCTCCCAATGCGTCCATGCATGTGGGGCTTGCCCTGCATGAGTTGATCGTCAATGCGATCAGCCATGGCGATATCATAAAGGCGTCGGGCCTCGTACAGGTCAGTTGTGAGACGGTGGACACTGAAGAAGGCAAGAATATCCGGATCATCTGGAACGAGACGTCTTCTCGCAAAGATGGCTCCGATTTCGAGGCCGGAAACGGGCGCTTTGGCAGCACGGTTCTCGAACGGGTGGTGCCCGCTTCTGTCAATGGAAGCGCCGTTCATCGATGCGATGACAAGGGCGTTTATTACGAACTGGTTTTTCCAGCAGATTTGCGCGCTTAAACCGGGTGGCGCGGGAACATTAACGACCGGCTTGCATTTCCAAAGCGAGTACGCCTGTGGCTATCATGAAAAGGGCCGGTTCCATTCCCAAGAGGATCGATTTTAGCGAACTGATTAGCGTTATGGCGCGCCTGTCGGTCATTCTGGTTGCGCTTCTGGCGATTATCGCTGCCATGGACTATGGCGAAATCATTATCGCACCTGTCAGCCTCGGCGTGGTCGTCGGATTGATGGTAGCGCCACTTGCCAGAATACTCGAGCGGAGAGGTCTTTCTTCCTGGCTTTCATCGGGTGTCGTGGTCTTGCTGCTTCTCTTTATCATCATGTCAGCAATTATCGGCTTTTCCGTACCGATTTCAGGGTGGGTGCAGAAAGCGCCCGAGATCTGGAAGTCATTGCAATTGCAGATATCAGATTGGCGCTCGACACTTTCGTCACTCAACGACATTCGCGATCGCCTGGGACAGGCTGCCGGCGAAGTCGGTCATATGAAGGTGACTGTGGATGAAGGAGGCGGTGTAGGCTCGGTGATCACGCTTGCGCCGGTCTATGTCGCGCAAGTTTTGTTGTTCCTCGCAAGCCTCTATTTCTTTGTAGCAACACGCGATGATTTCCGGGCTGCAGTGCTCAAGCTGTGCATTACCCGCAACCTGCGCTGGCGCATGGCCCATATATTCCGTGACGTCGAAACCATGATGTCGCGTTACCTGTTCACGATCACCATCATCAACATTGGATTGGGCTTTTCGGTCGGCTTTGCTCTTTGGATGATCGGCACGCCTTCTGCATTGGTGTGGGGGCTTCTCGCGGCTGTCCTCAATTATGTGGTCTATGTCGGACCGGTCCTGATGGCCATCATTCTCATGGCCATCGGCCTTGCGACCTATGACAGCGGGTTCGCCATCATGTTGCCGGCGATGATTTATCTTTCTCTCAATCTGATCGAGTCGCAGTTTGTGACGCCACGCGCACTTGGGTCCTCAATGACGATCAATCCATTTCTGATCTTCCTGGCGCTCACGTTCTGGCTGTGGCTTTGGGGGCCAATCGGGGGCTTTATCGCGGTGCCATCATTGCTGGTGTTCTCGGCAATCTTGAAAAATATCTTGCCTACGGTTTCGGTCGGTATGGATAACCGTGCAGGCAACCAATTCGAGGCTAAAACAGTATGAAGCGGTTTGAATGCAATGAATGCAGCACCATCGTCAATTTTGACAACACGGAATGTCTGACCTGTGGCGCTCATCTAGGCTTTGATCCCGACAGCCTGAGCATGCTCTGCTATCGGGATGTCGCACCGAATGGGTTTCACATCTGTGCCAATGCTGATCTCGGTGGCTGCAACTGGCTGGTGAAGGAGGGCGAGGGCGACTTTTGCAAAGCCTGTCGCCTGAACAGCATTGTGCCAGACCTTTCCAATGACGAGTTCGTCGAGCGCTGGCGCGCTTTGGAGGCGGCCAAGAGGTTCTTTCTTTACGGTCTCATTCGTCTCGGTCTGCCCATCGTGTCGCGGGAAGAGGATCCCGAAGAGGGGCTCGCGTTCGAGCTTCTTGCGGACGATCCAGGCAGTCCGGACGGCGGCCATGTCCTGACCGGGCACGACAACGGTGTTATCACCATCAATATCGCCGAAGCGAGCTCTCCCGAGCGCGAGGCTAGGCGCGAGGCGTTGGGTGAACCCATGAGAACGCTGGTCGGACATTTTCGCCATGAGTCCGGGCATTATTACTGGAATCGCCTTGTGCGCGATGGCGGCAAGCTCGAAGCGGCGAGAGCCGTGTTCGGCGATGAGCGGGATGAGTATTCACAGGCACTAGAGCGCTATTACGCCGACGGTGCTCCACTCGATTGGCAGTCAAACTTCATCAGCGCTTACGCATCGAGCCATCCCTGGGAAGATTTCGCGGAGAGTTGGGCGCACTATCTGCACATGATTGATGGCCTTGATACCGCATTCGATCATGGGGTCATGCCCGCTGGCATGCAGTTCTCATTCGATCCCTATCAAGGGGAAGACATTGAAAAGATGACGTCGGCCTGGGCGGCGTTGTCGGTGGCTGTCAACGCGATCAATCGCAGTATCGGTCAGCCAGACCTTTACCCCTTTGTCTTTTCTGCCTCGATCGTGCAGAAATTGGGGTTCATTCAAGGCATCATTCACCGAACCATCTGATCCTGCGGAACAAAGTCGCCTGCTCTTCATTAACCTTTGTGACAAGAGGAATTGATGATGGCAGGTTTGGCAGCTGTTTTGGTATTGGTCGCTTGCCCCACCGGGGCTGGAGAGTGCCTCCAGGAGCCGGTGCGTGTGCTTTCCTATACCAGTCCGAGACTATGTGAGCGTCAGCTTCCGGTTGAGATTCGCAAGGCACGGATCGAAGGCGTGGAAATTTACGGTTCCTGCAATACCGTTGGTGCCAATCTTCTAGCTGGCCGCAAGCGGATTGATATCAAGGCTGGTCCGGAGGTCTATAGAACGGCGAGCGCGTCGGTTGCACCCGATGGTGAGGTCGCAAGCTTCACTGACATGCACAGATCCCTGCCCAGCCAATAGGCAGAGGAGGTATCCGAATGGAACGCGAAAACAGAGACGATCAAATCAGAAAAATGGCGCAGAACGCCCATCTCGATCAGGACACGGAATCAATGGTTCCTCCGACATGGCGCGGATCAACCTCATTGATTGTGTCTGTGCTGTTTTGTGTTGTCGCTCTTGGATTGATTGCCATTCTGGTGATGGCGATCGGCTGACGTATTCTGCGTAGAGAGGGTTTCAGGCCGTGGTGGCTGTTGAAACCGATAATTGCCTTATTATCTTATGTTCAAATGCGTTGCGCCGCTGACATTGTAACTTTCAATAGAAAATGCCCGGCTTTTGACCGGGCACTTTTTGGATTTTGCATTTGCAGCGGGTTCAAGTTCTTCTGCGAAGACCGCCGGCAACCAGTGATACAATGAAAAGTACCAGGAAGATGAAGAACAGGATCTTGGCGATGCCTACGGACGCGCCTGCGATGCCACCAAAGCCGAGAGCGCCCGCAATGAGGGCCACGACCAGAAATACCAATGCGTAGTATAGCATTTTCACTCTCCTTTTTTGCTGTGTCGATAACGCAAGAGTTGCAATCTGGTTCCGCCTGGATCCTACGAAATATGTCCGCGGCATGAGATTTTTGGTTCGTAAGATAAAAAACACACGGTCTATGGAACTTACCCGCGTGAGCGCCGTTAAGCGGTGAACAGGAAAAGCGATAGTGGACATGCAGCAAATGGATAATAGATCGAGCAAAGGTTTAGGATCAGATCCTGGGCCTTATTCCGATGTGATACAGGACGGCGTCGCGCTCAAGCTGAAGGAGCTTTACAGCAGCTTGGAAGGCGAAGCGGTGCCTGACCAGTTGCTTCAGTTGCTCGACAAACTTGAGGCCGCAGAGAAAGCCAGCTTGAATTCTGTAACATCCAAGGATGCCGTTGATGAGTGAAGTGGTTGAGCCGCAAAACGAATTCAAAAGGCAATTGCTTGCTACGATACCAAGCTTGCGCGCTTTTGCAGCCTCCTTGTGCGGTCAGTATGATCGTGCTGATGACCTTGTTCAGGAAACTGTGGTCAAAGCCTGGACGAAGCAGGAATCCTTTGAACTCGGTACAAACATCAAAGCCTGGTTATTCACCATCCTTCGTAACGAGTTTTACTCGCAGATGCGTAAGAAGGGTCGGGAAGTGTCTGACCCCGATGGTCACTACACCTCGCAACTTTCAATTCATCCCAACCAATATGGTTCGATGGATATGAAGGATTTCATGAAGGCACTTGATCAGATTGGTGAAGAGCAGCGTGAAGCCATTGTTCTTGTGTGCGCTTCAGGCTTTTCCTACGAAGAAGCTGCGGAAATTTGCGGCTGCGCGGTCGGTACAATCAAGAGCCGCATCAATCGCGCGCGTGGCAGACTTCAGGAATTGCTGGGCATCGACAACGAGGACGAATTTGGCCCTGACGCGAATAGTTCTGCCGTTGTGAGGCAGTCCTTCGCGGTTTGACATGACATAAATGCAATCAGCCTGTCTGTAACGGGCTGATTGCCTTTTCAATAAAGCGAATTACAGCGTTTTCGGTAAAGGGCTTTTCCAATACAGCTAAGCCCAGTGCTCGGCCGATCTCAGCCGAGAGCTGCGTATCTGCGCACAGGAATGCTACCTTCGCGCCCTTGGCGATGATCATGCGTGCTTCGTCTTCGCATTCCGACACGGTGGCTCCCGCGTCGACCAGAACAAGATCATATCGCCGCACTTCCAGTTCCTGATCAATTTCGTTTCGCCTGCAGATAGTCACATCGCAGCCTGCAATTTTTTGCAAAATCTGCTCAACTTCCATCGCGATAAAGTATTGGTGCTCAGCAACGAGTACGCATGTTTTGCGCGCATTCATGTTATTCTCCAAAACTCACTGGGTCGACAGCGCCCGATGGGCTGAAGCAGTTGTATTGCGAGGCGGGGGCAGCGGTCGGAACGACTGCGCGATGTCTTATTTTCAGACAGATACGCTTTGCTGGCATCATTCGTCATTTAAATAAGACATAGTCCAACGGCGAGGGAACACACTCTGCGCACTCTGCGTTGATCCTCAAAATCAATTGAGGGTAAATTCATTGGACGCCAAGGTAGACACCTCGCCCAAGTCCGTTGCCAGATGCAGTTTGAGAAAGCTTTCGGGCGTTCGAACCCTTAGCGCGTCGGAACTGAGCTTTATATCCACGCTTAAATCAGGCGAACTCAAGTGCAATGCTGGCGCTACAGTGGTTGCCGAGAGTTCGTATACGCCCCACATCTTTACCGTCGTGGAAGGTTGGGGCTTCCGCTACAAGACGATGGAGGATGGCCGCCGTCAGGTGCTCAACTATCTCTTGCCTGGTGACATGATCGGTCTGCAGGGTGCGGTGCTCAAGGAGATGGATCACAGCGTTGAAGCCTTGACGCCCATGCGTCTTTGCATGTTTGAACGTAGCCGGTTTTTCACCCTGTTCGAGAAGCAGCCAAGCCTTGCTTATGATGTAACCTGGCTTGCGGCGCGGGAAGAGCGTATTCTGGACGAACACCTGCTCAGCATCGGCCGTCGTACAGCAATTGAGCGTGCCGCCTATTTGATCGCTTTTCTGCATCATCGCGGAACTCGGTCTGGTCAGTTGAATGATGAAGACGCCCGTCTTCCCATCACACAAAACCTCGTTGCCGATACACTTGGTCTGTCAATCGTGCATACGAACAAGACGCTGCGCAAACTCGCCACACGAAAGCTGTTGAGCTGGAAGGATAAGGGCTGTGATGTCCTGGATCCCGCCGGTCTCGCGGCAGTTGCACAGTGGGAGCCTCCAAACTTGAAAGAACGAGGAGCCGAGTGACAGAAACCCTTCAAGCGGGCTGTACGGCGACAGCGTTACGTCTTGGGGTGGACGAGTGACACGATCATCTCTGCCTTCGTGCCGCGCTCCGTCTCGGGATAAGAAATTCCCGAGCCGATGGTATCTGACATCGTCTTGACGATCTTTGTTCCGAGGCCTGTGGACTTTGGGCCTGGTTTGGATGCGCTAAGGCCTATTCCGTCATCCTCAACCGAAAGACGGGCGCTGGCCTCGTCAATCTGCTTGAAGCAAACGCGGATCTCGCCCTCTTCACCTTCCCTGTAGGCGTATTTGAGGGCGTTGGTCACAAGTTCGGTGACGATCATGCCCGCAGAGACGCCCTTGTCGGCGGGCAGGTTGATCGGATCGGCGTCCACCGTGACCAGCGAGGGGGAATGTCGTGTGCCCACTGTCATCGCGATGTCATTCACCAAGGTAGATAGATAGGGCTGCATGTCCACGCTTCGTACGTCATCGGCTGAATACAGGCTTCTATGCATGCCGGCGATGGCGGTGATGCGGCTTTGCGTTTCTTCGAGCGCCTCGCGGACCTCTTGATTGTCTGTGTGAGCGCTTTGAAGCCGAAGCAGGCCGGCAACCAGCGACAAGCTGTTGGCGACCCGGTGATTCATCTCTGCAAGCAAGGCTTCGGCGCGCTCCTTGGCGAGACGCGTTTCTTCGTCAGCGCGCTCCTTTTCCGTCTTCAGACGCGCATTGGCGACCGTTTGATGGACTGTGTCTGCCAGAAGCGGGAAGAAATCGTCACTGACGCTCTTGATCACATAATCCGAGGCACCTGATTTCAACGCCTCGATGGCAATACGCGCCTCATTCGAACCCGTAATATAGACAACCGGAACATTGATACCGAGATCGCGGAAGCGTCGCAGTATCTCGTGACCCGTCATATTGTTCAGGTAGTGATCGAGAACGATCACGTCGAAATGTTCATCGCGCAGGTGATCGATCGCGACCTCAGGGTCGTGGGTGTGAATGACTTCCTGGTTGCGGCGACCAAGATTCCTTTTGACGAGGTGCGCTAAAGCCAGATCATCATCGATGTAGAGAATTCTAATGTCCATTGAGCTGACGGCAACCTCAGAAATAGACGGGCCGAGCTCCGTCTGGCAATTTTTATCGCGACATTTTTACATTGCTACAACCCGGATTGGTAGTGCCAATGTGACGAAAACTCTCATCTGTTGCGTCGCGGTAAGTGCATGAAATTGTACATTTCCGTAGGCTTAAGATGACTTTTCTGTATGTCACGCGACTACGATCAATTTTCTGGATATGAGAACTGTTGAAGGTGACATCAACCTGTGGCGACAAAAGAAATAGGCGGCTGAAATAACAGCCGCCTATCGGGTTTGTCTGTGACGCCAAATGATGACTTTAGTCGCCAGGCGCTGTTTCTTCCCGAATGGCTGCAGGCTGAGCCGGTCTGCGGAACAGACGCCCAAGCACGATCGGCAATACGAAGCCGCCGATTGCGAAGCACCAAAGGCCGATCGAGAGCGGAGATGCCAGCAGGGTAGACCAGTCGCCGTCCGAAATCGTCATTGCCCGTCGCAGGTTCACTTCCATCTGGTTGCCCAGCATGACACCCATGATGACAGGGACGAGTGGAACGTCGAACTTGCGCAAGACCCAGCCAAGAACACCGAAGATGATCATGACGAGCAGATCGAAGGTCGATCCGGAAATGCCGTAGATGCCAACAAAGGAAATCATCGCGACTGCCGGCATCAGATATTTTGTCGGGACAAGCAGCACGCGGACAAACATGCCGACCATCGGAATGTTGAGAAGCAGCAGCATGACATTGCCGATGAACAGTGCCGCGATCAGGCCCCATACGACATCCGGATTATTTGTGAACAGAAGCGGTCCCGGCGTCACGTTCAGCGCCAGAAGCATGGCCAGCAAAACGGCTGTCGTACCAGAACCCGGAACGCCAAGCGCCAGCATAGGTACAAGCGCACCGCCGGCGGCGGCGTTGTTGCCGGCCTCCGGTGCTGCCACCCCGCGAGGATCGCCCTTGCCAAAGGTGCCGTCCTTGTCACAGAGCTTCTTCTCAAAAGCATAGGCGAGGAAAGAGCCGAGCGATGCGCCTGCGCCCGGCAGAATGCCGGCAACGAAGCCAATCACCGTACCACGTGCCATGCTGCCACTGGTTTTCTTCAGCATGGCACCGCTTGGCATCAAACGGCCTAAACGCACCTTTGTAGCATCGCCTCCGTTCTCGCCCTCTCCACGATGCTCAATGAAAATGAAGACTTCAGAAAGAGCGAAGAGACCGACAATAGCGACGAGGAAATCGATGCCGTCGTAGAGATGTATTTGTCCGAAGGAGAGGCGCGGAACGCCCGTTTGTCCATCCACTCCGATCATGGCGATTGCCAGACCCAGTGCTGCTGCAAATGCGGACTTCGCCTGATTGCGGCTGGTGATGCCGCCAAGTGTTGCGAATGCAAGCGCAAAGAGTGCGAAATATTCGGCTGGACCGAATAGCAGCGCCACTTTCACAAGCTGCGGCGCCAGAATGGCGAGGCCCCAGGTGGCGGCGAAAGCGCCGACGAATGACGCTATGCCAGACAGGGCCAAAGCTTCACCAGCCTGACCGTTTCTGGCCATAGGGTAGCCGTCGAGTGTCGTCATGACCGCAGGCTCGTCGCCCGGGATATTCAGCAGGATAGCGGAGATACGGCCGCCATACATGGCACCATAATAGACGCTCGTCAGAAGAATGAGCGCCGGGGTGACCGGCAGGCCGAGGGTAAAGGCAAGCGGTATGAGGATCGCTACGCCGTTCGAGGGGCCGAGACCCGGAAGAGCACCGATAATAGTGCCGAGAAAACAGCCGATAAGCGCCAGGCCTAGGTTCTGCCATGTGAGCGCGACCGCGAAGCCGTCGGCAAGTGAGGAAAAAGTATCCATGGGATCAATCCTTTGAGCCGGGGTTAGAAGCCGAACGGACCCTTGGCCAGTGTCAGGCCAAGCGCGAGATGGAAGATGGCGTATATCCCGACCGAGATCAGGACGCCGGCGATGACGGAGTGGATCGGCTTGGCTCCAAGACGCCATGCCAGAAATGACGAGGCCAATACGGTTGAGAAAACAAACCCAATCGCCGGGAGCAAATAGGTATAGGCGACCAGAACTGCGACCGAGATGAAGATCTCAATCAGCCGTGACAGCGCCGGCCATTTTGGCTCTTCGTCCGGCATAAGAAGAATAAACAGACTTGCGACACCCAGCAGGGTGGCAATGACGATCGGGAAAGTCTTGGGCCCTACCGGATCACTGATGAAGCTTTCTTCGATCAGGGTCGCTTGCCAGATATAAAAAGCGGCAAGCAAAATCCCAATCGTGCCGAACACACGATCACTCATGAATGTTTCCCCTGCTCTATTGTTTTTAGGGATCTTACGGTTCCGCCGGGAGAAGCGCAAAGGCTTTTCCCGGCGGGCGTCCTAGCCTTGGGAGGCTGTTACTTGATGAGGCCAATATTGCGCGACAGATCCTGGATCTCGGCAATCGACTCCTTGACGAAGGCATCGAAGTCCGCGCCGCGTTTATCGAGCGGTGCAAGGCCATTCTGCTTCATCGTTTCTTTCCACTCGGCAGAATCATAGACCTTGCCGATTGTATCGACCCAGTAGGCATAGGCATCGTCGGACATGCCGCCGGGCGCGTAAAATCCGCGCCAGTTGGCGCCGACTGCGTCGATCCCTTGTTCCTTGGCTGTCGGGAACTTGGCGAAGTCGCCTTCCATGCGCTCAGGTGCGAGGACTGCAATGACCTTGATGTCTCCGGAGTCAACAAAGCCCTTGGCTTCCGAGGCATCACCGGTGAAGGCCTGAACGGAGCCCGCCAGAAGCTGGGTTACAGCTTCACCGCCACCATCGAAGGCAACGTATTTGATTGTGCGGACATCTTCCACACCAGCACGCTTGGCTGCGATGAGCACTTTCAGATGATCCCAGCCACCAACAGCGGAGCCACCTGCGACCGCTACGCTCTTTGGATCAGCCTTGATCTTGTCCATCAGCTCAGGGAGGGTGTTGATGGGCGAGTCCTTAGCTACTGCGATGATGCCGTAATCAGCGCCAACGCTTGCGATCCAGCGCATCTGGTCGACTGTGTTGCCCGGATATGCGCCTTGGGCAAGACGGGTCGAAGTCGAGGATGATGCCGCAACAATCAGGTTGTTATCTTCATTGCGCTTCGATGCGACTTCCGAATAGGCAACGCCACCGCCGCCGCCGGCGAGGTTTGTTACTTGCATCGTGCCGGGAATGAGCTTCAGGTCCTGCAGTGTCTTGCCGATCTGACGGCAGGTGAAGTCCCAGCCACCACCAGCATTTGCTGGCGCGATGCACTCTGTCGTTTCCGGTTCGAATGCGTGGACAGGGGCAGACAAAGACAAAGCAGCGATAACCGCAAGAGCGGTGCGAGATATGATATGTTTCATGGGTGTCCTCCAAAATGTCAGTACAGGCCTCCACCTGCACATCGAAGTCATGCTAGGAGGGAAAACTGTCATTGACCTGTCATTCTGGAGCCCCGCGGGCCGAAATCATGCGTTTCCTTCTCGTTGAAGATACATTGGACGTGGCGGAGGCCATAAGAGACCGGTTCGAGCGGGCAGGGCATGTGCTTGAATTGGCCCAACGCATCGAAGATGCCGAACAACTCGCATCCTTCAATACCTATGATCTCATCATTCTGGATGTGAACTTGCCCGATGGCTCAGGCCTCGATTTCCTGCGCCAACTGAGACAGGGACAAAACCCGGTGCCGGTGCTGGTGCTGACGGCCCGGTTGGCCGTCGACGACAAGATCAGCGCGCTCGATTTCGGTGCCGATGACTATATGGTCAAGCCGTTCGATCTCGGTGAACTTGAGGCTCGGGTACGCGCCATCATTCGCCGTCGTGCAGGTGGGGCGAGACCTCTGTTGCAGGCCGGAAACCTGCAATTCGACATGGCGGAACGTACGGTAAAGGTCGATGATGAGCTGCGTGAACTGACACGCCGTGAGCAGATTCTGCTTGAGATTTTTCTGACCAACACAGGCCGCGTGCTGGAGAAGGAAGAGCTTTTGACGCGGCTTTTCGGGCTCAATGGTGAGAGCAATCCCAACGCAGTGGAACTATATGTCGGACGGTTGCGGCGCAAGATCGAGGGTGCGGATCTGGAAATACGTACATTACGCGGTCTTGGTTATCAGGCCCGGCTTATCGAGCGGGACGATCTTTAATGGCAATCAGTCAAAGGAGGCGCTCATCCCTTGCCATGCGTTTGACGCTGGTGCTGACGCTGGTCTTTGCCGTCGCAGCTGTGGCCGCTGTCATAGCCACATATCGTTATGGACGCGCAGCCGCTGACGTTGCCTTCGATCGACTGCTCACAGGAGCAGCCTTGCAGATCTCGGAGAGGGTATTCGCGACGGATGGAAAACTGCAAGTCGATCTGCCGCTATCGGCCTTCGAGCTGCTGTCCTTTGCTGCCGATGACAGGGTTTTCTATCGAATTGTCAGTGCCGATGGCGTGACGATTACGGGTTACGATGATCTGCCGCTGCCTGATGTTGTTCGAGGTCAGGCGCAACAACCCTTGGTCTACAATATTGAATATGCCGGAGCGCCCGTGCGGGCGGTGATGTTGCAACGACGACTTGCCGAAAAACAATTGCGTGGACCCGTTAGTATCATCGTTGCACAAACCACGGAGGCACGGGCAGCTCTTGCCACCGATATCGCGACGCGAGCCATGGCCGGCACCGCGCTGGCGGGACTGGCCATCATTGCGATCGCCTTTATCGCGATGCGTTTTGCCATGCGGCCGCTTGGCCGTATAGAAACCGCCATGCTTGCCCGTGATCCGCTGGATTTGTCTCCCATCACGGAAGAGGTACCGCAGGAGGTTGATGCGCTCGTCTCGGCGATCAATCGCTTCATGGCGCGTCTGGATCGGCGGGTGCGCGACATGCAGGAATTCGTGGCCGATACCGCACATCAGATGCGTACACCGATTACCGCGCTTCGGGCGCAGACGGAGATCGCCATCGATGAGACGGATGTGGCGCGTCTCAAGCTTGTGCTTCACCGGATCCGAAGCCGGGCAATCGGCGTCAGCAGACTGATGGAGCAACTCCTGAGCGAGGCTCTGGTGATCCATCGCTCCGATGCGCAACCGCTTGTCGCAACCGATCTGCGTCGCGTGGCACTTGAAGCCGAGCGAGAATACCGCACCACGGTGCGTCTTTCAGGCGATCTGCTTGAGCTGGACCTGTGTGCGGATGAGGCCATGGTAGCGGCCGATTCCTTCAGCCTTCGAGAGGCCATCAAGAACCTGATCGCCAATTCTTTCGTCCATGGGAAGCCACCTGTTTGCGTGCGTGTGACTGCGGAAAATGATGGTACGTGCCTGGTTCAGGTTGAGGACAAGGGAAAAGGGTTGGATCCGGAAAAGCTTCAAGGATTGGGCAAGCGCTTTTCACGGCGGGATGATCAGCCCGGAAGTGCAGGCCTTGGTCTTTCGATTGCCAGAAAAGTCGCCCTGTTCCACAAGGGCGAGCTTGTTTCCGGGCAATCGGATAGGGGCGTTTTCTGGATCGGGATACGCTTGCCTATGCTACCGGAGGTTCAATCGTCATGATCGAAAAGATATTTCGCTTTGGTCTGGTCGCCAGTCTACTTATCGCATTCAGTCCACGTGGCTATGCTGTTGCAGCCGACATGGATTTTCCGGCTGTGGCGACAAATGCTGACGAAACATTGACGATTGCAAGCGTTACGGATCTGGAGGCCATCAGGCCGATGATCGAGGGTTTTCAGCGTCATTATCCCGGCATCGCGGTTCATTACCGCGAAAGTGAGAGTTCGTCATTGGATGTCGCGACATCCGAGGCTTGCAAGGAGGACCGCTTCCTTGCGGACCTGATTATCTCGTCTTCGGTTCCGCAACAGGTAGCGCTTGTCAACAATGGCTGTGCGCAGAAGGTCGATGCCGCCAGTGCCAGTCTTCTGCCGGCATGGGCGCGTTGGCGGTCCGAACTGGTCGGTCTGACGGCAGAGCCTGCTGTGATCGTTTATAACAAGAAAGCATTTGAAGAACTGCCCGTTCCGGATGATCGCTTCGAACTGATCGATCTGTTGCGAAAATCGGACCGGTTTGTGGGCAAGATCGGCAGCTACAATATAGCCACTTCCGGCGTTGGTTATTTCTTCGCATTCGAGGATGCCGCTCAGGCGAGCACCTGGGGACGTATCATCGAGGCGTTCGGGCGCAACCGTGTGCAGTTTTATTGCTGCACATCGGATATCCTTGATCGCGTTGCTGATGGCCGTCTGTCGATTGGCTATAATGTGCTCGGCTCCTACACTCTGTCGCGTGTCGAGACCGACAACCGGATTGGTGTGATCTTTCCGTCCGACTATACTCTCGTCATGACCAGAGCAGCACTGATCTCGCGCCAGGCCTTGGCACCTGGCGCTGCCAACAAGTTTCTGGCGTTTGCGCTTTCGCCGGAGGGAAAGTCCATTCTGGAAAAGAAAATGCATTTCTTCTCGGCTGTCGATGGCGTCGACAAGCTGAGCGAGCTTGCCCCCGGAGAGGGCAATTCCATACGCCCCATCGCCCTGACGCCGACACTGATCATCGCGCTCGACAAAGAGAAACGCCGTGTCTTCCTGGAGCAGTGGCGCAAGTCCGTTCTGGTGTCCGGTCCGTGAGACAGGCCAGTGAGTTGAGTTGCTACGATATGTCAGATCGAGAACTTGCTAAGCCGCGCCGGTAACTTAGAAATCGTCTGCACATCGGCATTGGCGAAGGCGAAGCGCAGATAGTTTTCGTGTCTCGCTCCGAAGTAGGTGCCCGGAATGGCCAGAACGCCGACCTGTTTTGCCAGCTTCTCGGCAACCTCAGCAGAAGCGAGGCTTTCGAACGGGTGTCGCACGAATGCGAAATAGGCACCGAGCGAATCCATTGACCAGCCCGGAAGCGCCTTGAACGCTTCTTTCAACGCCTCGGTGCGCCTGAAAATTTCTAGCCTGTTTTCATCCCGCCATTCGCTGAGTGCTGAAATGGCTTTGGCGACTGCTGCTTGCGGCGCACGTGGTGCGCAGATCTGCATATTGTCCATGACCTTGGCAATTTGCGCGATCATGTTTGGCCCAGCGGTGACCGCGCCTAGTCGATGGCCCGGTATGCAGAAGGATTTCGAAAATGAATAAAGAAGAACGAGATTGTCTTCCCACTTTCCAGACGAGAGCAAGTCATGCGGTTGTTGGCCGGAGAGGAGAAAATCGCGATACGTCTCATCCAGGATCAGCCAAACGCCGGCATCACGGCAGGCATCGAAAATCTCGCGCAGGAGCGCCGCTGGATAAACGGCACCCGTTGGATTGTTTGGAGACACAAGGGCAAGTGCCTTTATGCCCCGTGACAGCATGTCGTTGACAGATGCCATATCCGGCAGGAAGCTGTTTTCGGGATCGAGTTGCAGCAGTTCATGGCGAATGCCGAGCATGGCAAGTGTTGATTCATGGTTGAAGTAGAAGGGGTCCGTCAACGCAATCGTGTCACCGGCGCCCGCGACAGCCATTAAGGCGCACATGAAGGCCTGGTTGCAGCCGGATGTGATGTGAATATTGGCGCGCGTGACATTTGCCTCATAGAGCGCGGCGATGTCTCCCGCATAGGCGTCGCGTAACGCGGGATCGCCCTCAATTGGACCATAGCCTGCGCAGTCGGTCGACTGCGCGGCTTCCCCCAACCACTGCAAGAGTTGCGGATGGGGCGCATAACCCGGAACAGCCTGGGAGAGATCGATCAGAGGACCCAGGTCTCCCTGATAGGCTTTGGCCCATGCAAAGACCGATGGAACAGGTGGCGGCGACAGTGTTTCGACAAGCGGATTGAAGGCGGCACTCATTGCGAGCATGATCCTGAACGGCTGGGAGCGGTCGGTTTGCATTGTCGTGACCGCAGAGTTGAAGATCCAACCGCTAGATCATCGCAGATCCATTTTCCAGCCCTTATGGAAACAACGACGTTGAGGAGAGGAGTTGTTGCGTTATCCCTGATGTCCCAGAGTCACATAACCGCTCCGATCTGCCAGGGAACGAATTCTGCGCCACCGAAGCCTAGACCCTCGCTCTTGGTTTTCTCGCCCGAGGCGACGGCAATAAAGAGCTCGAAAATCTCACGCCCTTTATCTTCGATCGAAACACCGTCGATGATGTCGCCGCAGTTGATATCCATATCTTCCTGCAGGTGCGCATACATCTCGTTATTGGTGGCAAGTTTTATACCCGGAGTGGGCTTGTAGCCGGAAACAGAGCCACGACCGGTGGTGAAGGCAATGAGAGTGGCACCCGATGCAATCTGGCCCGTCACCGAGCAGGGATCGTAACCGGGGCTGTCCATGAAGACGAAGCCGTGGGTGTCGATAGGCTCGGCGAACTTGTAGACGCCTGACAGTGGTGCTGTGCCACCTTTGGCAACGGCGCCCAGGGATTTCTCGAGGATTGTCGTCAATCCGCCGCGCTTGTTGCCGGGCGAAGGATTGTTATTCATCTCACCCTTGTTACGTTCGGTGTAGTCCTTCCACCAGTCGATCCGCTCCACAAGCTTTTCGCCGATCTCGACCGTGGCTGCACGCCGCGTCAGCAGATGTTCGGCACCATAGATTTCCGGTGTTTCGGAAAGGATAGTCGTGCCGCCGTGCTGGACGAGCAGATCGGATGCAAAGCCCAAAGCCGGGTTCGCAGTGATGCCCGAATAGCTGTCCGAACCGCCGCATTGAAGGCCAACGGTAATTTCGGAGATCGGCGCTGGTTCGCGGCGAACTTCATTGGCCTTGATGGCGACCTCGTGCAGCATTGCCAGACCAGCTTCCACAGTCTTGCGCGTGCCGCCGGTTGCCTGAATGGTCATGTAACGGAAGTTCCCGTCAGGGCGCAGGCGTTCCTTACCGACCAGTTCGGGGATCTGCATGACTTCGCAGCCCAGACCCACGAGGAGGATGCCGCCGATATTGGGGTTTCTGGCATAGCCTGAAAGGGTTCTGTAAAGCGTGGCATAACCTTCGTCGCTGCCGGACATGCCGCAACCGGTGCCGTGAACGATCGGTACGATGCCATCGACATTGGAAAGGCCTGCAAGCCAATCACTTTTTTCCGCTGCTTCGGCAATGAAGCGAGCGACGCTGCCGGAACAGTTCACAGAGGTCAGGATGGCCACATAGTTGCGCGTGCCGAAACGGCCATCGGAACGGCGATAGCCCTGGAAAGTGCGCGCCTCATTGGCGGTCGGCAAGCGCTTGGCTTCGCTACCAAAGGCATAGTCCAGCGACAGATCGGCCATGGCCAGATTGTGAACGTGAATATGTTCACCGGCAGCAATATCGGCCGTTGCCTGACCGATTACTTGTCCGTAGCGCAGGACGAGTTCTCCTGATGAGATATCGGATGACGCGACTTTATGGCCGCGCGGAACTGGCTGCTTAACGGCAATATTGCTGACCGCGAGACAGTCTCCCTCCTTGAGATCCCTCAGTGCAATTTCAAGATTGTCCGATGCGTTGAGACGAATGCTGGTGCCGGTCATGCTGTCTTGCCTGTGCTGCTTACTCGAGGTGTCCGACATCATGTTACGGACAACTATTCGTATCTGTCATTCTAGTATGTCAGATTTATCGGCTCGCACTTTATCCAACTCGCAAGAGTTTGCAATCGCGCGATGAGCTTCAAAATGCGATCGGAGCCTGTGGCGAACCGAAGGCCAACCTTCCCTTTGATCTGCAGAAAAATTGCCGTTTCAGGAGATCGTCCGGTCTTCAATGTTGCTCGGTGCTTCGGAGAGCCCGCTTGCCTCCAACAGGGATGCAAACCGGCCACCTTTCTCCCTGAGCTCCTTGTGTGTGCCAATTTCGGCAACGCTTCCGTGATCAAGGAACATGACAAGGTCAGCTTCGCGAACCGTGGAGAGACGGTGAGCGATAATGAAGGTCGTGCGGTCCTTGCGCAGACTATCAATCGCTTCCTTGACGCGGGCCTCGGTTTCGACGTCCAGCGCGCTGGTCGCTTCGTCGAGAACGAGGATCGGCGCGTTTTTCAAGATAGCTCTGGCAATGGCAATTCTTTGTCGTTCTCCGCCGGATAGCCGGTTTCCTCGCTCTCCGACGAGGGTTTCGAAACCGTTGAGGCGGGTCTCGATGAATTCAGCGGCTGCAGCTGCCTCGGCGGCTGCCAGCATTTCCTCCTCGCTTGCTTCCTCGCGGCCGAGGCGAATATTGTCGCCAATCGAGCGATTGAGAAGGCCCGCATCCTGAAAAACGGTTGCGATGGAATGGCGCAATGATTTGCGTGTTACTTTCGAGATATCGGTGCCATCAATGAGGATAGAGCCACTTTTCGGTTCGTAGACTCTTTGCAACAGATTGATAAGCGTGGTTTTACCCGCGCCTGTCGGACCAACAATGGCTATGGTTTGTCCGGCTTTTACCGAAAATGATACGTTACTTACGCCTTGTGTGGCGTTGGCGAAATCAAAGGAGACATTGCGAAATTCAACATTGCCTTTGACTGCTGGCAGTTCGAGCGCGCCCGATGGTTCTTCCCGCTCCTGCACCGATTCTTCAAGCTTGTAGAACTCTTCGAGCTTGGCTCTTGCCTCGAAAGTCTGCGTCGCAAAGGCGCGCATCTGGTCGAGTCTACCGATCAGAAGGTTGGCGAAGCCCGTGAAGGCTATAATTTCTCCAACCTTGAGGTCACCACTGGCGACCAGCGCTGTGCCGACAATCAGGATGATCAGCATGGAAATGGTGGACGCAATTCGGTTCAGACCGCTTGCGATCGCCCACCAGTCGAGCACCGGATATTGGGCTGCAAGCAGGTCTTCGGTGAAACGCTTCAATGCCCGGGTTTCGGCTTCGATGCGGTTGTAGCTATGCAATACCGACACGTTGCTGATGGAGTCACTCACATGGGAAAAAACCGTGTGATAGTGGTTTTCAACTGACGCTTGGCCTTCTTTCGTTTTCGCCATCACGACCTTGCCGATCAGCAGGTAAAGAACGCCCAGGACCAGCAGTACGATGCTAAGGCGCACATCCATGGACAAAGCAGTCGGCACCAGCAGCACCAGCGCCACCACTGTGGCCAAATGCGAGCGCATGAACTCGAGCCAGAGACCGAACAGCGTTTCGCTTGCTCTGAGCAGAGTGTGGAGGGCGTTGGAGGTTCCGCGCTGATGATGCCATGCCAGCGGCATGGAAATGATGCGGCCAAAGGCTTCGGTCAAAAGCGTGGCGCGGCGTCCATGAGCTAATCTGTCGGCTTCGCGTGCCACCAGTACATAAGCGACGGTATTGAACACGCCAAACCCCGCCCAGGCCATGATAATGCCGCTCGTACTTTGTTTTTCGGATATAGCGTCAATAATCCGGCCGAACAGAATAGGCTCCGCGATCGTTATGACGGCGAGCACAACGTTGGCAATGACGATCATGGTGGTCTTGCCGCGGTAGGCGGAAAGGTAGCTTAGCGCTTTCAGATAGACTTGCAGGAGAGACAAGAGGCAACTGGCGTCCTTGGCGCAGCTTTATCGAAACGATCCATTCGGCGACGAAACCTCACCGGGTTCGCGAGCAGATATGGCCCGAAGTAGTAACGCTTTCAAATATTAGACGCATGCGGCATTATCTCTGGAGACCTGACTAGGCTTTTGATATCACTGCGTTCCGGTACCGTTTGCCGTAAACCGGAATTGTCTAGAATGCAAGATTTCGGAATCAGCCTTAACATTTTGATAACCGAACATAGGCGCTCCTACCTGATATTATGACAAGGCATTTTTAAGATCGCATGCGTCATTTAGCTTGGAGAATGTTTTGGATCTGAATCCCATATTTAAATTTTTGATCCTTGCTGAAGAATGCGAGTCTGTAAGCGAGTTGGCTGATGCTTTGGAAAAGCTGATCAGGCATTACAGGTTTGACTATTATGGCCTTATCAAGCAGCCGAAACCCGATGAAAATCCCATGAATTTGTCGATGATGGGTCGCTGGCCGAAAGATTGGCCTGAAACCTACATCGCCAAGAAATACGTTTTGATTGATCCCACCATCCGCTATCTCGGTAAGGCGCAGACGTCTTTCCGCTGGAGCGACGTCATGGCTGAATTCAAAGCCGACCCCTACAAAAAGCGCATGGAACGTATGATGGCCGACGCCGAACGTTTCGGCCTGGTCGATGGTTATATGTTCCCCGTTCATGGCAGGACCGGATTGCTTGGCAATCTGACGCTTGGCGGTCGCCCCGTCGAACTTTCGTCCGTTGAAATGACCATGTTCGATGCGGCTGCCAAGAAAGCCTTCTGGCGCCATATGGAATTGACCGGGGTCGCTGGTTCGCTTCGGGCTCAGGCCAATCTCGAAACGCGGCTGACACGACGGGAAATGGAGATTTTGAGCTATCTGGCGGATGGGCTGACATCGAACGAAATCAGCAAGGTTCTGTCGATCTCAAGCCATACTGTCGATTGGTACATGAATGGCATGCAGGACAAGCTGAATGCAAAAAACCGCCAGCAGGTCGTGGCAATCGCCTTCAGGCTTGGGCTCATCACCTGAATACCTCATTCATTTAAGTAGTATACAACTGTAAAACGGCTTTCTGTCCAAAGGGCAGCGGTCTCATAAAATCGACTGGTTCTGCATCCTGAAATTGAACTTGACTGTTCAACAGGTTATTAGAATATTTCGCAGTGCAACATTTGCGAGCCAGGCGAATGAGGAGAAAGCCTTTGTCCATATCCAAGATACTTGTCGCAAACCGATCCGAGATTGCTATTCGCGTGTTTCGCGCCGCAAACGAACTTGGCATCAAGACGGTTGCCATATGGGCCGAGGAAGACAAGCTGGCTCTGCATAGGTTCAAGGCAGATGAGAGCTATCAGATCGGTCGAGGACCGCATCTGAGCCGGGACCTTGGGCCGATCGAGGCCTATCTTTCAATCGATGAGATCATTCGGGTGGCCAAGCAATCCGGTGCGGATGCTATTCATCCAGGTTACGGATTGTTGTCTGAAAGCCCGGAATTTGTGGATGCCTGTAATGAGGCGGGTATTACATTTATCGGTCCGACCGCAGACACAATGCGCCAGTTGGGTAACAAGGTTGCAGCGCGTACTCTCGCACTCTCAGTTGACGTGCCTGTCGTGCCGGCGACCCAACCTTTGCCGGACGATATGACGGAAGTAGCACGGATGGCCGAAGAAATCGGCTATCCCGTCATGCTCAAGGCATCATGGGGTGGTGGTGGCCGCGGTATGCGTGCGATCCGCAAGGCAGAAGATCTGCAGCGCGAAGTGACCGAGGCAAAGCGTGAGGCTATGGCTGCGTTCGGGAAGGACGAAGTCTATCTCGAGAAATTGGTCGAGCGGGCTCGCCACGTGGAGAGCCAGATTCTGGGCGATACCCATGGCAACGTCGTTCATCTGTTCGAGCGTGATTGTTCCATCCAGCGACGCAATCAGAAGGTTGTCGAGCGGGCGCCTGCACCGTATCTCAGCGAGGAACAGCGCCAGGAACTGGCGACATATTCGCTCAAAATCGCCAGAGCTACAAAATATGTCGGTGCCGGTACTGTCGAATATCTGATGGATGCCGATACCGGCAAGTTCTACTTCATTGAGGTGAACCCGCGCATCCAGGTTGAACATACCGTGACCGAAGTTGTCACCGGTATCGATATCGTCAAAGCGCAGATTCATATTCTCGATGGCGAGGCGATCGGCACGCCTGAGTCCGGGGTGCCAAGTCAGGACAAAATCTGGCTCAACGGCCATGCGCTTCAGTGCCGGATCACGACCGAAGATCCTGAGCAGAACTTTATTCCGGACTATGGTCGCATCACCGGTTATCGTTCAGCCTCCGGTTTCGGTATTCGCCTTGACGGCGGTACCGCCTATCCGGGTGCTGTCATTACGCGGTTTTACGATCCCTTGCTGGTCAAGGTAACAGCCTGGGCGCCAAGCCCGGTTGAGGCTATTACGCGCATGGACCGCGCGCTGCGCGAATTCCGTATTCGCGGCGTTGCGACCAATCTCACATTCCTCGAGGCGATCATAAGTCATCCGAAATTCAAGGATAACAGCTACACGACGCGCTTTATCGATACGACACCTGAGCTGTTCCAGCAGGTCAAACGGCAGGATCGTGCGACGAAGCTGCTCACTTATCTTGCGGATGTCACGGTCAACGGACATCCGGAAACGAAGGGGCGTCCTTCGCCCTCTGGAGATATTGCCAAGCCGGCACTCCCTTTCATCGATCGTGATATTCCCGACGGGACCAAGCAGAAGCTTGACGAACTCGGACCGAAGAAATTCGCCGAGTGGGTTCGTGGTCAGCATCAAATATTGATGACTGACACTACCATGCGCGATGGCCATCAGTCACTTTTGGCAACACGCATGCGCACGCATGATATCGCAAATATATCGGGCGCCTATGCTCGCGCACTTCCGCAGCTGTTTTCGCTAGAATGTTGGGGCGGTGCGACATTCGACGTTTCCATGCGCTTCCTTACGGAAGACCCTTGGGAACGGCTGGCGCGTATCCGTGAGGGCGCGCCCAACCTGCTGCTGCAGATGTTGCTTCGGGGTGCGAACGGAGTTGGCTATAAGAATTATCCCGACAATGTCGTAAAGTACTTCGTTCGTCAGGCGGCAAAGGGCGGCATCGACGTCTTCCGTGTCTTCGACTGCCTGAACTGGGTCGAGAATATGCGGGTCTCGATGGATGCGGTGGTCGAGGAAAACAAGATCTGTGAAGCGGCGATCTGCTACACCGGCGATCTTCTGAATTCCGCCCGGCCTAAATACGATCTGAAATACTATACTGCGCTGGCGACCGAGCTGGAAAAAGCCGGCGCGCATATGATTGCCGTCAAGGATATGGCCGGTTTGCTGAAGCCGGCTGCGGCCCGCATACTCTTCAAGGCGCTGCGTGAGGCGACCGATCTTCCGATCCACTTCCACACCCATGATACCTCCGGGATCGCTGCCGCGACCGTTCTTGCGGCCGTCGAAAGCGGTGTCGACGTGGTGGATGCAGCCATGGACGCGTTGTCCGGCAACACATCGCAGCCGTGCCTTGGTTCGATTGTCGAAGCCCTCAAGGGGACTGAGCGTGATCCGGGACTCGATCCGGAGTGGATACGTCGCATCTCCTTTTATTGGGAAGCTGTTCGCCACCAGTATGTTGCCTTCGAAAGTGATCTGAAGGGGCCGGCTTCCGAGGTTTATCTCCATGAAATGCCCGGTGGCCAGTTTACCAACCTCAAGGAACAGGCGCGTTCGCTGGGACTGGAAACCCGTTGGCACCAGGTGGCTCAGGCCTATGCCGATGCAAACCAGATGTTTGGTGATATCGTAAAGGTTACACCATCCTCCAAGGTCGTGGGCGACATGGCTCTGATGATGGTCTCGCAGGACCTGTCGGTGAAGGATGTCGAAAATCCGGAGAAGGATATCGCCTTTCCAGAGTCGGTCATTTCGATGCTGAAAGGCGATCTTGGCCAGCCTCCGGGCGGTTGGCCAGAGGGACTGCAGAAGAAAGCACTGAAGGGCGATCAACCTTTTACGGATCGCCCAGGCTCTCTTTTGCCGGATGCGGATCTCGACGAAGAGCGCAAGGCGATCGAGGAAAAGCTCGAGCGTCCTGTTTCGGATTTCGAATTTGCCTCCTATCTCATGTATCCGAAGGTCTTCACCGACTATGCGCTGGCGTCTGACATGTACGGTCCAGTCAGCGTTTTGCCGACACATGCCTATTTCTATGGATTGACGGCAGGGGAGGAGCTTTATCCCGAGATCGAGAAGGGCAAGTCTCTCGTGATCCTGCATCAGGCCAAGAGCGAGCCCGATGACAAGGGCATGGTGAAGGTGTTCTTCGAAATCAACGGACAGCCGCGCTTGATCAAGGTTCCAGACCGTAACAGGACGGCCACATCGGTTGCACGTCGCAAGGTTGATATCGGCAATGCAGCCCATGTCGGGGCGCCGATGCCGGGTGTCATCTCGACCGTCGCAGTTGCCCCAGGTCAGTCGGTCAAGGCTGGTGACGTGTTGTTGTCGATCGAAGCGATGAAGATGGAAACAGCCCTCCACGCAGAGCGGGACGGCAAGGTATCCGAGGTTCTGGTGAAAGTCGGGGACCAGATCGACGCGAAAGACCTGCTGATCGCCTTTGAAGGCTGATTGATCGCACTCGTGAGTTTGGAAAAGGGCGGCGCCTGCTTTATGCGGGCGCCGCCTTCTTTGTCGTGTCTCTTCGGTTAATCGGAAGATGGATTATTCTCTCACGACGTTAGTGCGAGACCGTCTTCAGGAACGGCAACCTCTTCCCCGTTTACATGGATCATATATCCTTGCTGATCCGATTTCCGGCTGACCGAAATATTTATGGCTTTGCCTGACACGGTCAGTGTCGCCTCAAACCCTGGCCAGTCCGGAGGAAGGACGGGATTGATGAGGATCTTCTCGCCATTCTTTTGAATGCCAAGAATCTCATTGACTGCAAACTGATAGAGCCAGCCGGCAGATCCTGTATACCATGTCCAACCACCTCGGCCCGGATAAGTCTCGGCGCCATAGATGTCGGCTGCGACGACATAAGGTTCGACGCGGTAGCGATCAGCTGCCTCAGGGGTAAGGGTGTGATTGATCGGATTGATCAGTGAGAAGCAGTGCCACGCCTTGTCCGCCAGACCGAGCTTCGCCAAGGCAATGCCGAGCCAGATGGCGGCATGAGTATATTGTCCGCCATTCTCCCTGACGCCTGGCGGATAGGAAGCGATATAGCCGGGATCCGGATCACCTTTGACGAAGGGTGGCGTGAACAAACGCACGATACCTGCCTCTTCATCAACGAGTTGATCGTAGGCGGCCAGCACCGATTGCTTGGCCTTTTTGCTAGTCTCGCCGGCAATGACGCTCCATGATTGTGCGATGGAATCGATTCGGCACTCCTCTGACTGAAGGGACCCGAGCGCGGTTCCGTCATCGAAATAGCCGCGTCGGTAGTAGCTTCCATCCCAACCGGATGTGTCCAGTGCCTTGGCCAGGGCCTTCAAATGTGCATTCCAACGCTTCGCGTGGGCTGTCTCTCCGCGTTCTTCAGCGACAGGTACGAAAGCTTTGAGTGCGCCTTGCAGGAACCACCCAAGCCAGACGCTCTCGCCTTCACCTGCCTCGCCCACTCGGTTCATTCCGTCATTCCAGTCTCCGCCGAGAATGAGCGGAAGACCATGAGGTCCGGTTCGTTTGACGGCGAGGTCAAGTGCGCGTGCAATGTGCTCGTAAAGACTTTCTGCTTCTTCTGCCTGTTCAGGCTGGAAGAAGGAATCGTGCTGTTCGGGGCGAAGAGCAGGTCCGCTCAGGAATGACACTTGTTCGTCCAGAAGACCTTTGTCTCCTGTCACGTCCATATACCGACGGGTGGCATAGGCAAGCCAGACCACATCATCTGAAATTGTCGATCGAACGCCGGCACCTGACTTCGGCAGCCACCAGTGTTGGACGTCGCCTTCGACAAATTGACGAGCCGTAGCAGTCAGGATCTGCTTCCGCGCGAGCTTCGGATCCTGCATGAGGAAGGCGAGCGAATCCTGCAACTGATCGCGGAAGCCGAAGGCGCCGCTGGCCTGATAGAAGCCGGCCCGCGCTGTTAGTCGGCAGGCGAGGGTCTGGTATGGAAGCCATGAATTCACCAGATGGTTAAAACCACGATCTGGTGTCTTGACCTGCAATTGTCCCGTCTCGGCATGCCAACTGGATTTGACCGTTTCACAAACAGCTGTGAAATCGGAATTGCGCTTCTCGGCTATAAGTGCTTGCGCGGCCTCAAGGCTTTCGCAGTCGCCGAGCAGGAAAGTCACGTCGCGGGACTTGCCCGCGGCGACTTCGATATCAATCGCGATCGTTGCGCATGGATCGCCTTCCGAATCCGTGGTGTTCGACAAGGACAATCCCCCGGCGACTGCACGAGGCATATGGATTCCGCCGTTGCGGCCAAGGAACTCACGCCGATTGACGGTGACGCTTTGCACGTCTCCCTTTGCCGCGAAGAAGGCATGTCTGCCCGAGTAATCGAGGCTATACGGGTTCGTTGCGATTAAAGCCGACCGCTCATTGTCGAATATGCTCTGGATGAACGGCGCTGTTTTGCGTCCACTGTTTCCGAGAACCCATTCGACATGGGCGTAGATTCGGTATGTCCGCTTTGAGGATGAGGTGTTGCGGACGACCAGACGTGAGAGCTTGACGGGCGATACGGGGTCGACCGTTTGCGTCAGTTCTGTCTCAAGGCCGATATGGCGAGCGGTGAAGGTTGAATAGCCGAGGCCGTGACTTGCCTCAAAAATGCTCTCTGCACGTATATTCGTTGCAGCAACCGGGGCGTAGACTTCCTGGTTTGCGGTATCTACGACATAAAATGTCTCGCCGGTTCGGTTGGTGACCGGATCGTTGGACCAGTTCGTCAGCTGGTAGTCTCGCGAGTTGGAGCTCCAGGTGAAGCCTGCGCCTTCAGCTGACACGTGAAAACCAAAGTCGTCATTGGCGATAACGTTGATCCATGGCTGCGGCGTCGTATCGCCACCATTGAGCCTGACCACATATTCGGTGCCGTCCTTCGAGAATCCACCGTAGCCGTTCCAGAAGTCGAGATCGTCCGCTGTGGCCAGACTGTTGCCTTCGGCAGGCTTTGGTAGTCCGGGACTGTCTTGCCACTCAGGCCGTCCGTCCGCTGCTCGGGGTGATGCGTAAAGTGAAACGGCATGGTTGATCTGGTCGACGATCTTGCCATTTCGAGCATGAAGCACGACACGGGCTGTTGCCAGCAGTGCCGACCATGTTTCTTCCTCCATCAGGTCGCGGCGAACCGCAAAGACGTGTTGAGGCGTACCATCGCCCTGACGGTGGCGAAGGTTTTCGCACAGTGCATCGAGCGCGTGCTGCATGTCCTGAACGTAGGACGAAGCGCGTTCATTGACGATCACGAGATCGGAGACGATGCCCCGTCGGCGCATATATTCCTGGCAACGAAGCGCTTCACGGGCGATTTCAACGTCCATATCGTCGTTGATGCGCAGCATGAAGATCGGGTAATCGCCTGAGATGGCGAGTGGCCACAAGGACCGCTGGGACGAAAGCCCGCTGCGAACGGTGGCCGGATCGGCCCGCAGATGTGCCTCCGGATACACCAGGAAGCGAGCAAGGTGCTGGAAGGCAGCAGCTTGTTGTGACGTAATGCCAACATGGCGCATTTCGACCTGCGCGCGCGTCCAGGCATGGATCATTTCGTGATTGAAGGCGTCGGGATGGCGGTAGCGTTCAATTGCCTGATCCACTTCTTCACGGCTTGGTGCTGCCATGGTCCAGAATATGACGCTCACCTTCTTGCCTGAGGGCACGCGAACAACGCGGCGAAGGCTCAATACCGGATCAAGGGTGAAGCCTTCTGTTCCCGAGAGTGTTGCACCGACATCGAAAGCGGCAGCATTTTCAATGCCGCGGCCACGACCGAGGAACTTCATGCGATCCGTTTCAAATTCGGTCGGACGGCCCGGGCCGGCATTATCGACCACGAGATGGGCAAGACACATGTCCGGCTCGCTGGCACTTCGCTTGCTGCGCTCAGCGCGGATCACATCCTTGCGCTTACCGAACTCCGTGCGGATGAACATCTTCGAGAACGCAGGGTGTGCTGCATCGGCATCATCGGTCGCAATCACTGGTTCGAGATAGGATGTCACCTCGATAAAACGATCCTCACTTCCAGTGTTGAGAAGCGTGACGCGTCGGCCTTCGGCATCGTGTTCGGTTGCAACGATACACTCGAGATGGCTGGTGATGTCGCCGACGGATTTGTAGAATTCTGCCTTGTCATCACCGAAGATGACCTTGCAACGTTCTTCGTCTCCGCGCCGTGGTGCACTTGTCGTCGACCACCATTCGTTGGTGGAGGTATCGCGCAGGAAAACGAAGGTGCCTGAACGGTCTTCGGTCGGATCCGCTTTCCAACGGGAAACGGCCTGCCCGTTCCAACGGGAGAAGCCGGTGCCGGTTGCCGACAGCATGGTCGAGTAATGACCGTTTGACAGGAACACCAGTTCGCGATCCTTGGTTGTCGGATCGAGCACGGTGCGGATTTCCGGGCGCAACAGGTCGGCTTGCCCTTTGCCCGGCATTTCCGGTTCATGTTTGGCGCTCATGACCGGAATTTCGCGCGGTGCCTTTTCCTGTAGCAGGAGCTCGGCTGCCTCGATTACAGGATCGGAGTGGAACAGCTCTCTCAGGTGTCCGTTGAAGGCGACGTTGGCGACAGCTGCAATCGACATCCCATGGTGGTGGGCATAGTAGTTATAGACGACGGCGCATTTCTTGCCTTCCGGAACGCGGGTCGGTGTGAAATCCACGGCATCGTGGAAACCATAAATGCCGAGTGCTCCGAGCTTGCGCAGGCGGTTAAGATTGTCGAGCGACGCCTTCGGAAAATACTGGCTCGCCAGAATGGAAGCATAGGGAGCGATCACCGCATTCTGCCCAAGCCCTCGTTTCAGGCCCAGCGTTGGCACGCCGAAATTGGTGTACTGGTAGGTCAGTTCGTGGTCGCGTGCATTGAAAGCAGCTTCCGAAATCCCCCATGGAATTCCGCCCAACCGCTTGGCGTGGTTCATCTGTTCCTCGACGACCAGACTGTTGGTCTGGTTGAGAATGCCGCCCTGACGTTCCTGCATGACAAGCGGCGGCATCAGATATTCGAACATAGATCCCGACCACGATATCAAGGCGGCGCGGGAGCCGATCGGCACGACCTGACGCCCAAGGCGATACCAGTGCTCTGTTGGGAGATCGCCCTTGGCGATGGCAAACAGGCTGGTCAAACGGCATTCCGATGCGAGCAAGTCGTAGCAGGCCTCATCCAGTTCCCGTGTGTCGGCCCGGTAGCCGATCGACAGCAGGCGCCGTTCCGGGCGGAAAAGGAAGGTGAAGTTCATTGAAAACGCGATGTCGCGGCTGCGGTCTCGCAGCAAGGAGAGACGCTGACGGATTGGCTCGATTGTGGACAGGTCGAATGCACTATCGGCGATATGCGCTTCACAGGTGGCGACCAGCGCCTCTGTCCAGCGAATGACTTCGCCGCTCTGCTCCGAGCTGATCTCATGATGGAGGTTGGAGGCCAGTTTCTGGATGTCGCGCGCCAGGACCGCGAGATTGATAATGCGGATTGAGGCAAACTCATGCTCGCGCTTGACGGCTGCAAGCGCGCTGTTGAAGCCTCTCACCCGTTCCTCCAGGCGTCGGCGCAGAGGCCTCACGATCTTGCGGTCATCCGGCAGATCCTGGAGCACTTCGTGCAGAACGCCGCCAACATCGCCTATACCGTCCAGATTGCCTTGAAGATGGGCTGATGGTGCTTCTGCCCATTCACGACAGGCAGAGGAAATGGCTATCAGATGGCCAGCGAGATTTCCGCTATCGACCGCAGAGATATAGCGTGGGCCCAGCGTCTTCAGGGTGTCAGTGTAATACCAGTTGAACAGGTGTCCGCGGTATTTCTCCATCCGTTCGATAGTAGAAATGGTCTGTTCCAGCTTCTCGATCGTTTGCTCGAAGCTGATCCAGCCGAATTGCCGGGCGGAAACCACAGACAGCAGATAAACGCCAATATTCGTTGGCGATGTGCGATGCGCGACGATCTGCTCGGGCACTTCCTGAACGTTGTCCGGTGGCAGATAATTGTCGCCGGCTGTTACGAAAGTCTCGAAATATCGCCAGGTCCTGCGCGCGATCTTCCGGAGTTCCGATGCTGCTTCTTCTGGTACTTCCAGTCGATCTTCGGTTTCAGCAGACTGGCTGACATACCAGGCGACCATTGGTGACAGCACCCAGAGTGTCACGAATGGGAGACCAACGACGACACCGTAAAGCCCGTTCATGCTCGACACAGCGAGTGCGATCAATGCCAGCACCGGCGCATGGCGCATGGTGCGATAGTAGGAACTGATATCGCCCTGCGCCACCGACTGAATACTGGCTGCCGTCTTCCACTCGAGCATGAAACGTCGACTGTAGAACAGACGATAGATGGAACGCAAAATTGCATCTGCCATCACACAGGCGTTATCGGCGATGAAGACGATACGGAGTGCCACCTGAGCGTTTGACGCGCTGATTTCAGACCACACTGAATGGAAGTGGGCGCTTTGCACAAAGTCGCTTGAGCGCGGCACTAGGCCAGATAACAGGGACAAAGTGGGGGCAACGAACAGGCAAAAAATTAGCAGAAGCTGCCAGATAACGGCGCCAAAAGGCGACATGGCACACCAGCCGAGAACCGAGGCGCCGAACCAGGCAATCGGTGTCAGAGACCGACGAAGATTGTCGATCATTTTCCAGCGACCAAGGGCGGTAATGCCACGAAGAGGGTCGAGAATATAGGGGATGAGTTGCCAGTCACCACGTGCCCACCTGTGCTGGCGCGAGATTTCCACCTCGTAGCGCGTGGGAAAGTCTTCGACCAGCTCGACATCGGTTACGAGTGCGCAGCGTGCAAAGGACCCCTCCAGCAAATCGTGGCTGAGTACCGTGTTTTCGTCGATGCGGCCCTTGATGGCCGTTTCGAAGGCGTCAACCTGATACAGACCCTTGCCGGTAAATGTGCCTTCGCCGGTCAAGTCCTGATAGACGTCCGACACCGTAAACACATAAGGGTCTACGCCTCGGTTCATCGAGAAGACGCGCTGGAAAACGGAGGCGTCTTTGCCCGTGGTCAGAGACGGCGTGACGCGGGGCTGAAGAATACCGTAGCCGCTGATCACCCGACCCGTCTTAGGATCGTGAACGGGTCGGTTGATGGGGTGATGCAGTTTGCCGACAAGCTTGGTCACCGCTTCGCGCATCAGTCGCGTGTCGGCATCGAGGGTCATCACATATTGAATGTTTTCAGGGGCGGTATTGGCGCCTGGAATGTAGGATGTGTCCCGGTCCCCGCGTAACAGCAGGTTCAGTTCATGCAGCTTGCCACGCTTGCGCTCCCAGCCCATCCAGACGCCTTCATTTTCATTGAAGAGGCGGCGGCGATGAAGAAGGAAGAAGCGCTGGTTGCCATCAGCTGCATAGCGGTTGCTTAGATTGGCCACTTCCTTCTTGGCATAGTCCAGGATTTCCAGATCGGCGGGTGTTTCCTCCACCGGTCCGTCACGCCAGTCACTCAGCAAAGCGAAATAAATTTCACCACGCGGGTTCGTTAGATAATGAACTTCCAGATTGCGGATCAGCTCGTCGACGTCATCTCGATTGGTGATCATGCAGGGGACGGCAACGAGGGTTCGTGCTTCCTCAGGCAGTCCTTCCTTGAACTCATAGCCAGCCAGACGCGACGGTTTGACGACGAACGTGACGACCGTGTTGTAAAGACCGGTCGCACCCTCCGAAGCTGGCAAAGCGAACATCAACAGCATCAATATGGTCAGCGGGGTCGACAGACCGGCCTGCAGAAGGAACCAGCCGACCACTGCCAGCACGGCGAGGGTGAGACCCATAACCGGGAGCGCGATCGCCAGCCAGTTCATCCGTCGAACGAGGCGGCCAAAGCGCTGGGTAAATGGTGGTTGATATCCAATTGCCTTTTCGAGATCTCGACAATTGTCCCCAACAAGAAAATTGCCGACGTCTGCGTGGTTTTGATCGGTGTCCCTGACCGCCGCCGCCGCCATATCGATGGCCGTCTGGGCAATGTCTGCCTCTGGCACACTGGAATGACGTGACAGTTGCTCGATGGTGTTGCGGTAGGCGTTGCGGGAGCCGAAGTCCAACTCCTGGTAATCGGTGTGCTGGCCAAGGATGCGGTCAACTTCCGAGACGTCCTCCACCCAGACGGACCATTCGGCATCATCGATCTCGCGAAGACTTTTGACAATGTTACCCATCGTCACATTGCCGGATGAAAGGCGGGTGTGCTCGGCGTTCATCGCCTCTTCGGCGTCTTGGCCGAGGTTTTCCAGGCGCTCTTCCAGCCAGGTGACGGCAAAGCTTGTGTTCTGGGAGCCGTTTCTCAGGCGATAAAGAAACTGGGTGGAAAACGTATTGTCGGATACCAGTGGTGCGGTGCGTTCCAGCAGGTCGTTACACAGTTCAGGCTCGCCCAGGCGGATGATCTCGTCCGCAGTCTCATTGGCACGACGACGCATGCGTCGCGATTGTTCCACCCGGGTGGAAATCCGGCGAAGGTTTTCCACCAGGACGTAGCGGACCATAGAGGGCAGGGCCCACAGTTCGCCGATTTCCAGAATCTGATGGGTTTGATAGCCGTTGACCAGTGAAGTCAGGCTTTCCTGCGAGGCAGTGCTGTGCGTGTGGGCGACATATATCCATGCCAGGACCAGAGTGCGCGGGATTTCCGCACCGTGAATGCGCATCGTTGGAAGCTGGCGATAGAATTTCAGCGGGAAATCACGCCGGACTTCCTGAATGGCTTCCTCGATTACATAGTGATTGTCGAGCAGCCACTCTGCCGCCGGCGTGATGTCGGAGCCGGCCTCCACATCCAGGGCGGTGGTTCTGTAAACCCGAAGGATTTCCCGTTCATTCTCCTTATGGCGTTCGAAGAAGTCGAAAGGTTTCAGGCCTGCCAGATCGCCTGAGCCATCGAGCGCCAGACGCGCGGCTCTATCGTGGAGTTCCTCCACTGTCATGTAGGCGGCACGGATCGAATCATTGTGGTCGATCTGTTTTGTCTCATGGTCACGTGAGGCGACCGGATCGATCAAGTCATGAGGCATATTTACGGATTCTGTTTTTGGCAAAGAATTGGGTACTCGGCGTTAAACGTTGCCGCTCCATACGGGTTCCGTCAGCAGTACCTTGGACATTTCAATTAAAGGCTAGCGGCCTGAAATGTCAAAAAGTCAACTGCATTACAGCCGAACTGAAAAGATGAGCGAACTTCGCAGTCTAGGATGATGTTGGCAATTTTAAGCCATGTGCGGTTTCAGCCTTCTTGTCGGCTCGGATAACTGATGATTGTGAGAAACCGAATTGGCAATTTGACGAGAACTTCGGGACCGTGTCTGGCGTCTGCGTCAAAGAATAAACTGTCGCCTGGCAGCATTAAGTAAAGCTGCTCTCCATGCCGGTATTTCACCTCACCTTCAAGCATGTAGATGAACTCCATGCCCTGATGCTGGAACGCCGGAAAGACATCCGAATCCGCGGTCAAGGTAATGAGGTAAGGCTCGACCTGGACGCCGGGTGTGCTGCTGTTAATGTGGCCAAGCAGGTTGTATTGGTGGCCGGCGCGCGTGCCTCGACGCTCGATTTCTACGCCTTCGCCTGCCTTGACGAAAACTGCATTACGGACTTCTTCGAAGCGTTTGAAAAAGGCCGACAAGGGAACACCCAGCGCGCGCGCCAGGGACTGCAAGGTGGTCAGTGAAGGCGAGGTATTACCGTTTTCGATCTTGGAAAGCATTCCAAGAGAAATTCCGGTGGCGGCGGCAAGGTCAGCACCTGTAATGCCCAGCTTCTTGCGATAGGCTCTGACTTCGTGGCCGATCGCGATTTCCAGGTTGTTCTCCTTGGAATCGCGCAGCGCATGCGGGTCCTGACGTAAAATGGATTTTCCGCCAGTTTCCGCTTCATCGAATTTTGCAAATGCGGGTTCGTCGTCCCGACCTTCGGCCATGGGCTTTCTCCATTTTCACACGCTAAGTCCGATGGCGCTGCCAATCTGGTATAGGGGAGAGGCGATACGCAGCCAAGTCGTGGCGCGCAACAGGCGCGCGCGCGAAAAAGTGGCATTCTATGCCTGTCCAGCCCCTTTTTCAACGGACGGAAGAATAGATGAGAGATAAGAATTGTGAATTCGCATCTCTGTAAGATATTCCAATTGAAGCTTAATTGTGCTTTTATTGAATGAACGTTCAGCAAAATTAAAAGGTCGAGGACATGAATGAAATGCTTCGCGATACCGCCATTCCGAATGATTGGGATAGAAGCGGCTTGCCTGGATGGTGTTACCACAGCGAAGCCTTGCTGGAACTTGAGCGGACGAAGGTGTTTCTGACGCATTGGCAGATTGCGGCTCATGTCAGCGATATTCCGGAGCCTGGCAATTATCATACATTCGATGTTCTGGGCGAACGGGCATTGATCCTCCGGGATGGAGAAGGGCAGGTTCGTGCATTTCACAATGTCTGTCGTCACCGGGGCTCACGCCTTGTGGCCGATGAAACGGGAACGTGTCGCAATGCACTGGTGTGTCCCTTTCATGGCTGGGTTTACAATCTGGATGGCACTTTGCGCGGTGCAGCGCGGCCGAATACATTTCCAGAACTGGACAAGGTCGAATACGGTCTGCCGGCGATCGAGATGGAGATCTGGCAGGGGTTTGTCTTTCTGCGGTTTCGCCCGGGCCCCCAGCCTTCGGTCGCAGAATTGATGGCGCCGGTTGCGGAAGAGTTCGGGCATTACATGGCGGAAAATGTGATGCCTGCAGGCGGGATCTGGACGCAGGAATCCGACGTCAACTGGAAGTCAGTGCGCGATGTCGACAATGAAGGCTATCACGTGGCGATGGCGCATCCTGCACTTCAGGATCTTTACGGCTCCACTTATTATGACGAGCCTTTCGTCAACGGCGTGTCGCGGTCGTTTGCAACATATAATCCGCATGCCGGTCGGCGCTGGAGTGTTCGCCAGTATGTGAATATCTGCGAGGCGCCGCCCCACTTGCCGGAGTATTTGCAGAAGGCCTGGGTCTATTACGGTGTCTTTCCCAACGGGGTTTTTGCCTTCACGCCCGAGACCGTGCAATTTTACCAGGAGTTTCCGGTTTCCACGGGCAAGACCTTGCTGCGCGGAGCGATCTACAAGCTGAAAAATGAAACCAGGCGGCAGAAGCTCGGTCGTTACCTCGCCTATCGTATCGATCGCGACACAATGGAGGAAGATGTTCAACTGACGGTCTGGTCCAACGAGGCGATGCTTTCAGAGAATTTTTCCGGCTTCTTCCTGTCAGATCTCGAATATGGTGTTCGCAGCCATCATGATCATCTGCGCAAGATTCTGCCTGTGGTGAATCTGGCGGAGAGGCCATCCGAAAAGGAAATGGCGTCCGTGAATGAAAAGATGCTGGCGCAAGGCTGACATCGTACATACGGCTAGGATGCTTCAGGGCTGGCGCACGATGTTGCGCCGGCTCGTTGTCAACCCTTCCAAAGACCTTCGCGCACAAGGTCGTCGGCAGTGCGGGATATGCCCTGGCGCAAGATGTCGACCATGGTGTCAATCTGTTCTCTGGTGATGATCAGTGGTGGCGACATGACGCACATGTTGATCAGCGGCCTTACAAGGAGTCCGAGTTCCTGGCAGTGATCATCGATGCGTTTGCCAACAGCGACATCGAGGGTCAGCGGGTTGTTGCTTTCGTGGTCCGCCACGCATTCCACACAGGCCATGAGGCCTTTGCCGCGTACTTCACCCACGAGCGGCAATTCCTCAAGGGTCTTCAAGCTGTTCTGGAAGTAGTCCGAGATCGCGTTGACGTGATCGAGAATGCCGCTTTCTAGAAGCTGCAGATTGGTAAGAGCGACGGCGCAGCCCACCGGGTGGCTGGAATAGGTCAGGCCGTGGGCAAACATGGCATCGGGATGGTTGGAGCGCCTCAGTTCCTCAAACAGTTTTGCTGAGACCATGACGCCACCAAGGGGGAAATAACCGGATGTGACGCCCTTGGCAAAGGTGATCATGTCCGGCTCCACGCCAAACACATCCTTGGAAGCGAAGACCGAGCCTAGACGCCCGAAAGCGGTGACGACTTCGTCGGCAATAAAGAGGATGTCATTGTCGCGGCACAGCTGTGCCATGCGCCCCAGATAGTTTTCAGGTGGCACGATAACGCCGCCTGATGCCTGGATCGGCTCGGCGACAAAGGCGCCAATATTTTCAGCCCCTTCTCGTTCAATCAGGTCACGGAACTCGTCGACGAGAAAGTCCTCGAAAGCCTCGAGGCTTAAGCCTTTCGGACGGCGAAATGGATTGGGGCAGCTCAGGCGGCGGAGAAGATGATCGGCGCCATCCATCCAGTCATGGTCGCGGGGGCGACCATTCAGGGATGCGCTGAGATAGGTCGAGCCGTGATAGGCGCCTTCGCGCGCAACAAGCAGCTTCTTGTCCTGACGGCCGCGAATATTGTTGGCGAACTGCATCAGTCGCAGGGCTGTTTCGACGGCTGACGATCCACCGGTGGTGAAGAAAACATGGTTCAGGTCGCCGGGCGCACGTGTGGCAAGTGCCTCAGCCAGCTCCGTCGATGGTGAACTGCTGGTATACCAGGGGGAATTGTAGGACAGCGACATCGCCTGATCGTGCATCGTTCGGGCGAGAGGTTCGCTGCGGTGGCCAACATTGACGCACCACATGCCGGCAGGGCCATCGATCAGGCGGCGACCGTGGGCATCGTGAACATAGATGCCGTCACCATCTGATAGTGCGCCAAGGCGATCCATGCCGACAGTTCGGGCGACTGGCCAAGGTTGAATGAGGGCTGCGCTATCTGTTGCGGCCTCCGGCATTTCGGTGTTGCGGCCTTGTGCCTGAATTGCTGCCATTTCATTTCGCACGGAATGTCTCCCACGGTATTCATGTTCTGAATTAAATACATGAATTTGCCTATGAAAGAAATATTATTTTGAATGATCGTTCAATCAAGATTTTGAAAAATATCTTGATTTACGTTCGTTTTTGTCATCTTCTTCTTAACCAGAAAATACCGCTATAAAGCGGAAGGGGAACCGATGGCCGATGTGATTGTAGGCCCGCAAACGCTTGTGCAGCGTAAGCGAGGTGCGTCTTGAGCGGCGTGGACGCTCAGGTGCCGGGCGCACGTTCCCGAAGTTGGTTCCGGTCCGACGAGGCGCGGGGGCTGACACTGATGTCGCCACCATTTTTCTACGCACTCGTCCTTCTTCTCGTCCCCATATTCATGGTGCTGCTCTACAGTTTCTGGAGTCAGGACTACCTGACAATAGACCGCACATTCACCCTGAAGAACTATCGGCAGGCCCTTGGTGAGCCGATCTATCAGGATCTTCTGATGCGATCCCTCTACATCTCGCTGCTTGTCAGCCTTGTGACGGTTCTGTTGTCCTATCCCGTGGCGTGGTTCATCTCGTTTCATGGCGGGAAAAACAAGAACATGTGGCTCTTCATTGTCACCATACCGTGCTGGACGAGCTATCTTTTGCGTGTCATGTCGTGGAAGGTCATACTTGGCTATCAAGGCGTTCTGAATACCGGCTTCAAGGAGTTGGGGCTGATCTCGGAGCCGCTGACGTCTCTGCTCTATAATGCCAACGCCGTGATCATCACGCTTACGCATAGCTGGGCACCATTTGCGATCCTGCCGATTTTTGTCTCTCTGGAGAAGATCGACCGGGCTTTGATCGAGGCCGCCAACGACTTGGGTGATCGGGCGATTTCACGCTTTTTCAGGATCGTGCTTCCGCTTTCCATGCCAGGCGTCATATCCGCCTTCCTGATCGTCATGATCCCGACTGTTGGTGATTACGTCACGCCGCAATTGGTTGGCGGCAAGGAGGGCGTCATGATCGCCAGTGCCATCCAGGCCAATTTCGGCAAGGCAGCAAACTGGCCTTTGGGTGCTGCACTATCGGTGACCACAATGGTCATTGTCGTCGCTCTGGCCGCTTTCATCGTGCAGGGCGCGCGCATTTTGGTCAGGTGGGGTTCACGATGAGGCGGCTGACACGGTTCCTTCCCAAGGGCTTGACGATTTACCTGGTCCTCTATCTCGTCTTTCTTTATGGACCAATCCTGCTCATTCCACTGTTTTCATTCAATAATGCTGCGGCAACGAGCTTTCCGCTCGCTGGCTTTACCACCAAATGGTACGCATCGCTGGCGTCCAATTCGGTTTTGATGGATGCGGCCTGGAACAGTCTTGTTGTCGGTATTTCTGTGTCCCTGCTCAGCACCCTATTCGGGATCGCAGCGGCGCGTTCGGTCACGCGCTATGAATTCATCGGCAAGACGCCGATTTTTTCGCTCATCATGGCGCCTCTTTTCCTTCCGGAAATCATTGTCGCCATTTCGCTTTTGATGATCGTGCTTGCCACCGGCCTCGGGCTGTCGCTGTTTACGGTTGTCCTGGGACAGTCGGTATTCTGCATCCCCTATTCGGTATCGGTCCTTGTGTCCGGTTTCGAGGGGTTTGATAGGTCTCTGGAGGAAGCGTCGCATGACCTAGGGGAAACCTCGTTTGGCACGTTTCGCCGCGTAACACTGCCGGTGGTTGCGCCAGCAATCCTGTCCAGTCTCCTTGTGTCCTTCACCATTTCTCTTGATGAATTCATCCTGGCATTCTTCCTCAGCGGAACCGAGCCGACCCTTCCTGTCTATATATGGGGACAGCTTCGATTTGCCGCCAAACTGCCCGCCGTTTTAGCGCTTGGCAGTCTGATGATTTTGGCGTCTATATTCCTCGTTACTCTCGCGGAAGTCTTCCGCCGGCGCTCAGAAGCCCGCAACATGGATCAAGGTTTCATGCATGTCTGAAAATGCGATGATTTCTATAAAAGATGTTTCAAAATTCTACGGTCCCTATCCGGCCGTGAACAAGCTTTCACTTGATATTGCAGCGGGCGAGTTTTTTTCCCTGCTGGGGCCGTCCGGGTGCGGAAAGACCACGCTATTGCGCATGATCGCAGGCTTTGTGGAGCCTAGTCAAGGTGACATCCTGATCGACGGACAGGCGATGACGGATGTCCCGGCAAACCGCCGTCCGACCAATATGGTTTTTCAGAACTATGCAATCTTTCCCCACCTCAATGTTGAAGAGAATGTCGGCTATGGATTGAAGCGTCTCGGTCTCGACAAAAGCGAGATGAAGCGCCGCATTGGCGAGGCGCTTGAACAGGTTCGGCTTGGTCACCTTGGCGGTCGCCGCGCCCACGAACTATCCGGTGGACAACGGCAGCGCGTTGCCTTGGCGCGGGCGCTGGTGATGCGCCCGAAAGTGTTGCTTCTTGATGAGCCGCTTTCGGCGCTGGACAAGAAACTGCGTGAGCAGATGCAGGTCGAGTTGCGCAGCCTGCAGAAGGCTGTCGGCATTACCTTTGTACTGGTGACACATGATCAATATGAAGCTCTCGCCATGTCCGACCGCATTGCGGTGATGTTTGCAGGTGAGTTGGCCCAGGTCGCAACGCCGAAAGATATCTACCAGCGCCCGCGGACCAAGCAGGTTGCTGGTTTCTTAGGGGGTATGAACTTCCTTGATGGCCAGGTGGTGGGAAGCCAGGGCGCGCAGGTGCAAGTGCAGACACCGGTCTTCGGAAACTTGTCATTGTCGAAGCCAGACACGTGGCAGGTCAGCGGCGACAAAGTCACCCTTGGTATGCGCCCCGAGCGCTTGCGACTTCTTTGGGACGAGCGCGCTGCGCTGGAGATCCCCGGCAAGATCGTCGACCGTGAGTATTTCGGAGATACGACCCATCTGACGATCCGGGTCGATGGTTTGCAGGCTCCGCTTTCTATCATCGAGACGAATGATTACGGGGCTGATGATCTGCCCATTGGGGCCGATATTCGCATGACCTACGATCCAGATGCGCTGGTGCTGCTGGCGGAATAGTCCGCCGTTCAAAAAAGCCGGGCGATCATGATCGTCCCGGCCTTTTTAGATTGCCACTCCGGAGACAGCGATGTCTCCGGATTATTGTAATCAAAATAAACCTCCACCTCCGGTGGAGGACTGGACGAGTTCTACATCGTGATTGAGAGACCTTCGTGCTTGGACCGCTATGCTGGCTCAGACATAGAACGGAGGTTCAATGGACGAACGGTCGCAATCACACGCGACGTGGGACTGCAAATACCATGTCGTGTTTTCAAGTAAGTACCGAACGAAACGACTTTACGGGGACGTACGGCGTGAGTTGGGTGACCTATTGCACAGCCTTGCTCGACAAAAGGGCTGCGAGATCCAGGAAGGGCATCTGATGCCTGACCATGTGCATATGTTGATCTCGATCCCGCCGAAGTATTCGGTCTCGCACATTGTCGGCTTTTTGAAGGGCAAGACGGCCCTTTATGTTGCCAACAAATATGCGCGCAAGCGACGCTACAAGGGATATCACTTTTGGGCGCGAGGGTACTTCGTGTCTACGGCTGGCTATGATGAGCAGGTCGTCAGACGTTATATCCGTAATCAGGAAAAGGTCGACAAAGCTTCCGACTTTGCCGACCTCTTTAATCGCAGCTACTAACACATAGCAAAACCGCTTCTAGCGGTTCAAGCGCAGCGTTTCAAACCTCCACCTCTGGTGGAGGTCATGACTTACGTTGTCAGTAGCCTGCTTTGATCTTTTCAAATTCGGCAATCATTTTCTGCCGGATTTCCGATGGCATTGGAGACTGAAACAGGGTGTTGCCGGTGAATTTCTCGACATTGTCGTAGCCTGAACTTTTCAGCGTCGCCTCGTCGATTGCGGCCATGCCTTTGGCATTGCTGTGGCCGTAGCCCCAGGATTCGATCATGTATTTGGATACTGCGGGATCTGTGACTGCGTTGAGGAAATCATAGGCTTTTTCCTCGCTGCCTTCCGCGCCCTTCAAGCGAACATAGCCGCAGACCCAGGTTGATAGGCCTTCGTCGGTGTCTTTGTTGACGTCGACGGGAACGCCGTCGTTTTTAAGCGAGGTCGCCGTATCGTTCCAGGCCCATGCAAGATCGACCTCTCCCGCAGCCATTGCCTGATTGATCTGGGTGTTGTCTGTCCAGTAGAAGCGAACGTTCTTGTGAACCTGACGCAGAAAATCCGAGGCTTGCTTGAACTGATCGTCGGTCATGGCTGTCCAGTCCTTTAGCCCGATTGCCAGGCTCGCCAGTGCGTAGGCATCATCGACATTGTCGCCAATCGTGACGCGATCCTTGAATTGCGGGTCGGCAAATGCTTTCAGAGACTGAACATCCTCTGCTTTGACCTTGTCGGTGCGGTAGGTCAGCAGCGTGTTGCCCCAGTCGAATGGAATAAGCCAGGCTGTTCCATCTGCTGACGTCATCAGGTCTTTCATAGACTTCAGACCCGGTAGAATTTCTTCCCAATTGTTCAGTTTTGAGGGATCGAGGGGCTCCAGCAGACCGGCGTCACGCCACTTTACGACGCTCTGTGAGCAGGGATGGGCCAGATCGGCCTTGAAGCCCGACCGAAGTTTTTGAAAGGCTTCTTCTTCATCGCCGAAAAATGCGAAGTCGGGTTCGCCGTATTTTTCCGTATAGGCTGGGTGCAGTTCAGGATCTTCGTAACCGGACCAGTCGAATACGGTCAGCGTGTCCGCCGCCTGCGCCAACGTGGCAGTTGATGACATCAAGCCTGCGAGCAGGAGGGAAGCCGTAAATTGCATTGTCTTCACGCGAGATGCCATGCTGTTCTCCTTTTATGTCACCGGTACTCGTTCTTTCGGTCCGGCGCTGTTGAAATGCCTTGGAAATACACTGATGAGATAGTCAATTGCGGCGCTATGGGCTCTCTCCCGCGTCACGCCATCGCCCATCATCAACCGCAGCCACAGTCCCTCCATCATGGAGCACAGCGCCAACGCTGACAGTTCGGGGTCGAATTCATAACCACCTTGATTTTTCAACGAGATGCAGAGCGCGACGAAGGTATCCTGATAGCGCTTGTCATTTGCTCCGCAGAGGGACTGGTAAGTGGGGCGTGATTTGGCTTCTCCCCAGAACGCGCACCAGGCAGCAAGTTTGCGCTTTGTGCAGATCTTGCGGTCGAAGTCTGCGGCCACGAGCGCCCAAATGCCTTTGGCGGCGTCGGGACCTGCTTTTTCAAGCGCTGTCTGCCAATGATTGGCGTATTCGTCAGCCATGTATTGCAGCGTTGCGACGAGAAGCTTTTCCTTGCTCTCGAAATGGAAATTGACGATGCCACGAGAGAGGCCTGCGCCATCCGCAACATCGGCAAGTGTCGTTTCTGAATAGCCACGTTTCGCAAGAGAATCGATCGTAGCCTCGATCAACTGAAGCTGACGGGTTTGCCGTGAGGCTTTGCGTCCGCGCTTTTCGGCGTCTTCTGCCGCTGGAACATTCATGTGAACCGCCATGTTACCGGTCTTCAGACGTAGCGGAGACTTCATCGGGAAATCTCCGGCTTTTTCGCCCGAATATGTGTGGGACAATGCTCGCCACTATCGAGCACCTTTTGCATGGCTGTCCATGTACGAATGTTCTTTTGAACAAAAGACTGGCCGACTGCGTCAATGGCGGCATTATAGAGCCCGCTTTGCATGCGGTTGAGTTCTCTGCGAGCCTCATCGCGATACCACACATTGCGGTTGAAAGTCAGGATGTTTTGGAAGCCGGCACCTTCCATAGCTCTCACATATCGCGCAGGCGAAGCCATTCCAAAACTCAAGCCTTCGGCTTGGAGATAGGCCTGCATATCGGGCGAGGGCGTGTGATCATGCGCGATCATCCAGTCGGAGGCTGCAATGGTTCCACCGGGCATCAGAACGCGAAAAATCTCGCTGAACAGTGCCTCCTTGTCCGAGATGTGGACCATCGCGTCCTTTGAGAATACGAGGTCGAAACTGGCATCGGCAAAGGGCAGTCGTCCAGGATCGGCTTGCACGAATTCGACCTGGTCGCCAAGATTGGCTTCGTTTGCACGACGCCTGGCGCTTGCGATGCAGGGTTCCTCGACATCGAAGCCGGTTACTGACGCCGGGCCGAATTCTCGCGCCAGGTGGAGCGTTATGCCACCCGAACCGCAGCCGAGATCGAGTACGGATTTGCCGCGTAGGTCAATGCCCTCGAGAATACGCGCAACTTCGGGTGGTCCACCCGGAGACAGGAAGCCGTCGCCCCACACGAGTTCAAGGAAGCGCATATGCACTTCATCATATTCCGGTTCGCGATGTGCCATATCCATGCTCAACTACCCGGTCGTAGGTTCGCTTCATGCGGACCTGCCCTTGAAGAGTAGCCAAGTGTCGATGAAAATCAATGGACTTGCTGAATATTCATTCAATATGGTAGAATAACCGTATGGTAAATAATGATTTTCTTTGTGTTTCACATTCATTTGAGTGATGAAGATGCCAGCGAATGACGGCGACCAAGCAACAGAGTCGAGCGACCCATGGGTCTTGATCAATACGCCGATGGGGGAGACCTGGTCAGGCCGAACACGCTACGCGGCCGCAATGAGTTTATACGCGGCAGGCGAGATGAATGCCGAGACACTTGAGGTCTATCGTATCTGTTCGCGGCTCGATGACGAGAACCCGATCGAAGTTTTGCGCCGATGGAATACAGGCGCTGACTGGATCGCTCGTTTTGTAGAGCGATCCAGCAAAGGCTAAGACTGGCCAGCGTCCGGATGCACCAGTCGTTCGTGCATCTCTATGACAAAGGGGCCGGATTTGCCTGCCGCTTCCTTAAGCGCCGCGGGCAGGTCCTCGATTGATGCAAGATGCTTGCCGGGGATGCCGTAGGCGGCGGCAATCATGGCAAAGTCGGGCGCAGATGGTTTTACGCCTTCGGGTTGGATGCCGCATTCAATCATGTACTTCTCAATCTCGCCGTAACCGTCATTGTTCCATACGAGAAAGATGACGTTGGCGCCGCAATCCTTGGCGGAGCCGATCTCGGACAAGGCGAACTGGAAACCGCCGTCGCCAACGAGGCAGATGACGGGCGTATCGGGCTCGGCAATGGCCGCGCCGATTGCTGCTGGTGGCCCGTATCCAAGGGCGCCATAGCCTGTTGCAGCATTGAACCAGCCATTTGGGCGGTCTGCTTCGTAGTACAGATTTCCAGCGTAAACGGCCTGGGTGGAGTCGCCGACGATAATCGTCCCCGGCAAGGTCTCGCGTATCAATTCGAGCAGAGCCACCTCACGTTCAACTCTCTCTCCCAGTTCGGTGCGGGCGTCTGTCCTGGTCTTTTCAGCACGTGCAGTTGCTCCGTTAATGGAGCGGGCCTCATCCAGAAGGGCCAGAAGGTCGGTCACGAAATTCTCCGAGGTCGAATGGAGACTTCGAGCAGGGAAGGGTCCGCGTGCCAGTTGTTCGGGGTCTATATCGACCCGCACAAGGTTACCAAGAGCAGGGAAGCCCTTGTCGGCAAACATGTCATAGTCCGTCTGCCCCATCTGGGTGCCAAGGGCGATGACCAGATCGGCATCGGCGATCAGACTGCGAACGGATTTCAGGCTCGGGCTTGCCGGCACCGACAGGGAATGGTTGGCCATGATGCCGCGTGCATTTGTCGTGGTCACGACAGGTGCATCCAGACGTTCAGCCAAGACCCTTATTTCCGGGGCTGCCGATACCGCACCGCCGCCGCACAGAATGACGGGCTTTCGGGCCGCCCGGCATTGCTCGGCGACTTCCATCATCTTCTCTGTTTCCGCACGTGGCCGGCCCGGTCTTGTCACTGACGTCGCGCGATGAGAAATCGGCTCGGCCATGACATCTGTCGGAATTTCGATGTGCACCGGGCCCGGACGCGATGAGCCGAGGATCGCGAATGCCCTATCCATGACGGAAGGTAGATCATTTGGGTCCAGGAGGGTGTGCGACATCAGAGCAAGCGTTGCCATCATGGCCTGCTGGTTTGGCAGCTCATGGAGTTGGCCGCGTCCGTGACCGAGGGTGGCCCGAGCATTCACGCCGGAAATGACCAGCATCGGTACGGAATCCTGATAGGCCTGCGCCATGGCCGTGATCGTGTTGGTCAGGCCTGGCCCCGTGATCACGAGGCACACGCCCGGCTTGCCGCTGACGCGGGCGTAGCCATCAGCCATGAAGCCTGCGCCTTGCTCGTGACGTGGTGTGATATGCTGGATCCGGGATGCAGCAAGGCCCCGGTAGAGTTCGACGGTATGAACGCCAGGAATGCCAAACACGACATCGACGCCATAGGCCTCAAGTATCGAGATCAGCGTTTCGCCAACAGTCTTCATTTTGTCGCCCATTTGCGTTCTTCCCTGGTTGAGGCCAATTCGCCTGCAAGCTCGATCATGCGGGTCGTTGCTTCTTGAAGCGTTTCGTCCGAGACGGTCAGTGAAACGCGGATGAAATTTTGTGCCTGATCGCCAAATGACGTTCCGGGCATCACGGCGACCAGTTTCTCGTCCAGCAGTTTCGTTGCAAACTGCTGGCCGTTCAATCCGGTTGCCGACACATCGATCAGCATGAACATGCCGGCTTCTGGCATGACGGGGTTAAGGTGAGGAAATTTGTTCAGCGCATCGCAGGCCTCTTTGGCGCGCCGCCCGTAGCGTTCACGCATTCCGGTAGAGGTGTCGAATGAGCCTGATACGGCCATTGCTGTCATGTCGGCGATAAAAGGTTGGACGCCAAAGAGCATGGTTTCCGACACTGCCAGCAGCCTGTCGCAGAATTCGACAGGTCCTGCGGCCCATCCGGATCGGAAGCCCGGTGCCGCATGGGATTTTGAAATGGACGAGACTGCGATCGTTCTGTCGGCGAGGTCGGGGCGATCGAAAGGCGACGCGAACGGCTTTCCGAAGATCAACTCTTCATAGACTTCATCGCATACGATCCATAGATCGTGTGCCTTGCACACTTCTCCGATTGCCTGGATTTCTTCGTTGCTGAGCACAGCGCCTGTCGGATTATGCGGCGTGTTGAGCAGCAGCACGCGGGAGTGCGGCGTGACTGCTTTTTCGAGATCGTCTGTCTGAAGATGAAATGCGTGTTCCGGGCGAAGCGGAACAGGCACTATTCCTGCCCCGGTTGCGGCGATCACGCCTTCATATGTTGCATAATAGGGGTCGCCGACAAGCACGTCGTCGCCTGCTTCTACCAATCCCAGCATAACGGCGAAGAGTGCGGTCTGGGTCCCGGGAAAGCAGAGGATGTTACGCTCGGTAACGCCGGCGCGTCGCTTGGCGTATTTGTCCGTCAGCGCCTTGACGACAGCACTTTCGCCACGCCCATTGGAATAGCGTGTGCGGCCGGCATGCATGGCGCGGTTTGCTTCTGCCAGCAATGCGCTATCCGGGGGCACATCCGGTTCGCCAATCGTCAGCTCGATCACCTGGAGGCCGCGCGCAGCCATTTCGCGGGCCTTGATATGAACAGCCCATTTTCCGGAGCCAAGATCAGCAAGGCGATCTGTGATGGATGCATAGCGCATGAGATTGTTCTCCGCTTGTCAGGATTCGTTGTTGTCTTTGCCCAGACTGATGCCGCCGAGCAGTGCTTCGACGGATCGCAAGGCAATTTTCGGCAAGGCCGTGTCGTCGAACAAGTCGCCGGCAAGCGTTCCCTCAAGCCATAATCCATCGATCAGGCCGTTGATCGCGATTGCATATTCATGGCACTCGGCCCTGGGCGTGGGGCGACCGCTGTCGTTGAGGACTTCTTCGATCAGATCTTCGAGGGCTTTGAGGAAAGACAGATAGTTTTGCCGATGAATGTCGGCAAAGCCCGGATCCACACGCACGTGGCTGATGAAGGCTGCCCAGAGAGACAATGTCCGGGGGTCCGTCACAGGTGGACTGACATTGGCGACGATGAATTTTCTCAGTCTTGTCCGAGCATCTCCAGTGGCAGGATCGGCGGCGGCAATGACGGCCCCGTTCATGGTTGCTATGGTTTCGATGTAGGCGGCTTCCACCATCTGGTTCTTGCTGGTGAAGTAGTGGCGGATGAGCCCACCCGTCACGCCTGCTCTTGCAGCAATCTGGCGCACGGTGGCACCCTGAAGACCGGTTTCGGCGATGCAATCCAATGTGGCCCGGATGAGATCTTCCCGGCGCTCGGCTTCGCTTGCTCTATGGAAAGGCCGCCTGTTCAAGACGCCCGCCGCCAGATGGGTCGGGTCAGGCAGGTCGGGCCACCTTCACAGGCGATGCAGAGAGCATCCGCTGTGAACGTCTTGATCGTGCAGCCTGCGGCTTTCATTGCCGCCTGCGTACCGGGAAAGCCTTCCAGCATGATGATTTCACGCGGCGCGGTGGGCAAAACGTTAAGGTTCAGGCCACCGCTGCGATAAAATTCGTCTGCGGGCGCGACGACCAGTTTGATGCCGCGCTCCTTGAGCAGGAAATAGAAGGCCGCGGGCAGGAGTGGTGCGTGGACCAGTGCCAGATCACGCGCCAATGGGCTGATGACGGACATCAGGTGCAGACACGCCTCTTCTCCCTGCCAAAGAGGAAGATCAAAGCCGAAGACGTCTACTCCATGCGGCGCCAGCAGCTTAGAGAGCTGTTCGATCCCTGCCTGGTTCGAGCGAACGCCACGTCCAACGACCAAAGTCTTTTCATCGACCCAAACGCAGTCTCCACCTTCGATGCTGCCGGGAGCCTCGATGCGTCCAAGGATCGGGATGCCAGCGGATTTATAGGCCGCTTCGTGGAGGTTTGGCTCTTCCATGCGCAGCGGTTTTCCCATGCGGAGAATGATCGCCCCGTGATTGCTCATCAGTGACGGGTCATGGGTGAACATGGCATCGGCATAGCCGTCGCCTGTGTCTTCAATCCACTGGATGTCAGCGCCGGATTCGGCAACGAGTTTGGCGAATTGCTGGTATTGTCCGATCGCCTTTTCGGCGTCGAATGTGGGTCCATAATGCCATTTTGCAGCATCCGCTCCAAGCAGGCTTGGACCCGGCTTGCGCATCAGGACGCGCTCGAGCTTGCCTGACATTTCCTGTGACCCGAATTCCATTCCCGTGCTCCTTAAGGTGAGGGCCGGAAATGCATGCCGGCATCAATATTTGGTTATTATACGCTTGAATAATTACTGTACAAGTGCAAAACTCTGCATCAAGTCAACGGGCGCAGAGGTCAGCAGCGCACCGTACAAGGGTCAAAAAAGCTGGCGGGAACAGGTTCCGGTGCATCTCCGGTTTTCCGGACAATGGCGGTAGGTATGGCAGAGTCGGCGCAAGCCATCGAAGTGCGTGATCTTCATAAGAGGTTTGGACCGCTTGAGGTTCTCAAGGGTGTTTCACTCAATGCCCGCCAAGGCGATGTGATCGCCATCATCGGAGGCTCCGGCTCCGGAAAGTCCACCTTCCTGCGCTGCATCAACATGCTTGAATTGCCGACCGCCGGATCCGTCTCCATCCATGGTGAAGCGATCACGATGAAGAAGGACGGTCATGGCGGTTTGATGCCGACTGACCGTCGTCAGGTGCAACGTCTCCGCAGCCAGCTTGGCATGGTGTTTCAGAACTTCAATCTATGGCAGCACATGACGGTCATGCAGAATGTCATCGAGGTGCCGATTCATGTTCTGGGCCTGAAGAAGGACGAGGCGATTGAAATTGCCGAGGCACTGCTTCGCCGTGTCGGTCTTTATGAAAAGCGGGATGCCTATCCGGCATTTCTTTCCGGCGGGCAGCAGCAGCGCGTGGCGATTGCCCGTGCGCTCGCCATTCAGCCATTGGTCATGCTGTTCGATGAGCCGACATCGGCGCTGGATCCCGAACTGGTCGGAGAAGTACTTTCCGTTATCGGGGATCTCGCCCGCGAGAAGCGGACGATGATCCTGGTGACCCACGAAATGGCATTTGCACGCGATGTTTCAAACCATGTCGTGTTTTTGCATAACGGTATGATCGAAGAGCAGGGCCCACCGGAACAGCTTTTCGGGTCGCCAAAATCCGAGCGGTTGAAGAAATTCATCAGCTCGATCCACTAAATCCACAAACAATAACAGGGGAATATCATGAAACATTTTGCAAAAATCGCACTGCTTGCTGCGACCGTCGCCACAGCGGGTTTTACGTCGGCATATGCCGAGGAAGTGAAAGTCGGTGTTGCGGCTGAGCCCTATCCGCCTTTCACATCGCCGGATGCGTCGGGTAAATGGGTTGGCTGGGAAGTCGAGTTCATGGATGCGATTTGTGCCGAGGCGAAGCTTGACTGTGTCATCACGCCCGTGGCCTGGGACGGTATCATTCCGGCACTGACGTCAGGCAAGATCGACATGATCATCGGTTCGATGTCGATCACGGAAGAGCGCCTGAAGACCATCGACTTCTCTGACAAGTATTACAACACGCCAACGGGCATTGTGGGTCCGAAGGATATGGATTTTGACGCGACGCCCGAGGGGCTGAAGGGCAAGATCCTGGGTGTCCAGGTCTCTACCGTGCACCAGGACTATGCGATGAAGCATTTCGGCGATACTGCTGCCGAGATCAAGGAATACCAGACGCAGGACGAAGCCAACCAGGATCTGGCAGCTGGTCGTCTTGATGCCGTTCAGGCCGATGCGATAGCACTTGATGCTTTCCTGAAATCGGATGCCGGTTCTTGCTGCGAACTGAAGGGCGTCGTCGCAGACGATCCGGCCATTCTGGGTGCAGGCGTTGGCGTCGGTCTTCGCAAGGGTGAGACCGAGCTGAAGGACAAGATCAACGCGGCGATCAAGGCGATCCGTGCAAACGGGACCTATGACACCTTCTCCAAGAAGTATTTCGACTTCGATATCTACGGCGGCTGATATCCGTTCAATTTGACATGCAGGCCGCGCGAGAGGATCGTGGCGGCCTGCTTTCCATTTAATGAACGGGGACAAGGCAGATGGCAGCCAGCGCTGGCGGCTTCTTCAATTTTGATCTTCTGGCATTTTCGCCGCCCGGCTGGGGCGGGGTTTTGCTGACAGGATTTCTGCATTCCATTCAGTTGGCCGTTGGCGGCTATGGCTTGGGAATACTCATCGGGATCGGTGGTGCCTTCGGCAAACTTTACGGTGGCCCGATACTGCGCGACCTGATGGAGATCTATACAACGATCATTCGGGCGGTGCCCGAACTCGTCTTGATCCTGCTTCTCTACTACGCCGGAACGGATGCTCTGAATTCGTTGCTGGTGCTTGTCGGGCTTCCTCGTGTTGATATCAGCGGACTTGTCGCTGGCATTTTCGTTATCGGCATCGTGCAAGGTGCCTATTCGGTCGAAGTCTTACGCGGCGCGATCAATGCGGTGCCGCCCGGCCAGATCGAGGCTGCGCGTGCCTATGGTATGTCTCCGCTGAAGATCATGTTGCGGATCACGCTTCCGGCCATGTTGCCCTATGCGATCCCGGGACTCGCCAATCTGTGGATGATTGCCACCAAGGACACCGCTCTTCTTGCCGTGGTCGGCTTCAGCGAATTGACGCTTGTGACGCGTCAGGCTGCGGGCAGTACGAAGGCCTATATGCTGTTTTATCTGGCCGCTGGTGTTCTCTATCTTGCTTTGACATTGCTATCCAATGTCATGATCGGTGTCATCGAGCGACGTGCACGCCGCGGCATGGCGGAGACGGCTTGATCATGAGCGATACCTCCCCCGGAATGCCAGCCTATATCGCGCCGAGGAAGCGCGGCCTTTTCGAGCCGCATCGCCTGCTATTGATGGCGATTTTTGCAGCAATCGTTTTTGCTGCCATCTGGTATATGCGCTGGGATTGGATAGCTGACTATAAAGGGCAGTTGCTGGACGGCATATGGCGGACGCTTGTGTTGCTGTTTACCACTGCGTTTGTCGGCTTCGCCCTGGCTGTTCCAATCGGACTGGTGCAGGTTACCGGACCTGGACTGCTGGCCTGGGTCGCCAAGGGTTTCTGTACCGTTATCCGCGGCACCCCGTTGCTGCTCCAGCTTTGGTTGCTCTATTACGGTTTGGGATCTGTCTTCGCACAATATCCTGAAATACGAACCTCAGCACTGTGGCCATACCTCAGGCAGGCTTGGCCCTATGGCTTTGCAGCGCTTACATTGTCCTTCGCGGCCTATGAGGGCGAAGTGATGCGCGGTGCTTTTGCCGGTGTTCCCAAGGGGGAGCTTGAAGCGGCCAGAGCCTTTGGGATGAGCAGGTTTACGGTGTTTCGCCGTATCTGGTTGCCAAGGGCAATTCAACGCGCGCTGCCGACCTTGAATGGCGAGGCCGTTTTGCAGCTGAAGGCCACCCCGCTTGTTGCCACCATCACTGTCATCGACGTTTACGCGGTAATTTCGAAAGTGCGTCAATCCACTTATCTGACCTATGAACCGCTCCTTCTTCTGGCGGTGATCTATATGCTCTTGACGGGCGCACTGGTGTTGGTGTTCCGCTATTTCGAGAACAAGATTCCAACCCGTGGTGCCTGACATGACCGTCCAATTTTCCAATTATATGCCCGAAGTCGTGGCCACACGCCGCTACCTTCACCAGATCCCTGAACTGGGCCTTTCCGAGTTCAGGACGTCTGATTACGTGGCCGAGCAGTTGACCGCGATGGGCTATGATATCACCCGCGGACTGGCCAAGACGGGGATCGTCGCGACCTTGAAAAATGGCACGAGCGCAAGGACGATCGGCCTTCGCGCTGATTTTGATGCGCTGCCTATTCTGGAAGAGACGGGCGTTGAATACGCCAGCACGAATGCCGGCGTCATGCATGCCTGCGGCCATGATGGGCACACAGCCATGCTGCTTGGCGCAGCCAAGATTCTGGCGGAACGGAAGAATTTCGACGGGACCGTGCATTTGATCTTTCAGCCGGCGGAAGAGAATTTCGGCGGTGCCAACCTGATGATTGAGGATGGGCTTTTCGAGCGCTTCCCCTGCGATGCCGTATTTGGTCTTCATAACGAGCCTGCTATCCCCTTCGGGCATTTTGCCTTCAGGGAAGGGCCGATCATGGCGTCCGTCGATGAATGCAGGATCACAGTCGTTGGTCGGGGTGGACATGGTGCCGAGCCTCAGGTGGCATCGGACCCGATCGTAGCTGGCGCCAGCATCATCATGGCGCTTCAGACCATCGTGTCGCGCAACATCCATCCGCTCAAATCAGCTGTCGTCACTGTGGGTGCCTTCAATGGTGGTATTGCCAGCAATGTCATCCCGGAACGGGTTGCGATGGATCTGACCATTCGCGCGCTCGACAGCGATGTTCGTGATGAATTGGAAAGGCGTATATGTGCGATTGCCGAAGGGCAGGCGGCAAGCTACGGGATGTCCGTGGAGCTCAAATATGATCGTGGTTACCCGCCAACGGTGAACCACAAGGCCGAAACCGATTATGTGCGCGAACTGGCAAAGCGTTTTGCCGGTGAAGACAAGGTTTACGACATGGTGCATCCGACCATGGGTGCCGAGGACTTCGCCTATATGCTGGAAAAGGTGCCGGGCACCTATTTCTTCCTCGGGACGGCGAAGACCGAAGATGATCCACCGCTCCACCATCCCCGTTACGATTTCAACGACGATATCCTGCCGATTGGCACGGCATTCTGGGTTGAACTGGTGGAAGACCGGCTCGCCGCATCCTGATGGCCCTGGCTTTGCAGGTTTGGTTTACCGTTTGTGGCCCGCGAGATCGTCGAAATCTCCGATAAGGAGATAGTGCAATTCGCGGGTGATTTTGATGGTTGGTTTCATCGCAAAGCAGATGGAGCCGATGACGAAACACCAGGTCGCCGAATATTGGGTACTTTCACTGAAGAAGAGCACTGAGCCTATGGTGAAAAGCACGGCTGCAGCGAAGTCCACCAGCGTGTGGGCCAGCTCATAAGCGGCATAAAGCTTGCGGTTGGTGCGGGTTATCGTGGCAGTTTCGGGTTGGAAAATCTTCATTCTTGGCCTCCAGTGGTTCTTGCCAGTTGATAACGGCAGAGGAACCGTTTGGAAACACTTAGCCCCCGCGGTTATGCGGGCGGCTGCTTCGTTCGCCAGTCGATTATCAATCAGGTTCGCAATATGCGGTAAATCGCGGGAATGACCAGCACCGTTAGTAGTGTTGAGGATGCAAGGCCGAACAGTAGCGAGATGGCAAGGCCCTGAAAGATCGGATCGGTCAGGATGACCGCTGCACCAATCATTGCCGCCAGCGCCGTCAGGAGGATCGGTTTAAAGCGGATAGCCCCGGCTTCAATCAGAACCTCGGTCAGCGGGCGATCAGGTGATGCAGCGTGACGGATGAAATCGACCAGAAGGATAGAGTTTCGCACGATGATCCCGGCAAGCGCAATGAACCCGATCATGGATGTAGCGGTGAACGGTGCGCCAAAGATCCAATGGCCACCTAATATGCCGATGAAGGTGAGCGGGATTGGGGTGAGGATCACCAGCGGCAGCTTGAACGAACCGAATTGGGCCACCACGAGGATATAGATCCCGAGAAGAGCGATCATGAAGGCTGCCCCCATATCCCGGAATGTAACCCAGGTCACTTCCCATTCGCCATCCCACAGCAAGACCGGCTTGCTCTGATCCGACGGCTGGCCGTGCAGAGCGATCTCGGGCTTTTGCGCGCCCGTCCAATCCATCTTGTCGAGCGCGTCCCGGACTGCGAGCATGCCATATAGTGGTGCTTCGAAGTCTCCTGCGAGTTCTGCCGTCACCATTTCCGCAAAACGTCCGTTGTGTCGGAAGATTGGGTATGACGCGCGTTCTTCCCTCACCTGGACTACATCACCGAGTTCGACCACGGATCGGGATCCGGGAAGAAGATTGGCCGGGATAGGGGTCGCCAGGAAGCGTTCATCCAACACCTTTTCGGCTTTTGGTAGGCGGATCTCGATCGGAATCGGTGCTCTGCCGCCGCCGCGATGGGAATAGCCGATTACTGTCTCGCCGTTCAGGATAGACAAGGTATCAAAGACATCGCTTTCCTCAACGCCAAAGAAATCCAGATCATCGGTGGAGATGGTGGCCCGCAGCCGTCTTGCGGGTCGACCGTAGCTGTCATCGACGTCAACGATGAAGGGTACGGATTTGAATGCCTGCTTCACTTTTTCTGCCGTGGCACGTCTTGTGTCTGCGTCGGGGCCATAGACCTCTGCCAGAAGCGTTGCCATGACGGGAGGGCCGGGCGGTGGCTCTACGACCTTGATTGATGTACCCTCAGGTGCTCTCACCTTTGCAAGGATGCGGTGGCGCAGGTCGAGTGCGATCGCGTGGCTGGTGCGGTCACGCTCGCCTTTTGGCGTCAGTTTGATCTGGACGTCGCCCATCTCGGGTGATGAGCGAAGATAAGCATGGCGCACGAGGCCGTTGAAGTTGAACGGGGCTGCAGATGCGGCATGGGTCTGGAGGGAGATGACTTCGGGTGTCTGCAAAACGACCCGGGCAACATCTTGCGCCACGGCGTCCGTCGCCTCGACTGACGAACCTTCCGGCAGATCAATCGTCACCTGCAGCTCGGCCTTGTTATCGAAAGGCAGCAGCTTGACGGTGACATCCTTTGTATAAAACAGCGACAGAGATCCAAGTGTAGCAATCCCGACCAGAGCCAGGAAAATCCAGCTGTTGCGCTTAGACGCCAAAATGGGACGCGCAACGGCTGAATAGCCCTTGCCGAGTGTCCCTCCAGACGCATGATGCGCATCGGTGTGAAGCTTTGCCTTGCCGGCCATCTTCAGCATCAGCCACGGGGTTACGATGACCGCGACGAAGAAGGAAAATATCATCGCTGCTGAAGCGTTGGCGGGGATGGGGCTCATATAAGGTCCCATCATGCCCGAGACGAACATCATCGGCAGTAGAGCGACGACAACGGTCAGTGTTGCGACAATGGTTGGATTGCCGACTTCGGCGACGGCATCGATTGCCGCTTCGCGCCTGTCCTTGCCGTCGTCATAGCCCCAATGCCTTGCAATGTTTTCAATGACGACGATTGCATCGTCGACCAGAATGCCGATGGAAAAGATGAGAGCGAACAGGGATACACGGTTGAGCGTATAGCCCATGATATTTGCGGCAAACAGCGTCAGGAGGATCGTCATGGGGATGACAATGGCAACGACCATGGCTTCCCGACGCCCTATCGCGATCCAGACCAGCGCAATGATCGAAATGGTGGCTAGACCCAGATGGAAGAGTAGCTCGTTGGCTTTTTCATTGGCGGTTTCGCCGTAGTTACGCGTGACTTCGACTGCCATTGACCCTGGAATGAGATCGCCCTTCAGTGTCTCGACACGTTGCAGGATCTGGTCTGCCACCAGGACAGCGTTTGATCCGGCACGTTTGGCGATGGCCAGTGTCACCGCCGGCACGCGCCTGATCTTGCCACCCTGTTCACGTGTGACCGTCGACACGCGTGCTTCAGACGTGTCGGCGGTAAACGATACATCGGCGACATCGCGAACATAGACGGGGCGATTGTCGCGGGAGGTCAGGAGCAGATTGCCGATGTCGGAGGGCGTTGACAGGGTTTCGCCGGCGATAACTTCGATCTGTTGGCCCTTGTCGCGCACCAGCCCCGTCGGGAACGAGCGGTTTGCCGCCGTGACCTTGCCAGACAGTTGTTGAAGCGTGATGCCATAAAGGGCGAGTTTTTCGGTATCCGGTGCCACGCGGATGGCGGCACCCGTCTCGCCCACGAGATAGCTCAAGCCGACATTATCGATCTTGGTCAGTTCAACACGCAGTGCGCGGGCAATTCGGGTCAAGTCATTGGCCGTTACGCCGGCGCCCGTCTGATCTGACGGGGTCAGTGTCAGTGATACGATGGCGACATCGTCGATGGTGCGGCCAATGATCATCGGTTCCGGTATGCCGACGGGAATGCGTGCGATGTTGGCTGCTATCTTGTCGTGCACGCGCAGCACTGCGGTATCGGCAGAGGTGCCGACGACGAAGCGAGCGGTGACCATGACCTGATCGTCCGCCGTTTGTGAATAAACGTGCTCGACATCGTTGATGCCTTTGACGATTGTTTCCAGAGGTTCGGTGACGAGCTTGACGGCGTCCTCCGCTTTCAGCCCGTCTGCGCGCACGACGATATCGACCATCGGCACGGATATTTGCGGTTCTTCCTCTCGCGGCAATGTCATCAGCGCGACAAGCCCGAGAGCAAATGCTGCGAGCAGAAACAGTGGCGTGAGCGGCGAGGCGATGAAGAACTTCGTCAGCGAGCCCGCTATGCCAAGGTTATGTTGTTTCATGGCGTGATGACCTCGTCACCCGCCGAGAGACCGGTCAGGACCTCGACAACAAGCATATGGTCGAGCATCCACGGTTTCGATGTTACCACAGCGCGCGCGACCGTCTGGTCTCCAAGCTTTATCGATACGTAGTCGATGCCGAAGCGACTGGTAATTGCAGCTTCCGGTACCAGCAGTGTTTCGCGCTTGCCGACGGGCACGCGCACCAGCAGCCGATGGTTGACGAAGGTCGTTAGCATATCCTCGACTTCTACATCGGCAATCACGCGACCATTGTCGATCTCGGGATAGATTTTAGCCAGGCGGCCCTGTGTCGTGTGTCCGTTGCCGTCATCAATTTCGATATTCGCATCTTTTTCAAGAAGGTCTGCGTGACGTTCGGGGACAGCCAGACGCAGGAAGAAACCGCCGCCGCCGATTGTTGCCACAGTCTCGCCAGCCATGATGACGGCATTGCGTGTGACTGGTACGGTCAAGACCCTGCCGGTCGTCGGTGCCAGAACGATACCTTCCCTGGTCTGTTCTGCAACGAGTGCCCGTTGCGCCTGGGTGGCCGTGATCTGATTGCTGACAACATCCACCTGGGTGCGCAGCGAATCCAGTCTCTGCGCCGTGGTGACGCCGCGGATCAGCAATTCGTCTCCGCGTTTCAATTCAGAGCGGGCATTTTCCAGTGAGGCCTTCAGTCCGGATAACTGGGCGTCGATCGCCGCGATCTGGAAGTCGATCTTGTCATCCTTTATGGTCGCAATCACGTCCCCCGTATGCACCTCATCGCCTTCGGTGACTTTGAGTTCGACAACGATGCCACCAATTCTGGCGCGCGCCGGTACGCTGTCGCGTGCTTCCACCCGGCCGTAGACAGCCTTCCATACGGGCACTGTCGTCTGTTCAAGGCGCATCGCTTGAGCATTTGCAATGCTGAAGGAAGCCAACAACACAAGGGCGGCGGTCAGGGAGCGCGCGGATCGCATGCCATGCATCAGTCTATTCCTTCAGACGGTCGTGTTTCAGAATGCGTTGCCGGTGCGGGCGCCGAGCTTCTTGAATATCATCGCGGCAGGGCAAAAGCCGGTGAATGCCGATTGCAACAGGTTTGCGCCGACGAAGACTGTCAGCCAGACGAAGAGCGGGTGTACGAAGGCGGTCAGTGCGATGGACAGCAGAACCATGAAGCCGGCAAAGGCGAGTACCATACGATCGACAGACATATTTATCTCCAGCAAAATAACTACAAATATTCGTATATACGTTATTTAAATTATTGCAAGCTTTCTGTCGGGGTCATAAATCTCGTTGTGAAGGGCGGATTTGCGTTGCAATGGCTAAGGCGGATTTCCGCGAGAAATAAAATGTGACGGTTGTTGCATCGCCCATAGCTTGCAATTTCAATCGATTTAAATAGCTTGCGCCACCGAATGGAGAGCAAGTGAATGTCGACGAATCTGAACAGTGACCGGATCCAAGACGAACGGAGTTCGGCGATCCCCAAGAGCCGCGTTGCTGTCTCGCTGCTGTTTATGGCTAACGGTTTTTTCCTGGGTACATGGGCGCCCAAAATCCCGGAATTCGCCGCGCGACTTCAGCTTTCAGATAGCGGTCTGGGTTTGATGCTGCTGATGTTTGGCCTGGGGTCACTCGCCCTTATGCCGGTCGCAGGGAGCCAGATCGCGCGCTACGGTTCGCGCCGTGTGGTGCAGGTCTCTGCTGTCCTGTTCATTCCGACGCTGCTCGGCATCACGCTTGTTGGCTCCGTTTGGGCCGGTGCTGCGGCACTATTTCTTTTCGGCGGTTTTACCGGTGCAATGGATGTCGCAATGAATGCCAATGCCGTCTCTGTGGAGCGGCGCATGCGTCGCTCGATCATGTCGTCATGCCACGCCTTCTGGAGCCTTGGCGGACTGATTGGCGCCGGAGCAGGCGGCTTCCTTATCGCTCATGTTGGTGTGCTTGCTCATGTCCTGATTGCCACGGGGTTTGCTGGCGCGCTGCTGATCATCGCCTGGCCGATGATCATGGTCGATCGGCCGCATGCGGACGATGTTGTTGCAAAGGCACGGCTTCCCTTGTCACCTCTTCCCTGGCTCATTGGCCTCATGGCGCTGCTATCCATGATCCCGGAGGGTGCCGTTCTCGACTGGGGTGCCATCTATTTGAGAGACGAACTCGGCGCTGATCTGGCTCTTTCAGGTCTCGGTTTTGCAGCATTCTCTCTGACTATGGCGGTCATGCGATTTGCGGGTGACTGGGTGCGCGATCGTTTGGGTGCCGTACTCACGATGCGGATTTGCTCCGTGCTTTCAATGAGTGGTTTGCTGGTGGCGGCGTTTGCACCTGATGTGACGATTGCCATGTGTGGCTTTGCACTGGCCGGTGTCGGAATTTCGAATATGGTGCCTATCGCTTTTTCGGCGGCTGGCAATCTGCCGGGCCTAGCGCCGGGCATCGGACTTTCCGTGGTCACCACCATGGGCTATTCGGGAATCCTGTTTGCTCCGTCTCTCATCGGTTTCGTGGCCGAACACACCTCGCTCGCCAATGTTTATCTTGCCCTGTCGCTGGTCAATCTTGTGGTGCTTGCATTGTCGGGCCTGTCACGTCATGCGGATGCGCCTCACAACGCAGTATGAGGCGGCCAGGGGGCATCGTGGAGGCCATAGAGTTGACAAGCTGTCATGTTTGATCCACCTGACATGCAACCATGCAGCGGTTAGAGAAAATACCATGATCCAAGCGGAAGAATTTGACCCGAAGCCGCGCCGGGCATCTGTTGCGGTCGATGTCGGAGGTGTAATCGTCGGAGGCGGTGCTCCGGTCGTGGTGCAATCCATGACCAATACCGATACAGCAGATGTCGATGCGACGGTTGCACAGGTGGCAGCGCTCCATAAGTCCGGCTCAGAAATGGTGCGCATTACCGTGGATCGCGACGAAAGTGCCGCGGCGGTGCCTAAGATCCGCGAACGCTTGTTGCGTCTCGGACAAGACGTGCCCCTGATTGGCGACTTCCATTATATCGGTCACAAATTGCTGGCCGACCATCCGGCTTGCGCCGAGGCATTGGCAAAATATCGCATCAATCCGGGCAATGTCGGTTTCAAGGACAAAAAAGACAAGCAGTTCGCCGATATCATCGAAATGGCGATCCGCCATGATAAGCCGGTTCGTATCGGCGTGAACTGGGGCTCGCTGGACCAGGAATTGCTGACCCGGCTGATGGACGACAACCAGTCGAACGGCTCCCCGCTGTCGGCGCGCCAGGTGACACGCGAGGCAATCGTTCAGTCGGCACTTTTGTCTGCAGAGCTTGCCGAGGAAATCGGCCTGCCGCGCAATCGCATTATCCTGTCGGCAAAGGTTTCGCAGGTGCAGGACCTGATCGCTGTCTATTCGATGCTGGCTCAGCGATCGGGTCACGCGCTTCATCTGGGCCTGACGGAAGCCGGCATGGGATCGAAGGGGATCGTCGCGTCTTCCGCAGCCATGGGATACGTGCTTCAACATGGCATTGGCGATACGATCCGTGTCTCGCTGACACCCGAGCCCAATGGAGACCGTACCCGCGAGGTGCAGGTTGCCCAGGAATTGCTGCAGGTCATGGGATTTCGACAATTCGTGCCGGTGGTCGCCGCATGTCCGGGCTGCGGACGGACCACATCCACCGTCTTCCAGGAACTGGCACAGCGCATCGAGGGCGATCTGCGCAAGAACATGCCGGTGTGGCGCGAGAAATACCCGGGTGTTGAGGGTCTGAACGTCGCAGTGATGGGCTGTATCGTCAACGGTCCCGGTGAAAGCAAACACGCCGATATCGGCATTTCGCTTCCGGGGACGGGCGAAAGCCCCGCTGCGCCGATTTTCATCGACGGTGCCAAGGCGATGACACTTCGCGGTCCCAATATCGCCTCTGATTTCGAAGCGCTTGTCATTGACTATATCGAGAAGCGTTACGGACAAAAAAGTGCTGCAGAGTAGGTTGTGGTGAGCGCTTTCCTCATATTGCCGCAATTGTTATGTTGAGCGAGAGGAACATCATGGAGCGAACCCAACAATGATCAAGAAGCTGCCCATTCTCGCGCTTGCCGCGTTCTATCTCAGTGCCTGCACGACGACAGACCCCTATACAGGCGAGCAGAAGGTTTCCAACACCGCCGGCGGCGCCGTACTCGGCGCAGCACTTGGCGCGGTCGGTGGAGCTGTCGTTGGCGGCGGCGGCAAGGGAAGCCGCAATGCTGCGCTGATCGGCGCAGGTATCGGCGCGCTCGCTGGCGGTGCCATCGGCAACTACATGGATCGCCAGGAGGCCGAGCTTCGTGCGCAGCTTCAGGGAACCGGGATCTCGGTTACCCGTTCCGGCGACAGCATCATCCTAAACATGCCGTCGAATATCACATTCGCATCCGACCAGTTTGCGGTAATGCCGAACTTCTATCCGACGCTCAATTCCGTGGCGATCGTCTTGAACAAGTTCAATCAGACGCTTGTCGATATCAACGGACATACGGACTCTACCGGCAGTTTGCAGCACAATCAGGAGCTGTCGCAGAATCGTGCGCAATCCGTTGCAAACTATCTGTTCGGGCAGGGGCTTGATCCTCGACGCGTATCGGCGGTCGGCTTTGGCCCAAGCCAGCCGATCGCGACGAACGCGACACCGGAAGGACGCGCTCAAAACCGCCGTGTCGAAGTTCAGATCTCGCCGCTCAGAAAGGGCTAACCACATCCGGTTCAGAGTTTGGGAAAAGCGCTGTCTTCGGATGGCGCTTTTTCATGTGCGGAGGGGCGCAAGGCTAGCGCAGGCGATCTCGGGACAAATGTTGTGGTCGAAGGTCGTCTAGTTTTTGCGATTGGCGACGAAGTGTGCGGCTGCAATCAGCGTGCTTGCCCGGTCGCCGAAGGGCCTCAGAATATCCGTCGCTTCGGCGACAAGCCTTGAAAGTTCGCTTTCGGCCCACTGCTGTCCTTTGAGCGCCAATAGCGTGCCCTTGCCGCGGGCGGCGTCCTTGCCGGTTGCCTTGCCCATGGTTGCAGCATCGGCAGTCAGGTCCAGCAGATCGTCTGCAAGCTGGAATGCTCTGCCAATCAATTCACCGAAACTTCGCATGCGCATGCGCTCTGGCAGCGGCGCGTCTGCCAATATTGCTCCTGCCTCGCAGGCATAGCGCAACAGGGCACCTGTCTTCATCGCTTGCAGGGTTACTATGCCCGATTCATCGGGGGCTGACTTTTCTGCTGCCAGATCGAGTGCCTGGCCTCCGGCCATTCCGCCAATGCCGGCCGCGCGGGCGAGCTCAAGTACAAGCTGTGTTTTCGCCTTGTCGGTGAGATCCGTCTCGGGGGCGGCAACGATGTCGAAGGCAAGCGTCAGCAGTCCATCACCGGCCAGGATGGCGGTCGCTTCGTCGAAGGCAATGTGAACCGTTGGCTTGCCGCGTCGCAGATCATCGTTGTCCATGGCAGGCAGATCATCATGCACCAGCGAATAACAGTGCAGACATTCAAGCGCCGCGCCAACGCGAATCGCCGCAACCTGATCGGCGCCAAAGAGTGCGGCGCTTTCCATCAGCAGGAAGGGACGGAGCCGCTTGCCACCATTCAAAACACCATGGCGCATGGCTGCCAGCAAATGTTCAGGTCGGGCAATCTCGCCTTCAAGCGCCTTCTCGTCCAGCACAGTGGAAAGCGCGTCTTCAACACGGGCAGCGGCTATGCGCAATCGGGTTTCGAAAGTCGTGGATTGATCGGTCATGAGCGTTGTTTTGCACGAGCGAAATTGTCTGGCAACGAGAATCTTCCGGCCTATCCATCGTCATTCAATTGTGGCCTATGGCCATGAGATTGCAGGGACGTTAAGAACAATCCAAGGCGGTGGGCCACTGAGCCTCGAAAACCTGAAGGAAGGGCGCTTTGGAAGAGATGGCATCGAGGCGAGGCTTGAAATTGGGCTATTGGTTGCGGCGCGTGTTGTTGGTTCTGCTGGCGCTTGTGGTTCTGCCCTATTTTCTGATCCTCGTTTACGCCGTGCCGACCGTTCATCCGATGTCGACGCTGATGCTGACAGACTTCGTGACATTTCAGAACTATGACCGACGCTGGACGAATTTCGATGATATTTCGCCCAATGTCGTGCAGGCGGTGATGATGTCCGAGGACGGTCAGTTCTGTAATCATGACGGTGTTGACTGGGGCGAGATGAAGGGCGTGGTGGAAGAGGCGCTCGCAGGGGAAGCGACGCGCGGTGCCAGCACGATCCCCATGCAGACGGTCAAGAACCTCTATCTCTGGAATAGCCGATCTTTTGTGCGAAAGGCGTTTGAGATTCCACTCGCCATCACATCCGATTTCATCTGGTCCAAGCGGCGGATAATGGAGATCTACCTGAACATCGCAGAATGGGGTCCGGGAATTTACGGCATAGAAGCTGCTGCCCAATACCATTTCAAGGTTTCCGCATCCAAACTCTCCCGGCGACAGGCGGCGCTACTGGCCGTTTCTCTGCCAAATCCGATGGAGCGCAATGCCAGCAAGCCGACGAAGGCACTCAATCGACTTGCTGCGCGCGTAGAGCGACTGGCGCGCAATTCCGGGGCATATATCACCTGCCTTTATGACTGAGTTTCATAAGTTTCATTAGTCGCAGCCGCCACTCGGAAGTAGCCTGATGGCCGGATTGTTCAAAGGGACGGCATCATGAGCGAACTTATTCTCCATATCGGAAACAAGAATTACTCCTCATGGTCGTTCCGTCCGTGGATCGCCATGACCGGGTGCGGGATCGATTTTGAAGAGCGGCTCATTCCTTTCGATTTTCCGGGCGGAAATCAGGCAATACGAGCGGTGTCGCCAACCGGTCGGGTGCCGCTGCTCGAGCATGGCGAAATCAAGGTTTGGGAATCTCTGGCGATTATCGAATATGTCGCTGAACTGTATCCAGACGCTGGCTTGTGGCCGAGAGCATCAGGCGATCGCGCCGTGGCACGGTCAATTTGTATGGAAATGTTGTCGGGCTTTTCGGCTTTACGTGGCGCATGTCCGATGAACATGCGCCGGCCACGGCGTTCCATCGATTTGCCAGACGGCGTGATGAAGGATGTGGCCCGGATAACTGCCATCTGGCGGGAAATGCGCACTCGCTCAGGCGGACCATTCCTGTTTGGTGCGTTCAGTGCGGCCGATGCCATGTTCGCCCCGGTGGTCAATCGCTTTGATATTTACGGACTGGTTGATGATGCCGATACAGTGGCGTATATGGACGCGATGAAAGCCCATCCGGCATGGCGCAAATGGCTGGCGTCGGCACTGGAAGAAAGCTGGATTGTCGAAGAAGATGAAGCTTAGACCAATGAATCGGAGCTTGCGCGCAAAAAATGCGCTTTGGGTCTGGTCAAAGCTCGGTGGGACATGTATAAGCCCGCCAAATTCCGAGATCGTGACATGATCGGTCCGGCCGAAAAACAGGCCGGGGATTATGTTTTGTCCGTCATTTGGAGTAGTTGAAATGGCTGTACCGAAAAGAAAAACGACCCCGTCCAAGCGCGGTATGCGCCGCTCTGCTGACGCACTGAAGGCTCCGACTTACGTCGAAGACAAGAACTCAGGCGAACTTCGCCGCCCGCACCATGTCGATCTGAAGACCGGCATGTATCGCGGTCGTCAGGTTTTAACGCCGAAGGAAAGCGCATAATTTTTGCGTTTGCACGAACTTTAAAAAGGCTGGCGTTTTGCCAGCCTTTTTTCTTTTTAGCAGAGCATCATTTATTCCAAGCGCAAACTGGACTATGAAGTCGGTCATTCATCGCATCGATGTGAATTGATCCCGGAGGCTTAGAGACTAGATGATTGCCGCATTCCCGCTCATGATCCTTCCCTTCATCCTGTACAATCTGGTGATGCTGGGGGCGCTTGGCGGAGATGGCGCATCGACATTCGCGCAGGTGATCTTGTCGCTATCGATGCTCTCTGGCGCTCTTTGGACACTGTCCCTCGGGGACCTCTTTATCCTGATCGCGCTTGCGCTTCTTTTCGTCGAGATCTTGAAAGCCACTCGCACGGCTTCCGGCTCCTTGCTCAACCACATGTTGTCGATGCTGGTCTTTGTGGCCTATCTGGTCGAGTTCCTGCTTGTCAGGGGCGCTGCCACGCAGATTTTCTTTATCCTGATGGTCATCGCGTTCATTGATGTGGTGGCAGGCTTTGCCGTCTCCATCCGAAGCGCCGGCAGAGATGTGTCGATCGGGCTCTGAGCCAGTCGCACAAAAAAGCCTCCGGCAGGTCTTGGCCTATCCGGAGGTCATGTTTCGAAATCAGCGCCTGATGTCAGAGATTGTCGAGCTTGTTTTGCAGTGAGCGCAACTGCTCCTTCAACTCGTCTATGTCCTTTGCCTCTGCCTTTTTCGATTCCTTTTGCGGCTGTGTCGCAAGGAATGGCGAGAACATCTGCATCGCCTGATGGAACATGTCAGTGTTTCGTTTGACCTGCTCTTCCATCAACTGGATTGGCATCTGGAAATTCTTCGGAAGCGGCATTTCTCCGAATGCGGATGTCATCTGTTCGCGCATCTGGGCTTGCTGTTCAGTGAAGGCCTTCATTGAGTGTTCGAGGAAGCTTGGAACAACCATTTGCATCTGGTCGCCATAATAGCCAATAAGCTGTCTCAGGAATGAGATTGGCAACAATGTATTGCCTGTCTTCGACTCCTGCTCGAAGATGATTTGCGTCAAAACCGAATGGGTAATGTCTTCACCGGACTTCGCGTCCTGCACCGTAAAGTCTTCGCCTTTTTTGACCATCTTGGCCAGGTCGTCCAGCGTCACATAGGTGCTGGTGCCGGTATTGTAGAGGCGTCGATTGGCATATTTCTTGATAACGATCTCGCCATCGTTTTTTGCCATAATTGTCTCCTGACCCCAAAAATATCTTTGTTTTTGCAACTCCCAATGCAACTGTAATCGCAAACGAAGCGACCTGACAATCTATTTGTGCGTTGCAGAAGTTCGCATCTGGAAGCCTCAAATTACCTTCAGACCAAATTATCCATCACTCGCTTGTCGTTTGACTTAACATCAAAGCTTTGTCAGGTTTCGTTCAGCAAAAATAGTGAGGAAACATCCCATGAGCACACCCTCCATCGTTATTGCAAGTGCCGGGCGCACCGCTGTGGGCTCCTTTAACGGGGCCTTTGCCAACGTACATGCGCATGATCTGGGCGCGACTGTCTTGAAAGGCGTCCTCGAGAGAGCGGGTGTCGATGGCAAAGAAGTCGATGAGGTCATTCTCGGGCAAATTCTGACTGCAGGGGAGGGCCAGAACCCGGCCCGTCAGGCAGCCATGAAGGCGGGTATCCCGCAGGAAACGACCGCTTGGGGCATGAACCAGCTCTGTGGCTCCGGTCTACGTGCCGTTGCCCTTGGAATGCAGCAGATCGCGACCGGTGACGCAAAGATCATCCTTGCAGGTGGTCAGGAATCCATGTCCATGGCGCCGCATTGCGCTCACCTGCGTTCAGGTACCAAGATGGGCGACATGAAAATGATCGACACCATGATTAAAGACGGCCTCACGGACGCCTTTTATGGCTATCACATGGGCATCACCGCCGAGAATGTTGCGCGCCAATGGCAGCTTTCCCGCGAAGAGCAGGATCAGTTTGCACTTGCCTCCCAAAACAAGGCTGAGGCAGCGCAGAAGGCTGGCAAGTTCAAGGACGAGATCATTCCTTTTGTAGTTTCTAACCGCAAGGGTGACGTCACCGTCGACTCCGACGAATATATCCGTCTGGGCGCCACAATGGACAACATGACCAAGTTGAAGCCGGCCTTCGACAAGGAAGGAACGGTGACAGCCGCCAACGCGTCCGGTATCAATGACGGTGCGGCAGCCGCGCTGTTGATGACGGAGAGCGAAGCATCACGTCGTGGCATAACACCGCTGGCGCGTATTGCGTCGTGGGCCACGGCAGGCGTGGATCCAAAGATCATGGGTACAGGCCCCATTCCGGCATCGCGCAAGGCCTTGGAAAAGGCCGGCTGGAAGATCGGCGATCTCGATCTGGTCGAGGCCAATGAAGCCTTTGCCGCACAGGCTTGCGCCGTCAACAAGGATCTTGGCTGGGATACATCCATTGTGAACGTCAATGGCGGAGCCATCGCCATTGGTCATCCGGTGGGTGCCTCGGGCGCGCGCATTCTCAACACGTTGCTGTTTGAAATGCAGCGTCGTGGCGCCAAGAAGGGACTTGCAACCCTTTGCATCGGTGGCGGCATGGGCGTGGCCATGTGCCTTGAATCCATGTGACATTAGAAACAACGGCTGATCTTTGTTGAAGAGATCAGCCGTTATTCGGCGACATCGGCAGGTTCCAATAGAAGGGCCGCCATCGCCCAAACCATACCCAGAGGGAGGCTGGCTCTATGAGCAGAGTTGCATTGGTTACAGGCGGCACACGAGGAATCGGTGCTGCAATCTCGGTCGCGCTGAAGGAGGCAGGCCACAAGGTCGCTGCCAACTACGCAGGCAATGAAGAGAAGGCCAAGGCCTTCGAAAGCGAGACTGGCATCCCCGTCTTTAAATGGGATGTGTCGAATTATGCATCGTGTGCAGACGGTGTCGCAGCCGTCGAAGCTGCACTCGGTCCAGTCGATATTCTTGTGAACAATGCCGGGATCACGCGTGATGCGATGTTCCACAAGATGACGCCCGATCAATGGCTTGAAGTGATCAATACCAATCTGAACGGCGTCTTCAACATGACGCATCCGGTCTGGACTGGCATGCGAGATCGCAATTTTGGCCGCGTGATTACGATATCATCCATCAATGGTCAGAAGGGTCAGATGGGACAGGTCAACTATTCGGCCTCCAAGGCCGGCGATCTGGGGCTGACCAAGGCGCTCGCCCAGGAAGGCGCCGCCAAGGGAATTACGGTCAATGCAGTATGTCCCGGCTATATAGCCACCGAAATGGTGAAGGCCATTCCTGAAAAAGTGCTGAACGAGCGTATCATTCCGCAAATCCCCGTCGGTCGGCTCGGCGAGCCGGAAGAGATTGGACGCATCGTGACTTTTCTCGCCTCTGACGATGCCGGATTTATTACCGGCTCGACTATCTCGGCAAATGGCGGACAGTTCTTCGTCTGAACTAAAAAAGCCGGACCATCAGTGCGAAGCAAGCTGATGGCCCGGCTTTAATGTAGACGCTATTTCGGCTCCTCATGTCCGAAACGTAAAGGCCGATACGAGATCGGCATCTACACTTTTTAGCGGCAACGGGCCTCATAGGTGCGGCCGTGGCGATCGCGATAGACGCAATAGCCCGCGCGTTCCTGGGACCGCCCGATCAGAGCGCCGGCAACACCACCAGCCACGGCACCGATTGCTGCACCGCCTACGGAATTCGATGCGATACCACCGATAACCGCGCCACCGGCTGCGCCAACCGACGCACCACGTTCCGTGGCAGTGCAGGATGCGAGAGCAGCGATGAGACCGAGTGAAAGAAGTACTTTTTTCATTTTGGAAGTCCTTTAATAGGGGGCTTTCAGATCAGATTCGGCCCATCAGGAGCAAAATCAGAATAATGACCACGACGAGACCGAGGCCGCCGGAGGGACCGTAGCCCCATGAGCGGCTGTAACCCCAGTTGGGCAGTGCGCCAATCAGCAATAAGACAAGAACAACAAGCAGAACCGTACCGAGCATAAGACCCTCTCCTTTTTGGTAGGCCGAATAGAAACTTCGACACATTAATGCTGGTGCGGCTGATTTGTTCCGAGCACCAGGTGGGGAATGCGTCGTGACACGTTAGCCAGCACTGACCAACGGCGCCGCGACTCGACCGGATTGATGCTCGCTTTCTGGGGCTGTGCATGTGCAAGTGCTCTTCCTCTCGCAGAGAGAGGCGATCTCACCAGGATAGGCGCTTCGATGAAGCGCTCCAGAACCTTGTTGAATTCACTCTGTCGCTCAACCATCAACAGATGACCTGAGTTTCCAAAGAGAACTGTCTGCGCATTGGGAAGCATTCTCGATATGCGTATCTGATGTGATGGCGGAACGATTGAATCATTTGCTCCGATAATATTCAGCGCCGGAACCTGAAGTTCGGGTAATACGGGCAGTGCCGATGTCCGCTGGAACCAGGCGACAACGGACGCGATGTCCTCCGGTCTGGATCGCTGAAGCTGGATGCGCACCTCTTCCATCATCGCACGTGCCTCCTCGGTCTCCCAAGGGCAGGTCTTGTCATAGACACATTCGATGGACCCTTGACGGAAATGCTGTTGGCTCGAAATCCAGCGCCGGAAGCAGGCGGCAAAAAATCTTGGGCCAAGACCAGGAATTCGAAGAATTCGAGCGGCGACCCTTTCGCGTCCCTCAAACCGCCCGCAGGCAAAGCTGCCCATCAGCACCACCGATTGAATGAGGTCAGGCCTTGCCGCAGCGAGGAGAAGGGAAACGAATCCGCCCGTCGAGTGACCAACCAGTGTGACGCGGCCAAAGGGAAAGTCCTCTTCGATAGCCTTCGCGTAGGCTTCAACGATCTGATCGGTCGTCAGTTGTGCTCCGGCTGAGGCAAGAGGCCAAGGATGATGTCCAGGGAGAGGGTAAGCGACCGCGTTACGCTCTCGAACACAACCTGGCGCATAAAGTCGCCAGAAAGTGGGGGACATGGCCAAGCCGTGTATGAATACGAAATTTCGACCCGTGTTTCGCGACAACCATTCAGCCGGGGGACGCCCAAGACTCATGTTCGTTAACCTCTGCGCTTTTCGCAAGCCAAACGGTTATCCTACGCATCGGTTCCGACTCGATCTCTGGTTCGCACCTTTTCTCGGCGCGATGTCGCGAGGAGGCCCCTATTCCGACTGAGCATCAGGGATGCGCTATAAATTTCCGCCTGGACAAAGCCGCGGACGCCCCATCGCTTTTCCGTCGCCGTCTGGTTTCCAGGTCGCACCTGAGATCTGCGATACGAGATGGCTTTGGCCGGAACAGGCGTGCGCCTCTGCCTCTCAACGGTGATTATTTCCCTCAAATGCGGAAACATCGCTTGCCTTTGCTGTCGATGATCGCCATGTCTTGCCCGACCGCGTCGCAACATTCGGATTGCGTGGTTGCTTAATTGCGGAGCAGGGATTGACGTCGCAACCCATGATATTGAGCGGCCGCGGCGTTACAGCTGTGCTGGGGCCGACGAATACAGGCAAGACCCATTTCGCGATCGAGCGAATGATTTCCCATGGTACCGGGATCATCGGGTTGCCCTTACGGCTTCTTGCACGAGAGGTTTACACCCGCGTTGTCGAACGCGTCGGCCTGTCTCAGGTCGCTCTCATTACCGGTGAAGAACGAATTTCGCCGCCCGGTGCCCGGTTTTCGGTGTGCACGGTCGAGGCATTGCCGCGTGACACCAAGGTGGGGTTTGTCGCGATTGACGAAATCCAATTGGCAAGCGACCTGGAGCGCGGGCATATCTTTACTGACCGTCTTCTCCACCTTCGTGGGCGCGAGGAGACGCTTCTTCTCGGTTCAGGGACGATGAAGCCTATTCTCCAGCAGTTGCTGCCAGGGATCGTGGTCGTAGAACGCCCAAGGCTGTCACAACTTTTCTATGCCGGCCAAAAGAAAATCACCCGACTTCCGCAGCGGACTGCTATCGTTGCGTTTTCTGCCGACGAGGTTTACGCGATTGCCGAGCTGATCCGGCGTCAACGTGGCGGCGCAGCCGTTGTTCTCGGCGCGCTCAGCCCGCGCACACGCAATGCCCAGGTCGGTCTCTACCAGGAAGGCGATGTCGAATATCTTGTTGCTACCGATGCTATTGGCATGGGGCTTAATCTTGATGTCGATCATGTCGCTTTCGCTCAGGACCGAAAATTTGACGGCTACCAGTTCCGCAACCTCAACCCAAGCGAACTGGGCCAGATTGCGGGTCGTGCCGGCAGACATTTGAAGGACGGCACATTCGGAGTGACTGGTCGAGTCTCTCCTTTTGACAACGAGATGGTGGAAAGACTGGAAAGCCATCATTTCGATGCGGTCAAAGTCTTGCAGTGGCGGACGGCCGATTTCGATTTTTCGTCTCTCGACGCCTTGCGCCGCAGCCTGGAAGCGACACCGAAGATAGCTGGGCTGACGAAGGCTTTGCCGGCAATCGATCAGCAGGCGCTCGAAACGCTGGTGCGATATCCCGAAATCAGGGATTTGGCCACAAAGCCCGAACGTGTTCAAAAGCTTTGGGAAGCTTGCGCGTTGCCGGATTATCGGCGGATAACGCCAGCCCAGCATGCGGAACTGATATCTAGCCTCTTTTCTGATCTTGCGCGATACGGCACAGTGAACGAGAATTTTATGGCCGAACAGGTCATGCGCGCGGATCGAACGGATGGGGAAATAGACACGCTATCTGCTCGAATCGCGCAAATAAGAACTTGGACATATGTATCAAATCGGCCCGGTTGGCTTGCCGATCCGACACACTGGCAGGAAAAGACACGGGAAATCGAAGATCGATTGTCCGATGCGCTACATGATAGGTTGACGAAACGCTTTGTTGATCGCAGGACATCTGTGCTCATGAAGCGCCTGAGAGAGAATGCAATGCTTGAAGCTGAAATTAGTGTTAATGGCGATGTCTTCGTCGAAGGACATCACGTCGGACAACTAGCCGGATTCCGATTTACAATGGCCGTTGGGACAGAAGGTCCTGATGCAAAGGCTATTCAGACGGCAGCGCAAAAAGCGCTATCGCTGGAATTCGAGGCACGCGCTGCGCGTATCCATGCTTCGGGCAATAATGATCTGGCCTTGAGCTCTGATGGCCTTGTTCGTTGGATGGGCGAGCCTGTTGGCCGCTTGATCGGTGCTGATCATGTGATGCATCCGCGCGTCATCCTGCTGGCAGACGAACAGCTGACCGGAAATGCCCGCGACCATGTCGTCGCGCGTATCGAGCGCTTCGTGAATCACCATATTTCCACAGTGCTGAAGCCACTGGATGATCTTTCGCGCGCCGAAGATCTTCAAGGTCTGGCAAAGGGGCTGGCGTTTCAGCTTGTTGAGAACCTTGGTGTCCTCTTCCGTCGCGATGTTTCAGATGACGTTAAGTCGCTGGACCAGGAATCGCGCGCATCCATTCGCCGTTATGGCGTCCGCTTTGGCGCCTATCATATTTTTGTGCCCTCGCTGTTGAAGCCTGCGCCAGCGGAGTTGATTACGCTGCTTTGGGCGCTGAAGAACGACGGTATGGAGAAGCCGGGCTATGGCGATCTCATTCCGGTTCTGGCGGCAGGGCGAACATCCGTTGTGACGGATCCGACCTATGAACGCATGTTCTACAAGCTTGCCGGTTTCCGGTTTCTTGGAAAGCGGGCCGTTCGCATCGATATTCTTGAGCGGTTGGCGGATATCATTCGGCCTCTGCTGCAGTGGAAGCCGGGGCAGGCGGCGCGGCCGGAAGGCGCCTATGATGGTCGCCGCTTCACGGCGACGACCGCAATGCTGTCGATCCTCGGTGCGACCCCTGACGACATGGAAGAAATTCTCAAGGGCCTTGGCTATCGCGCAGACAGCGTGACGGCAGAAGAAGCGCAAGCCCATCTCGGACAGCAAGACGGTGCATCTGCAACTGTTTCGGCAAAGGGCGAACCCGCAACAGCAGAGAAATCGAACACGGATGCTGTCGAGGGCGGTACAGATACCCCTTCAGCGGTCGAAGAAGCGAGTACTCCTTCTGAAGCCGCGGTCGCCGCTGACGTAGTTGCGACCGACGTCGCCTCGGAGGATAAGCCCGTCGAGACGGCTGGGACGGAACCGTCTGGTGAGCCTGCTGTTTCTCAGGACGCAGATGTGGCGGAGCCGAAGCCGGTACTCTTGTGGCGCCCGGGCGGTCGCAGCGACAACCAGCGCGGCGAACGTGCACCCAATGCCAATAAGGGTCGAGGTCGCCGCAATGATGCTGAAGCGCAAGGCGAGCGCCGTCGGGATGGTCAGCCATCAAAGCAGGGCGACCGTGACGATAATCGCGGCGGCCACGGGAAACGTGGAGAGCGCCAGGACCGCAAGCCGTTTGGTGATCAGCGTCCGAAGCGCAACGAAAAGGGTCAGCCCAATCGCTTCGATTCCAAGCCGGTTCGCAAGGAAAAGCCGCTTGATCCCGATTCGCCCTTTGCCAAGCTTGCCGCGCTCAAGGAGCAGATGAAGAAGTAGTCATGGGCGAACGGGAGCAGCCGGTTGGCGGCTTGCGCCAGCGCATCGACAAGTGGCTCTTTTTTGCGCGGCTTGCCAAGTCCCGGTCCCTGGCGCAAAGCAAGATTTTGTCTGGTCATGTGAAGGTCAACGGAGTGACTGCGAAGCAGCCGAGCCGTTTGGTTGGGCCAGACGACCGCATCGACATTGCGCTTGAGCGGAGAAATCTCGTTGTCATCATAAAAGCCTGCGGCGAGCGCCGTGGCCCGTTTGAGCAGGCGCGGTTGCTTTACGACGATGTTTCGCCTCCGCAGGAAGAACGCGAAGCTGTCAGTCTCTACGAACAAGCTCAGCGCGCGCCGGGTGCCGGGCGGCCCACCAAAAAAGAACGGCGCGAGGTTGATCGTGTGCTGGGTCGTGACCTCTGGGATGCGGAATAGAATAAGTTGCCTCGCAAGGGGCTATTTTCAGGATGGTTTATCCTTGCTATAGCGCGGCGAAGGCAATAGCTGAGATGTAATATCCGGATATGCTTGTGGCTCCCTATCGGTGCCACGCGAAACATCCGGCAATAGGCGATAGGCGTGCTCCCAGCGCCGAAACTGACAAAATTCTGGAGTGTTGCATGACCTATATCGTGACCGACAACTGCATTCGCTGCAAATACACCGATTGCGTCGAGGTCTGCCCTGTCGACTGCTTTTATGAAGGCGAGAATTTTCTCGTGATTCACCCGGATGAATGCATCGACTGCGGCGTGTGTGAACCGGAATGTCCAGCTGAGGCGATCAAGCCTGACACGGAGCCGGGGCTCGACAAGTGGCTGAAGCTTAATACGGACTTCGCTCAGATCTGGCCCAATATCACGGTGAAGCGTGATCCTCTGCCGGAAGCAAAAGAGATGGATGGCGTAGAAGGCAAGTTTGAAAAGTTCTTCTCCGAAAAGCCGGGAGCCGGCGACTGAGGCGTTGCGTCGCCTGTTGCGCTCCGACAGCTATTTTGCCTGAACGACCTTTCGGCGTGTGGCCGAAGGGGAGGCAGTTGCGGGCAAGCAAAACATTGATTTCTTCATATTTTTATGCTAGGGTCATGAAACTGATCCATTTAAGGCAATTCAATTGCCACAACTTCACGAAAGCAATCAGCAATTTCCGCGGTTTTTTGACATCTGCGACGACAAGTCGCCTCGTCAGCGCCGGGGAGTGTTTTCTGCTTTAATCTAATCAACTGGACCAGGATGGAATGACCTGGCGGATTTCCCCCGTCTCATCCGGGCCTGATTGACCCGGCACCGGCAAAAGCCGGAAGCATCATAGGGAGTTTTTAACGCGAATGACGACCCAGCAGAAAAAATCTTCGACGCGCCAAGGTTTCAAGACCGGCGAATCGATTGTCTATCCCGCTCACGGTGTCGGTACCATTACCGCTATCGAGGAGCAAGAAGTTGCCGGCATGAAGCTTGAGCTTTTTGTTATTGATTTCGATAAAGATAAAATGCGCCTGAAGGTGCCTGTCGCTAAAGCTCTCACGATCGGTATGCGTAAGCTTTCCGAGACGGATTTTGTCGAGCGTGCTCTCAAGGTTGTTCAGGGCAAGGCGCGCGTCAAGCGTACCATGTGGTCCCGCCGCGCACAGGAATATGATGCAAAGATCAATTCTGGCGACCTTATCCTGATCGCTGAAGTGGTTCGCGATCTTTATCGCGCTGAAAATCAGCCGGAACAGTCCTATTCCGAGCGCCAGCTCTATGAGGCTGCTCTTGATCGCATGGCGCGCGAAATCGCTGCCGTGAACAAAGTATCTGATACCGAGGCTGTTCGTCTCGTAGAGGTCAGCCTCAACAAGGGGCCGAAGCGCGGACGCACTGCAGATGAAGACGATGCGCAGGAAGAAGCGGCGTAACAGCAACTGCTGATGCAGTCAGCTTTACCCTGTCTCTAATAAGGCGTGCCCAACTGTGAAGCGTGGGCGCGCTTTTTTTGTTGGGCACAGTGTTCTCTTTTCCAATGGCGATGTGTAGTTGGGTTGCGAACTGAAGGCGCGCGAATGGAGATTTTGGCTGCTGAAATGATGGCTGTTTCTTTTGTCTGGACGTCACTCGGCGGCTAAGTTCCATTTTTTCTGGGTATGCCGTTTCTAATTTACGCTATTGGGGTAGCCTCTGGAGCGATATGGTTGTCTTGTTGGCCTCAGAGCTAAAGATGCGCGTTAGGGGACGGTGGTCGTGCTTGTGTGCAGCCTAGGGGTGATAAGAATTGACGCCCTTGCCTACGTTCTCTAAGGGAATTTGAGGTGGGATAAAGAGCCGATTGGGGGCAAGCAGATCTATATGCGTGTCGTTCGGCTCTATGAATTGTGAACGAGATAAATGACTGTTGAGATTATCGGGCGTGCCTGTGTAGCCCCTGGCGCTAATTCTCCTGAGGAACTATTTGAGATTATGCGCCAACGCAAATGCGTGGTGTCGCATATTCCTTCAGATCGGTGGGATATTGCCCGTTATTGGCATCCTGAGATGGGGGTTTCGGGAAAATACTACACGTATGCTGCCGGTGTTCTTGATGACATAAATCGTTTTGATCCCGCACTATTCGGTATCTCCAAGCGCGAAGCGCTCTATATGGATCCTCAGCAGCGGATCTTGCTTGAGCTAACTTGGCGGGCTTTGGAAGATGCCAATATCCCGGCGGCAAGCCTGCACGGTGAAAAGGTTGCAGTCTATGTCGGTGCTTCGAATATCGATCATGGCAATCTCTCCGTCGAGGATCCCGCGGCGCCTGGCCCACATTTCATGACGGGCAATACGCTTTCGATCGTTTCCAATCGGATATCGCATGTTTTCGGGTTGAACGGGCCGAGTCTTACAGTCGATACCGCCTGTTCCTCGTCATTGGTTGCACTCGATCATGCCGTGCGCGCTATCAATAGCGGAGAGGTCGACACGGCTATCGTCGGTGGGATCAACATTCTTGTACACCCGCTTCCCTTCGTGGGATTTGCGCAGGCGCGTATGCTATCGAAAGACGGGCTTTGCCGTGCCTATGATGACAATGGTATCGGGTATGTCCGCGCCGAGGGTGGCGTGGTTCTGGTGCTTCGGAAGAGCGAACTTGCTCAGCAAAACGGTGATCGCAGCCATGCAACGATCGTTGCGTCTGGCATCAATGCCGCAGGCCGCACAAACGGGATTTCCCTGCCATCGCGCGAAGCGCAGGCAACACTGCTTGAATCCATCTATCATGATGGCGGCTTTGATCTCGATGATGTCGCCTTCGTCGAAGGACATGGTACTGGCACAAAGGTCGGCGATCCTGCAGAAGTCTGGTCTTTGGGCCAGGTCATCGGCATGCGTCGCGAGAAGCCGATTACTATTGGCTCTGTTAAGACCAATATCGGTCACGCAGAACCTGCATCCGGTCTTCTCGGCTTGATGAAGGCAATGATGGCTTTGGAGCATGACTATCTGCCAGCGTCGCTACATTTTGATACGCCAAATGATGACATCGATTTTGAAGGTCTGAATGTTGTCGTTGCCAGTGACGGTATGGCGCTTGAACGCAGCGACAAGCCGCGTCTTGCAGGCGTCAACTCCTTCGGTTTTGGCGGTGCGAATGCCCATGTCGTTATTGCCGATCCCAAACCGCTTGCTGCGACCATTCCGGATGGCGATTCCAACTCCTTTTTCATGGCAAGTGCGCATACTGCCGATAGCCTGAAATCGCTGGTTAAAGGCTATCAGGATCGCCTTTCCAATGCTTATGATGATGCAGAGCGCGATGCGGTGATTGCTGCGGCGGGCTCCAACAGATCGGCGCTTCGGCATCGTTTTGTTGTGAAGGGCAATCGTCAGGACGTCATCGAGGCCATTGCTGCCTTTGTCTCATCGTCCAAGGGCGGCGAAGGGCAGACCGGGGAGGCGCTGTCACGTGACCCGAAGGTTGCGCTCGTCTTTTCAGGTAACGGCGCGCAGTGGGCAGGGATGGGTCTCGATGCCTTGCAGAATGCGACTTATAAAGCGAGCTACGAGCACATTGCGACCCTTTTCTCGCGTTATTCGGATATCGATCTGGTCGCGGCATTGCACGATCCGGAACTGGATAGCAAACTGGGCGATACCAAGCTCGCACAACCTTTGTTGTTTGCGGTCCAGGTTGCCCTGACCGACGCTCTGGTCGCGATGGGACTTAACGTGACGGCGACCTTCGGTCATTCTGTTGGCGAAGTCGCAGCTGCCTATGCGGCCGGTGCCCTTTCGCTTGCTGATGCAGTTGCCGTTATCGCCAAGCGCTCGCTGCATCAGGATGTGCTGGCGGGACAAGGCACAATGGCTGCGGTGAAGCTGGGTGAGCAAGCCGCATGGGATTTGATCAAAGCAGTCGAACTCGACAACCTCCAGGTTGCCGCCATCAATGCACCCAATTCTGTGACGATTTCAGGTCCTGGCGATCAGATCAAATTGCTGCGGGAGCGTGCACGCAAGCGTAAGGTGGCTGTACAACCGCTCGATATTGACTACCCGTTCCATCATCCACTGATCGATCAGGCTCGCGATGCTTTCCTTGGCGATATGCCGGCAATACATCCGCGCTCTTCTGAACGCGCATTTATCTCGACCGTGACAGGAACGGTTCTGACCGGCGTTTCGCTGACGCCCGACTATTGGTGGCAGAATGTTCGACAGCCTGTGAAATTTCTACACGCCGTAGAGGAGGCTTTGAAGCTTGGCTGCAACGTCTTCATAGAAATGTCTCCGCGGCCTATTCTGACAAGCTACATCAATGATGCAGCGCAGCTGCATTCGGCGACTATCAGCGTTGTTTCGACCTTGGTGAAAGAGCCGGAACCAGCCAAGCGCGATCCGATCGGACGCGCTATGGCCCGCGCCATTGCTGCGGGTGCTTCAGTAGACGCCGAGCAGATCTTCGGGCGTCGCAACGCCTTTATTCAATTGCCAGTGCTGCCGTTTGAAAAGACAGACCTGCCTGCCGAAATGACGAGCGATCGTGTAGACATCTATGGGCGAGTGCAGACCTATGGCTACACGCTCCTAGGCTGGCGCGTTGATCCGAACGGATCTACCTGGAAGAACCATATCGACGCGCATCTCTTTCCTGATCTCGCAGAGCACGTCGTCGACGACCGCGCTATTCTGCCAGGCAGTGGTTTCATAGAGATCGCTATTTGTGCGGCAGAGCAATATTTCGAGACCGATCAGGTGGAAATCTCCAATGTGGAGATCGTTCGACCTCTTGAATTGAGTCACGGTCGCCTTCTCGAACTCTCCACCACCATCTCTCCAGAAACGGGTGATCTGCAGATCCGCTCGCGAGAACGCTTGACCGATGACGAGTGGGCCATCCACGTGGTCGCGCGTGTCCGCAAGGTCACCGCGTCCGAGGGTGGCTACGAGGTTGTCGGGGAAGGCCACGGAGAGAGCAGCGAGATCGATGCCGCCAAGGCCTACCAAACCGCTCGCAACTTCGGGCTAAATTATGGTCCACGATTTCAGTTGCTGGAGCATGCCCGCAGCTTCGGTGATCGCCGCATCGAGGTTGATCTGAAGGCAGCCGCTGCGCCTGGACATCCTTTGCTTCACTACAACCTCAATCCTATGTCGGTGGATGCGGTATTCCACGGTCTGGTCGCCCTGTTTGATCGGTTCAGTGGGGATATGGGCGGCGCACCGTATATTCCTGTTCGCTTTGGCAAGATCCGTATCGCAAAACTTCAGAGGCCTTTGACCAAGGCGGTCATTGAAATCGTGCGATTAAGCCCGACCTCGATCAGGGCAAATTTTGAGCTGTTCGACGACGCCGGGGAAAAGATTGCTGTCTTCACCGACAGCCGCTTCCGCCGCACCTATCTCAAGCAACACAAGACGCTTGATGGCCTTTCTTTCCACTACGAAAGTGTACCCTTCCTTGAGAGCATCAAGATCGCGGACTATGTTCCGGCGCCATTGATGCGCAAAACCTCGTTTTTTGCAGGCGTCGAGGAAACCGGCCTCGATAATGAGACCTTCCTTTTCCAGGCTGCAGTCTTCAGCGCGGTTTTCGACATTGCCAAGTCTCTCGCCGAAGGCGGCAGCGTAATCCGGAAGGAAAACCTGCCCGCAGATGACGGGATGCGTGCCTATCTTACCAGCAATCTCAACATGTTGGTTGATGCGGGCTTCGCGCGGCACGCGGATGGACAATGGATGTTAGAAGACGATTTTTCTCTTCCGGCACCCTCTGAAATCCTCCGCGATCTCTATCAGAGCTGTCCACAACGTGTGGTCGAAGCTGTCCTCATCAACGATTGCCATCGTGAGGTCATTGCACGACTAAGCGCTGTCCGTGCCTCTTCCGAAGAGAATGAGTCTGCGAAGCCTGACGCCTTCATCAGCGAAGCCACGCTCGATCATCAGGCGACGCATTCTCCAAGCGCCAAGATGCGCGTGTCGGTTCTGTTGTCGTCGCTTCAGGCCTGCCTTGAGCAAAATGCTTCCAGTGGCAAGAGAATTCGTGTGCTTGAATTCGGTAGCGTTTCGCCGCATGTCAGCCGTCAAATTGCAGATGTGGTCGCGACATTCGGTGCTAGCCTGACAGTTTGCGAATCGGACGGTGGTGCTCGGCGCAGCCTCGAGGTGTTATTTGAAAATGACACCTATGTGAGAGTGACGGACAAAGACGAGCTCACTGACGTCGGCGGCGCGGATATCATCGTCAGCGCCAGCGACGAGTTTCGCATGCATGTCGCGGACTCAGTGGTTCCAGACATTCTCAAGCGTGCAGGGGTTTTCCTTGGCGTTTTCAGCGCTCCAGGGGTCGTCAACGATTTTGTTCATGGGCTGGATCAAAACTGGTTCGACGCATCCACTGGTGGAGCGCTTTTGGGTGCAGCCGCCTGGGACAAAAGTCTTGAAGGGATGGAGTTCTCTTCCATTCAGTCCAAGCTGATGGAAATGCCCAGTGGCTCGCTCGTGACGGTCGAAGCGTTCGGACGGGTTGCGGATGTTCAACTGGTCAGCGATGCTCAAAGCGGTCAGTCCGAGACCCGTTCTGGTACGTGTCTCGTGCTTCACGATGGTACTGTCGATCAATCGTCGATCGAGGGTGCCGCCGCCGCTGCTGGTTGCGAAAGTGTCGTTTCGCTTGTCATCGGACTTGATCTTGAAAAAGACCGCGCGGCGATCATCGACGCTTTGCAGGATAATCTTGGAGTTCTGCGTTCTACTGTCTATCTATCGCCGGAACCACGGGCAGATCAGGACATCTCTCTTGTCCTTCAAAATCGTGTCATGGGTCTCAATGCCTACGCTATGGCCCTGGCTGAATGCCGGGATACCGTTCTCGCGAAGGGTGAAGGTATTCGTCTCGTCGTGGTTGCGCCTGGCGGCGCATCGATCGCGAACCATGGTCATGGCAACGCGGCGAGTTCCTTGAATTCGGGCTTATGGGCATATCTTCGCGTCGTTCGTAACGAGTACGATTTCCTGGATATTCACTGCGTGGATCCGGGGCTTTCGACTCAAGAAACAGGGTTGCTGCTTGCTTGTGCAGACCGCGTTCACGGTTTGCAAAGCGGAAACAGCGAATGGGTGCTCGACGGCGAAACCGCACAGCTGCTGGAATTGCGCGCCGTGCCTGGAGCTCTTGTTCCCTCGCAGCGCGTGACGAGCGACTTCGATGCCGCCGTCATCCGTCAGCTTGTTCCCTCGCAGGTATCGGCCATTCGTTGGGAAAGTTGCGAGGTTCCCGCCATTGGCGATGATGAGGTTCTGGTCAAAGTCGTCGCGACCGGCCTGAATTTCCGTGACGTTATGTGGGCCATGGGTCTGTTGCCGGAAGAGGCGCTTGAAGACGGCTTTGCCGGTGCCTCGATCGGTATGGAATTTTCGGGTGAAGTTGTTTCCGTAGGGGCGAATGTGACGGATCTCGCTCCGGGCGACCCAGTCATGGCGATCGCTGCTGCAGCGTTCTCTACACATGTTGCAGTGAAACGCGATGGAATTGCGCGCCTACCGACCGGGATCGATCTGACCGCTGCGGCCTCGGTGCCGGTTGTCTTCCTGACCGCCTATTACTCAATTGTCGAGCTTGGCCGTATGCGCGCCGGCGAAACGATCCTCATTCACGGAGCTGCCGGCGGCGTGGGCCTTGCCGCCATTCAGGTGGCCAAACATGTCGGCGCAACTGTTATTGCAACGGCAGGCACTCCAGAGAAACGCCGCTTCGTCGAGACTCTGGGGGCGGATCATGTGTTCGATTCGCGCTCGCTCAGCTTCGTGCAGGATGTTCGCGACGTCACCAATGGTGAGGGTGTTGATCTCGTCTTGAATTCGCTGTTCGGCGAGGCGATGGAACTCAGTTTGTCACTGGTCAAACCGTTTGGCCGTTTTCTGGAACTTGGCAAACGCGATTACTACGCTGACAGCAAAATCGGTTTGCGGCCGTTCCGTCGGAATATCAGCTATTTCGGGATCGACGCCGATCAGTTGCTGGTGTTCCATCCGGAATTGTCGCGCCGCATGTTGTCCGAGATTGGGACGCTGTTCGAAGAGGGCGTTTTTTCGGCGCTGCCTTACCGGGCTTTTGCATTCGACGAAATCGGGGACGCGTTCCGTCTGATGCAGAATGCCGGCCATATCGGCAAGATCGTCGTGCTGCCACCTGTGGCAGGCGAGGATCATGTTGCGATTAAATCGCGCCGCTCGATGGTTGTCGATCCGGAAGGTATGCATCTCGTCGTCGGCGGTATCGGTGGTTTCGGGCTGGTGACGGCAAACTGGATGGTCGAGAAAGGTGCACGCAATATCGCTCTTTGCTCGCGTCGTGGCGTGGCCGATGAACAGACGGCAGAAGCCATCAAGCGCTGGAAGAAGGATGGCGTCAGTGTCAGCCTCCACGCTTGCGATGTGACCGATGAAGCGGCGGTGACTGAATTGCTCGCCACTTTGCGTAAATCAGCCCCGATCAAGTCGGTGATCCATGCAGCGATGGTTCTGGATGATGCATTGATCGGAAACCTGACGCGGGAGCGCAACCGCCCCGTCATCGAAGTCAAGGTTAAGGGTGCTGCTCTCCTGGATCGGGCCACGCGTCAAGATGCGCTGGATCATTTTATCGCCTTCTCTTCTGTCACCACCATGGTCGGAAACCCTGGGCAGTCCAACTATGTGGCCGCAAACGGGTTCATGGAAGGACTGATGAGAATGCGTCGGCAATCCGGTCTGCCCGGGCTTGCAGTCGGCTTCGGCGCCATTGCGGATGCTGGTTACCTTGCACGCAACAATGATGTCGGGCAGTTGCTGGACCGTCGCCTCGGCAAGACAGCGCTCCACGCGCGGGATGCGCTTTCCTGTGTCGAACAATATATTAATGTGGAACCGGGCACAGTCGATTCCGCAGTCGTCGTTATTTCCGAGTTTGACTGGGCAATGGCGCACAATCTTCGCGTGGTCAATGAGCGGCTATTCGAGGTTGTGATGCGCAAGGCCTCTCACAACACGAGCGGTGGCGAGAGTGGCGATATCGATCTGGTTGCCATGATTCAAGGCAAGTCAGCGGTCGAAGCTCAAGATGTGCTGTTCAAGGTTATTGCAAGCGAGATTGCCGCAATCCTTCGCGTGGCGACTGAGAGCGTTTCCAAGGACAGTGTTCTCAAGGAGATTGGTCTCGACAGCCTTATGGCCGTTGAACTCGGGCTGAATTTCGAACAGAATACCGGCTTCGACATGCCGTTGAGCAGCCTATCCGACAATGCGACTGTCGGTGACGTGACACGGCGGCTTTATGAGAAGGTGAGTGCTCGAAGCGGCGCAGATGACAGCGAAGCCGAAGCAAGCGGTGATGCCAAGATCTATGACGAGTTGAGCCGACGCCATACTGCATCACCAAGTCAGACGGTTACCGGCTGATACGCCCTGGAGCGAATGCTGCATGAAAGAGAATAAGCGACAGGATCTTCTGGATCGCATGAAGAACCTGCACAAGAATGTCGAGCGTGGTCGCGAAGACCGCAATGCCGAGCCTATTGTACGCACGCTTCGCAAACAGGACAGTTTCGAAGATCTGGTTGAGTACAAGCAGGTTTTGATGCAGCAGCGCGCCAGTGCAGAAATCGGTGTGGTCAATCCGTTCTACCGTGCGCATGAGTCCGGCAGCGGAGCGACAGCTCAAATCGGCGGGCGTATCTATGATAATTTCGCGTCCTACGATTATCTCGGTCTCAATCGCGATGATCGTATCGTCGAAAATGCGAAGGCAGCACTGGATCAGTATGGAGTATCGGCGTCGGCCAGCCGGCTGGTCGCGGGTGAGCGGACCGTTCATAACGATCTCGAGCGATCACTGGCTGAGGTCTATGACGCGGATGATGCCGTCGTTTTCGTGAGCGGCTATCTGACCAATGTTGCTGCCATCGGTTGTCTAATGGGACCCAAGGACCTCGTCATTCACGACGAGTTCATGCACAATAGCGGTTTGACAGGCGTCAAGCTTTCGGGCGCCGCGCGTCGCTTCTTCAAGCACAATGACATGGCCGACCTTGAGCGCATCCTGCGTACGATCGGCCAGGATTATGATCGGATTCTGGTCGTTGCCGAAGGCATCTACTCCATGGATGGCGATATCGCCGACCTGCCCGGTCTCATCAAACTGAAGAAGCAGTATAATTTCTGGCTGATGATGGACGAGGCGCACTCGCTTGGTGTGCTGGGCGAGACGGGTCGCGGCGCATTTCAGCACTTTGGAGTTTCGCCAAGCGAAGTCGACATCTGGATGGGGACGATGTCGAAGACGACATCCAGTTGTGGCGGCTATATTGCCGGCAGCAAGGCCCTTATCACGCTTTTAAAGGCTCACGCTGGTGGTTTTGTCTATAGCGTTGGTCTGGCGCCCGCTCTTGCCGCCGCAGCACTGACCAGTCTTGAGATCATGAAATCAGAGCCGGAACGCGTTCATGCCTTGAGGCGCAATAGCCAATTGCTGCTCGATTGCGCGCGGGAAAAGGGTCTCGATACTGGTCTCAGTGAAGGATACTCGGTCGTTCCGGTCATCGTTGCCGATTCGCTTCGGGCCGTGCAATTGTCGAACGAATTATTCGAGGCTGGTGTCAACGTGCTGCCGATCATTCACCCGGCGGTACCAGAAGGGCTTGCGCGCCTGCGGTTCTTCATCACCTCTGCGCATAGTGAAGAACAGATCCGCCGAGCCGTGGATCTCACTGCGACGATCCTCACGCGACTTCAAAACGAGAATTTTGGTATCGCTTCCAGTAACGTGATGCAGGTCATCGCCCGGCTCGCACAGGGGTAGAGCCTGATTTTCGGGTTCAATCCCTGTTCGAGCACGCAATGGTGAGAATTGCATGGTCCATGTCATCATCACGGGCGGTTCGAGCGGAATTGGTAAGGCGCTCGCGCGCATCTACCTGAAACGAGGCGATGTCGTCACAGTCATTGGCCGCTCTGCCGAGCGCCTGCAACTGGCCGAGAAAAGTCTTCTTGGCGACGTCTCCGAAGCAACGGGGCGCGTGCGTATCGCCGCCTGCGATGTCGCCGATGAAGACGCACTGCAGACAGTTATTGCAGAAAGCGAAGCGAGTTTCGGACCTTGTGACATCCTGATCACGTCTGCCGGCGTGGTTCATCCCGCAATATTTGAAGATCTTGATAGCGCTCTTTTTTCGTCGCAGATTTCGACCAATCTGATGGGCACAGCCAATGCTGTTCGTGCTGTCTATCGCGGCATGAAGTTGCGCCGTCGCGGCACGATTTTGCTGGTATCATCCGGGGCTGCACTCATCGGCATTCATGGCTATACCGCGTATTGCGCGTCCAAGTCCGCTGTCGCCGGCTTTGCTGACGCGCTCCGGATGGAAGCAGCACCTTACGGCGTTGGTGTTGTCATTGCCTACCCGCCGGATACTGATACACCGCAACTGGCTGCAGAAATTCCTCAGCGCAGTCGTCAGGCTTCGCTAGTGATGCAAAGTGTTCGTCCGTGGACTCCAGAGGCTGTCGCCCGCCGGATGATCCGGGGACTCGATCGCGGGCAGCCAACGATCTATTTTGGTTTGACGCTCAATCTGCTTGGTCGATTTGGCTCGCTTATGAAACCGCTAATCTATCAATGGTTTCTGTGGCGTGATCCAGAGCGGTGAGACTTGTTGTTTCGCGTTGCTCATGGTGCCCGTAGTTCCGCCTCATAGCGGAAGACCGATCGCTTGACCGGCGCATCCTCTGTGGCCCAAGTCTGTTGCGAAAACAGTCGTTCGCAGAGTTCTTCAGCGCCCATCTGTATTGCCTCACGACCAATGAAGCCGCCGCGAAACTGGGTTGTGGCGGCCAAGGCCTTTGCGAATGTCTCCGGCATGTCCTTCAGTGGCACGGTCGGTCTTTGCCAGAACTCTGCAAGGCTTGTTTGCGCCGTTAGGCCTTCAACGTCGTAGATTGCGGCGCCAAGCGCTATCACCGGTTTATGCGCAAGCAACGCGGTAAGCCCAACAGTCGAATTGATCGTGACGATCCCGCGCGCTCGGTGGACTAGCTTGTCCAGATCTCCACCGTCGATCAGGTCAACGCGCCCGGCCACATCGAACCGCTCTGCCATTTCCTCAATTCGGGATTTCCAGCCGCTAAGGCCATTGTCTAGTGGGTGTGTCTTGAAGAGAAGTCGTGTCTGGTCCTGCGCATGTCTGGCGAAGGAATTAATGACGCTTTCGACCAGCGGGAACAGTTTGCCAAGAGGCGCGTGAACCTTAATCTGGTAATCGCCTGGAAGCTGGAGTGGAAAAAGAAAAAACTCGGGCCCGTTGTCCGAGAGATATTTGGATTCCAATTTTTGGGCCGCCGAACGTCTTTCCTTGCGGCGAAGTGCTTTGCCGATCCAGCCCGCATATTCCAACAGAGGATGCACCGCGCCGTGCGTGCGGTAGTTGGGATGCGCCAACCAACCGAGCGCGACATTTGGTATGTGGAAAAGCAAGTCGTAGCAGGCATAGGTCATGAAGCGTGTATCAAAAAGTCGCTTTGTTGAAGGTTCGGGTATGTCTTGGGCCAGTTCTCTGATTACTTGTGGATCTGTCGGAAAGCGCGATGCGCTGGACATTCCAAAAGGCTCCAATGTGAGCCAGTCAGGCCGCAAGTAGCCATGTTCGAAAATGTGCACACGGATGCCAAGTTCCTGTGCAACCTGTATAGCTGCCGCATGCTTCGGGCGACCGTCTCCCAGCATCAGAATATCTGTGATGTCATATTGGACGATATAATTCTTCAGATATTCGGGCCACTCGTCGTCTGTGGCACGATACCAGTCGCCGCCTCGCGGCCACCAAAAAAGAAGGTCCCCGATGCAAAAATTGATCTTGTGAATAGTGGCTTTCCTGCGTTCGGCAGCCCTTGCAACCTCTCTTAGAAAAGGAGAAGCAGGACCCTGTAGCAGGAGTAGTGACAAACGGCGCATCGGTGCACTTAAAATCTTGTTCATTGGTAAGTGCCCTCATATAGTCGGAAAAACTGCTGAGGGGAAAGCGCGGGGCGTCAGACTGCAGCTCGGTTGTGTGAGAAAGTTCTTGATTTAGAATGACAAGTGCGATGTCTGCTGCAAAGAAAACCAGCATCTTGTTCCTGCAAGGCCCTCCTTCCCTGTTTTGGTGCGAGATGGCGAAAGCATTCGAAGCGCAGGGTATGTCTACCTATCGGGTAAATTTTTCGCTGGGCGATCAACTCTATTGGCGAAAGCGTGGCGCGATCAATTATCGTCGCTCAATCAAGCATTGGCCTGCTTATGTCGAGGCGCTGATCCGCAAGAACAAGATCACCGATATTCTCTATTATGCCGACCAACTGCCTTATCATCGCATTGCCTGCGAGGTCGCGCGCAAGCTTGGAGTGCGCTGTCACGCGGTGGAGCACGGATATCTGCGACCGGACTGGATAACGCTGGAGCGAGACGGAATGGGCCGGTTCTCGCATTTTCCGACCGATCCACAGCATATTGCTTCGCTCGCTGAACAAGTATCCGAGCCGGATATGGTGGTTAAATATCCCCACAGCTTCGGCCAGGAAGCCTTTAATGAGGTACTTTATAACCTCGTTGCCTATTTCGGCAGACCATTCTTCCCGTTCTTCGACGACGACAAATATTACTCTGCAGTCGTCGATTACCTGCCTTGGGTCGCGCGGGCGTTTCGAACGCCGAAGATTTTGGAAACGGAAGATCTGAAGCACACGAAAAGCGCGTTCTTCCTTCTGGCGCTACAATTGCAAAGTGACTACCAGATCCGCGCGAATTCGCCGTATCGGCATCTCGGCGACATGCTGGAAGAAGTGATTTCGTCATTCGCAGCCCATGCTGAAAAGGAGCATGTACTTCTGATCAAGCAGCACCCACTCGACAATGGTATTGAACGTTGGGACCAGCGGATCAGTCGCATTGCCAAAGCCAATGGGGTCGAGGATCGTGTTAAGTTCATTGAACAGGGCAATCTGAATGCCATTTTGGCGCACGCCCACGGTGTTATCGTCGTGAACTCGACGGTCGGTCTTTATAGTTTAAGGGCGCACAAGCCGACTCTGGTTCTCGGCTGTGCGGTCTATGATATAGAGGGGCTAACACATAATTCTGGGCTGGACAGATTCTGGAGGAGCCCGATGCCGGTTGATGCGGAACTCGCGGATAAGTTGGTTTCCACACTGGCCGCGACTATTCAGGTGAAGGGTAACTTTTACCACAAAGAAGGCAAGAAGGTTGCAATCGCGGAAATCGTCAGGCGAATCGCGCAGGGCATGGTCAATGAACCCGGTGCCTTCGTCGAGCCAGCTCCAAGGCTGAGTTCGAAAAAGGGTTTTATCTATGAACAGCCAGAGGTAAGACCGATGCAAGAAAGTGACGCTGGCGTTCTCTAATTATTAGTTTCAGTCTTTTATCCTAATCACTTGGGTGGAAGTTTGCATTTTGTCCGTGATAAGGAATTGTCGGGACGCCGGAATTGGACGGGTTGGAGATTATGACTTGAAGCGCATCCTTGTTGTTGTTGTTTGCGCCGGCCTTGCTGGTTGTGAGGCTGTACCAGGGGCGGGACCTCTCGCATCGGATATTAACTCTCAGGCTGGTAAATCGGCAGCAGAAGTTCATCGAACCGATGCTGCTGTTTTCGACGTGGTCGATGTCGACTCTGAGACGGCACGCATGGTGTCCAACTTTTCGGTTGGAATGCTCAAGCGCCGATTCGGGCTTGGAGGAGCAGCCAAAAGTCCAGTGATCGGTGTCGGTGATCAACTTCAGGTGACGATCTTCGAAGCTGGTTCTGATGGACTGTTTTCGACCTCGGATTCAAAACAAGCAAAGTTGAATGTCATCGTTCAGCCCGACGGTTCAGCCGCAATACCGTATGTCGGTCTCGTCCGGTTTGCGGGGAAGACACTGGAGCAGGCCCGACAGTCAGTGTTGAAATCGCTTGTGAACAAGGCGGTCGAGCCTGACGTCATCATTAGCAGCGCGAGCGCTCCTTCGCGTACGGTGACTGTATCCGGCGCTGTAAACAAACCTTCCCAGGTGCCGCTGGGGCTGATTGGCGAGCGCATGACAGAGGTCATCGCGCAAGCTGGCGGTCCGGCAACGCAGCCTTATGAGACCTATGTCACGCTGGTCCGCGGGCAAAAGACAGGCACGGTGCTGCTGCAGACGCTGATCGAAAATCCTTCGGAAAATATCTATATTGAACCGAAGGATCAGATCTTCGTGACCAAGGATCCGCGCACGTATACCGCGCTCGGTTCGGTCTGGCAGAACGCTCGCATTCCTTTCGGTTCAAACGACTTGAACCTGCTTGAAGCCATCGCCCAGGCTGGCGGCGGCAACGACCAACTGGTTGACGCGAAGGGCTATTTCGTCTTCCGCTATGAAGAGCCTGAAATCGTGGCGGATCTTCTGGCGCCCAACCGTTTTCACGAGTTGGTCTCCAAGGGCATGAAGCCGAACAAGGATGGCCGCTACCCGATCGTCTATCGCTTCAACATGGCGAATGCCGACAGCCTTATCGTGGGCCAGAGCTTCCCGATCAAAAACCGCGATGTGATCTATGCGTCGCGTCACCCAAGCGTCGATATCGTCAAGTTCCTGACTATTGTTGGAAAACCGGTGGCAATAGCACGCAGCGTGCAGGTCATAGCGGACAACTGAAAAAGCCCAAATTGAACGGATGATGCAGCGGCAACAATGCTCGCTGTATCATCCATTTTTGCTTGTCTCGCGCTGCGGGAGCTGTCTGGTGTGCCGGTAATGTCGAATACGACTGCTAAGGAGGCAATACAGTCTGTCGGCAAGAATGCGTGGGTGACCACCGTTGTTTGCCGGTTGGGTTAGGCTTTAAAAAACATAAGGCCCGTAGCGAACTACGGGCCTTAATGGAACTGTCTCTAGAATCGCGTATGCGGCGATGTCTGTCTGTTCGTTTAGTTGCGGTTTCCGAGGAAGCGCAGAAGGAACAGGAACAGGTTTACAAAGTCGAGGTAGAGCTGCAGTGCGCCCATGATTGCCTTGCGGCCAGCGACTTCCGAGCCATCGGCTTCGTAATAGGATTCCTTGATACGCTGGGTATCCCAAGCTGTCAGACCTGCAAAGATCAAAACGCCAAGCGCCGAGATCGCGAAATCCAAAGCGGAAGACGCCAGGAACAGGTTGACCACCGAGGCAATGATCAGACCGAAAAGGCCCATGACCATGAACGAACCCATCGCCGACAGGTCACGCTTTGTCGTGTAACCATAGAGAGACAGCGCACCGAAGGATGCGGCCGTGACAAAGAATGTCTGGACGATGCTCTGACCTGTATAGATCAGGAAGATCGACGAAAGCGAAAGTCCCATCAGCGCCGCATAGACCCAGAATGTGGTCTGCGCCGCAGAAACGCTCATCTTGTTAATGCGGAAGCTCAGGAAGAACACCATTGCGATCGGTGCTAAAATCACCACCCAACGCAGCGGGCTCATGTAGATAGCCTGACCGAATGCGGTCAATTGTCCGTTCGCGAACGCGAACTGGAACGAAAGGTAAGCGGCCACGCCTGTGATCGCCAAACCCAATGCCATCAGATTGTAAACCTTGAGCATATAGGCTCGAAGACCTTCATCGACCATGGTCGAAGAAGCAGCGCCACCTGCTACGCGGTTCTGATAATTACGGATATCAGACATTGTTTCCTCTTTTTAAGCTTCGAATTGAAAACGGTGTCGGGAGTAGTCCCCCAGGCGCCGCTGCGAAGCTCCAGCATGCCTGTTATCAATATGATATGCGGCGCCCGAGCAAACAAGAGCGCTTTGGTCAAAATTTCGCGAGGAAAGAAAAGGGGTTAACACCAAGCGATTGTTTTTGAGGTGCGGAACCCTTGATTTATAGCTCCCGGAGCATAGGCGCGGCCTTTTGTCCTAGTATCCTCCAAGTGCCGACCAGTCCGATGACGATAGTTGTCACGACCGCGATCAGCAAGGTTGAGACCGCTACTCCCGGCAGGAAGACTGATGGCAGTGTCATAATGCGTTCGATCACGAACCAGGCTGCACTGCCGCCGGCTAGTAGTGCAAAGACCGCGGTGGCCAGGCCCAGCAATAGATATTCGTAGGTAAAGGCGCGGATGAGCATGGCGCGCGTTGCGCCGACCGTCTTGAAGATCACCGCATCATGGGCGCGTGCGCGGTTACCGGCCGCAAGAGCACCCGCAAGCACAAGGACCGACGAAATCAAGGCGACGGAAGCTGCTGCGCGAATAGCAGTGGCCAACTGTCCGACGAGCGCGTTGATGGTGTCGAGGGCGTCCTTGACGCGCACGCTTGTGATCGACGGGAAGCGGTTGGTCACGGCTCGCAAAACCGTCGCCTCGTCAGCGGCGCTGGCGTTGGGCTCCGTCAGGGTGGCAAGCCAGGCGTGAGGCGCACCGGCAAAGGTATTCGGTGAGAAGACCATGACGAAGTTGATCGATAGCGATTCCCATTCGACCTTGCGAAAGTTGGCGATCTTCGCCGTTATATTTCGACCGAGCACGTTGATCGTGACCGTGTCGCCGAGTTTGAGGCCGAGCTCCTGGGCCTCACCGTCGGAGAAAGAAACGAGATTCTCACCCGTATAATCTTCGGGCCACCAATCGCCTTCGGTCAGCGTCGCATTTTCAGGCAGGTTTTTGGAATAGGTAATGCCGCGGTCGCCGCGCAGTACCCAGCGCCCTTCCGGGGGCACCTTCATTCTCGCCACGTCCTGTCCGTTGAAGGACAGAATCCGACCCCGCAGCATGGGAACCTCGACTATTTCCCCCCGAGGTGCAATCTCGCGAACCGTATTGCGAAAACCGTCCAGTTCATTGCCTTGAATATCGATGAAAAAGAAATTGGGGGCACGTTCCGGCAGATTTGCCGTCAGTTCTCGTCTTAGATTTCCATCGATTAATGCAATTGTGACCAGCAATGACAGACCGAGCCCGAGCGACAGGATAACGGATGACGTCAGTGCGCCCGGGCGATGAATATTGCCGATTGCAAGGCGGAGCGTCGCGGAAGATACTCTTGGGCTGCGGCTGGCGAGATAGGTAATGACAATGGCAACGACCCGCAGGATGACGAAGACAACGGCCATCGCACCAAGGAATATCAGTGCAATCCGTCGATCTTCCGCGGTGAAGATTGCCAGGCTAGCCAAGGCGATCAAGGCAAGGGCAGCGCTGATCAAGTAAGGCCAGGAGGGGAGTTTGCGGGTTTCGAAACCCTGTTCCCGGAAGAGTGCGGTGGCGGGCACTTCCCGCGCGTGTCCAAGCGGCAAAATTGCAAAGGCAAGTGTTGTCAGGAGTCCGAAGAGGGCTGCAATCCCGAGCGCTGCGGGATGGAGAAGGGGAGTATCTGAAATCGGGATGACGTCTTTCAGATATTGCATGGCAATCAACGGTGCCGCGGCCCCCAGCACTAGACCAAGTAAAATACCGATGATCGCAATCAGCGAAATCTGGACAAGGTAGACGAGCACAACGGATGCCGCTGGCGCACCCAGGCTTTTCAGCGTTGCGATAACGGGCCGCTTGCTGTCGAGGAAGGCGCGAACGGCATTTGCAACACCCACGCCACCGACGATGAGTGCGGTCAGGCCGACAAGCGTCAGGAACTGCGAAAACCGAATCACGTTTTCAGTGAGCGATGGCGCTGCTCGGTCGCTGGTGCGGATCGACCAGCCGGCATTTGGAAACGCCTTTTGCGCGGTATCCCGGATGCCAGCCAATTCGGCGGCAGGATCGGCGAGGCGGATTTTGTAGCTGTGCTCCACGAGGCTGCCGGTCTGAACCAGGCCCGTTGCTGCAAGTGCTTCTGGGCCCATGAGCAAGCGCGGGGCAAAGCCGAAGCCATCTGATAGGGCGTCCGGTTCGGACAAGAGGCTGGCTGAAATCTTGAGCCGGGCGTTGCCGACCAGAATTTCGTCCCCTGGCTTGATGCCTAGACGATCCAGCAGGAGCGGGGCTGCGACTGCTCCGTAGACACTCCCGTCAGCCTTCAACAGAGATTGGAGCGGCTCTGTCGGTTCAGTCTTCACCTCTCCATAAAGTGGATAGGCGTCGTCGACCGCCTTTATCTCGACCAGTGACTGATCGCTGCCATCCGCCAGACGCGCCATCGAGCGCAACCCTGTTGATTTCGCGAGTGTTCCCAGACCTTCGAGAAAAGACATTTCCTCACTATTGGCTTCTCGGTTATTGAGTTCGAAGCGCACATCGCCAGCGAGCAGCGATTGCCCTTGAGATGCAATCGATGCAGTAATTGTCGAAGCGACAGAGTTAACGGCGGCAATTGCGCCTGTTCCGAGCGCTATACAGGCGAGGAAAATGTAAAACCCGCTCAAGCCACCGCGCAGTTCACGCAAGGCAATCCGGATGGCGACAGGGGCAAGCGAGAAAAGACGCTTCATGCCGGCTGTACTTCCGCGGCAGTGGCCCGCGCGCCGTCGCTTGCATCCAGTTCGCCGGAATGCACGCGCACCTGCCGGGTGCAGCGGGCGGCAAGGCTTGGATCGTGGGTGACCAGTACGAGCGTCATGCTACGTTCAGCCTGTTTTGCAAACAGCAGGTCAGCGATTTGCCGCCCGGTTTCAGTATCCAGATTGCCGGTTGGCTCGTCGGCAATCAGCAGAACTGGTGATGGAGCGAGCGCGCGCGCGATGGCAACACGCTGCTGCTCACCCCCCGATAGCTGGCCTGGATAATGATCAAGCCGATTACCCAATCCGACAGCTTCCAGCTCTTTGCAAGCCAGGTCGAAAGCGTTTCTTTGATTGGCGAGTTCGAGAGGAAGTGCCACATTTTCCAGCGCTGTCATGTTGGCAATCAGATGAAATGACTGGAAGACAATGCCGATATTGCGACCGCGGAATTCAGCAAGGGCGTCTTCGTTTAGCTGATGAAGCGGGTTGCCATTCACGTGGATTTCACCGGTGTCTATGCGCTCAAGCCCTGCCAGAACCATCAGAAGTGTCGATTTTCCGGAGCCGGAGGGGCCGACGATGCCCACTGCCTCGCCTTTGGCAACCTTCAGATCGATATTTTTGAGAACATGGACCTTGGCAGCTGCAGTTCCGAGGGTCAGATCAGCCTTCTTCAGTTCGATGATGGTTTCTATCACGCTCGGTCTTCCTATATCTAAGCATAGTGGCCGCAGCGCATGTCTGCGCCATCGTCTCGACCAATCTAGGAAGGCATCGATGAGATTTAAAGCAGTCGTTTCCCCCGTGCTCGCAATTGTGATCGCGATGTTCTTCGTCACGGCGTCAGCATCAGCGCAGGAAAGCAGCCTGAAGCTGGTGGGTTTTGGTGACAGCCTGATGGCCGGATACCAGTTGCCGACCGACGATGCTTTGCCCAATCAATTGGAAGCAGCATTGCGGTCAAAGGGTGTTTCGGTCTCGGTAGCCAATGCGGGTGTTTCTGGCGATACCAGTTCTGGCGGTCTTGCCCGTATTGACTGGTCCGTTCCCGACGGCACGGATGGCGTCATCCTCGAGCTTGGCGCCAATGATGCGCTTCGCGGCATCGCTCCCCAGCAAACCGAGAAAAATCTTGAAGCAATGATCGTCAAGCTGAAAGACCGCAATATTCCGGTCCTGCTGGTCGGGATGATCGCTCCACCCAATATGGGTGGAGATTATGCAGAGCGCTTCAATCCGATCTATCGGCAGCTCGCGGATAAATACGACTTGGCCTATTACCCCTTCATTCTCGAGGGCGTGGTCGGTCACCCAAATTTACAGCTCGAGGACGGCATGCATCCCAATACGGATGGTGTCGGTGTCGTCGTTCAACAGATGTTGCCGACCGTCGAGCAATTTGTATCAAAGATCTTGGGTGGAGAAAAATAAGCGCTTGCGGATGAAGCGCTTGCATGATTCGCTGTTAGCATCTGCAATAGATTCGGGGAGCTCTCATGCCGAGATTGTTCACTGCCCTCGAGATCCCGCGCAATGCGGCGATGAGCCTATCATTGTTGCGGGGTGGCCTTCCTGGCGCACGTTGGATCGACGTGGAAAACTACCACATCACATTGCGTTTCATTGGAGATGTCGACGGGCGCACGGCTGACGAAATCGTTGACCGTCTGGACCGTATAGACAGGCCGGAATTTGAGCTTTCTTTAAACGGCATCGGTTCCTTCGGCTCCAAGAAGCCGCATTCGATCTGGGCCGGGGTCAATGCCTCGCCAGAGATTTATGCCCTTCAGTCCGAGATCGAGCGCATCTGCCAACGCATTGGTTTGCCTCCGGATCCCCGCAAGTTCATGCCGCATGTTACCTTGGCGCGTCTGAGGTCAGCGCGTGTGGATGATGTAGTGCATTATCTGTCTGCGCGTGGAAATTTCTTTGCGCTTCCTTTTGTCGCGCCGAGATTCGTCCTGCTGTCATCGCGTGAATCGGTCGGTGGCGGGCCTTATCTGACAGAGGAAGTCTTTCCGCTTCGCGAGCGTTATCTGGCTTCCAGCTTTGCCAGCAATGAACTGCAGCCTGAAAAGAGCATGTTGTAAACCTGCTTGAAGCCATCCTCGCCGCCGTAATAGGGATCGGGGACGTCTTTCTGTGTGCCCAAGGCGAAGTCGGCGAACAGGTGGATTTTGTTGAGGCAGTTCGTTGACGCCTGCCGGCGAAGATTTTCGAGGTTGTTGCGGTCCATCGCAAGGATCAATGCAAATCGCTCGAAGTCGTGTGATGTGACCTGGCGCGCCTTCTGGTTTTCGATATTGATACCATTCTGGCGGGCAATTGCTATTGATCGAGGATCCGGGGAGCCGCCGGCATGCCAGCTTCCTGTTCCGGCTGAATCTGCCGGATAGCGCTCAGTGAGCCCCGCCTCTTCGCTAAGGTGACGGAATATGCCTTCTGCGAGCGGCGATCTGCAGATGTTGCCGAGGCAGACGAATAGGACTGGTGCTGCTTGCATGTTATCCTTTCAGGTGTCGATGCCGGAGAACGATAATGAAGTATGAAAGGGTCGATGCTTCACAGATGAAAGCGAGATTGGCTGACATTCCGGGTTGGGCGTGCGCGGATGCTGGCGATGCCATTTCCCGAAGCATCTCGTTTTCGAGCTTTGCCGAGGCGTTTGGTTTCATGGCGGAATGCGCCCTGGTTGCCGAGAAGCTCAATCACCATCCTGATTGGTTCAACAGCTATTCAAGGGTTGATATACGCCTTACAACGCATGCAGTCAAAGCACTGACAACGTTGGATTTCGAGCTTGCCTCTGCGATCAATCGCATCGCAAATCGACGCGTCACAGATTGAATTTCCAGACGGAAAATACCATCTTTCAATACAAACTTGGGAGTTGCGAAATGGACGACGTCAAGATTGGTGAGATTCTGCTTCCCGGCGATGAGGACAAGCGGGAGAGGCAAGAACGGCAGGTCAGGGCGAAGTTCTGGCCAACCTTCAAGAAAGCCGTGCGTCTGATCCCCTTCAGCCGGGATCTCGTTGCATCCTTCTATTGTGCGACCGATCCCAACACGCCGTTGCGGGTAAGGGGTATTCTTCTCGCGGCTCTGGGTTATTTCGTGCTGCCGTTCGACGTGGTGCCGGATATGTTTGCGCTTGTCGGGTTTACAGATGACATCGCGGTGCTGAGCGCAGCACTAGCGCTCGTCCGTGGCCATATCCACGAAGGGCACTATATGGCGGCCGATCGGGCGCTTGCCGAAGAAGCCCCTGTGAACTGATGAAATCGCAGCAATTGGGCAAGGGGTCAAACTCTTGCCTGATTTCTTCTATTTGCATCGCAATTCGAACGGGTTGAGAGATGCGGCGCCGCCCCCCAGGCGGAAATCAACATCAGAAATTGGCTTTTTCCCTCATATGATACATTCACGTGCTGTTCATTGACGGTTTGGTAACCAAGCTTAAGCTAACCTGAATAAGGTTTTGATGATGAAAGGTCCGCGCATTCGCACCCCGATAACGGACGAGAAAGCAACCGGCAGGAAAACATGTTTGTAAGACGTACCGCAGCAACCGCACTCGCTATCATGCTGGCAGGCGCTGGTGTAGCGACCGCGCAATCGCCAACCAGGATTGAGCAGTTCAAGGCATGGGGCGCCTATTCCTACAAGTCGAATGGCGGCACGGTCTGCTATGTCCTTTCCGTCCCGACGGCGAAGGAACCGGCGAATGTCGACCATGGCGATATCTTCTTTATCGTATCGCAGCGCCCCGGACAGAATATCTCTTATGAGCCTCAGGCCATGATGGGGTATCCGCTCAAGACGACATCGAAAGTGAATGTGGATGTGGACGGACGAAACTTCGTCATGTTCACCAAGGACAAGGCGGCTTGGGTCGAAAATGCGGCTGAAGAGCCGGCGCTTGTGGCGGCGATGAAGTCCGGGCGTAGCATGACTGTAAAGGCTGAATCGGCACGAGGAACAAAGACCTCCTATTCTTATTCACTGTCCGGCATTTCGGCGGCTCTGAAAAAAATCGAGAGCTGCAAGTAAGCTCTCTCGCGCTTCGGGCGATTGAAAATGATGACGCTGCCGCCGGTCCAGGACTGGCGGCAGCGTTCTTTGTTTGGTCGACGGGAATGACGGGGGGATGACGGGCAGGCATTTTGATGCTAAACGGCCCGCCAAACGCATTGCCAGAGCTTGAAGCATACGGCGCGTCGCATTTTCTGTATTTTGGATCTGGTTTGACTTCGCCTTTGTGCGGAGACACCGGTTTTCGTGGAAGAGGTCAATACAATGGTATCAATCGATATCGCGATGGAGCAGGCCAAGCCTTCGGCCAAACCCCGCTCGGCTTCAGCGGAAATGCCAAACCTGATCGGTGTCGACCGTGAGGAAATGGCCGCGATGCTGCGCGGCGTTGGCGTGCCTGACCGTCAGGTCAAGATGCGCGTCAGCCAGTTGTGGAATTGGCTTTATGTTCGCGGTGTCTCCGATTTTGACGATATGGCGAATGTCTCAAAAGATCTACGCTCGACGTTGAAGGCGCATTTTACCATTGCTCGTCCGGAAATTGTCGAAGAACAGGTGTCTAACGACGGCACCCGCAAATGGTTGTTGCGGTTTCCGCCACGCGGTGCTGGTCGGCCTGTCGAGGTCGAGACCGTTTATATCCCGGAAGCGGGTCGCGGCACTTTGTGTGTCTCGAGTCAGGTCGGTTGCACGCTGACCTGCTCCTTTTGCCACACGGGTACGCAGCGCCTTGTTCGTAATCTGACAGCAGAAGAGATTCTGTCACAGTTGCTTCTCGCGCGCGATCGTCTCGGTGATTTCCCGGATCGCGATGTACCGCAGGGCTCGATGGTGCCATCCAGTGACCGCAAGATCACCAATGTGGTGATGATGGGAATGGGTGAGCCGCTCTACAATTTCGAAGAAGTGAAGAAAGCCCTGCTGATAGCATCCGATGGCGATGGGCTTTCTTTGTCCAAGCGCCGCATCACGCTGTCAACATCGGGTGTTGTACCGGAAATCTACCGTACCGGCGACGAGATCGGCGTCATGTTGGCGATTTCACTTCATGCGGTGCGTGACGATCTTCGCGATATTCTGGTGCCCATCAACAAGCGCTATCCGCTGAAGGAATTGATCGAGGCGTGCCGCAATTACCCCGGCGTATCGAATGCGCGCCGCATCACGTTCGAATATGTGATGCTGAAGGATGTCAATGACAGCCTGCAGGATGCGCGCGATTTGGTGAAACTCCTGAAGGGCGTTCCGGCGAAGATCAACCTCATTCCATTCAACCCATGGCCTGGCACCAATTATCAGTGTTCGGACTGGGAGCAGATCGAAAAATTTGCCGATTTTATCAATCAGGCTGGCTATGCGTCGCCAATCCGCACGCCACGTGGACGTGATATTCTGGCGGCCTGCGGGCAGCTCAAGTCCGAGTCTGAGCGCATGAAGAAAACCGATCGAATGGCTTTTGAAGCGATGATGATTGCGGGCCACGGCGAAGACTGAGGCCTGAAAGGTCTCAGCTTCAAGGGGCATTAAAGCGTTTCTCTATCACTTAGCCTGGGTCAGGAAGATCTTGACCGCGAAGATCGAAAACACGCTTGCGAATACGTAATCGATGGCACGCAGCACCTTGCGGTTGGCCTGTAGCCAGACCGATACCAGGTCGGCGCCAAGTACAATGGCCACGCCCAAGGGAAAGGCCAGAACGATTGACCAAAGCCCCAGAAAGATCAGCTTGCCGGTGACATGTGGATCCGATGCGCTGACGAATTGGGGAAGAAAGGTCATGAAAAAGATGATGACCTTCGGATTGAGAAGGTTAACCCAGAGCCCGTTGATGAAAGCGTGCGTGAGCGAGGCTTCCTGCTTCCCACCAGCCTTCAAGACGAAATTGGAGCCATGGCGCACGGCCTGCACCGCCAGCCACAGCAGATAAGCGGCGCCGCCTGTCTTCAGAACGAAGAAAGCCGCTGGCGAAGCGACGATGAGGGCAGAGATGCCGAAAGCCACGAGAAGCGTGTGGACGGTTATGCCAAGTTGAGTGCCGAGCAGCGCCATCATGCCGATGGTGCGACCGTCACGCAACGAGCGGCTGATCCATAGGGTCATGTCAGGGCCGGGCGTGATGGCGAGCAGGAAAATCGCGAGGCTGAAGGTCAAAAAAGTCGCAAGGCTCGGCAGGAAGGTCATCGTCAGCTCATCTGAAAAACGTGTTGCCCTTTCCTAACCTGCTTTGCGATCGCTGCCAATCAGTTCCGCTGGCTTGCCAACCATGTCTTGAAGGTGTCTGCGTAATCCGGATGCCAGCGCGACAGGGGAGGGCGGTTCTCGACAATGTCGCCAATGGACCACTGCATTCTCAGTTCGTCAGTCCGGCGGTCGACATCGTTATCCGGGCAGAGGATGTAGAATTCTTCTCTTGCGAGACCGTTCAGCATGAATTCGATGGTCTGTTCTGGTGTCCAGGCTGCGGCTGGCTTCTCAGTCCGGCCGTTGGCCGTCAATTCCGTAAAGACAAAGCCCGGTATGAGAAGGTGTGCAGTGACCTTGCACTCCGCTGTGTTGCGCAGATCGTGCTGTAAGGCCTCGGTGAAGGCTTTGACCCCTGCCTTGGCGACATTATAGGCGGGATCGCCCGGGGGCGTGGTGATGCCCTGTTTGGAGCCGGTATTGACGATGATGGCATCCTCTCCATGGGCAATCATGCCGGGGCCAAACATACGGCTGCCGTTGACGATACCCATGAGATTGACGGCTATGATGCGATCCCAGTGCTCCTGTGCGCCGAAGAGACTGCTTCCGGGCTGGATACCGGCATTGTTCATGAGAAAATGCACGGGGCCGAAATCGGCTGCGACACGGTCGCGTAGTGTCTCCAGCGATGACAGGTCGGCAACGTCTGTTGCAATGGCGGACGCCTGTGTGCTTGTGCCTGCGGTTTGGGAAATTATTGAGATGGCCTTAGCCAACCGTCCCTCGCCGAGGTCTGCAATGACGACATTCATGCCCTTTGCAGCGCAGGCTTTTGCCGCCGCGAGGCCGATGCCGGAAGCGCCGCCGGTGATGACCGCAAGCTTGCCGGATGAGAATACGGATTGAAAAGCGGACATGAGGTTGCTCCATTCTTGTTGGTCCTCATGACATAGGGTCCTGTCTGATGCGGGTCAAATTGCGGAAGCGGTGGTTTGTTGCGGACTTGCAGACGTTTCGAATACCCCGCATGCCCTTGCGTCGCCCGATAATCTCGCTAAAAGTGCCGCCGATCAAAAATTCAGGCGGTATGACCGCCATCAGACGCGAATGGACATCAGCATGGCTCCCATCAAAGACGTGAAGAAAGTCGTCCTCGCCTATTCCGGCGGTCTCGACACCTCGATCATCCTCAAGTGGCTGCAGACCGAACTCGGAGCGGAAGTGGTCACCTTCACCGCCGACCTCGGCCAGGGCGAAGAACTGGAGCCGGCACGCAAGAAGGCCGAGATGATGGGCATCAAGGAGATCTTCATTGAGGATGTCCGCGAAGAATTCGTCCGCGACTTTGTTTTCCCGATGTTCCGCGCCAATGCCGTCTATGAAGGCGTCTATCTGCTGGGCACGTCTATCGCGCGTCCGCTGATTTCCAAGCATCTGATCGAGATTGCCAAGAAGACGGGCGCCGATGCCATCGCGCATGGCGCGACCGGCAAGGGCAATGACCAGGTTCGTTTCGAGCTTTCGGCCTATGCGCTGAACCCAGATATCAAGATCATCGCCCCTTGGCGCGACTGGGCATTCAAGAGCCGCACGGATCTTCTGGATTTCGCGGAAAAGAACCAGATTCCTGTTGCCAAGGATAAGAAGGGCGAAGCGCCTTTCTCCGTGGATGCCAATCTTCTGCACTCCTCGTCCGAGGGCAAGGTTCTGGAAGATCCTGCGCAGGAAGCGCCAGAATACGTACACATGCGCACGATCTCGCCGGAAGCTGCTCCCGACAAGCCGACGGTCATCAAGATTGGGTTTGAAAAGGGCGATGCCGTTTCGATCAATGGAGAGCGTTTGTCGCCAGCGACCTTGCTTGCCAAGCTCAACGATTATGGCCGCGACAACGGCATCGGCCGTCTGGACCTCGTGGAAAACCGTTTCGTCGGCATGAAATCGCGCGGTGTTTACGAAACTCCCGGCGGCACCATTCTGCTCACGGCGCACCGCGCCATCGAATCCATCACGCTTGACCGGGGTGCAGCCCATCTCAAGGACGAGTTGATGCCGCGTTATGCGGAACTCATCTATTACGGCTTCTGGTTCTCACCGGAGCGTGAAATGCTGCAGGCCGCCATCGATCTCAGCCAGAAGAATGTCGAGGGCGAGGTTACTCTCAAGCTTTACAAGGGCAATGTGATCGTGACCGGGCGTGAAAGCGCAAAGTCGCTCTATTCCGATCAATTGGTGACGTTCGAAGACGATCAGGGCGCCTATGACCAGAAGGATGCGGCAGGCTTTATCAAGCTCAACGCACTTCGTCTTCGCACCCTTGCCAAGCGCGACCGGTAAAACCCGGAAAAAATCCTGACCAAGACAGGGCCGTCGCGCATCAGTGCGGCGGCTTTTTTGTGGATGCGAACTGGCAGATCAGAACTGGATACGTCAGTATTTTCGCGAGTCAGGCTTCGAAGAATGCGACGGCTGCTTTGAGGCGCTCAACGCTGCTGTCGTCTCCAATGGTCTGGGCAATCGTCATCTGGCTTCGGTAATATTCGCCAAAGTCGAACGGCGTCTCGTCGGTGACGGTCGACAGATCGATCACCCGTCCTTGAACGTCGATTGCCTCGAGCGGAAGTTCGGAGGCAAGCAGTTGGTAGGTATCCTGATCGATCAGGCCAGCTTCAAAGCTGGTCAAGGCCTGATCGCGCAATTCCCTTGGCGACGGCGTCCAGGATGCGCTTTCCACTTTCGCCAAGTGCTCGGCAAATATCTCTGTCCGCGGTTTTTGCATGAACGGTGTTTGAACCGACTGGTCACGGCTTTCCCGGCTGGTATTGCCGTTGAACAGCGCACCTGCAAAGCGAATGGAGTTGATTTCCATGGAACTCACCTGAGATATCATTAATTCAAAATTAGCTAATACTCGTCCCCGAAGGGCGTCAATTCCAAAGAATGGCCATTTTCTTCTTGTGGCCTGTTATCCCCGTACTTTCGTGGGTATCGATGATTGCGGTGCGCCAGCGGCGACACTACCTTGATGCTGCGAACATATCAGGCGAAAGCCAAAGAATAAGGAAAGAGCATGTCTGCGAGGTCTTCGATTAACACTGCACTGATCGACTGGAATGGAACGGGCGGACTGCCGCGTTTCGATGCTGTCGGAGATGAGGATTTCGCGCCTGCTTTCGACGCCATGCTGGCTGAACACGCCGAAGAGATCGACGCTATTGCCGATAATGCCGAGCCTGCCAGTTTTTCCAATACCATTGAGGCGCTGGAAATGGCGGGCGATGGCCTTTCCAGAGTGTGTGCGGTGTTTTTCAATCGTGCCGGTGCACATACGAATGAGGCGATCCAAGCGCTGGAGCGCGACATCGCGCCAAAGCTTTCACGGCATTACTCCAAGATTGGCATGAATGCCGCGCTGTTTGGGCGCATCGATGCCCTTTGGGAGGGGCGCGACAGTCTTGGTTTGACGAGTGAGCAGATGCGAGTGCTCGAGCGACATTGGAAGGGTTTTGTGAAGGCCGGTGCCAAATTGCCGCGCGAGCAGCAGGAACGCCTTGCCGGCATCAATGAGAAACTTGCCGGTCTTGGGGCGCAGTTTGGACAGAATGTGCTCACCGATGAAAAGACCTGGGCATTGCCTCTGAATGACGAGAGCGAGCTTGCGGGCCTGCCTGATTTTGTTCGTGGCGCAATGGCATCTGCGGCTCGGGAACGGGGTCTCGCTTGCGGCTATGCCGTTACCCTGTCGCGGTCCGTGATTGAGCCGTTCCTTACTTTTTCCGAAAGAAGGGATCTGCGTGAGCAGGCCTTCAAGGCCTGGATTGCCCGTGGAATCAATGGCGGGAATACGGATAACCGCGAAATCGTCAAGGACACGCTGGCGCTGCGTGCGGAGAAGGCAGGCTTGCTCGGCTACGAGAACTTTGCCGCTCTCAAACTCGACAACACCATGGCGAAAACGCCAGATGCGGTGAATGATCTTCTGATGACCGTCTGGGAAAAGGCTGTTGTGCAGGCGCGATCGGAAGAAGCACAACTTGCCGAACTCATCGCGGCCGAGGGTAAGAACCATGATGTCATGCCCTGGGATTGGCGTCATTACGCGGAAAAGCTTCGGACGCAGAAATTTGACTTCTCCGAAGCCGAGTTGAAGCCCTATTTTCAGCTCGAGAAGATCATCGATGCATGTTTTGACGTCGCCGGTCGACTGTTTGGCATCAAGGCTGTTCCTCTCGAGGACGCGCCTGCCTATCACCCCGATGTGCGGGTTTTCGAAATCAGGGATGATGATGACAAGGTGATTGCCTTGTTCATGGGAGACTATTTCGCCCGCTCCTCGAAGCGGTCCGGTGCCTGGATGAGTTCATTCCAGTCGCAACATCGTCTGACGCTGAAAAACGGGACAGTCGGTGAAATTCCCATCATCTACAACGTCTGCAATTTCGCCAAGCCTGAAAGCGGCAAACCTGCATTGCTGTCGCTTGACGATGCGCGTACGCTATTCCACGAATTCGGTCATGCGCTTCATGGCATGCTTTCGGATGTCACTTATCCGTCTGTTTCCGGAACCGGGGTTTCCCGCGACTTCGTCGAATTGCCATCGCAGCTTTACGAGCATTGGCTGACGGTGCCGGAAATTCTCAAAAAGTATGCCGTGCATTATAAGACTGGCGAGGTCATGCCTGAAGCGCTGCTCAACAAAGTTCTGGCGTCGCGCACATTCAATGCCGGTTTTGCAACGGTCGAATTTACCTCTTCGGCACTGGTCGACATGGCCTTCCACACGCAAGGTGCTGTCGATGATCCTCTGGCTTTCCAGGGGCAGGTCCTCGAGAAGATCGGGTTGCCCAAGTCCTTGGTGATGCGCCATGCGACGCCACACTTCCAGCACGTTTTTGCCGGAGACGGCTATTCTGCGGGGTATTATTCCTACATGTGGTCTGAAGTCCTGGATGCCGACGCCTTTGCGGCATTCGAGGAAACTGGCAATGCGTTTGATCCGGCCATGGCGCAGAGACTGAAAGATAATATCTATTCGGTTGGCGGCTCGATTGATCCGGAAGAGGCTTACAAGAACTTCCGTGGCCGGCTGCCGACGCCCGATGCCATGCTGGTCAAGAAGGGACTGGCTGCCTGACCGCTTGCTGTGACCGATAAATCGAAACCACGGTCATGGTTCGCATCATGTCTATCCCCACGAGGTCGCGCCTGACCCTTTTCCAAGACGGAAGATTGCCGTCTTTCAGGCTAGCCTTGTTTACCCTAAGGCCGGAAGCTTCGACGCTTCCGGCTGTTTGCCCCTTTCGCAAACGCAAAAAAACCTGTAAGAGCGCGCCAACGTAACTTGGCGCCATATTCCAGGGTGTCCCGCACCCGGCGCTACAGCATCAGAGAAATTGATCATGTCCTTACGCAATATCGCGATTATTGCACACGTCGACCATGGCAAGACCACACTCGTCGACGAGCTACTGAAACAGTCCGGCTCTTTCCGCGAAAACCAGCGCGTCGACACACGCGTCATGGATTCGAACGATCTCGAAAAAGAACGTGGCATCACCATTCTCGCCAAGGCGACTTCGGTTGAGTGGAAGGGTGTTCGCGTCAACATCGTTGACACCCCCGGTCACGCCGACTTCGGCGGCGAGGTTGAGCGCATTCTGTCGATGGTGGATGGCGCCATCGTTCTGGTCGATTCCTCGGAAGGCCCAATGCCGCAGACCAAGTTCGTGGTCGGCAAGGCCCTGAAGGTCGGTCTTCGCCCGATCGTTGCGATCAACAAGATCGACCGCCCGGATGGCCGCCACGAAGAAGTTATCAACGAAGTCTTCGACCTTTTCGCGAATCTTGACGCGACTGATGAACAGCTCGACTTTCCGATCCTGTACGGTTCCGGTCGCGATGGTTGGATGAACGTCAATCCGGAAGGCCCGAAGGAAGACGGTCTTGGTCCTTTGCTTGATCTCGTTCTCAAGCATGTTCCTGAGCCAAGCGTCGGCGACGAAGATGGCGCGTTCCGCATGATCGGTACGTTGCTCGAAGCCGATCCGTTCCTCGGCCGTATCATCACGGGTCGCATTCACTCCGGATCAATCAAGTCGAACCAGGCCGTAAAGGTCCTGGGTCAGGACGGCAAGGTTGTCGAGCAGGGCCGTATTTCCAAGATCCTCGCTTTCCGTGGTATCGAGCGTACGGCGATCGACGTGGCTCATGCGGGCGACATCGTTGCTATCGCGGGCCTGTCCAAGGGTACGGTTGCCGATACGTTCTGCGACCCATCTGTGACGCAGGCGCTGACCGCTCAGCCAATCGATCCGCCGACTGTGACCATGTCCTTCCTCGTCAACGATTCGCCGCTTGCCGGCACCGAAGGCGACAAGGTCACAAGCCGCGTTATCCGCGATCGCCTGTTGAAGGAAGCTGAGGGCAATGTTGCGCTCAAGATCGAAGAATCCGAGGGCAAGGATTCCTTCTACGTATCCGGCCGCGGCGAATTGCAGCTGGCCGTTCTCATCGAGACCATGCGTCGCGAAGGCTTCGAGCTTGCCGTTTCGCGTCCTCGCGTTGTGATGCACAATGACGAGACCACTGGTCAGCTGATGGAGCCGATCGAAGAAGTGGTGATCGACGTCGATGAAGAGCATTCCGGCGTGGTCGTTCAGAAGATGTCTGAGCGCAAGGCGGAAATGACCGAACTTCGTCCGTCCGGCGGCAATCGCGTGCGTCTGGTGTTCCATGCTCCGACACGTGGTCTGATCGGTTACCAGTCGGAACTGCTGACGGATACCCGCGGTACCGCCATCATGAACCGTCTGTTCCACAGCTACCAGCCGTTCAAGGGCGAGATCGGCGGTCGTAGCAACGGCGTGCTTCTGTCCAACCAGGCGGGTGAAGCCGTGGCATACGCCATGTTCAACCTAGAAGATCGCGGCCCGATGATCATCGAGCCAGGCGACAAGGTTTACATGGGTATGATCGTGGGCATCCACTCGCGTGATAACGATCTGGAAGTGAACCTTCTCAAGGGCAAGCAGCTGACCAACATCCGCTCTGCCGGTAAGGACGAAGCAGTCAAGCTGACCCCGCCGATCCGCATGACGCTAGACCGTGCGCTGTCCTGGATTCAGGATGACGAGTTGATGGAAGTGACGCCAAAGTCGATCCGTCTGCGCAAGTTCTATCTCGACGCAAATGATCGCAAGCGTTTCGGCAAGTCCAAGGCCGCCGCACAGGCCTGATCTTTTCGTCTGCTGAATGAAAATCCGAGCCCCGACCTAACCGTCGGGGCTTTTGCGTGTGGACGGGCCTGTCACGGGCTTGCAGCCATCATTAAAAAAGCGTTAAGTTTGCCTCGAAGTCCGATGCAATTATTCCCGAGCAAAGCGCGCCTTTGTGCCGGGGGGACAAGAGTGGCGTTATGAAGACGTTGTCGATCGATGTGCGACCGGCCGAGCCTAGTGATGCTCGTTCGATATCCGAAGCCCACCGGGCTTCCTGGCAGCACACTTATGCGGGTATCATTCCTCATAGCCCCTTGAGGAAGATGATCGAACGGCGTGGGGAAGTCTGGTGGAACAAAGCCATTCGTGGCCCCTCAACCGTTCTTGTGGCGGATGTCGCAGGAACAGTCGCAGGTTATGCAACTCTCGGGCTTAACCGCGCCAGGGCGCTGCCTCAGGAAGGCGAAATCTACGAGATTTATATGCGGCCTGAATACCAGGGTATCGGCCTTGGATACCAGTTGTTCGGTGAGGCGCGGAAGCTCCTGCACTCGTTGCGCTGCTCAGGCCTGGTTGTCTGGTGTCTGGACGACTGTGATAATTCCGCAGGTTTTTTCCGCTCCAATGGCGGAGTTGATGCGGTTGAAGGCGTCGAGGATTTCGATGATGTTCGGCTTAAGAAGCTCGGCTTCATCTGGAAGTGAGTGCGTGTGTCGGTCAAACCGGCGGCTGGTTTGGCGCCTTTTCAAATCTCCGGATATTCTCATTTTATGACATTGTGCGTCTGACGGGCTCGTTGTTTTCCGGGCTGATCTGGTAACCACAAGTGTCGGCGCTTGATGCCTATGCGCAATGCTCTGTTGCATTGCAAAAGGAAACTCAGTATCGAAACCCGACACTTTCAGCCAGCCATGGGGAGTAACATGCGCATTGATGCTATATCGATCGGCGACAATCCGCCGGAAGACGTGAACGTCATCGTCGAGGTCCCGGTCGGTGGTCACCCGATCAAGTATGAAATGGACAAGGAAGCCGGCGCGCTTGTCGTTGACCGTTTCCTCTATACGCCGATGACCTATCCGGGCAATTACGGCTTCATTCCGCATACATTGTCGGAAGATGGTGACCCGACTGACGTCCTGATTTGCAACACCCGTCCATTGATTCCCGGCTGTGTGATCAAGGTTCGTCCGATCGGTGTCATGATCATGGAAGACGATGGCGGCAAGGACGAGAAGATCCTCGCGGTTCCCGTTCCAAAGCTGACTCGCCGCTATGACAAGGTCGAAAACTATACGGACCTGCCCGAGATCACGCTCAAGCAGATCGAGCACTTTTTCGAGCACTACAAGGATCTGGAGCCCGGAAAATGGGTGAAGATTTCCGGCTGGCAGGACGTCAATGTGGCCAAGAAGCTGATTGTCGAAGCCATTGAGCGTTACAAGAATGAAGGCTAACTGGCTGTAAGAGCCGTTAGCTTCTCAAGCAAATCCTCCGGGTCGCCATCGATCCGGAGGATTTTTTGTCTGGCGGTCTCGCCAGAAATTACCGCAATGCTGGATTTGGGGACGGCAAGACGTTTGGCCAGAAGCACAATCAGTGCCTTGTTGGCCTTACCCTTCTCCGGCACGGCTGTTACTCGTGCCTTGAGATAGGCTTCGCCTGCCGCATTCACTTCTATATTTTCCAGACTGTCGCGGCTTCCATTCGGAGTGAGCCGCACAGCCAGACGAAGATGATCGTCAAATACCTGGAAGGGGGTGCTCACGCTACCATGGGAAACAGCGTGTTCCACATGAAGGAGCGCAGGAAGAAGATGATCAGAAGCAGGATGATGGGCGAGATGTCGATGCCCCCCAGATCCGGAAGAATGCGGCGGATCGGGCGAAGTGCCGGTTCGGTCACGTTGTAAAGAAAGCTTCCGATCGAGCTGACGAAACGGTTGCTGGAATTGATGACGTTGAACGCATAGAGCCATGAAAAGATGGCGCTGGCGATCAGCAGCCATGTGTAAAGGTTCAAAGCGAGGTCAATCGTCTGAAACAGCGCTAGCATATAGATCTCCATTTCTCAGTTGACAGACATGTAGACATTGGGACCTAAACGAGCAAGTGGCGGGCGCATGACGAACACAAATCATGTTTAACGCAGTGGACCAAAGATACTGCGGCTCAGCGCCCGATAGAAAGTCGCCCAATGACTGCTTTAGATTCGACAGATCGATTTGCTGCATTCCGCCATAAATCCTATCTCTATTTCTTCATCTCCCGTTTCCTCGCGGCCTTCGCCACCCAGATCGTCAGCGTCTCGGTTGGCTGGCAAATGTATGACGAGACGGGCAGCGCTCTCTTTCTGGGCCTGATCGGGCTTGTTCAGTTTCTCCCCTTGCTGCTTCTGATGCTGGTCACCGGGTCAGTTGCCGACCGCTATAATCGTCGGATGATCATGGCTGTCTGCCTGGTGCTGGAAGCCATTTGCGCGGGATTGATTCTCGCCATCACACTGTTGGGTCTGTTCTCACCGCTCCCGATCTTCCTGTTGCTTCTGGCGTTCGGCGTTGCCCGTGCCTTTTTCGGTCCGGCAAGCCAGTCGCTCGCACCAAATCTCGTCCCTCAGACGGATCTTGCCAATGCCGTCGCCTGGAATTCCTCGTCCTGGCAAACCGCAGCAATCGTTGGTCCAGTCGCGGGTGGTCTCCTTTATGGTGGCGGGGCAGGCCTGGCCTATGGTATTGCGCTGGCATTGTTTTGCGGCGCCGGGCTTCTGGTCATGTTGATCGACAAACCGCATCAGCGATCTGCTGCCAAGGCAACCTCCTGGGCCACGGTGCTTGCCGGTTTTCATTTCATCAAGGGCGAGAAGATTGTGCTGGGTGCGATCTCGCTGGATTTGTTCGCAGTGCTCTTGGGTGGTGCGGTTGCGCTGATGCCTGTCTATGCGCGCGACATTCTCGCACTTGGTCCATGGGGACTTGGATTATTGCGCGCAGCGCCGGGCGTCGGGGCTATTCTGGTGGCCATCGTGCTGGCGACCTACCCGATCCGACATCATGCCGGCATCATCCTCTTTGTCGGCGTGGCACTCTTCGGCGTGGGAACCGTCCTGTTCGGACTGTCTGAGAGCCCCTGGTTATCGGTGCTGGCGCTGCTGCTGGTGGGCGGTGCCGATATGTTGTCAGTCTATGTGCGCGAGACGTTGATCATGTTGTGGACGCCGGATGAGGTGCGTGGACGCGTGAATGCCGTCAATATGGTGTTTCTCGGCGCATCGAACGAGCTGGGTGAGTTTCGTGCGGGGACAATGGCCGCCATGATTGGTGCTGTGCCTGCCGTTGTGATCGGCGGGGTGGGTGCCATTGCCGTCAGTGCGCTATGGGCATGGAACTTTCCCAAGCTGCGGCAAATCGACAGTCTGGAGGCCCCCGTCATCGAACAGGATCGCTGAGTCGCGATGCTTGGCCTCAGCCCGCTTTTTCAGGAGGTTCGGCCCGTGATGCTGCGTCCAGACGCTCCATCACATGTTCGCGGTTGGAAACACCCAGAAGCTCCGAGATCCGCCAGACGACGTGATCCTCCAACTCGCTGCGATCTCCGTCGGCATAAACGATGTCCCACAGAATGCCGATGAGGTGCTTTTTCTGCTCTTCGTCGAGTTTCCTGTTGAGATCAGATGTGAAGCGGAAATAGTCGATCGCCTCATTCTCGGCGCGCTGTCCGGCGTCCAAAAGCGCGTTGAGTTCCTGATTGCTTAGCGTGTAGTTTTCCGTCAGCAACTGTCTGAGCTTCGCTTTCTCAGAGTCCCTCACCACGCCATCGGCTTCTATGACTTGCAAGCAGAGTGCGGTTACGGCCACACGAGGATCTCCGTGGCCGAATGGCTGTTCGTCTTTTTCCGAGGTTAGAGTCTGGAAAAAGGCTTGAAGACGATCAAACATGCGCCTTTTACTCCAATGCTAGAACAAGCCCAGGCGTGTCTTGTTGTCTTCATGTTTGCGGTTCGGATCGCGTACCCCAGGATCATCAGGTGGACGACCGAAGAACGGTTCTGGCACTGCCTTTTCTTCGGTTGCGCCGTCCGCAGCGTCTGCGGAAACCTTGGCCTCGACAGGGGGAGGTGAACTAGCCTCGTTCGTAACGATCTCGGCTTTCTCTGTCGGTGCCGGACCGGGCATCGGCACCTGATCCGCAAAAGTCTCGGCTTTTGTTTCCTCAGCTGGCTGATCTTTCAAAACCGGCGGTAGCGACTGCAATGCTTTCTCGCCGTGCGATGCAGCACCTTCTTCCAGTGGTCCAGCCAACTGGCCGAATGGTACTTTCCACTCGAACGCATCAAGTCGACCGTTGACCGGTGAAAGTGGTAGCCATTTGTCGGAAACATAGCCGTCAGCAACCCATGTCGCATCCCGCGGAGCTCGAAGGGCATTGGCCATCCAGTGGCGAACGCGGCCCTGATCGCCGGTTTCCGCCTCTTCAATGTCGGCAAGCAACAGGAACACCCGCTCGCTCGGCTCCATCCGCGCAACGGCTTCGGCCTTTTCACGGGCTTTGGTAAAGTCGGTGGTATCCAAAGCCGCTTCCGCGACGATCATCAGCGATTCCGGATTGTTGGGCTTATAGCCCTGCAATTTTTCAGCACGCTTCAAGCGATCTGCTGCGCTGTCGCCACTGCGAAGACGGACATAGGCTTTAGCCACGTCTGGATGGGGAGAGAGTTTCCAAACTTGCTCGAGAACGCTGCTTGCCTTGCGCAAATTGTCTTCACGCATATAGGCCTTGGCGGCAACGAGGGCGGCGGGAACGAGATCCTTGGCATGTTTGAGTGCGCGCACAGCGTTGTCGCGCGCAGCGATCGGGTCGCCCTCGAGTTGCTCTTCTGCCTTTGCGGTCAGCAAGACAGCCTTCAGGCGCTCCGCTTCCGACTTCTTCATGACATTCGCGACCTTCTGTTGTTCCAGAAGGCGAATGGCATCGTCCCAACGACCGCACTGGCTTCGATATTCAAGCGTCGCTTTCGCGGCCCAGGGAAGATAGGGCGCGTTCTCGGCTGCGGTCTCGGCATATTGCCGTGCCGCCTCATGGGCCCCAAGTCGGGTTGCCTCGAGATAAAGCCCACGAAGTCCCAGTTCCCTGGTCTCGGGATCGTCAGCCATCTGCTGGAACATGCGCCGGGCATCATCCTGACGGCCTTCGATCAAGGCCGTCTGCGCCTCCAGGACAAGGATCAACGGCTCCTGATCGGCGCGCAGAAGGCCACGGGCGCGAGAACTCATCTTGTGTGCCAGAGCTGCGTTGCCTGCGCCCGCCGCAATCAAGCCGGTCGAAAGCGACTGATAGCCGCGATCGCGGGTGCGGGCGCGGAAATAGCGACGCACGGAATGCGGGGAATTCCAGATGGAGCGTAGCAGCCACCAGACGATCATGACGGAGACGACGATTGCCACGATCAGGGTGACGGCCGCGGTCAGGCTCATCTCAATCAGCTGGCCTTCCCACAAAATAGACAGTTCGCCCGGACGATCTGCAAGCCAGGCGAAGCCTGCAGCGAGGCCAAGGATAATGAGAACGAAGACAAGAAGTCTGATCATGATATTCGTTCCCTCAACCGTTTCCGCGCATAGCCGTCGAAAGGGCTTCGCTTACGATTGCCTCTACCTTCACGCGCGCCTGCAATGCATAGGCAAAATCGGCCGATGCTGTTTTTCCGGCTTCTGGCAGGTTTTGCCATTCAAGCTCGGCGCCCTTGAGGTCACCATTGCGCAATTTGTCTTCCATGCGAGCGACAATGGCTTCTGGCGATTCGCCTTCGATATTGCCAACAGGGCGCACCTTGATGACGGAGAGAGCGCTTGCCATCAACCGCTCGCCCAGTCCGCCCGATGTATCCGGCTGATGAATGGCAGATAAAATCGCATCTGCGGTGGCGGGGAACTTTCGAACGAGCTCCGCTCGCGATTCGATGCCTGTCGCCGCATAAGGTTTCAGTTGTTCGATAGACGGATCATCCGGTGCGATGCCTGCCAGAGTGTCGAGCTCGGCAAGGAATGGACCTCCGCGCTCGATGGCTGACTTGAGCGCTGTAACCGAGATGGCCCGTGCCATCTCGACGTCGGTCCGGGGCTTGTCGATCTTTTGTTCAGCTTCCGTCAGGCGTTCGTCCAAACGGGTCTCTGCACTGTTCAGGGACGTGGTTGTCTTCGACAGTTCCGATTTGAGCGCAGCAATCGTTTCGCTGGTCTGGCTGACTTGCTGCTCAAGCGATGCGACACGGTCATTGTCGACACCCGTCGCGCTATTTTGCTTTACAGACTGAAGCTCGGTTTCCAGTGCCGCGATCCGCGCATCGAGGGCGCTAGTATCGGCTGCCTGTGCTGGCGCACTTGAAATATCGGCAACCTTTTTCTCCAGCGACGAGAGCTGACTGGCCAGTGCGCTGTCTACGGCAGGCGTGCTCCTGTCAGGGCCAAGGGCTGGCAGTACGCCCCCATATTGCAGTGCGCCTGCGCCTGCGAGCGCAATCAGGCCACCAATAATCCCTGCTGCCACCATTCCAGAAGTGGAAGGTGCCTTGTGTGCTGGTGTAGCGCGCGGTGCCTCATTATCCGAGGTTGCCGGTGACTCGTCCTCTTTGGGAGGTGCCTCTTCTACCGATGTCTCCGCTTCCGCAGCGTCTGGTTCGGGAGCCGGTTGAACAGGGTCCCCCTGTGGCGACGCCATCTCGGGTTCGTCAGCGGTCATGTCTTCAGGCTTCGTGCCCTCGTCATGGGTGACCTTTTCGCTACGTTCAGCTTCCAGATCAATGGTCACTGGTTCGTTTGTCGATTTGGTGCGACGGGGCGGTTTTCCCGGAGCCATGGCAACCTCTCATTCCTTGCAGTGCAATGAAGTTAGACAGTGATCGTGGCGAAGGAAAGGGCCTGGATCAATTTTGAGTCCAGCGGACTATAATGTGCCGAGCAGACTGGACTCATCCTGCACGTCGCAAATAACGGTATTTGCAGCATATTGTTCCGGCAAAGCGTCTGCAACTTTCTGGCTCAAACAGTGAAAACGGGTGGTCTTCAGCAGTCCTAAATTGTCTTTCAACAAGGGCAGAGCGAGAAGCCGCCTGACACTTTCGATCGAATACAAAAGAATGACATCTGGTGGGGTATCGGACAGGAACTTTCTTTGAATGTCTTGAGAAGGTTCAACGGGGATCATCCTGTAGCAAATGCAGGTTTCGACCGGTGCGTGCAACTCGGTCATTCGCGCCTCAAATCCCTCAGAGCGTGGCTCTCCTGCCAGATAGAGGACTGGAGCGCCGGAATTTGCGCGTCGGGCATGTATGAAGTCTGCAAGCGCCCGTCCATTTCCGCCCGACATCAGCACGGTCTGGAAACCGGCATTTCTGGCCGCTTCAGCTGTCGCCTCTCCAACGGCAAAGACGGTGGTCTGTCTCCATGATGTCTCTGGGCTGCGGATATCCGCAACGGTGCGCATGGCTTCGGCGCTGGTGGCCGCAATCGCTGATGGAGTTGCGGATAGTGCATACTGCGCAGCCTCCGCATCGCGCACGGCTTGTGCGAGCGGCATGACCAGGGGGGAATGGCCCATATCGCGCAAGCGCGCTGCTGTTTTCGACGCAGCCGGTTCGGCGCGGGTCACCAGCACCCGCATATGCGTCAGCCCCAGGAAGCGAAGAAACCGCTTCCTGCCTTTTCCCTCACTTGGCGACCGGCTTCTTCACCGATTGTCTTTGCGTCGACGCATTTTCCATCCATTTCAATAGCGTGCGATTGGCTACCGTCGGGGGTAAGAACCATTCCGCGGAAGTGAATATTGTCGCCATCACGCGATGCATAGCCTGCAATCGGTGTGCGGCAGGAACCGTCTAGAACGCCCAGAAAACCTCTCTCGCAGGTGACTGCGTCATAGGTCTCCTTGTCGTTGACTGTCTCCAGCAGCGAATTCACCCGGTCATCGCCGATACGACTTTCAATGGCGATGGCGCCTTGGGCCGGGGCGGGGAGGAAATCGGCTGTTTCCAGCAATTCGGTGACGACGCTCTCCTTGCCGAGACGCTTCAGGCCGGCAAAGGCGAGCAATGTCGCGTCGACCTGGCCTTCTCGCAGTTTGCGGAGCCTGGTATCGACCAGACCGCGAAATGTGATGACATTGATGTCGGGGCGCAGTCGCCTGATCAGCGCCTGGCGGCGCAGCGAAGACGAGCCGACGGTTGCGCCATGGGGAAGGTCCATCAGCTTTGGCGCGCTGCCGCCAATGAACGCGTCGCGCGGATCTTCCCGCGGAAGGAATGCCGATAGATAAAGTCCCTCCGGCAGAATGGTTGGCATGTCTTTCGAGGAATGCACGGCGAAATCCAGGTCACCAGAGACCAGTTGTTCCTCCAGTTCCTCGGTGAACAAGCCTTTGCCGCCTATCTCGGACAGGGAGCGGTCGGTGATGCGGTCTCCCTTCGTCGACAGGACAACAATTTCGAACATCTCTGCCGGCAGGCCATTTGCCGCCATCAGCCGGTCACGGGCTTCGTGGGCCTGCGCCAGTGCCAGCGGGCTTGCGCGCGTTCCGATCCGAAAAGGTTTTGTTTGCATCCGCTTGTATCCGTTGTTACCGACAGTCGTCGTAACCATCTTTGATTTTCATCGCAATCGGCCAGCACACAACATGACCGCCTTTTCCTGCATCCTTGGCATCGAAACAAGCTGTGACGAGACAGCTGCGTCCGTCGTGCTGCGTCATGACGATGGACGTGGCGAGATCCTGTCGGATGTTGTTTTGAGCCAGCTTGACGAGCATTCCGCCTATGGCGGCGTGGTTCCGGAAATCGCTGCTCGGGCCCATGTGGAAGCGCTGGATACGCTCGTCGAAGAAGCGCTTTTGCGCTCGAATGTAACCTTGCGTGATATTGACGCAATCGCTGCGACCGCCGGGCCAGGTTTGATCGGCGGCCTGCTGGTGGGGCTGATGACCGGTAAGGCGATTGCGCGCGCAACCGGTAAACCGCTCTATGCCATCAACCATCTTGAAGGCCACGCTCTGACCGCGCGTCTCACTGATAAGCTGACCTTTCCGTATCTGATGCTCTTGGTATCGGGTGGGCATACGCAGCTGGTGCTTGTGCGCGGAGTGGGCGACTACGAGCGCTGGGGCACGACCATCGATGACGCGCTGGGCGAGGCATTCGACAAGACAGCGAAACTTCTTGGGCTGCCGTATCCGGGTGGACCCGAGGTGGAGAGCGCGGCCGCAGGTGGCGACCCCAAGCGCTTCAACTTTCCGCGACCGCTCGTCGGCGAGGCGCGGCTGGATTTTTCGTTCTCTGGCTTGAAGACAGCCGTTCGGCAAGCAGCGGAGGGACTGGCTCCCGTTTCCAGTCAAGATATCTTCGATATTTGCGCCTCTTTCCAGCGGGCAATCGGTCGGACGCTGGAAGACCGGATCGGTCGCGGGCTGCAAAGGTTCAAACAGGAGTTTCCAGAGACGGAGGATCTTCCGGCACTGGTGGTTGCCGGAGGTGTCGCAGCCAACCAACATATTCGCGCTGTGCTTACAGCCTTGTGTGAAAAAAACGGCTTTCGCTTTGTGGCGCCGCCCCACCGGCTATGCACCGATAATGCTGTCATGATCGCCTGGGCAGGGCTGGAGCGCATGGCGCTCGACCTCCCGGTCGACGATCTTGATGTATCGCCGCGTTCGCGATGGCCGCTTGATAATCAAGCCAAGGCCTTGATCGGCTTTGGCAGGCGTGGAGCTAAGGCATGAGTGCGCGCGAACGGGTTGTTGTTGTTGGAGCCGGTGCCTTCGGAACGGCACTTGCCGCGGTCATGGCGCTGGAGGGCAAGGCAGACATTACCCTGCTCGGTCGTGATCCTGCCTTGATGAATGACCTTCGCAACGATGGACTGCACGATGCGGCCTTGCCTGGAATTCGCCTTCCCGACGGCTTGAAGTATGCGTTTGAGCCGGACGTCTTGCGCGATGCCGGTATCGTGCTCTTTGCCATGCCGTCGCAAGCACAGTTCGATGCAGCGCAGAGCTTTGGGCCCTATCTCGCCGAAGAGGCGAGCGTGGTAACCTGCGCCAAGGGTATCGACCGGGCCACTTCGCGACTGCTGACCGATGTGCTGGAAGATGCCTTGCCGCAACATTCGATCGCCGTGTTGTCCGGTCCGGGGTTTGCCAATGATATTGCGCGGGGATTGCCGACGGCCATGGCCGTGGCAGCTGCCGATATCTCGGTCGCCGAGCGGCTTGCACACATCATTTCCGGGCGCACCTTTCGTCTCTACGCTTCCGATGATCGAACCGGCGTTCAGCTGGGTGGTGCCTTGAAGAATGTTCTGGCGATTGCTTGCGGCATTGTTGAAGGCATGGCTCTTGGCGATTCGGCCAGAGCCGCCCTGATTTCACGCGGCCTGGCAGAGATGTCCCGACTGGTTACGTCCATGGGTGGCAAGGCGGACACGGTTCGCGGCTTGTCCGGGCTGGGTGACCTTGTTTTGACGGCAACCAGCCACCAATCGCGCAACCTCCGCTTCGGCATTGCCATTGGGCGGGGTGAGCCGATGGATTTTTCGACCGGGGCGCTGGTGGAGGGTGCCTTTACGGCATCCGTTGCTGCTCGTCTTGCCGATGGAAATGGCGTTGATATGCCGATTACTGCCGCTGTGGCAGCCATCATCGATGGGCGTCTGGAGATAGGCGCTGCAATCGAACAGCTGATGACGCGACCCATTACCACCGAATGATCTGAATTCTGATAGGAGATAGTGCCAATGCTTTTCGCTGTGATTTGCGCCGATAAACCGGGCCATTTAGACCTGCGCATGGAGACACGACCGCCGCATTTGGAGTGGTTGAACGGGCTGAACTCCGAAGGTACGCTCAAGATTGCCGGTCCATTTCTGGACACCGACGGCAAGCCGAACGGCAGCCTCCTGATCCTCAAGGCCGACAATACCGAGGATGCGGCAGCAATCGCCGCTGAGGACCCCTATGCCAAGGCAGGATTGTTCGCGAGCGTCGAGATCAAGCCCTATAACTGGGTCTTCAACAATCCGGAGGCTTGAACGGCAATGGCATATTGGTTGTTCAAGTCCGAGCCTTTCAAATTCTCATGGGAGATGCTGAAGGCCACGAAAGATAGCGGCGAGCAGTGGGATGGCGTGCGTAACTATCAAGCGCGCAACAACATGCGGGCCATGAAGATCGGCGACAAGGGTTTCTTTTATCATTCAAATGAAGGGCTGGAGGTTGTCGGTATCTGCGAGGTCTGCGCGCTCGCGCATCATGATACGACCACCGACGATCCACGATGGGAATGCGTGGATATTCGCGCCGTGACGGAAATGCCAAAACCTGTGACGCTGAAGGATGTGAAGGCAAATCCTGCTCTGTCGGAAATGTCTCTGGTCACCTCCATGCGCTTGTCCGTTCAGCCGGTGACGGAAGAGGAGTATCTCGAAGTCTGCCGTATGGGTGGGCTCGACAATCCTCCGCGATGAGTGACCCGTGAAAACGGATCCAGAGCGTTTCATTCTTGAGAATACGTCGCTGATGGCGCCACCGCATGTGCCAGAAATTCGTCTTTGGCTTGCGAGCGAAGTCCATGACCTGTGGCTTAAAACCGAAGGCGAGCTTGAGGCACTGGGTTTGCCGCCGCCGTTCTGGGCGTTTGCCTGGGCCGGCGGGCAGGGACTTGCGCGCTATGTTCTGGATCATCACGACATTGTTAGAGGAAAGCGTGTGCTCGATTTTGCCAGTGGTTCTGGTCTGGTTGCCATTGCAGCGGCAATGGCGGGTGCCGTGCATGTGGCAGCAGTCGACATCGATCCGTGGGCAGCCGTTGCGATTACGTTAAACGCAGCACAGAACAAAGTCGCTCTGGAATGCATGCAGGGGGACATTATCGGGACGATACCGGATGCGGACGTGATTCTCGCAGGCGACGTTTTCTATGATCGTGCCTTTGCGGATCTGATCGTTCCATGGTTCGAAGCAGCTGCGGCTGCCGGCATCACGATTCTTGTGGGAGACCCCGGTCGGGCTTACTGCCCTAAGGACCGTCTTGAATTCGTCGCGGCTTATGAAGTGCCTGTCACCCGTGTGCTCGAAGATAGCGAGATCAAGAAGACGACGGTGTGGCGCTTCGCTTGAGAGTACCCTTTGGGTTAGGGACGAATCACACAGACGCCCGCTTCGTAGGTGCAGGCCTCATTTCCCTGCTCCGAGACCACAATAATGCGGGCTTTCGGTGCTATCGTCGATTTAACGATCCTGGGCTCGCCGCGATCCACACCAAAATAGGTTCCATTGCCCGGCACCCGGTAGGCTGAGATCGATCCGGAATAGGTTCCGATCCCGGGCAGAACGGTAATCGATCCACCGCCGACAATGATACCGGGATTCGGGCGCGGTCCGGAATGCCAGCCACCACGGTCGTGATGTCCGTGCCGCTGATTGCCGCCATTGTGATCGCTATGACTGCGTTCAAAACGATAGCTATTGCCCGCATATGCAGTGCTTGCAGCCGAAGCCATCAGCAGACCTGCCAATATTGCCGTGAGCGATGTGGTGATACGCGATACCATGACCTCATCCTTGCGTTAAATTCTTGGTTAGCGAATTCTTAACGCAAAACTGCTCTAGTTTCCACTGTCGGTCATTTTCGCCAGATGCAATCTTTGCGGCGCTGGAGCTTGTGACTTACAATCCAGTCCTGGCCGGCAACGGCATTCATCCGAATCGATTAAATTGAAAAATGGGGTGCAATAGTGCTTGTGGTTCGGTAATTCGACTATTAAAGCATGCCCTATGATGCAATGCATCCTATCTATAAGCGTTGCATTGTCTGGGATTCCTTTCTCGGAATGCACTTGAACGCCGTGAGGTAGCGATGGCGAACGTGACGAACAAACGGCCTTTGTCGCCGCATCTTCAAATATACAAGCCGATACCAACGATGGTGATGTCCATCATGCACCGCATTACCGGCGGCGCATTGTATTTCGGCACAATTCTCGTGGCTTGGTGGCTGATTGCCGCATCAACCGGTGCAACCTATTTCGATTGGGTGAGCTGGTTCATGGGCACGATCATCGGTCGTTTGATCCTGTTCGGCTACACCTGGGCGTTGGTCCATCACATGATTGGCGGTCTTCGCCACTTCATGTGGGATCTGGGTTATGGCTTCGACAAGGGATTTTCCACCAAGCTCGCCAAGGCGATGCCCGTCGCCTCGATTGCACTCACCCTTGTTATCTGGGTGATCGCATATCTGGTTCGGTACTGAGGGGGTTAAGATCATGGATATGCGCACCCCTCTGGGTAGAGTTCGCGGTCTCGGTTCGGCCAAGGAAGGCACGGATCACTTCTGGCGTCAGCGTTTGACGGCCGTTGCCAATGTGCCGCTTCTGATTTTCTTCGTGATTTTCCTGATCTGTTACGCAGGCGCCCCGTATGGCGAAGTCGTGACGGCGCTGGCAAACCCCTTTGTTGCCGTGGTCATGGCACTGGTCATCGTATCGGGCCTGATCCATATGAAGCTGGGCATGCAGGTCATCATCGAAGATTATGTGCATGCAGAGGGCCTGAAGATCGTTCTCCTCATGTTCAACACGTTCTTCGTGATTCTCGTTGGCGGGCTCTGTCTTTTCGCCATCTTGAAAATCGCATTCGTAGGATAATTCAATATGGCAGCGACATCCTCCACCGCACCGAACGGCAAGCCCTATACCTATGTCGACCATTCTTATGATGTGGTCGTCGTCGGTGCTGGCGGCGCCGGTTTGCGCGCGACGCTTGGAATGGCCGAGCAAGGCTTCAAGACAGCCTGTATTACCAAGGTCTTCCCAACCCGTTCTCACACCGTCGCAGCGCAGGGCGGCATTGCTGCTTCGCTGCAAAACATGACGCCGGACAGCTGGCAGTGGCATCTCTATGACACGGTCAAGGGTTCTGACTGGCTGGGCGATGTCGACGCCATGCAGTATCTCGCCATGGAGGCGCCTAAGGCCGTCTATGAGCTCGAGCATTACGGTGTGCCCTTCTCGCGAAACGAGGAAGGCAAAATCTATCAGCGTCCGTTCGGCGGTCACATGCAGAACTATGGTGAAGGCCCGCCGGTTCAACGCACGTGTGCAGCTGCCGACCGTACCGGACACGCGATCCTGCACACGCTTTATGGCCAGTCGCTGAAGCACAATGCGGAATTCTTCATTGAATATTTCGCGCTCGACCTGATCATGTCGGACGATGGTCGTTGCACCGGTGTCGTGGCCTGGAACCTCGATGATGGCACAATCCATCGCTTTTCTGCCAAGATGGTCGTTCTGGCGACGGGCGGCTATGGCCGTGCCTATTTTTCGGCAACGTCTGCCCATACCTGCACCGGTGACGGCGGCGGTATGATTGCGCGTGCCGGTCTTCCTCTGCAGGACATGGAATTCGTTCAGTTTCATCCCACCGGCATTTACGGCGCTGGTTGTTTGATCACGGAAGGCGCGCGCGGCGAAGGCGGTTATCTCGTTAACTCCGAAGGCGAGCGTTTCATGGAGCGTTACGCCCCGTCGGCCAAGGACCTGGCGTCTCGCGACGTTGTTTCGCGTTGCATGACCATGGAAATCCGTGAAGGTCGTGGCGTTGGCAAGAACAAGGACCACATCTTCCTGCATCTCGATCACCTTGATCCGGCTGTTTTGCACGAGCGTCTTCCCGGTATTTCCGAGAGCGCCAAGATTTTTGCCGGTGTCGACGTGACGCGCGAGCCGATCCCGGTTCTTCCGACTGTTCACTATAATATGGGCGGTATTCCGACCAATTACTGGGGCGAAGTGTTGAATGCCGATGCCGATAATCCGGAGCGCATTGCGCCTGGTCTGATGGCTGTTGGCGAAGCCGGTTGCGCCTCCGTACACGGGGCCAATCGTCTGGGTTCAAACTCACTGATCGACCTTGTGGTCTTTGGCCGTGCCGCTGCAATCCGTGCCGGCCAGATCATCGACAAGTCTGAGCCGGTGCCTGCGCTCAATATCGCAGCCTGTGACAAGATCATGGAACGCTTCGACACAATCCGCAATGCCAGCGGGTCGACCCCCACTGCGGTGCTGCGCGACAAGATGCAGCGCGCCATGCAGGAGGACGCAGCTGTGTTCCGCACACAGGAAGCGCTGGAATCAGGTTGCCGCCGTATTTCCGCGATCTGGAAGGAATTGCCAGACATCAAGGTCACCGACCGTTCGATGATCTGGAACTCCGATCTCGTGGAAACGCTTGAGCTTTACAATCTGATGGCCAATGCAATCACAACGGTTTACGGCGCCGAAGCGCGCAAGGAAAGCCGTGGATCGCATGCGCGTGAAGACTATACAGATGGTCCGTTTGGCGGGCGCGATGACGTGAATTGGCGCAAGCATACACTCGCATGGCTGAACGAAGCCGGTGACGTCAAGCTCGACTACCGCCCTGTTCATACCGAACTCCTCGCTGATGGCATCGATCCCAAAAAGATCGAGCCAAAAGCTCGCGTCTACTGATCTTGAGAGGAATAAACCATGGTTGAACTCACTCTCCCAAAGAATTCTCAGGTCAGCGAAGGCAAGGTCTGGCCAAAACCAGACAGTGCCAAGAACGTTCGGGAATACCGCGTCTATCGGTGGAGCCCTGATGATGGCGAAAATCCACGTATCGATACCTACTACATCGATATCGACGATTGTGGCCCGATGGTTCTGGATGGCCTGCTTTACATCAAGAACAATATCGATCCGACGCTGACGCTGCGCCGCTCCTGCCGTGAAGGCATCTGCGGCTCTTGCGCCATGAATATCGACGGCACCAACACGCTGGCCTGCACCAAGGGTATGGAAGAGATTGGCGGAACCGTTAAGGTCTATCCGCTGCCACATATGCCCGTGGTCAAGGATCTGGTTCCGGATCTCAGCCAATTTTACGCCCAGCATCGCTCGATCGAGCCTTGGCTGAAGACGGTTTCTCCACCTCCTGCAAAGGAATGGAAGCAGAGCCATGACGATCGTCAGAAGCTCGACGGTCTTTATGAGTGCATTCTTTGCGCGTGCTGCTCGACGTCCTGTCCGAGCTATTGGTGGAATGGTGACCGCTATCTGGGGCCAGCTGTTCTGTTGCAGGCCTATCGTTGGCTGATCGACAGTCGCGACGAATCGACCGGTGAGCGTCTGGATAATCTGGAAGATCCATTCAGGCTCTATCGCTGCCACACAATCATGAACTGTACGCAGGCTTGCCCCAAGGGTTTGAACCCGGCCAAGGCGATTGCCGAAATCAAAAAGATGATGGTCGAGCGGCGGGTTTAGTCGCCCGCGGTAAGGCTTAATCGAGAAAATAGGAGGAACTGGCAGGGTTGATACAAGTTTTGGAACTTCTCTGCCAGTTTCGAGTTGTAAAATTAGTAAGGGGTGTAATCCACATTCTTTGTTGTTTTGCATCGTTAATTGACGATAATTTCGCCGTGTTTGTTCGAAACAGTCCGGCTAGAAGCGGTAACCCGGGAGTGTGACGATGGAAATGAAATACGCAGCGGCAGGCCTTATGATCGGACTGTCGTTGGCCGGGTGTCAGCGTACATCTTACAGCGGCTACAACAATTCCGAGCAGGCTTTGCCTCCACTGCAGGCCCAGCCTGTTCCAACAGTTGAATCCGGGCAATTGCCGGATCCGACTATGGCTAACCCGACGCAATTCCCTCAGGCTCCGGCTGACGCAGCGGGCGCCATTCCGGCGACTGCCCAGGATGTGACCAAGGAACAGATGGTTGGCAACTGGCGCGTGGCGAATGGTGCTGCCAATTGTGACATGTTCCTGACGCTTACAAATCTCGGATCTGGCTCGCGCGGCGGAACCCGTGGCTGCGTTGGGCCGCTCACGACCATGGGCTCATGGGAAGTTGCCGGCAAGCAAGTCGTGCTCAAGGATCGCAACGGCAATGTCATCGGACGCGTCTACAAGACCGCGGATGCACGCTTTGACGGTACCACCAACACCGGTCAGCCGATCAGCCTGAGCCGGTAATCACCCTCCAAGCAGCCTAGGTGACCGCGCCGGGGAGCTATTGCATGCAGCCAATGCCTGATTACGCGCTAAGCGTCAGCGAGCAGCTTACCTCGCAGACCAGCGTCGGCAATCTGCGCGCTGACCCGGAGCAAATGAGCGTCGCGAAACAGCTCGACCGTATTCTGGCGGAGCTCAAAGAGGAGCGACCTGCCACGAAGGCGAGTGCGCTCGGCTGGATGTTTGCCAAGCGGCGACCGAAACAGGCATCCATACGTGGACTATATGTCCACGGGAGCGTCGGTCGCGGCAAGACCATGCTGATGGACCTTTTCTTCAAGCTCGCTCCGATCGAGAAAAAGAGGCGGGCGCATTTTCACGAATTCATGGCGGATGTGCATGCGCGGGTTCATGCTCATCGACAGAAGCTGAAGAACGGTGAGACGAAGCAGTCGGACCCTGTGCCGCCAGTCGCAGAAGCGCTGATGGCCGAGGCCCGTCTCTTATGTTTCGATGAATTTTCGGTCACGGACATCACCGATGCGATGATCCTGTCGCGCCTTTTTGCCGAGCTTTTCGACCGTGGATGCATTCTTGTTGCGACGTCGAATGTCGAGCCCCGCAATCTTTATCGCGACGGATTGAATCGCAGTCTTTTCCTGCCTTTCATCGACATCCTGGAAAAGTACGTGGATGTGGTCACGCTCGACTCACCCACCGACTACCGGATGGAAAAAATCAGCCGTCTGCCCGTCTATATGGCGCCGCTCAGCGAAGAGACCGAGCGGGGCATGGATGATGCCTGGGCTGAGCTTTCCGGTGGCAAGCACGTATCTTCTGACGAGATCCAGATGAAAGGACGCACCGTCCATGTTCCGCGTGCGGCTGGCGATGTTGCCCGGTTCAACTTCTCCGATCTCTGCGAAAAGCCGCTGGGTGCCAGTGATTTCCTGGCAGTCGCAGAGCGATATGATACCGTTTTCGTCGATAACATCCCCCATCTCGGCCCGGAACGACGGAACGAGACCAAACGGTTTATCACTTTGATCGATACGTTTTACGACAAAGGCGTGCGTCTCTATGCTTCTGCCGTCAGTGCACCTGAGGCTCTGTTGACAGAGAAGAAGGGCGTCGAAGGATTTGAGTTCGACCGCACAGTTTCGCGGCTGTTTGAGATGCGTAGTAAAGAATATTTGTCCAAACACACGGCGACGCAGTCAGAAATGTGAAAATTCTGTGAATGAAAATATTACGTTTACGTAAGAATTTATCGACTTAACCGATTGAAATTGCTCATCCGAAAATTATCGGTTGCCATTTTTTGCTATCAGGTCTATGCGATCTAACCCAATGGAGGACCTCTGTGTTGGGAGGGCCGCCTTGGTTTTGGATCTAAAAGGAAGCACTTCAATGGCGCGCAATAAGATCGCACTTATCGGCTCTGGAATGATCGGTGGTACGCTGGCCCATCTGGCTGGCCTCAAGGAACTTGGCGATATCGTTCTCTTCGACATCGCTGACGGCATTCCACAGGGTAAGGGCCTCGATATTGCCCAGTCCTCTCCCGTTGAAGGTTTTAACGCCAATCTTACCGGAGCAAGCGATTACGCAGCCATCGAAGGCGCGGATGTTTGCATCGTCACTGCCGGTGTGGCCCGCAAGCCCGGCATGAGCCGTGACGATCTGCTCGGCATCAACCTCAAGGTCATGGAGCAGGTTGGCGCCGGCATCAAGAAATACGCACCAAACGCATTCGTGATCTGCATCACCAATCCGCTTGATGCAATGGTCTGGGCTCTGCAGAAGTTTTCGGGCTTGCCTAAGAACAAGGTTGTCGGCATGGCCGGCGTTCTGGATTCTTCGCGTTTCCGCCTGTTTCTTTCCCAGGAATTCAACGTTTCCGTACAGGACGTCACGGCCTTTGTGCTTGGCGGCCACGGTGACACCATGGTGCCTCTCGCTCGCTATTCGACCGTTGGCGGCATTCCGCTCACAGACCTTGTCAAGATGGGCTGGGTCACCAAGGAGCGGCTTGAAGAGATCATTCAGCGTACCCGCGACGGCGGCGCTGAAATTGTCGGTCTGCTGAAGACAGGTTCTGCCTATTACGCGCCTGCTGCCTCTGCCATCGAGATGGCGGATGCCTACCTCAAGGACAAGAAGCGTGTTCTGCCTTGCGCAGCTTACCTCTCCGGTCAGTACGGCGTTAAGGACATGTATGTCGGCGTTCCGGTCGTGCTGGGTGCCGGTGGCGTCGAGCGGATCATCGAAGTCGAATTCAACAAGGCTGAAGAAGAAGCCTTCCAGAAGTCCGTTGGCGCTGTTGCCGGCCTTTGCGAGGCCTGCATCAACATTGCTCCGGCATTGAAGTAAACGCCTTACGGCCCAAGACAGGGACAAGACGATGAATATTCATGAATATCAGGCCAAGGCTCTGCTGAAGAGCTTTGGTGCACCGGTCGCGGAAGGTGTCGCGATCCACAAGGTCGAAGAGGCCGAAGCTGCCGCGAAAAAGCTTCCGGGCCCGCTCTATGTGGTCAAGAGCCAGATCCACGCTGGTGGCCGCGGCAAGGGCAAGTTCAAGGAACTTGGTCCCGATGCCAAAGGTGGCGTTCGTCTGGCGAAGTCGATCGAGGAAGTTGTTTCTCACGCCAAGGACATGCTCGGCAATACGCTTGTAACTGCGCAGACCGGCGATGCCGGCAAGCAGGTCAACCGTCTCTACATTGAAGACGGTGCAGACATTTCGCGCGAACTTTACTGCTCGCTGCTGGTTGATCGTTCTGTTGGTCGCGTTGCTTTCGTCGTATCGACGGAAGGTGGCATGGACATTGAGGCTGTTGCCCACGATACGCCTGAGAAGATCCACACGATTGCCATCGATCCGGAAACGGGTGTGACGGCTGACGATGTTGCTGCGATCTCGAAGGCTCTCGAACTCGACGGCGCCGCTGCCGAGGACGCAAAGTCGCTCTTCCCAATCCTCTACAAGGCGTTCAGCGAGAAGGATATGGCTCTTCTCGAGATCAACCCGCTGATCGTTATGGAAAATGGCCATCTGCGTGTTCTCGATGCCAAGGTCTCTTTCGATGGCAACGCGATTTTCCGTCACGATGACGTCAAGGAATTGCGCGACGAGACCGAAGAAGACGCCAAGGAAATCGAGGCCTCCAAGTGGGATCTCGCTTACGTGGCTCTTGATGGCAATATTGGCTGCATGGTCAATGGTGCCGGTCTCGCCATGGCGACGATGGACATCATCAAGCTTTACGGCAAAGAACCTGCAAACTTCTGCGACGTCGGCGGTGGTGCCGGCAAGGAAAAGGTTGCAGCTGCATTTAAGATCATCACGGCTGACCCGAAGGTTGAAGGCATCCTCGTCAATATCTTCGGCGGCATCATGAAGTGCGACGTTATCGCTGAAGGGGTTGTGGCTGCCGTACAGGAAGTTGGCCTGAAGGTTCCGCTGGTCGTTCGCCTTGAAGGTACGAATGTCGAACTTGGTAAGAAGATCCTGAACGAATCGGGTCTGGCGATCACTGCAGCAGACGACTTGGACGACGCGGCCAAGAAGATCGTCGCTGCGATCAACGCCTAATTTGAAGGACCGGAAATTATGTCCATTCTTGTAAATAAAGACACCAAGGTCCTGGTTCAGGGCCTGACCGGCAAGACCGGTACATTCCACACCGAGCAGGCGCTTGCCTATTACGGCACGCAGATGGTTGGCGGTATCCATCCGAAGAAGGGTGGCGAAACCTGGACCGGTTCGAAGGGCGAAAGCCTGCCGATCTTCGCCTCGGTTGCTGAAGCCAAGGAAAAGACCGGTGCGGACGCATCCGTGATCTACGTTCCGCCGGCAGGTGCCGCAGACGCCATCATCGAAGCGATCGACGCTGAGATCCCGTTCATCACCTGCATCACCGAAGGTATTCCGGTCATGGACATGGTGCGGGTCAAGGCCAAGCTCGACAAGTCGAAGTCGCGCCTTTTGGGTCCGAACTGCCCGGGTATCCTGACGCCGGAAGAGTGCAAGATCGGCATCATGCCGGGCTCGATCTTCCGCAAGGGTTCGGTTGGTATCGTTTCCCGCTCGGGTACGCTGACTTACGAGGCCGTCTTCCAGACCACCAATGAAGGTCTTGGCCAGACGACTGCTGTCGGTATCGGCGGCGACCCGGTCAAGGGCACGGAATTCATCGACGTCCTGGAAATGTTCCTGGCAGACGATGCGACCCAGTCGATCATCATGATCGGCGAAATCGGTGGTGCAGCCGAAGAGGAAGCAGCACAGTTCCTGATCGACGAAGCCAAGAAGGGCCGCAAGAAGCCAATGGCCGGCTTTATCGCTGGTCGTACCGCGCCTAAGGGCCGGACCATGGGGCACGCTGGCGCCGTTGTTTCTGGCGGCAAGGGTGACGCGGAATCGAAGATCGCTGCCATGGAAGCAGCCGGTATCAAGGTTTCGCCTTCGCCGGCACGTCTTGGCACCACACTGGTCGAAGTCCTCAAGGGCTGACCCTATATATGTAAACAGGAGCCGGGCAGGGAGCGTTAACCAACCCTTTGCCCGGATCCGGCACTTTAGCCACTCCTAAAAGCTTTTCGCTTGACGGAACAGTGCGGCAGGTCGGGCATCCGGCCATTTCTCAGGCAGGAGGCGGACGCAGGACGTTCGCGTATCATCATGGGTAGGCAAGAAGCCAACGAGCAGTTTCAGATCACGTCCTTTCTCGACGGTGCCAATGCAGCCTATATCGAGCAGCTTTATGCGCGATATGAAGAAGATCCTGCATCAGTGTCCGACGAGTGGCGCGCATTTTTCAAGGCATTGGCCGATAATCCGGACGATGTGAAGAAAGCCGCAGCCGGTGCGTCATGGAAGCGAGATAACTGGCCAGTCGCGGAAGGTGGCGATCTTGTGTCGGCGCTGGACGGTGACTGGGCTGAAGTCGAGAAGGCTGTCGAAAAGAAGGTGAAGGCCAAGGCCGAAACCTCCGGTAAGCCCGTTTCTGAAACAGAAGTCCTTCAGGCGACCCGCGATTCGGTGCGCGCCATCATGATGATCCGTGCTTATCGTATGCGCGGACACCTTCATGCCAATCTCGATCCGCTGGGTCTTGCTGCTCCGGTCGACGACTACAATGAACTGTCGCCTGCTGCTTATGGCTTTACCGAAGCCGATTACAGTCGCCGGATTTTCATCGACAATGTTCTTGGTCTCGAATACGCGACCATTCCCGAAATGCTCGATATTCTGAAGCGGACCTATTGTTCCACGCTCGGTGTCGAGTTCATGCATATCTCAAACCCGGAAGAAAAGTCCTGGGTTCAGGAGCGCATCGAAGGCCCCGGCAAGGGCGTTGAATTTACGCCGAACGGCAAGAAAGCGATTCTCGCAAAACTGGTCGAGGCTGAAGGCTTCGAGCAGTTCATTGACGTCAAGTACAAAGGCACCAAGCGCTTCGGTCTCGACGGTAGTGAGTCGCTGATCCCTGCCCTTGAGCAGATCATCAAGCGCGGTGGTTCCGAAGGCCTTGAGCAGGTCGTACTCGGCATGGCCCACCGTGGCCGTCTCAATGTTCTCTCGCAGGTGATGGGCAAGCCCCATCGCGCGATCTTCCATGAGTTCAAAGGCGGCTCGTTCAAGCCTGACGAAGTCGAGGGTTCTGGCGACGTCAAGTATCACCTCGGTGCTTCCTCGGACCGCGAATTTGACGGCAACACAGTCCACCTGTCTTTGACGGCCAACCCGTCGCATCTTGAGATCGTCAATCCTGTCGTTATGGGCAAAGCCCGTGCCAAGCAGGACCAGCTTGCCAAGGTGATGGACGGCGACATCGTACCGCTTAAAGAACGCGCCAAGGTGCTACCGCTGCTGCTCCACGGTGATGCAGCCTTCGCAGGCCAAGGCGTCGTTGCGGAAGTCCTCGGCCTGTCGGGTCTGCGCGGTCACCGTGTTGCCGGTACCATGCATTTCATCATCAACAACCAGATCGGTTTCACGACCAATCCGGCGTTTTCGCGTTCGTCGCCCTATCCGTCGGATGTGGCAAAGATGATCGAAGCGCCGATCTTCCATGTTAACGGCGATGATCCGGAAGCGGTCACTTATGCCGCGAAGATCGCAACCGAATACCGGATGAAGTTTCACAAGCCTGTCGTCGTCGACATGTTCTGCTATCGCCGCTATGGCCATAACGAGGGCGATGAGCCTGCGTTCACGCAGCCCAAGATGTACAAGGCGATCCGTCAGCACAAGACAGTGACCGAAGTCTATGCTGCGCGTCTGATTGCCGAAGGCCTGATCAGTGAAGGCGAATTCGAAAAGATGAAAGCCGACTGGCGCGCTCATCTCGAGCAGGAGTTCGAGGCAGGCCAGTCCTACAAGCCCAACAAGGCTGACTGGCTGGATGGCGTGTGGTCCGGTCTTCGCACTGCCGACAATGCCGATGAGCAGCGTCGTGGCAAGACGGCCGTGCCAATGAAGACATTGAAGGAAATCGGTCGCAAGCTATCGACCATTCCAGAAGGCTTCCAGGCCCACCGTACAATCAAGCGCTTCATGGATAACCGCGCCCAGATGATCGAAACGGGTGAAGGTCTCGATTGGGCAATGGCGGAAGCCCTTGCATTCGGCACACTTTGCTATGAAGGCACCAAGGTTCGTCTGTCCGGTCAGGACTGTGAACGCGGCACCTTCTCGCAGCGGCATTCGGTCCTGTACGATCAGGAGACAGAAGAGCGCTTTATCCCGCTGTCCAATCTGGCTCCCAATCAGGGACGATATGAGGTCATCAATTCGATGCTGTCGGAAGAGGCAGTTCTCGGTTTCGAATACGGTTACTCGTTGGCCCGTCCGAGCGCGTTGACACTCTGGGAAGCCCAATTCGGCGACTTCGCCAACGGTGCCCAGGTGGTGTTCGACCAGTTCATCTCTTCGGGTGAACGTAAATGGCTTCGCATGTCTGGCCTCGTCTGCCTCCTGCCGCATGGCTATGAAGGTCAGGGTCCGGAACATTCGTCTGCGCGCCTTGAACGCTGGCTGCAGATGTGTGCGGAAGACAATATGCAGGTTGCCTACTGCACCACGCCTGCCAACTATTACCACATCCTGCGTCGCCAGATGAAGCGTGACTTCCGCAAGCCGCTGATTCTGATGACTCCTAAGTCCCTGCTGCGCCACAAGCGTGCCCAGTCGAGCCTCTCCGAGCTTGGCGGCGAGTCGTCGTTCCACCGTCTTTTGTGGGATGATGCCGAGGTCATCAAGGATGGTCCGATCAAGCTGCAGAAGGACAACAAGATCCGTCGCGTCGTCATGTGCTCGGGCAAGGTCTATTATGATCTTCTGGAAGAACGTGAGAAGCGCGGCATCGACGATATCTATTTGCTGCGTATCGAACAGCTCTATCCTTTCCCGGCCAAGGCGCTGATCAACGAACTCAGTCGCTTCCGTAATGCGGAGATGGTCTGGTGCCAGGAAGAGCCCAAGAATATGGGTGCCTGGTCGTTCATCGATCCATATCTGGAATGGGTTCTTGCCCATATCGATGCCAAGTACCAGCGCGTACGTTACACCGGTCGTCCTGCAGCCGCATCGCCGGCAACAGGCCTGATGTCCAAACATCTGGCTCAGCTTGAGGCCTTCCTCGAGGATGCGCTGGGGGGCTGATTGCTTCCCTTCGCCGACCATTCGACAGAAACAGAACCTGATCAACGGAATTGATATCATGGCTACTGAAATCCGCGTCCCCACTCTGGGTGAGTCCGTTAGCGAAGCCACAATCGGCACCTGGTTCAAGAAGGTTGGCGACACGGTCAAGGCCGATGAGCCGCTTGTTGAGCTTGAAACCGACAAGGTGACCGTTGAAGTTCCGGCACCAGCGTCCGGCGTGTTGACCGAAATCGTTGCTGCTGAAGGCGAGACGGTCGGTCTCGATGCTCTGCTCGGCCAGATCGGTGAGGGCGACGGTTCCGCCGCTGCTCCGGCTGCTGAAAAGCCAGCCGAAAAGCCTGCTGCCGCCGCACCGGCTGAAGCTGCTGCTCCTGCGGCCGCTGCTTCCGGCTCTTCGATGCCCGCTGCGCCTGCGGCTTCCAAGATGATGGCTGAAAACAACATCAGCGCCGACCAGGTCGATGGTTCCGGCAAGCGCGGTCAGGTGCTCAAGGGCGACGTGATTGCAGCCATGGCCAAAGGGTCGACAGCTTCTGCTCCGGCCCCGTCCGCCGCGCAGCGTGCACCGTCTTCAGCCGATGATGCGAGCCGCGAAGAGCGCGTCAAGATGACCCGCCTGCGCCAGACCATCGCCAAGCGCCTCAAGGATGCGCAGAACACGGCCGCCATGTTGACCACCTATAACGAGGTGGACATGACCGCGGTCATGGATCTTCGCAAGAAGTACAAGGACATTTTCGAGAAGAAGCACGGCGTGAAGATGGGCTTCATGGGCTTCTTCACCAAGGCAGTCACGCATGCGCTGAAGGAAATTCCTTCCGTCAATGCTGAGATCGATGGCACCGACATCGTCTACAAGAACTTCTGCCACATCGGCATGGCCGTCGGTACCGACAAGGGCCTCGTTGTTCCTGTGATCCGGGATGCCGACCAGCTTTCGATCGCTGGCGTCGAGAAGGAACTTGGCCGTCTTGCCAAGGCTGCTCGCGATGGCGCTCTCAGCATGGCCGACATGCAGGGTGGCACATTCACCATCACCAATGGTGGCGTCTATGGTTCGCTGATGTCTTCGCCGATCCTGAATGCACCGCAGTCGGGTATCCTCGGCATGCACAAGATCCAGGAACGTCCTGTTGCCATCGGTGGCCAGGTGGTGATCCGTCCGATGATGTATCTGGCACTGTCCTACGATCACCGTATCGTCGACGGCAAGGAAGCGGTTACCTTCCTGGTGCGCGTCAAGGAAAGCCTGGAAGATCCGGAACGTCTGGTTCTCGATCTTTAAGGAGTGCTTTGATGGATCCCTCTTCGGCGGATGCTGCGCAACTTCTGATCGTGCTGGCAGGCAGCGCCATTCTTCTGGTGTTCCATGTCCTGCTACAAGGGGGGCTCGCAACGCGTGAGCTCGGCGTCGATTGGAATGCTGGGCCGAGAGACGGGAACCAGCAGCCCAAGGGCAAACTTCCGGGGCGCGCTGCGCGCGCTTCGGAAAACTATCGTGAAACTTATCCGGCTTTCATTTCTCTTGCGGCAGCACTTTTCTTCACGGGTGATGTATCCGGTTTGGGCATCGTGGGGGCATGGATCTGGTTCCTCTGCCGGCTCGTCTATATCCCTCTCTATCTCGCCGGTATCGCCTATATCCGGTCGCTAGTCTGGCTGGCTTCCCTTCTCGGCCTGCTCCTGATGATCATCGGAGTATTCTTATGACACATCAGTATCTTCTTGAGCTGGCTTCCCTGATGGCGATCTTCAGTTTCGGTATCGTCGCGCCGGGCGCGGATACTGCGATGGTGATGCGCCAAGCCGTCGTTCATGGCAGACGGGCCGCCATTCTCACGAGCTTTGGCATCGGCACCTCGCTCATGTTTCATGTCGCTTACACGATTTTGGGCCTCGGTCTCGTGATTTCCCAGTCGATCATGCTGTTCAACCTGATCAAGTGGGCGGGCGTTGCCTATCTGATCTATATCGGCATTCAGGCGCTTCGCGCTGGCTCCACATCTCTGGATGTTTCCGCCCTTGGAGATAAGCAGGAATTATCGCGGCAATCCACAGTCAAGGGATTCGTGCTCGGTTTCATGGCCAATGCCCTCAATCCGAAGCCGGTCTTCTTTTTTCTGTCGATCTTCTCCACGGTCGTTTCGCACGATACGCCGGCCTCGGTGAAATTCGCCTACGGCCTGGTTATGGCAGGCTGCCTGATCGCCTGGTTCGTCGCCATGTCCTTCGTGCTGACGATACCGCGTATGCGGGCGATCTTTCAGCGGTCCTCAAAATGGATCAATCGCGCAAGCGGAATGGTCTTCATCGCGTTCGGATTGAAACTTGCGGCGCAGAAGGCGTCGTGAGGGAGGAATTGCTGATGGATCAAAATCCTGTTCTCCTCGTCACTGGTGCAAGCCGTGGCATTGGCGCCGCCGTTGCATCGAAGGCCGCCGAACAGGGGTGGACTGTACTTGTCAATTATGTGCAGAACGAAAGTGCGGCCAGGTCTGTCGCTGACCAAATCACCGCAAACGGCGGCAGCTCCCGTATCGTTCAGGGTGATACCGGCACGGAAGAGGGAATTGCCGCCATCTTCGCCGCCGTGGACCGTGAGTTCGGACGTATCGATGGGCTCGTCAACAATGCTGGTGTAGTCGACCAGACGGCTCGTGTAGACGAGATGTCCCGGGAACGGCTGGAGCGCATGTTCGCAATCAATGTGATAGGCAAGATCCGCTGTGCTACCGAAGCCGTCAAACGCATGTCCACCCGCCATGGTGGCAAGGGCGGCGTCATCGTCAATATCTCCTCCATGGCCGCCGTCCTCGGGAGCGCCGGACAATATGTGGACTATGCGGCGGCCAAGGGTGCCGTCGATACCTTTACCATCGGGCTGTCCCGCGAGGTCGCGGCGGAAGGTATTCGCGTCAATGGAATCCGACCCGGTATCATCAATACTGATATTCACGCCTCCGGCGGTCTGCCGGAGCGTGCGCGGGACCTGGCACCAACGGTGCCCATGCAACGCACCGGAACGGCGGAGGAAGTGGCGGATGCGGTTGTTTACCTCATCTCGTCCCGTGCCTCCTACGTGACCGGTGCAATCTTGAATGTGAGCGGCGGCAGATAGCGCCGAAATCGAAGGACGTCATCCATGGCTTATGATCTTGTTGTAATCGGAAGCGGCCCCGGCGGCTATGTCTGCGCAGTCAAGGCTGCTCAGCTTGGTCTGAAGGTCGCGGTGATCGAGAAGCGCGCTACCTATGGCGGCACATGCCTGAATATCGGCTGCATTCCATCAAAGGCGCTGCTGCACGCATCCGAAATGTTCCATCATGCCGGTCATGGGATGGAAGCTCTGGGCGTTGAGGTTGCCGCGCCAAAGCTCAATCTTGGAAAGATGATGGAGCACAAAGAAGCCACCATAAAATCCAACGTCGATGGCGTGGCCTTCCTGTTCAAGAAGAACAAGATTGACGGCTTTATCGGAACGGGCAAGATCGTTGCCGCCGGCAAGGTGTCGGTCACAGCCGACGATGGCAAGGTCGAAGAGCTTGAAACCAAGAACATCGTCATCGCGACGGGGTCAGATGTTGCGGGCATTCCCGGTGTTTCTGTCGACATCGACGAGCAGGTGATCGTTTCCTCTACCGGCGGTATCTCGCTGTCAAAGGTGCCGGAGAAGATGGTTGTCGTCGGCGGTGGCGTGATCGGGCTTGAACTTGGGTCGGTATGGATGCGCCTCGGATCCAAGGTGACGGTTGTCGAATATCTCGACAATATTCTCGGTGGCATGGATGGGGAAGTATCCAAGCAGTTCCAGCGCATGCTGGCCAAGCAGGGCATGGAATTCAATCTCGGTGCCAAGGTAACCGGTGTTGAAAAGGCGGAGTCGGGCGCAAAGGTTACCTTCGAGCCAGTCAAGGGCGGCGATGCCACGACGATCGACGCGGATGTCGTTCTCATTGCAACGGGCCGCAAGCCTTACACGGCTGGTCTCGGCCTCGAAGAAGCCGGTGTTGTGCTCGACAATCGTGGGCGTGTAGAAATCGATGCGCATTTCAAGACCAATGTCGACGGCATCTATGCCATCGGTGATGTGGTCAAGGGACCTATGCTGGCGCACAAGGCTGAAGACGAGGGCGTGGCGCTCGCTGAAATCCTGGTCGGTCAGCACGGGCATGTGAATTACGACATCATTCCGGGCGTCGTCTACACCCAGCCGGAAGTTGCCTCCGTCGGCAAGACCGAGGAAGAGCTGAAGGCGGCAGGCGTTTCCTACAAGGTTGGCAAATTCCCCTTCATGGCGAATGGCCGTGCGCGTGCCATGCTGGCAACTGACGGCTTCGTGAAGGTTCTGGCCGACAAGGAAACAGATCGCGTGCTTGGTGTTCACATCGTTGGCCTGGGCGCCGGCGAAATGATCCATGAAGCGGCTGTGCTCATGGAGTTCGGCGGATCCTCTGAAGATCTGGGACGCACCTGCCACGCGCATCCAACAATGTCGGAGGCCGTGAAGGAAGCGGCCATGGCGACATTCTTCAAGCCAATCCATATGTAATTCTGTATTTTCGAATTTAACTGTATTTATATAAGAGCCGCGCCTTGCAAGCCAAGACGCGGCTCTTGTCGTTGATGAGGGCGTTTCAAGCGAAGTATTTGACAAAGGTCAATAAAATGCCGAGTTCTAACTCCTACAGCATCCCTCAGAAAGCGCTGCACTGGACCATGGCCGCGCTGATCTTCTTCAACCTTATCCTCTCGGATGGGATGGAAATCTGGAACAGAACAGTTTCCCGTGGGGAAACGCCGACAGTGGACCAGATTTCGTCTGCCAATATTCATGCCTATGTGGGCATCGCCGTTCTCTGTCTTGCGATCCTGCGTCTTTTATTGCGCCTCTTTCAGGGCGGCCCATCGGTGCCGGCTAATGAGCCGCCGCTTGCCAAGATTGCTGCCAAGGTCACGCATGTGACGTTTTATCTGCTGTTCTTCCTTTTGCCTCTGACCGGCATTGGGCGCTACTATTTTGGTAACGAGACAGCGGGCGAACTGCATGGCGGACCGTTGAAGCTGGTCTTGTGGGCGCTGATTGTTCTGCACATCCTCGCTGTCCTCGTTCATCACTTCATCTGGAAAACCGATGTGGCGACGCGGATGACGAAGGGCTGAGATATTATCTGCTTATGGAGGTCACTGCGTCACCGCGGTGACCTTGAAGCCCTTGTCTCGCAATAGCTCCACCAGACCTTCGTCGCCCGGCAAATGCAGAGCGCCAACGGCAATGAACACGTTGCCTTCTTCCAGGATAGGCGTGCTGCGATCTGCCATCACATGGTTTCGGTCTGTGATGATCCGCTTTTCGAAGTCTGCGTAGGCGCTATCGTCTTTTTCGCCCGTCGGAGCGGTTGCCTCCAGCATGGGCATGGTCATGCCGATGTCACCGGACAGATAGAGCTCCGTCATGGTGTACATGACATCCTGCATCTTATCCCCGAGCACTAATGTTTCGATCAGTGCCTGAAGGTGGAATGATGTTGGCAATTCACTCATGGCCGTCAGCTGTTCGACCAGGGTTTCCAGACCCTTGACCTGCTTGCCATCCGCGATGGCATCCTCGGCGATTTTTTTGTCCAGGAACGATGCGCCTTGGGCTTTGCGGGCGAGTTCACAGGCCGGCATTGCGACGAAACTTGCGATCATCCATGGCTGCATGCGCGACACGGCCTCAAGTGGTATGCCACGTTCTGCCAAGCCGGCTTTTAATTCGGCAGTCTCGTTATTGTCGAGGAAATCGCTGATCGTCTTTCCATTGGTAAACATGGAGAGCTCAGGCTTCATGAGAATCGAAGCGGCGGCCTTCTTCTCGTCCAGTATCTCGTCAGACTCGATCACGACTGTCGCCGATTTGTCGAAAGCCGACTTGGCGCCGGCTGGCATAACCAGCACACGCGGGTCGGTCACATGCATTGTGCCAAGCAACCACGAGGGCTCAAGCCCTGGCTTCTCGATCTTCCAGAGCAGGCCCTTGCCGTTTGGCACGGCGTCGCCTTTGTCCACGATTGCCTGATAAGCTGGCGGATCATTCTGCTTCAATTCCTGAAGCAGATCGGTGCCGCGGCATGACGCGCCGTCGTCAGCACGCGCCGACGACAGTGTGGAAAATGTCAAAAATAACGTGAGGAGCAGCGCCAGGGGCAACAGAATTGCCAGCAACAGCAGGGCATCTGTAACCTTTTGAACAATGTGGGATGCCGTGAAGGCATCGGTGCGCATTACCGTCATGGTCGCTCAATTCCTCTGGGTATTGCGGGCAAAATAAGCCCGATGCCCTCATGTTCCTTTAATGGACGTGGTTAACGCTGGCCTCAGGCGCGAGGATGGGCTCGCTGATAGACCTCCATCAGACGTACCGAATCGATGCCGGTGTAGACCTGCGTCGTCGATAGCGAGGCGTGGCCCAGAAGTTCCTGTATGGTTCGCAGGTCGCCACCACCGGCCAAGAGATGCGTTGCGAAAGAATGCCGCAATGCGTGGGGCGTTGCCGTATCCGGAAGACCAAAGGCCGCGCGCAGCTTTTGCATGCCGCGCTGGATGATCGCCGGCTGAAGCTTGCCACCCTTGGCGCCACGGAAAATCGGCATGTGGTCATCAAGGTGGTATGGGCAGAGTTTCACATACTGGATCACGGCTTCGTGGACGACTGGAAGCAGCGGGACCACTCGCGTCTTGCCGCCCTTGCCCTCGATCCGCAGACTTGCGGCATTGGCCGGGATATCCATGGGGCGCAGCCCGAGTGCCTCGGATATGCGCAACCCGCAGCCATAGAGCAAAGCGAGCACCGCCGCATCACGAGCTGCAATCCAGGGTTCGTCGCTCATCTGCGTCTCTGTTTCCATCAGCTTGAGCGCCTGGACGTCTGTCAGTGGTTTCGGCAGGGATTTTGGCTGGCGCGGCGAGCGGATGGCGCTTGCCCCTGCCGCGTTTACCAGGCCTTTGCGCTCAAGGTGGCGCAGAAAAGATCGGAGGCCAGCCAGATGACGTGCCAGCGAACGGGCGCCGGCGCCGGTCTTTCTGCGCATGGCCAGAAAGGCGCGCAGGTCCGCAGGACGCAACTCGGAGACATCCTTGACGCTTGGCGGTCCGCCCAGATGGGCGGTCAGAAATGTCAGGAACTGGCGGGTGTCCCGCTCGTAGGCGTCGACGGTCAGCCGCGCCAGGCGGCGCTCATTGGATAGCCCATCGAGCCAGTCGGCGCGCTCGCTGACGAGGTCGGGTGCAGCGATCGTCAGTAATTCGGACAAAGGCAAACTCTTTGATATTCGTGTGCAGGTGTTCCACATTGCGCTTGAGCGGTTATAAAAAGGCTAACATCAGCAGGGAACTGTCATCCTTCGATCACATTACATTGCGATAGAAATTCATCTGCAGACGTCGGGGTTTTGAATGGCGCGCCGAGATTCGATGACTGTGTTCGGGCAATTTGCCGAAGCAGTGGCTTTGGTTTCCCAAGGGCAACCAGGACATATTGTAGATACATTGATTGCAGAGCGTGGCGAAAAGCTCGTCAAGCATCCACTTTGGCCCGCGATGCGGCCGTTTCTGTACACATTGCTTCGCTATGGGAAGGCGATCGAGTTCGCCGATGATGTCGCCAATATGCCGGGCTTCCAGGCGTTCGAATATCTCAGCCGCATCCTTCAACTCGACATCCGCGTCAAAAATGCCGAGCGTATCCCCAAGTCGGGTGGCTTTATGATGGTCAGTAATCATCCGACGGGGATTGCTGACGGTGTCGCGGTATTCGATCTGCTGAAGGATCGCCGGCCGGACATGATGTTCTTTGCCAATCGTGACGCTATTCGCGTCAATCCCCGATTGGTGGAGATCATCATCCCGGTAGAGTGGCGGGATGAGCACAAGAGCAAGCTCAAGGCACGCGAGACGTTACAGATCACCAATCGCACCATCGAGGAGCAGAAGGCTGCGATCCTGTTTCCTTCAGGTCGCATCGCTTACTGGGCCAACGGACGACTGAACGAGCGACCGTGGAAAAGCTCGGCTGTGGGCCTTGCGCGCAAATATGGCCTTCCGATCTTGCCTGTCCACATGACTGCGCGCAATTCCGGACTGTTTTATTGGTTCGCCAAATGGTCGACCGAGTTACGCGATATGACCGTTTTCTATGAACTTCTGAACAAGAAGGGTGATTGCTTCGACTTCACTATCGGGAATCTCATTCAGCCCGACGCGCTGGAAGGCGACCTGACTGACGTCACTTCGGCACTCGAACGGCATACGGTGCACGCTCTGGCTCACGACGGTGATGCGGTCTTTTCGCGGGGCATCAAAACTGCACCTCCAACTTCGGTGACGCAACGCTGACTTCCTTGCACAGGCGACTTGTGCTTCGACCAAGCGTTGATCGCGTTTTCTGTTTCCTTTAATGCCCGTGCAATGCAAGTTGCTCGCCCATGAATGACGATTCTTCTGATCTGTTTGGAGCGGAAAGCTATCCGCCTGCCGTGCCGGTGCTCGTGCCGTTGCCCGCGCCGACGGCGTACAGCTATCGTATTCCCGATGGCATGACGTCGATAGCGCCGGGTTCGATCGTGCAGGTGCCCCTCGGGCCGCGTCAGGTCGTTGGCGTTGTGTGGGACGAAGCGGACGGGCCAGCGGTCGATCCTAAGAAACTGCGCTCGATCACCAAAGTCTTTGATTGCCCTCCACTGGATAAGGACATGCGTTCTTTTCTGGACTGGGTCTCTGCCTACACTTTGTCACCGCCTGGACTGGTGACACGCATGTCGCTGCGCGCCCCCGCTGCTTTTGATCCCGAACCGATGATTGAAGGTTTGAGGTTTGCAGGTGTGGAGCCGGAGAAATTGACGCCGGCGCGCCGCAAGGTGCTGGAGCTTGCTGGAGACGGCCTGTCCTGGACCCGTGGCGGCCTTGCCAATGCGGCCGGGGTGTCGCTCAGTGTCGTTGACGGACTGACCAAGCATGGGGTTTTCGAAACTGTTTTCCTGCCGCCGCCGCCGCTGGTGGCAAAGCCTGACCCGGATTTTGCTCCGGCGCGGCTGCAAGGACCGCAGCTGGATGCCGCCAAGGAAATCTGCGAAGAATCGATTGCCGACACGTTTTCCGTGACGGTAATCGATGGCGTCACCGGCTCCGGCAAGACGGAAGTCTATTTCGAGGCGATTGCCGAAACGCTGCGGCGGGGAAAGCAGGTTTTAATCCTTCTCCCTGAAATTGCGTTGACGGCAGACTTTCTCGAGCGGTTTCAGGATCGTTTCGGTGCTAAGCCTGGTGAGTGGCATTCGGATCTTGCAACCCGCACACGCGAGAAGGTCTGGCGTCAGGTCTCCACAGGAGAGATAAGGGTTGTGGCCGGTGCCCGATCTGCCCTCTTTCTACCCTTTGAGGATCTTGGTCTCATCATTGTCGACGAAGAACACGACCCGGCCTACAAGCAGGAAGACCGGGTGTTTTACAACGCTCGTGACATGGCTGTTGTCAGAGCGCGGATCGCCGGCTTTCCTGTCATTCTGGTCTCGGCGACGCCATCTGTTGAGACGCAGGTCAATTGCCTGAATGGTCGCTATCGCCGCGTCCATCTTCCAACGCGCTTTGCCGATGCCGCGTTGCCCGATCTTCATCTCGTCGATATGCGACGTCATCCGCCTGAACGCGGCGGGTTTCTCTCGCCGATCCTGGTGAAGGCAGTGGGCAAAGCTGTCGAGCGTGGCGAGCAGGCGCTGCTGTTTCTCAATCGGCGCGGCTACGCTCCGCTTACTCTATGCCGCGTCTGCGGTCATCGCTTCCAGTGCCCACAATGTTCAAGCTGGCTCGTCGAGCATCGGTTTCGCACGCAGATACAATGTCATCAGTGCGGCTATGCAGAACCCACACCAGATTCCTGCCCGGAATGCGGAACCTTGGACCATCTGGTGGCCTGTGGGCCGGGTGTCGAGCGGATCGCTGAAGAGGTGGAGAAGCATTTCCCGGATGCGCGGACTATCGTCCTTTCCTCGGATCTTGGCGGCGTGAAGCGTTTGCGGCTTGAATTCGAGGCCATCACCAAGGGACAGGCGGATATCGTCATTGGAACACAGCTTGTCGCCAAGGGTCACAACTTCCCCCTGATGACACTGGTCGGCATCGTTGACGCCGATATCGGCCTTGCCAATGGCGATCCGAGAGCCGCTGAGCGAACCTATCAATTGCTGTCGCAGGTTACGGGACGTGCGGGACGTACCGGGCGCAAGAGCCACGGTCTTCTGCAGACATTCCAGCCGCAGCACCCCGTCATGCAGGCACTCGTGCTTGGAGACGGAGAGGCTTTCTACGACCGGGAGATCCATGAGCGGGAAAAGGCCAATCTGCCGCCCTATGGGCGACTGGCTTCAATCATCGTTTCAGCAGACAATCGTGCCGATGCAGAAACACATGCGCGCCAGTTGCGGCAGTCAGCGCCGGTGGTGTCCGGCATTGCAATTCTGGGGCCGGCAGAAGCTCCGCTGGCCCTGATCCGTGGACGACACCGGTTCCGCCTGCTCATCCACGGACGCCGCAACAGCGATATGCAGTCGTTCCTCAAGGTCATGCTCGCAAACGGACCCAAGGAGCGGCGATCGATCAATGTTCAGGTCGACATCGATCCTCAGAGTTTTCTGTAGAGTTGTTGCAGCTCCGCCGCTTACGGATCGCGTGCATTCCATGCTACTAGCACCGAAACATTCGTACCACGCAGGGGATATCCATGGAATTCTACTTCCCGACCGAAACTGGCGAGCAGCTAGCATTCTGCAGCGCGGCCTTCACCATCCTCTTCGGGCTCATTCTCATGTTCGCGCCGGGGCTTTGCCTGGCATTTTTCGGCCTTCAAAGGCGTGGCAATCGCAATGAAGGACTTTCGGAAGCGCGCTCCATTGGTGGATTTTATGCCGGCAGCGGACTTGCTGCCGTGCTGTTGGCCCAGGACCTGATTTATCTGACAATCGGTGCCGCCTTTGCGATGGCGGCTTTCGCACGGATACTGTCGATCATGTCGGACTCCGCCAATAGCTGGCGCAATCTGCTACTCCTGATTGCGCAGGTCATTCTCGCCGCATTTCCACTGGTCTACGTCTTCCAACTGATCTGATATGGGGAAAAGCACATGAAATGCCGACTTCCCGTACAATTCGCCGTTATTTTGCCCCAGCGGTATTGTTCTTAAGGATTATTCCGGCCATACGCGTGTTGCGAGTCCTGACTTCCTATGCTAGACGGACCGCGAAATTCGGAAAATGCGAGTGAAGGATACTTGCGTTTCTGGGGGAAAAATAAACGATATCAAGTTGATAGGATATCCGTTCCACGGATGTCCAAGGCTTGGGTCATAATCAGGGAAACTTTTGCCCGTGGCAGACACATCCCAGCACATTTCCGGCGTGGCAGAGCGCTATGCGTCGTCGCTTTTCGAGCTTGCGCTTGAGGCCTCGGCGGTCGAATCCGTTGGAAGCGATCTGGATCAGTTCCAGGCGATGATCGACGGTAGCGACGACATGAAGCGTCTGGTGACCAGCCCGGTCTTCTCGGCTGCGGATCAGCGCAATGCCGTATCCGCGCTGGCCGCCAAGGCTGGCCTTGGCGAGCTGACAACCAATTTCCTCAAGGTCGTTGCAGGCAATCGCCGTCTGTTCGCCGTATCGGGCATGATTGCGGGCTACCGTGATATCGCTGCCCGTCATCGCGGTGAACTGACAGCGGACGTTACGTCTGCGCACGAACTCGATGAAGAACAGACTAATCAACTGAAAGCGGCGCTGAAGGACATTACCGGCAAGGACGTGACGATCAATGTCACGGTCGATCCGTCGATCCTCGGTGGTCTGATCGTCAAGGTCGGGTCCCGTCAGATCGATTCTTCCCTTCGCACCAAACTTTCCACCCTTAAGCTTGCACTGAAAGAGGTTGGCTGATGGATATCCGCGCCGCGGAAATTTCCGCAATTCTAAAAGATCAAATCAAAGACTTTGGCAAGGAAGCTGAAGTTTCCGAAGTCGGCCAGGTGCTTTCCGTTGGTGACGGTATTGCCCGCGTTTACGGCCTCGACAACGTGCAGGCCGGTGAAATGGTCGAGTTCCCAGGCGGCATTCGCGGCATGGCACTCAACCTTGAATCCGACAATGTCGGTGTGGTTATCTTCGGTTCCGACCGTGACATCAAAGAAGGCGACACCGTCAAGCGGACTGGCGCCATTGTGGACGTGCCGGTCGGTCCGGAATTGCTGGGTCGCGTCGTTGACGCCCTTGGCAACCCAATCGACGGCAAGGGCCCAATCAACACGAAACAGCGCTCGCGCGTTGACGTGAAGGCTCCTGGCATCATTCCGCGCAAGTCGGTTCATGAGCCGATGTCGACCGGCCTTAAGGCTATCGATGCTCTGATCCCGGTTGGCCGCGGCCAGCGCGAGTTGGTTATCGGTGACCGTCAGACCGGCAAGACCGCGATCATTCTCGACACGATCCTGAACCAGAAGGCCATTCACGACAATGGACCGGACAGCGAGAAGCTGTTCTGCGTTTATGTTGCTATCGGCCAGAAGCGTTCGACCGTTGCGCAGTTCGTGAAGGTTCTTGAAGAGCGTGGCGCTCTCAAATACTCGATCATCGTTGCTGCTACGGCTTCGGATCCGGCTCCAATGCAGTATCTGGCGCCATTTGCCGGTTGCACGATGGGCGAATATTTCCGTGACAAGGGCCAGCATGCGCTGATCGGTTACGACGATTTGTCCAAGCAGGCTGTTGCTTACCGTCAGATGTCGCTTCTTCTGCGTCGTCCTCCGGGCCGCGAAGCTTATCCTGGCGACGTTTTCTATCTCCATTCGCGTCTCCTCGAGCGCGCTGCAAAGCTGTCTGACGAGCGTGGCGCCGGTTCGCTGACGGCTCTGCCGGTGATCGAAACTCAGGGTAACGACGTTTCGGCGTTTATTCCGACCAACGTGATCTCAATCACCGACGGTCAGATCTTCCTTGAGACGGATCTGTTCTATCAGGGTATTCGTCCGGCTGTTAACGTCGGTCTGTCGGTTTCCCGCGTGGGTTCTGCCGCTCAGATCAAGGCGATGAAGCAGGTTGCCGGCTCGATCAAGGGTGAGCTTGCCCAGTATCGTGAAATGGCTGCGTTCGCTCAGTTCGGTTCCGACCTCGATGCGTCCACGCAGCGTCTGCTTAACCGCGGTGCGCGCCTGACTGAACTCTTGAAGCAGCCGCAGTTCTCGCCGCTCAAGACGGAAGAGCAGGTCGCTGTTATCTTCGCAGGTGTGAACGGTTACCTCGACAAGGTTGCTGTCAACCAGGTGAGCAAGTTTGAGCAGGGTCTTCTTTCCTACCTGCGTGCGGACGGCAAGGAAGTCCTTGACGCTATTCGTACCGAGAAGGCGCTCTCTGACGATGTTAAGACCAAGCTCAAGGCGGCGCTGGACACTTTCGCCAAGTCGTTCGCTTGAGGTTTAGTCTAGAAGGGACGGAATAAACGGATGCCTTCACTTAAGGATCTGAAAAACCGGATCGCCTCCGTCAAGGCTACGCAGAAGATCACCAAGGCGATGCAGATGGTCGCTGCGGCGAAGCTGCGTCGTGCCCAGGAAGCTGCGGAGGCCGCACGGCCCTATTCGCAGCGGATGGGTGCTGTCCTTGCGAATATCGCTCAGGCAGTCGGAGCCGATGATTCGGTTCCGGCGCTGATGACAGGCACCGGCAAGGACGACGTGCATCTGCTCGTGGTCTGCACAGCCGAACGTGGTCTGTGCGGTGGCTTCAATGCCCAAATCGCAAAGGCCGCCCGCGAACATGCTCGCAAGCTGATTGCACAGGGCAAAACGGTCAAGTTCTTCTGCGTTGGCAAGAAGGGCTTCGATGCACTTCGCCGTGAATTCGGGCCGATGATCGTCGAGCGCGCTGATCTTCGTGAAGTCAAGAGAATCGCCTTCGAGAACGCCGATGTGATCGCCAAGAAGGTGATCGACATGTTCAACAAAGGCGAGTTCGACGTCTGCACGCTGTTTTACTCGGAATTCAAGTCCGTGATCAGCCAGATTCCGACTGCACAGCAGCTGATCCCAGCGTCTGCCCCTGAGGCACCTGAGGAAAGCGGCGCATCTGCCGTCTACGAATATGAGCCGGATGCAGCATCGATCCTCGCGGATCTCATTCCGCGAAATATCTCGGTGCAGGTTTTCCGGGCGCTTCTCGAAAACGTTGCTGGTGAAATGGGTGCCAAGATGAGCGCCATGGACAATGCGACGCGCAATGCTGGTGAAATGATCAACAAGCTGACGCTTTCCTACAACCGTCAGCGTCAGGCGCAGATCACCAAGGAACTCATTGAAATCATTTCGGGCGCGGAAGCGCTCTGAGGTTAAGGAAAGAGGGTAAGACAAATGGCTAAGGCAGCTACCCCTAAAACTAAGGCAGCGAAGGCCGCTACCGGTTCTGTCGGCAAGGTGATCCAGGTCATCGGCGCTGTTGTTGACGTGGCTTTCGATGGCGAACTGCCGGCGATCCTGAACGCGCTGGAAACCCAGAACCAGGGCAACCGCCTTGTTCTGGAAGTGGCCCAGCACCTCGGTGAGAACCAGGTTCGCACGATTGCCATGGACTCGACCGAAGGTCTTGTTCGCGGTCAGGAAGTTGCCGACACTGGAGCACCGATCTCGGTTCCGGTTGGTAAGGAAACACTCGGTCGTATCATGAACGTCATCGGGGAGCCCGTTGATGAAGCTGGTCCGATCAAGACTTCTGGCACGCGCTCCATTCACCAGGACGCTCCTGCTTATATCGAGCAGTCGACAGAGTCTGAAATCCTCGTAACGGGCATCAAGGTCGTTGATCTTCTTGCTCCTTATGCCAAGGGCGGCAAGATCGGTCTGTTCGGCGGCGCCGGCGTTGGTAAGACGGTTCTGATCATGGAACTGATCAACAACGTGGCCAAGGCGCATGGCGGTTACTCGGTGTTTGCCGGCGTTGGTGAGCGTACTCGTGAAGGTAACGACCTTTACCACGAAATGATCGAATCGAAGGTGAACCTCGACCCGACCGAAAACAACGGTTCGACCGAAGGTTCCAAGGCTGCTCTCGTTTACGGTCAGATGAACGAACCTCCGGGTGCTCGTGCTCGCGTGGCGCTGACGGGTCTGACGATCGCTGAATCCTTCCGTGATGAAGGTCAGGACGTGCTGTTCTTCGTGGACAACATCTTCCGCTTTACGCAGGCTGGTTCGGAAGTTTCGGCTCTGCTTGGCCGTATTCCTTCGGCTGTGGGCTATCAGCCGACACTGGCGACCGACATGGGCCAGATGCAGGAGCGCATTACTTCGACGACCAAGGGTTCGATTACCTCGGTTCAGGCGATTTACGTTCCCGCCGATGACTTGACCGACCCGGCACCAGCGACCTCGTTCGCCCACCTGGATGCGACCACAACGCTGAACCGTTCGATTGCTGAAAAGGGTATTTACCCGGCAGTGGACCCACTGGACTCCACGTCGCGTATGCTCGACCCGATGATCGTTGGTGAAGAACACTACGAAGTTGCCCGTAAGGTTCAGTCGACCCTGCAGCGCTACAAGTCACTTCAGGACATCATCGCCATCCTCGGCATGGACGAACTGTCTGAAGACGACAAGCTTACTGTTGCGCGCGCCCGTAAGATCGAGCGCTTCCTGTCGCAGCCGTTCCACGTTGCTGAAATCTTCACAGGTTCGCCTGGCAAGCTGGTTTCTCTCGAAGATACCATCAAGGGTTTCAAAGGCCTTGCAGATGGCGAATACGACCATCTTCCCGAAGCTGCCTTCTATATGGTCGGCACCATGGAAGAAGCGGTCGAGAAGGCCAAGAAGCTGGCTGCCGAAGCCGCTTGATAATGGAACGGGGGCGCTTTTCCGCGCCCCTTCCCAAACCTCATTTGAAGAAGTGATCCGTCATGGCCGATAGTTTTGATTTTGAGCTCGTATCGCCCGAACGCCTGTTGGTGTCGGAAAAGGTGACCGAGGTCGTCATTCCGGCAACTGAAGGCGAGATGACCGTGATGGCCAATCATGCCCCAACGATGACGACGATCAAGCCTGGCGTCGTGACCGTTAAGGCTGCATCCGGACAATCGACGAAATACGTTGTGTTCGGTGGTTTTGCGGATGTCGTTCCAAGTGGCTGTACGCTGCTTGCGGAATCGGCAGTTGCAATGAGCGATCTCAACCGCGATACGCTGCTGAAGCGCATCGAAGAAGCTCGCGCCGAGCTTGAGAATGCTGAATCGCATGAACACAAGTCCCGCATCGAGCAGTATCTGATGGAACTGACACACCTCAACGGTGTTGTCATGCCAGCCTGATCAGGTTTTGTGATAGCGGCAAGCCGCGCTTGAAGTTGTCAAAGGCCGGGCTTTATAGCTCGGCTTTTTTCGTTAAGGCACGGGTTACTCACCGCGTATCTTCGAGAATGAGATCTGCGCCTTTTTCGGCCACCATCATCGTTGGTGCATTGATGTTTCCCGCCGTAATGTTGGGAAAGATGGAGGCATCGATGATCCGAAGACCTGGAATACCATGCACCCGCAAGCGCGCATCGACGACCGAGCTCGTCTCGTCACGACCCATCGCGCAGCTTCCGCAAAGATGGTAGATCGAGCCACTGTTGTCACGGAAGTATTGCAACAGTTCTTCCCTCGTTTGAGCGGCTGGTGACGGCGATACTTCCTCTTCGGTTATCGCACTAAGCGCTGGCGCGCCGGCAATCTTCCTCACCAGATTGCTTCCCTGGATCACCTCCTCAATATCCCGATCTGTCGACAGGTAGTTGGGTTTGATGCTGGGTGCAACGGCCGCATCGGCCGATGCAATGGTGACTTCGCCACGGCTGGTCGGACGGCACGAGTTGAAGGCGATTAAAAAACCGGGATAAGGCTCGGGCATCATCTTCGCTCGCGGTGAGGCGGGAATGCGGTAGGAGAGGGGGTTGAAGTAAAGCTGGATGTTGGGCCGTGTGTCGTTGGGATGACCACGCAGGAATGCCCCCGCCTGGTTGACGCTCATGGCGAAGGGGCCTTTGCGGGTCAGCAGATATTGCAGGCCAAGAACGGCCTGTCCGAACAAGCTTCCAAAACTGCCATTCAGCGTCGGACGATTGGCCCGATAGTAGAAGCTGGCACAGAGGTGATCCTGCAGATTTTTACCGACGGCCGGGAGGTTGAGTCTCGTTTCGATGCCATGGGACTGCAAGGCTGGGCCGTCACCAATCCCACTCAGCTGCAACAGTTTCGGCGTATTGATGGCGCCGGCTGCGAGAATGACCTCCCGACGCGCGTTGGCGATACGTCTCTCGCCGTTCTTCAGCAACACCACTCCACCAACGCGACCGTCGGCTTCAAACCGGAGCCCGTCGACCAGTGTGTTCAACTCGAGTTTCAGATTAGGTCGCGTTAGAGCCGGCTTCAGATATTCGGCACTCGAATGAGAACGTTGCCCCCGTCGAACGTTGATATCGTAGATGCCTGCGCCCTCGATTTCGGAACCATTGAAATCCTGATTCTGGGGATAGCCCAACTGTTCGCAGGCTTCGATGAATGATTGGCTGATGGCGTGAGCGCCGGTTCGCATGGAGGTGACGTGGATCGGACCATTGCCGCCATGCCATTCTGATGGCCCTTCAGCATGGGTTTCCAGCTTGCGGAAATACGGCAGAACGTCACTGGCCGACCAGCCGGCATTTCCGGCGGCCGCCCAATCGTCAAAATCTGACGCGGCTCCACGCACGAAAACCATGGCGTTGATTGAGCCTGACCCGCCCTGAACCTTGCCGCGCGGCACGTAAATTCGGCGATTGCCAAGTTCTGGCTCGGGCTCAGTCGAGTACATCCAGTTGACTGCTGGATTGTGGTAGCTCCGGGCATAACCCACGGGTATCTTGAACCAGAAGGAATTGTCGCTTCCACCTGCCTCCACCAGTAGAACGGTATGGCGACCATCCGCGCTCAAGCGATTTGCCAGAATACAGCCGGCAGAGCCCGCGCCAACGACGATGAAGTCGAATGTCGACATGGCGCTTCAGCCTTTGGCCGGATTGAAAGCCTTCACATCGGCGTGCTCGGCATCCATCTGTAGATGCAGCCGCTGGCCCGTATAAGGGGAATGCATGCACACCACATCAAGATTTAGCTCGACGCCAATGCCGGGCTCACGCGAGGGAATGATGTAGCCATCCTCGACGGTCAGTTTTCTCTTCAGGATCTCGGCATGAAAATCACCGAAGTCGCGGATGGCTTCATGGATCAGGAAGTTGGGCAGCGTGGATGCCAGCTGGATACTTGCAGCCGCACCGACGGGTCCATTGTAGAGATGTGGTGCGACCTCGGCGTAGAACGCCTCTGCCATGCCTGCGATTTTCTTGGCCTCCAGCAGGCCGCCTACTCGCGCGACATTCATCTGCAAGATTGCAGCGGAGCCATTCTGGAGAATGCGCTGGAACTCATATTTTGTCGTCAGACGTTCGCCGGTCGACACAGGGATTGATGTCGCACGCGCAACCTCGGCCATTGCCGCCTCTTGACCGGGAGGCACCGGCTCCTCGAACCACAAGGGGTCATATTTTTCCAGCCGCCTGGCCAGCCGGATGGCGGAAGAAGGGACCATCTGGCCATGGGTGCCGAACAGGATGTCGGCACGATTGCCAATGGCATCGCGGATCTTTCGGCAGAACTCCTCGCACCTGTCCATCACGGGAAGCGAGAGATGATGGCCTGAATAGTTGGTATAGGGCCCCGCCGGGTCGAACTTGACCGCCGTAAAGCCCATATTGACCATACGGATGGCTTCTTCAGCCGCCAGATCGGGATCGTTGTAATCGTATTCGCCGGCCGCGTTCTTCGGATAGAGGTAAGTGTAGGCGCGCAGTCTGTCACGGACCGGGCCACCGAGAAGGTCAGCGACAGGGCGGTCGGCAGCCTTGCCGATAATATCCCAACAGGCAATTTCGAGGCCAGAGACAATGCCCATCATTGTCGGGTCGGGACGCTGGGTGAAACCGCTGGAATAGGCCGCTCTCCAGAAACGCTCAATCTGATGCGGATCGTGGTCCTGCAGGTAGCGCTGGAATACGTCTTCAATCAGGGGCACCAGACCAGACGGATGAAAGGCGCTGTCATAGAGCTCCCCGACTCCCTTGATCCCGCAGGCCGTTTCGAGCTCCACGAATATCCAGTACATGCCGCCAATATGTGGGGGTGGGGTGGCAACGACGTGGGTCTGAAGCGAAGCGATCTTCATGGTGTCTCCTCGAAAATGGTATGCAGCCGTTCAGTGTAGCGACCATCAGACATGTCTTACATTGGCATAAAGCGCATCTGGATCAGCTGAAGCAGCCGCATCGAGGTGCAGTTTGGAAGGGATTGTGGGTCGCATGCAAGCGACTAATTTTCAGGTCAATAGTTCGAAAAACGAATGTTTCAGGCGCGGGCAATGCCACCATTAAAGGAGGGGCTGACCATGCCAATTTGGTCTACAAGCCATGTCCTGAAGGATTTGACCAATGCGCTCTCCATTTGCCCTTCACGTGTCGCAAGCCAGTAGGATTCGTGGCCCTCAACTTCGACATCCAGTACCTGTGTCAGGACATTGCTTTCAATGAGGGGATCGACCATGAAGCGATCAGCCACGGTTACGCCAAGTCCATTGCATGCGGCCTCAATCGCCATGTCGAGAAGATCGAACTCCAGACCCCGTTTCGTCTCAGTCTCGCTCAGGCCGGCAGCATCCAGCCATCGCTGCCAGGTCAGATAACGCTGATCGGTGGATGCGAGGACATGCAGGAAGGGGAGCTTGGACAGGTTGGGGCGTTCATTCAAAGTTAGGTCGGCCAGAAGTGAGGGCGCGCAGACGGCGATATGCTTTTCCGTCATCAGCAGTTGAGAGCGCAGCAACGGCCACTCGCCATCGCCGAAGCGGATTGCGCAATCCAGCATGCCGCTTTCCGCCAGACTATCATGAAGGTCGGTAGTGATGCTGATATCGATGTCCGGCAAGGATTCCCTTAAGTGTGCAATGCGAGGTATCAGCCAGCGCCTGGCGAATGTGGGTGGCGCATTGATGCGCAAGCGGTTCTTGTTGTTCTTTTCCGCAATGTTTCTGACGGCAAGTTCGACGCCGTGGAAAGCCTGTTGGAGCGCTTCCAGCAGTTCTGCGCCGGACGCCGTGAGCTCCAGATGATGATGCTTGCGCAAGACAAGGGTCTCGCCGAGCTGGTCCTCAAGGTTTCTCACCTGACGGCTGACCGCACTTTGGGTGAGGTTCAGTCGCTCGGCAGCGCGCGTAAAGCTGCGGGTCTGACCGACCACTTCGAATATCTTCATTGCAGACAGGGCCGGAAGCTTCCGCATCGTTCGTCGATCACCCAATTACAGTTCAGTCGCGATCCACAGTTTGAAGATAGCCGTTGGCAATTGAAACAGGAGAATGTCACACTTCACCGGACATTCTCCAAACTCATATTCAGGGGACAGATTTCATGAAGGTCGGAATTGTTGGTGCCGGAATGGTTGGCAGCGCCGCAGCTTATGCGATGGCGCTGATGGGGATCACCAGCGAGATCGTTCTCGTCGACATGAATGAAGCCCTGGCCGTGGCGCAGGCAGAGGATATTTCGCATGCCGTTCCCTTCTTTTCGCCCACAGTGGCGCGGGCCGGTCATTATGTCGATCTGGCGGAGGCGCGGGTCGTCATCATTGCCGCTGGCGTCGGTCAAAAGCCGGGTGAAACGCGGCTGGAGCTTCTGGGACGCAATGCCGCTGTTTTCCGCAGCGTCATCGCCGAAGTCCTGAAAGCCGCGCCCAACGCCATCCTTTTGATCGCCACCAATCCGGTCGACGTCATGACGCAGATCGCGACACGGCTGTCTGGCCTTGCGCCTGAGCGGGTGATTGGGTCTGGCACTATTCTGGATAGCGCTCGTTTCCGAAGCCTGCTTGGCCGCCATCTTGGGATGTCCCCTCAGTCGGTGCATGCCTATGTGCTGGGAGAGCATGGCGATAGCGAAGTGCTCGGCTGGTCCAATGCGCGGGCCGGATCTGTGTCGCTTCTGCCGTTAGCCGAACAATTGGGCAGGCCGATCACGGATGATATCCGCAAGGATATCGATGATGGGGTACGCAACGCGGCCTACAAGATTCTCAACGGAAAAGGCTCGACCTATTACGGCATCGGTGCCGGATTGGCGCGTATCGTTCGCGCAATCCTCAACGACCAGCGGGATGTCCTGTCTGTTTCCATTGTCACCGCAGAGGTCGCTGGTGTGCAGGACGTCGCGCTTTCACTTCCACGCATTGTCGGGAGTGATGGGGTCCTGTCGGATCTGTTGCCGGATCTTGACTACGACGAGCGGGAGGCGCTGCATCGCAGCGCCTCAATATTGAAAGAGCGTGCAGATTCTGTGCCGATCTGACTCCGGGTGATTGCGTCAAGTACCATTCCCGGTAGAATTTCCAGCCAAAATACACCTTTTGTCGGGGTCGATTCTGTTTCCGTGCCGGAACAGACTGCGCCGCGATCACGTTTGGGAGAAATTCATTGTCGGCGAGTGCAAACGTAACTTTGCCAGAACTAACTGCAGAGATGACACACGAACAGCTTGAAGAATTCATGGGGAGGGCACGAGAGGCAAGCGAGTTGCTGAAAGCCCTTTCACACGAATCCAGGTTATTGATTTTGTGTATCCTCAGTCGCGGAGAGAGAACGGTCGGTGAAATCGAAAAGATCCTGAATATGCAGCAGGCAATTGTTTCGCAGCAGCTTGCCAGGCTCCGTATGGAAGATCTCGTAAAAACACGTCGGGACGGACGCCAGATTTTTTACAGCATCGCAAATCCCAACGTGAATGATATCGTGTCACTGCTCTATCAAATGTATTGCAAACCGGACGAAATTGCCGATCACGCTTAACCGACAATCCAGTTTCCGATCACGTATTCTGGACATTGATTACCGCACGGCCTTTTACGTGACCCTTCAGAATGTCCGATCCAAGTTTAGGCAGGTCCGAAAGCCCGTATTCGACAGTCATGTCGTCAAGTTTGTCTAAAGGCAGATCTTGTACGAGCCGCGACCATGCGGTGACCCGGTCTGCATAGGGCTTCATCACCGAGTCGATACCAAGAAGGTTGATACCGCGCAGAAGAAATGGCGTGATGGTAAAACCTGCAACCGGAGCGCCGCCGGCCAAGCCGATGGCTGCTACTGCGCCTCCATATTGAACCTGCTTGAGAACCTGTCCGAGCATATCGCCGGCAACAGCATCAACCACCCCGGCCCAGCGCTCTTTCTCAAGCGGTTTTGGCGAGGTCTCCGTCAGTTCTGATCTGTCGATGATTGTTGTTGCACCCAGCGATTTCAGATATTCGCCGGCCTCCGGCCGTCCCGTGACGGCCGCAACGGAGTAGCCACGGTTTGCAAGGATCGCGACTGCTGTCGATCCGACGCCTCCAGCCGCCCCTGTGACGAGAACCTCGCCCTTTTCCGGTGTCAGCCCGTGATTTTCCAAGGCCGTTACCGCCAGCATGGACGTTAGGCCAGCTGTGCCAATTGCCATCGCATGCCGTGCGGAAAGGCCATCTGGCGCATGAACCAGCCAATCGGCCTTTACGCGGGCCTTGGTCGCATAGCCACCCCAGCGAACCTCGCCGACTCGCCAGCCTGTCAGAATAACCCGGTCTCCGGCCTTGTAACGATCATCACTCGAGCTTTCCACCACGCCAGCAAAATCGATCCCTGGGATATGAGGGAAGTTGCGGACCAGTCCACCCTTGCCCGTAATGCAAAGGCCGTCCTTATAATTCAGCGTGGAGTATTCGACTGAAACGGTCACGTCGCCTTCAGGCAGGCGGTCGTCTTCCAGCGTTTCCACCGCCTGGCTGATCGTTCCATCTTCGCCTTTGCTGACGAGAAGCGCTTTAAAGGTCATGATCTCGGTTCCTCCCATTCGTTGCCTTGGCCCTTCGGCTTGCGATACTGTTGCAAATCCCCAGACGATTGCCAATGTTCCGCAACACGGCAAACGCGACGGGCAAGCCATCTGGCCACACCGCCTTGCGTCAGATCATTGGCGTGATAAGCCTTTCGATCAGGAAGAGGCGGATGATCGACAAACTCGAATTTTTCATAGCACTGGCGCGCGAACGGCATTTTGGTCGGGCGGCGCAGGAATGCGGGATTTCGCAGCCCTCACTGTCTGCGGCCATTCGGCAGCTTGAAGATCAGTTGGGTGTTATGCTGGTGCAGCGTGGCTCGCGTTACCAGGGGCTTACGCCCGAGGGTCAGCGCGTGCTTGAATGGGCGCGCCGCATTGTTGGAGATGCCCGCACCATGCGCGAGGAGATGCGAACGGTGCGGCGTGGTCTCTCTGGCCATATCCGCCTTGCGGTGATCCCGACTGCATTGGCCATGGTGCCGCGCATAACCGAGCCTTTTCAGAAAAAGCACCCAGATGTGACCTTCTCGGTCAGCTCCCGGAATTCACTTCAGGTGCTCAGCCTGTTGGAGAATCTCGAAGTCGATGCGGGTATAACCTATCTCGACAATGAGCCGCTTGGCCGGGTCACCAGCGTTTCGCTATATGCCGAGCGTTATCATCTCATCACGGCTGCTGGCACGCCTATGGCGGACCGGGACGCGGTGACCTGGCACGACGTTGCTGATCTTCGGCTTTGCCTATTAACTCCGGACATGCAAAACCGCCGAATAATCAATCAGCACATGCAGGAAGCGGGCGCTATCATCAAGCCAACGCTCGAATCAAATTCGATGATCGTGTTGTTCTCTCACGTCAGAACGGGGCAATGGGCGTCCATAATGCCTAAAAATGTCGCCCAGGCTTTTGGATTTCCAGCTGAAATACGCATGATTCCGATAATTGAACCCGATGTCGAGCATCTCGTCGGTTTGGTCGCGCCGCATCGCGAACCCCATACGCCACTGGTTTCCGCTCTGTTGCATGAGGCACGTCGGCTCGCGGAAGACGAGAAATTTTGATAGTTTTTTTCTATCGCGTAACGAAACAGCGATATTGACCCTTGGTTTGCTGTCGCACACTCTCCCCGGCAGGATAAGAAGACCGTGGGATGGCGGTCTTTGTAAGCAATTCATAACAGGTGCTGGCGCGACTGCTTAGAGCTTATGCTGTCAGCCGGTGGGAGGCATAGCGAATGAATGTTCGTTTGTCCGCTGACGATGTGTCGGCGCGTACTATCTCGATCATAGAAGATCTGCGTGGCCTGGAAGGTCCATTGTTGCCGATCCTGCATGCTATTCAGGATGCTTTTGGATTTGTGCCTGAAGAGGCAAAGCCGGTGATCGCGAATGCGCTTAATCTGTCTCGTGCCGAAGTGCATGGTGTCGTCAGTTTTTATCACGATTACCGCAGCCATCCCGCCGGTCGGCATGTCCTAAAACTCTGTCGCGCGGAAGCCTGCCAGTCCATGGGGGCTGACGCTCTTGCATCCTCCGTGAAGAAGAGCCTTGGCATCGACTGGCATGAGACTACGGCAGACGGCTCAGTTACTCTTGAGCCTGTTTTCTGTCTTGGGCTTTGTGCCTGTGCGCCTGCCGCAATGCTGGATGGTGAGGTCCACGGTCGTCTCACGGCAGATGATGTTAGGTCGCTGATTGCGGAGGCCGCACGATGACAACTGTGATTTTCGTTCCTTGCGATGCTGCTGCACTTGCCGTTGGTGCAGACAAGGTGGCTGCGGCCATCGAAAGAGAAGTTTCGTCACGCGGCATCGATGCAAAGATCGTGCGCAACGGTTCGCGCGGAATGCTGTGGCTGGAAACACTGGTTGAAGTTCGCACCGATCATGGCCGCGTTGCCTATGGTCCGGTGAACGCATCGGATGTACCGGGCCTTTTCGATGCCGACTTCCTCAATGGCGGAAAACATGAACTCTGTCGGGGGCTGACGAAGGAAATTCCATTTCTTCGTCAGCAAACCCGGCTTACCTTCGCCCGTTGCGGCGTAACCGACCCGTTGTCGCTTGACGATTACCGCCATTATCAGGGCCTGAAAGGGCTGGAGAATGCGGTTGCCATGGCACCCGTGGATATCGTCACACAAGTCACAGAGAGCGGACTTCGGGGGCGCGGCGGGGCTGGCTTTCCAACGGGTATCAAGTGGAAGACAGTTGCCGGCGCCTCTGCGGATCAAAAATACATCGTCTGCAATGCCGACGAAGGTGATAGCGGCACGTTCGCCGACCGGATGATCATGGAAGGCGACCCCTTCGTTCTGATCGAAGGCATGGCCATTGCGGGCATCGCGACCGGCGCGACCAAGGGGTATATCTACACCCGTTCGGAATATCCGCATGCCATCGAAACGATGAGCAGAGCCATCCGTATTGCCCGTGATGCCGGAATTCTGGGATCATCGGTGCTGGGTTCTTCCTATGCCTTCGATATGGAGGTTCGTGCCGGTGCCGGTGCCTATGTCTGCGGCGAGGAGACGTCCCTTCTCAACAGTCTGGAAGGAAAGCGCGGCGTCGTGCGTGCCAAACCTCCTTTGCCCGCGCTGGAAGGCTTTATGGGCAAGCCGACTGTCGTCAACAATGTGTTGTCGCTTGCGTCTGTCCCGATCATCATGGACCGGGGCGCTGAATTCTACCGTGACTTCGGTATGGGGCGTTCGCGTGGCACCATCCCGATCCAGATTGCCGGAAATGTTAAATATGGCGGTCTTTATGAGACGGCCTTTGGTCTGTCACTGGGCGAGATTGTCGATCATATCGGCGGCGGCACGCTCAGCGGGCGCCCTGTGAAAGCAGTGCAGGTTGGCGGCCCTCTTGGGGCTTATTTCCCGCGCGAACTGTTTGATACGCCATTCGACTATGAGGCTTTCGCTGCGAAAGATGGCTTGATTGGCCATGCCGGTATTGTCGTGTTCGACGAGACCGCGGACATGCTGAAGCAAGCCCGATTTGCCATGGAATTCTGCGCTGTCGAAAGCTGCGGCAAGTGCACGCCATGCCGTATCGGTTCCACCCGCGGCGTAGAAACCGTCGACATGATCGCCAAGGGTGTCGAACCGGAGAAGAACCGGGCTCTGCTGGCCGATCTCTGTAATACAATGAAGTTCGGCTCGCTCTGTGCGCTCGGCGGTTTTACGCCCTATCCGGTGATGAGCGCCATGACCCATTTCCCCGAAGACTTCGGCCCTCAGCCGGCCCTTGAAGCAGCGGAGTAAGACAATGTCCCTTATTCACGAAATCGACTACGGAACGCCGGCCTCGAAATCGGAAAAGACAGTTACACTCACGATTGACGGCAAGAAGGTGACCGTGCCCGAAGGGACGTCGATCATGCGCGCGTCGAGGGATGCTGGTATACAGGTGCCGAAGCTTTGTGCGACCGACATGGTGGATGCTTTCGGGTCATGCCGACTCTGTCTGGTGGAGGTTGAGGGACGCAATGGGACCCCAGCCTCCTGCACCACGCCCGCCGTCGAAGGCCTGGTCGTTCACACACAGACGGATCGCCTGAAGCAGATCCGCAAGGGTGTGATGGAACTCTATATTTCCGACCATCCGCTCGATTGTCTGACCTGCGCTGCCAATGGCGATTGCGAACTGCAAGATATGGCTGGCGCTGTTGGCCTGCGCGATGTGCGTTACGGCTATGAGGGTGAGAACCACGTCAAGGCGCGAGACGGTGGCGATGCGAACGCGCGCTGGATGCCGAAGGACGAGTCAAACCCTTACTTCACCTATGATCCTTCCAAATGCATCGTCTGCTCCCGTTGCGTTCGGGCCTGTGAAGAAGTGCAGGGTACATTCGCCTTGACCATCGAAGGTCGTGGCTTTGACAGCCGTGTCTCTCCCGGTGCTCACGAACTTTTCATGGACTCTGAGTGTGTGTCCTGCGGGGCCTGCGTGCAGGCATGCCCGACAGCAACGCTCACGGAAAAATCCGTCATCGAGATCGGCCAGCCAGAGCACTCTGCCGTAACCACCTGTGCCTATTGCGGCGTTGGTTGTTCGTTCAAGGCGGAAATGCGGGGCGAGGAACTCGTGCGCATGGTGCCTTACAAGGACGGCAAGGCCAATCGTGGCCATTCCTGCGTCAAGGGTCGCTTTGCCTATGGCTATGCCACCCACAAGGATCGCATTCTCAATCCGATGGTCAGGGAAAAGATCACCGATCCCTGGCGTGAAGTGACGTGGGAAGAGGCCTATGCCCATGTGGCTTCGGAGTTCCGCCGGATCCAGTATCAGTACGGTCGCGAGTCGATCGGCGGCATCACGTCATCGCGTTGCACCAATGAGGAAACCTTCCTGGTGCAGAAACTAATCCGTGCGGGCTTTGGCAACAACAATGTCGATACATGCGCGCGCGTGTGCCATTCGCCGACGGGTTACGGTCTTGGTCAGGCCTTTGGCACATCCGCCGGGACGCAGGATTTCGATTCCGTCGAACAGACCGATGTGGTGGTCGTGATCGGTGCGAACCCGACCGACGGTCATCCGGTCTTCGGCTCGCGCTTGAAGAAGCGTCTTCGGCAGGGTGCCAAGCTGATCGTCATCGACCCGCGCCGCATCGATCTCGTGCGTACACCGCATGTCGAAGCCGCCTTTCATTTGCCATTGAAGCCCGGCACCAATGTTGCCGTGCTGACGGCACTCGCCCATGTCATCGTCACGGAAGGCCTTTACGACGAAACCTTTATCCGTGAACGTTGTGACTGGTCGGAATTTGAAGACTGGGCCTCTTTTGTCGGCTCGTCTGAGCATAGCCCGGAAGAGACGGAAAAGTTCACCGGCGTTCCCGCAGAAACACTTCGTGGTGCTGCCCGCCTTTATGCCCGCGGTGGCAATGGTGCGATCTATTACGGTCTCGGTGTAACCGAACATAGCCAGGGTTCGACCACCGTCATGGCCATTGCCAATCTTGCGATGGCCACGGGCAATATTGGTCGCGAAGGCGTTGGGGTGAATCCCCTGCGTGGCCAGAACAATGTGCAGGGCTCTTGCGATATGGGCTCGTTCCCGCATGAATTGCCCGGCTATCGCCATATCTCCGACGATGCGACGCGCGATATTTTCGAGAAATTGTGGGGCGTGAAGCTCAACAACGAACCGGGCCTTCGTATTCCTAATATGCTGGATGCTGCTGTCGAGGGCACCTTCAAGGGCATCTATATACAGGGTGAAGATATCCTGCAGTCCGATCCGGATACTAAACACGTCTCAGCCGGTCTCGCGGCCATGGAATGTGTCGTGGTGCACGACCTTTTCCTCAACGAGACGGCCAATTATGCTCATGTTTTCCTGCCAGGCTCCACCTTCCTTGAAAAGGACGGCACCTTCACCAACGCCGAACGCCGCATTAATCGCGTGCGCAAGGTGATGACACCGAAGAACGGGTATGCCGACTGGGAAGTCACGCAGCATCTCGCTCAAGCCATGGGGCTTGGCTGGAACTATACGCATCCTTCGCAGATCATGGACGAAATCGCGGCGACGACCCCGAGCTTTGCCGGCGTGTCTTACGACTATCTCGAAAAGATGGGTTCGGTTCAGTGGCCTTGTAACGAGAAGTTCCCCGAGGGGTCGCCGGTCATGCATGTCGATGGCTTTGTGCGTGGCAAGGGCAAGTTCATCCGCACGGAATACGTCGCAACCGATGAACGTACCGGCCCTCGCTTCCCGTTGCTTTTGACGACTGGTCGTATCCTGTCGCAATACAATGTGGGTGCGCAGACACGACGGACAGAGAACGTGGCCTGGCACGCCGAAGACCTGCTGGAAATGCATCCGCACGATGCCGAACAGCGCGGCGTGAAGGATGGCGACTGGGTGAAGCTTGCCAGCCGCTCCGGAGACACGACCTTGCGCGCCTTGATCACGGATCGCGTGGCACCGGGCGTGGTCTACACCACCTTCCACCATCCGGGCACGCAGGCGAATGTGATCACCACGGACTTTTCCGACTGGGCGACCAATTGCCCTGAATACAAGGTAACTGCCGTGCAGATCTCGCCGTCAAACGGTCCGACCGAATGGCAGGAGGATTATGAGGAACTTAGCCGTCAATCACGTAGGATTTCCGGGAAGATGGAGGCGGCTGAGTGATCGGCCTTCCTGCCACGGGAATTTCTGTGCGGCGTTTGGCACAACATTCCGGCGTTATGCGGGACGGTGAGCGCATTGTGCCGGAAGAAATCCCGGTGGCATTTTCCTACGGTGGCTCCACCCATGCAGTCATGATGGCGACACCAGCAGATCTTGAGGATTTTGCCGTTGGCTTCAGCTTGACGGAAGAGATCATCTCTACCGCCACAGAGATCAAGGACATTCAGATTGAGGTGCATGGGGAGGGGCTGGATGTCCAGATCCAGCTGGTGGACGATGCCTCCGATGCATTGCGTCTCCGCAGACGGCATATGGCGGGACCGGTTGGCTGTGGTTTGTGCGGTATCGAATCCATCGAACAGGCGCTGCGGACGGTGAAATCGGTCGAACAGATTCAGCTTGCGGTCTGTGCTGACGACATCGTCAACTCGGTTGCGGGCCTTTCAAGCGCGCAGGCGCTTAATCGCCAGACGCATGCCGTCCATGGTGCAGGTTTCTATATCCCCGGTGAAGGACTGATTGCTGCCCGCGAAGATGTGGGGCGGCATAACGCTCTGGATAAACTGGTAGGTGCCGTGCTTCGGGGCGGCCGGGCCGGTGCCGAAGGCATCGTCGCGGTCACCAGCCGGGTATCGGTTGAAATGGTTCAGAAGGCGGCTCTTCTGGGCAGCCCAGTGCTTGCTGCTGTCTCGGCACCAACCGCTCTTGCCATCCGCACTGCGCAGGCCGCGGGCATCACGCTTGCCGCCGTCGTGCGTGGCAATGATTTTGAGATTTTTACCCATCCCCAGCGGATCAGACTGGAGGCTATTTCCGATGTCGCATGACAATGTCACCCAGAAGCTTATTCGCATGGCGAACCAGATTGCGACCTTCTTCAAATCGCAGCCGGCGGATACCCGATTGGAAGGTATTGCGACCCATATCAACAAGTTCTGGGAGCCCCGCATGCGGCGCCGGTTCTTCGAACTGGTCGATCATGGTGGCGAGGGTTTTGATCGTCTCGTTCTTGACGCGGCGGTTCTGGTCAAAAGACCGAATGAGGAAAGTGGCCCAGGTGTTGGATCTGGTGCTGCTGCAAATTCCAGCAAGGGCAAGGGATCCATTGCTGGAGAAGCATTGTCGGAAGCCACGCTTCCGGAATGAGTAAATTCCGCCTTCGCATTGGGGGACACCCAGGGAGAAGGGGATACGGCACAGATTGTAAAATCTGATGCCAGTCGGGTTGTTGCCGGTGTTGGCGGCAATACGCGTTTAAGATGGTTATCAGCTAGGAGGGCTGACCTATTATGTTCAATAAACTCAAAAAAGAGCATATTATCGCTGAAGAGGGGTTCAACCGGTGGAAAGTACCGCCGGCATCGATCGCGATCCATCTTTGTATTGGCTCAGTTTATGCTTGGAGTATTTTCAACCCACCGCTGACCAAGGAATTCGGCGTCGTCGCTGCCTCGTCATCCGACTGGGCGCTGCAGTCTGTCGTCTGGATTTTCTCGGTCGCTATTGTTTTTCTCGGCCTTGCAGCGGCGTTTGCCGGCAAGTGGCTTGAAGAAGTCGGCCCCCGTATGGTCGGTGTGACTGCTGCATTCCTGTGGGGTGGTGGCTTCATCATCGGTGGTATCGGCATCCTCACCCATCAGCTTTGGCTTCTCTATTTCGGCTATGGCGTGCTGGGCGGATGCGGCCTCGGTCTGGGCTATGTTTCGCCTGTATCGACCCTGATCCGCTGGTTCCCGGACCGTCGCGGAATGGCAACGGGCCTTGCCATCATGGGTTTTGGTGGTGGTGCGATGATCGCCACGCCAATCAAGGAAACCCTGCTGTCTCTTTACTATCAGGCACCACAGTATCTTGGTGCTGAAGGTGCAGTGACCATGGTCACCGAAGGCGGTCGTCGTCTGGCCGAGGTCAATGGACAGATGGTGGAAGTGGTCACCGCGACCGCCAAGCAGCTGGCGTCTACGCCAGTGCCATTGCAGGAAGGCGTCTATGTCGTTGGCACGGGTAATACCGGTGCTGCGATGACATTCTTTACCCTCGGTATCGCTTACTTCATCGTCATGATCATCGCGGCATTTTCCTATCGCGTTCCGCGCGAAGGCTGGAAGCCTGCAGGCTGGACACCGCCAACGGCCAATGATGCTGCCAAGCGGATGATCACCCAGCGTCACGTCGACATCAACCAGGCGCTCAAGACGCCGCAGTTCTATCTGCTGTGGATTGTTTTGTGCTTCAACGTGACTGCCGGTATCGGTGTGATCGGGGTTGCTAAGACGATGATGACGGAAATCTTCGGGACGACGTTGCCGCTCGTGGTCAACTCAACCTTCGCGGCGACCTACGTCTTCATGATCTCTGTGTTCAACATGGTCGGTCGCTTCTTCTGGGCGTCCACATCGGATTATATCGGGCGGAAAAACACATATTATGTGTTCTTCATCCTCGGCATTCTCCTTTATCTGTCGATCCCATATGCAGCAGCGCAGGTCAGCGTCAATCCTGCAGTCATGTGGCTGGTCATGTTCTATGCGGCAACCATGATCATCTTCACGATGTATGGCGGCGGCTTTGCTACCATTCCGGCCTATCTCGCCGATATCTTCGGTACGAAATATGTTGGTGGTATCCATGGTCGCCTGCTCACGGCATGGAGCACGGCCGGCGTTCTCGGTCCGCTCGCTATCACGCAGTTGCGTGACATGTCGATTGGAACCTCTGTTCGCGCTCTTGCGGAGAAGATCGATCCGGCAGCATTCCAGCAGAAGTTCGGTGCCGGTATGGATCAGCTCGATCAGCTGATTGCTGCCAAGACGGTGACAATTGCTCGCCTGATGGAAATCGCACCGGCCGGCACTGTCGATCCGACATCCAGCCTCTACAACACGACGATGTACGCGATGGCGGCATTGCTGGTTATCGGGCTCATCGCCAACGCATTGGTGCGGCCGGTGGCTGAAAAGCACTATATGGATGCCAAGGAAGGCGAAGACGCTCTTCCCATGGGCATGGCCGGTGCTGCTCCCAAGGAGGCGCGGACCTGAGCGGACTTCGATAAAATGAAATAGAAAAGGGCGGTCACTGACCGCCCTTTTCCATTAGCGCCAGACCGATCAGAACTCTTCCCAGTTTTCCTTCAGCGCGAGGTTTCCGTTTACCGCCGGTACTGGCCGCTTTACGGAAGCAGTTGCGGCGCGAGGCGATGCGCGTATGGGAGAGGACATTGCCGGCGTAGAGGCGTCCGTTCCAAGCTTGAAGGCGCTCAGAAGTTCGAACAGAATGTCGGCCTCTTCCGACAAGCGGTGGCTGGCCGCAGTCGATTCTTCTGACATAGCCGCATTCTGTTGTGTTGCCTGGTCGATCTGATTGACCGCCGTATTGACCTCAGTCAGACTTGTACCCTGTTCGCGGGTGCTGGAGACGATGTCAGTCACATTGCCATCGATCTGACGGATGGCCTCCAGAATTTCCCTCAATGCATCGCCTGTCTGGCGCACGAGCCCGACACCTTTTTCCACGTGCGTGCCGGATGCCGTGATCAGTCCCTTGATTTCCTTGGCAGCCGCTGCCGAACGCTGGGCAAGTTCGCGCACTTCCTGCGCCACCACGGCGAAGCCCTTTCCGGCATCGCCGGCACGGGCAGCTTCGACGCCGGCGTTCAACGCCAGAAGGTTGGTCTGAAACGCGATGCTGTCGATGACAGCGATGATATTGTTTATCTCTTTGGCGGAGGTCTCGATTTCCGCCATGGCGTCGACGGCTCCGTCCACGATCTTGCTGGATTGCTCAGCATGGAGCTTGGTTTGAGCGACCACCTTGCCGGCAAGGTCTGCACTCTGGCTAGATTCTGAGGAGGCCGTTGTTATTTCGGCCAGCGCTGCCGCGGTCTCCTCGAGCGATGCCGCCTGATGTTCTGTGCGCTTGGCAAGATCGCCGGCATTGGCGCCGATTTCACGCGATCCCGCGGCTATCTCGCCCGCCGCCTTGCCAACCGTCTGTAATGTCTCGCGCAATTTCGCGACGGCTTCGTTGAAGTCGCTACGGGTCTTTTCCATTGTCGGCACAAAGGGCGTGGCAAAATGCACCGTGAGGTCGCCGTGAGCGACCGTGTTCAGACCATCGCTCAAGCGGGCAATATCATTCATGCGCGCGGTGACGTCGGTGGCGAATTTCACGACCTTCACCACTGCGCCCTTGTCGTCCAGGATAGGATTATAGGCCGCCTGGATCCAGAGCGGTTTGCCGCCCTTGCCATAGCGCAGGAACTCATTGGACAGGAACTCGCCACGAGCGAGTTTCGGCCAGAAATCCTTATACGCCTGCGAGGCGATGTAATCAGCATCGCAGAACATGCTGTGATGCTTGCCCCGGATTTCCAAGAGACCATATCCAGTCGCTGCACAGAAATTTTCATTGGCGGTGATGATTTTGCCCGTGGGCTCGAACTCGATGACGGCCTGAGACCGGCTGATGGCGGCCAGCTTGCTGTCATCCTCGATGGCCTTTTGCTTGGCTTCCGTTATGTCCGTTGCAACTTTCACGACTTTGACGGCTTTGCCGCCGACAATGACCGGATCATAGGATGCCTGGATCCAGATTTCCTGGCCGCCTTTGGCGATGCGTTTAAATGAACTGGACTGATATTTGCCGCTGGCGAGAGCTTTCCAGAAAGCTCTGTATTCCTCCGACGCGGCATAGTCTGTGGGACAGAACATGCTGTGGTGTTTACCGACGATTTCAGCTGGCGTGTAGCCGAGTGCCTTGCAGAAATTCTCGTTGGCACGCTCGATCGTGCCATCGATATTAAATTCAATAATTGCGTGAGAGCGTGAAAGCGCTTCGAAAAACGAATTGAGCTTCCGCGATGACGGTTTGCCAAACATGTTATCCGCTCCCCCTTTGATTTCGGAATCAACAATTCTTTATCTATAAGTGCTCAATGTTTAAGTTGTAATTAAATAAACCTAAGATTGCTTTTTTCGAAATTTGGCAAAGAAAAAGCCGCCGAGGTGACCCAGGGCGGCTTGCCAAATTCAGCTTTACAGGCACCGTCAGGCTGCCATGTCCTCCATCTCACTGCCCTTGAACATTTTCGACAGATTGAGGAAGCAGATCATACCATGTTCAGTCGCGATGATACCTTCAGAGAAGGACTTGTCGAAGGAGGCCGACACTTCCGGCACCGGCTGTACCTGCGTGGCAGGAATGGTCAGGATGTCGGAGACGCGATCCACCAGCATGCCAATGACCATGTTGTGCACCTCGGTGACAACAATCGCCGAGCGTTCGTTTGCAACGGTGCTCTTCATGCCAAGCTTTTGCGCGAGGTCGATGATCGGGATGACTGAGCCACGGAGGTTCATCACGCCGATTACGTCGGCAGGAGCGTGGGGAATCGGCGTGGATGGTGCCCAGCCGCGAATTTCCCGGATCGTCGTTGTCCGCACGCAGAATTCCTGATCATGCAGGCGGAACGCGATGATTTCGAGAGTTTCATCGCCAAAATTCGTAGAGTTGATCGCCGTTGACATCAAAATTCTTCCCAACTTTCCTGTGCCTGAGCAATCGTCGCTGTGCCAAGTACGGCATTTGCAACCTTTGCTGCCGAAAATGCGTGCCTTTATACAATTGCCGTGTCTGGCAGGACTGATTCGGGGCTCACTACGGCAAGCCTAACGGAAGAATGTTTCTTAATTCTAAATTCCGCCCACAGCTCTTCAAGCGCCAAAGACGTTGACTGCTTTCCGGTTGCCGGACAGGTCGTGATAAAGTGCTGGTGGCGTTTCAAGAAATGGGGCCGGTCAGGACTGCTTCTATCTGTTCCAGTGCCCAGTCTACCTGTTTTTCATCGATGATCAGAGGTGGGGCAAAGCGGATGGTATTCTCATGGGTGTCCTTTGCCAGGAGGCCCTTGTCTTTCAGGGCGTAGCAATAGGGACGAGCACCGCCGACGTCCGGGTCGAGTTCGACGGCAAGCATCAATCCTCTGCCGCGGACTTCCTTGATCATATTCGAGCGAATTGATCCAAGACCGTTGAGGAAGCGGGCCCCCATGCGCTCCGCGTTGCCGATCATGTCTTCCTCGACGAGGACCTTCAAGGCCGCGCGCGCGACTGCGCAGGCCAAAGGATTACCGCCAAATGTCGAACCGTGCTGTCCCGGTTTCAACACACCCAGAACCTCGGAATTCGAAAGGACAGCCGATACGGGGTAAAAGCCGCCGGACAGAGCCTTGCCGACAAGCGTTACATCCGCCTCGATGTTTTCATGTTCTTCGGCCAACAGTTTTCCGGTGCGACCAAGGCCCGTCTGAATTTCGTCGAGTATCAGCGTGATATCGTGTTGCGTGCAAAGCTCGCGCACGCGGCGGAAATACCCAGGGGGCGGAATGATAACGCCTGCCTCGCCCTGAATGGGTTCGATTAGTGCCGCGACCGTGTTGGGATTGATTGCCGCTTCGAACGACTTTTCGTCACCAAAGGGCACGATGCTGAATCCGGAGGTGAAGGGTCCGAAGTTTCGGCGCGCATCCGGGTCGGTGGAAAACGAAACAATGCTCAGCGTGCGCCCGTGAAAATTATTCGCGCAGACGATGATCTCGGCCTTGTCCTCCGGAATTCCGCGGGTCTCGTAGCCCCATTTGCGGACCGCCTTGATGGCGGTTTCCACAGCCTCGGCACCGGAGTTCATTGGCAGCACCTTATGCGAGCCGGTCAGCGCGGCTATCTCCTCATAGAACGGGGCGAGTTGGTCGTTGCGGAATGCGCGGGATGTCAAAGTCAGTTTGGAGGCCTGTTCCGTCAGAGCGGCCAGAATGCGCGGATGGCAATGTCCCTGGTTCACGGCGGAATAGGCAGAGAGGCAATCGAGGTATTGTTTGCCTTCGCTGTCCCAGACGTGAACGCCTTCACCACGGGTCAACACGACGTCGAGCGGCTTGTAGTTGTGTGCGCCGAGACGCTGTTCTGTGGCGATCAGTTCTGCTGATAATGTCATCTCAAGACCTCTATTGATCACGCGGAGCGGGTGGGACGATCGAGAATTCTGCGACCGAAGAGGCTTGCCGACAGTTCGACGAGAACGCGGGCGCTGGTGCCTCGATCATCGAGAAACGGGTTGAGCTCAACCAGGTCCAGGGAAGCGACAAGACCGCTATCATGCAGCATCTCCATGATGAGATGAGCCTCGCGAAACGTAGCGCCTCCTGGAACCGTTGTGCCGACGCCTGGCGCAATCGCCGGATCGAGAAAGTCGACATCCAGGCTGACATGGAGCAGACCGTTTTGGGCGGCAACTTCCTGCAATATGCTCTGCATGATCGATGCCATGCCCAACTCGTCGATGGCGCGCATATCGTAAACACGCACGCCGTGCTCTCCGATGCGCTTGCGCTCTTGGGCATCAACCGAACGAATGCCGACCTGATAGACGCGCTTGGGATCAACTAGGGGACGATCTTCCGGCAGGATATTGCCGAGATCGGCAGCACCGCAGAAATAGGCAACCGGCATTCCATGCATGTTTCCAGATGGCGAGCTTTCCGGCGTGTTGAAATCGGCATGGGCGTCCAGCCACAATACGAAGAGCGGTCGGCCTTGTGTATGTGCATGCCGTGCCATACCGGAAACGCTGCCCATGGCCAGGCTGTGATCGCCGCCCAGCGTCACCGGAATGCTGCCGCCTTCTGCCGCAACATATATCGCATTCTCCAGCGCGCGTGTCATCGCACCGACGCGTTGGATGTGTTTTGCGTTTTCGTTCGGTGTGAGATCCATTGCAGCATCAGGCCGCAGATCGCCGCAATCGGAGACCTGGTAACCGAGATCGGAAAGGGCGTCAGAAATTCCGGCTATCCGCAGCGCTGCCGGTCCCATGGCGCATCCGCCACGGCCTGAACCTTCCTCCAGCGGTACGCCGATCAAAGCGACTGATTTTCCGTTCTTATCCATGCTCTCTCCTGATGTTGTCACCATCATCTTGCATTCGTCTGTTGACAGAAAGAAGGAATAGTGTCGATTTTGAACACCAATTTGACACTTTGATAAATAGCGGTGCGCACAATGCAGGAACTTGACGACCTTGACCGAACTATTCTTGCGACCCTCAGGCAGAATGCGCGCATTCCAGTCGCTTCGCTTGCCGCTGAGACCGGGGCTTCCAGGGCGACCGTGACGGCGCGCATCACTCGCATGGTGTCCGGAGGAACGATCACGGGGTTTACGGTGAGGACCGGTGACGAGCTACGTCAAATCGGTGTCCGCGCCGTTGTCTTGATCGAAGTGCTCGGCAAGCTTGCCGATCAAGTGATGCGCCAGTTACGTGGCATTCCGGAGGTCAGGGCACTGCACAGCACCAATGGAAGATGGGATTTGATTGCCGAGCTTGAGACCCGCGACCTTGCAGGTTTTGACGAAACATTGAGACTGATCCGGCTGATTGAAGGTATCAACAACACAGAATCCAACATACTGTTGAAGACTACCAAGGCCGGCTTTTGACGCACGTTATATTGCAGGCGTCCGATCAGTACTCTTTTTCGTAGAAGATCCCGGCTGCACCACTGCCGTCACCGCCGGCTTCGCCGCGCAACTTTACCCCGCGCCCTATATCCAGATTAATGACCGCCTTGCCTGTGCCTTCACCCGATTGCTGAAGTTCCAGATAGGTGCGGTCGTTCAGATACTTGCCGGCACTTACGCTGGCATTGCCCTGACTGTCGGTGGTGATGTCGAGATTGTCGACACCGAGGCCGGAGCGCAGACTGTTGAGAAGCGATGTGGAATTGCCCCCCGCCAACTGGCTTGCTGCATCGGCAAGCTGTGCGATCTGCAGCGGCGATAGCTTGGCGATGGACTGTCCGAAGATCAACTGCGCCAGAATTTCATCCTGGGGAAGGGCGGGTGACGACGAGAAGGTAATCTGCGGGTCATCAGCCAAGCCCTCGATCGATGTTGTGATCGTGGTGCTGCCACTGGTGGTGGTCGCTGTCATATCCAGTCGCGGAATAAGATTGCCGCCGAAGGTGATCTTGCCGCTGGTGAAGTCGAGTCGGCGCGTCAGGATCATCAATCGCCCACGGGTGAGCGTGAAACCGCCAGAGACGATCGGATTACTGGCCGTCCCGCGAATGGTGAGCGATCCGCCGAGCTCCGCATCAATGCCGCGCCCTCGTACGAAAATCCGGGCAGGGGCCGAGATTTTCAGATCGAGCGCCAGATCGGAGCTGCTGCCGTGGCTTTCTGTTTTGTTGACCTCCGCCATTTGCTTGCGCACATCTGCAGGCGCATTGCGGTGTTCGATGTCAAGCTGGCGCAATGTCGGCGGAAGGCGTTCGGGAATCGTGATCGCCGTCTCGCCAAGATTGACAGCGCCAGACAATGTTGGCGAGGCCAGAAGCGGACCTTTCACCGTCATGTCGCCACTGGCCGTTGTCGAGAAGATGGTGCCGTCGGCATAGGCCGCCTGATCCATTTTTACCGTGAGGTCCGCAGGCAAATTCGGGCTCAGTATGTCGATGGTGCCGCTGGCAGTGACCTTGCCTCCACCAGTCAGTTGGCCTGTCAGGTTTTCGATGCGTGCCGTGTTCCCGTTCATCGCTATGCTGGCTGACAGGTTTTCAACAGCGAGATTTCGCCGAGTGTCTATGAGACGTGCGCCGTTGGTGTTGATCGAACCGGAAATTTGCGGTGCCTGAGCGCTGCCCGCGAGGTTGACATTCACAGCCGCAGCACCCTCCAGCACAAGCCCTTGTCCAGCCAGTTGCCCGGCCAGAACGCCGAAGGGCAGGTCTCCGGAAAAGCGCATATCCAGTGGCTTGTTTCCAGTAATCCCAACCGACCCGCCGCCTGACAGTGTCAGGCCGGAGACGCCTGACAGTTCGGTTTGGACTGTTACCTTACTGTTGGCAAACTGCCCTTTGGCGTTGATCGTCAGTGCAGGCAGGTTCGCACTGCGGGTCTGGGCGATTGCGGCATCGGACCATTTCAGGTCGTATCCGATCGACGGGCTGGAAGCGGTGCCATTTGCTGTAACTGTTCCGGAGATCGTGCCAGCGGCGGATAGAGAAGGAACAAAGCGATTGACCAGCGATGCCGGCAAGGCATCCAGGCGGCCGTTGACATCCAGCTCAGAGCCAGCATTGCCGCTCGCACTGATCGTGCCATCGCCTGCCTTTATCTTCAGATCCTGGAATGCAACTCCGCCATCAGCGATCTTCAAGGTGACCGGATCAGCGAGCGTAACCTTGATCCCTTGCGGTGTAGCGGAGGCTTCTTGCAAGGCGATCGACAATTGCTCGTCTTGTTCGATGCTACCCTTCACCGTGACCGGCGCCTTGTCATATTGGGCTTCAAGGTCAAACTCGGTAGCAGATGACTGGCGTTCGAAGGCGAGAGCAATATCGCTGACCTTGTTTGTCCCGAGAGCAAGACTTGATGCTTTCAAGGTTCCATTGAGAGCGAGCGCTTTGGCGTCGGGAATGTCGAGCGAAATACTTGGCCCACTCAGCAGTGTGCCGTCGCGTTCGATGCGCGAACCGCTAGCCTCTACTTTTGCGCGGATCGATCCATTCGTTGAGCCCAATTCAACCTTGCCCTTGAGGTCACCCTCTACATTCTGGCCGGCCAAGGCAGCCAGAAGGGCAATCTTTGGGAAGTCGAATTGAAACGCGCCTTCCGGTTGGAAGTCAGGCGAAAAGGACAGGTTGCCGGTAATCCTGTTTTCACCGACATTTGCTTCGAATTGCGGAAGGACCGCGCGTCCGTTCTCGCTTTTGAGTTCGGCCGACAGGTCTATGCTCTGACTATCAATGGATCCTGATGCTGTGGCGGTTCCCGTCGGGGCGTCAGGATCTGCTTTGCCGCTTGCTTGAAGCTCAAATCCCTTAAGCTCGTATCCGGCAAATTTGGCCTGATCGATGGATATCTCTGCTTTGGCATCCAGCGCATCCAAAGGCCCGCTGGCGTCCAGCGAAAAGTCGGCTTTGCCTTCTGCCTTGTCCATAAATGTGGACAGGTTTGAAAGCTCACCTGTGAGGTTGGCGGTCAGTGCGTCGTCTTCATAGGAGGCATTGCCGGTGATCGAACCCAGGTTGGACTTGACGGTCAGGCCATCAACCGTCACGGTCGTTGGCTGCTGGTAGTTCACATTACCGGCGATCTCGATTGTTCCGGTCAACTTTCCGGCCAAATCTTCTGGCAGCACGGATGGCAGGGCAAACAACTTGATCTGCGCATCCAGTTCCTGCGTGTCGAGAGCGTATTGTCCGGTGGCGGTGCCGCCAACTGTTGCACTTTCGATGGTCGCGGCTTCGACAGCCACTTTGTCCGCGGAGAGGATTACAGGTGCCTTCACTGTTACGGGCGCCTTCAGGGCTCGTTCCAATGATGGATTGGTGAATGCGCTTGCGTTGACGCTGAGCACCACGTCCAGAGCACCCGTTCTGTTTCCCAGATCGAATGTGGCACTCCTTGCGGATAGCGAAACACCGCGCAGATCCGCTTGCGGCACAGTCAGGCGGTTGAGCGAGGCACTGAGGTCGAGTTTGACTGCACTGGCGGGACCGCGTGCGGTCAAATCGACACTTTCAATGGCAGTCGCAAGCTCGTGTTCAACCATTGGCCAACGGAAGTCGATTGGGCCGTTAACACCCTTCAGGCTTGCTGTCAGATCGTTGTCGCCCGATGGATCAAGAGTGCCTGAGCCGGTCAGCGTCAGGCTGCCGCTGGCAATGTCGGCCTTCTGTAGATCGAGACCGCCATCTTCTGCGTAATCGACGGCGAGATCGATGGATGTCGTTCCGGCAAATGCCGGACGAAGCGCTGGCGGCAAGAGGGTCGCCAATTGACCGCCCCCCGTGACTGTCAATTGATGCGGGCCACCCTTGGATTGCCGATGCGTCGCCTTGATGTCGACAGTCTGTTGTCCGTCAACGGTGCCTGAAATGTCGCCAGTCCATTCGGAGAGAGGACCTTCTCCGACAACGGCGACGTCAACCGAAGGGTTGGACGGGAGGCGTAGCAACCCCGCAAGCACACCACCCTCAGGCTCTGAAAAACGCGCATCCAGCTTCAGCCGATCATCGTCGGGCGAGAACATGATATCTGCATCGAGCGTGCCGCCGGCGCCATCGTTACGCTTGGCCGCAATTTTCGAACTAATGGCATTGGAGTCGGCGGCCAGATTTCCACTGATACTTAGATCGAACGTGCGGCCGAGCACGTTTTGATTGAGTGCTATATGGGGAAACAGCAGGCTATCTATATCCAAATTGACTGGCAGCGAAAAACCACCGTCACTGGCCTGGGTGGTTGTTTGGGGTGCATCCGGTTTCCTGGTAACCGACACGGAGTCAATTTCGAGCCGGTCTGCGTCAAACGTGAATTCGAGAAGAGAGAGCGGCGACCAGTCCAGAGCGATGCCATCAATCGTGGCATAGGTTCCTTTTTCATCTGCGACTGAAACGGATTGTACTCGCAATTCGCCCGTCAGCAGCGGCCCAGGGCCAGAAATGGTGATCTCCCGCCCCGGCTGGGAAACTGCTGATGCAATCCAGGGTGCAAGAATGCCGGCGCCAAATGAAGTAAAGCCTGCAAGCGCGATGATTGCGATCAGCACGGCCAGCCCAAGGCCTATCGCATATTTGGCGGCTCTGAGGAGGGTAATGATTATAAGCTTTATGAAGGCCATTCTGCCTGAGTCTCTTCGCTCGTTCGCTGCTGATTGGCCTAAAAGCTCTGGCCTATGCCGGCATAGATCCCGTATTTGCTGCCGCCGTCATAAGGATTGAGAGGCATTGCAACGTCGAGCCGGATCGGTCCGAAGGGTGTAGCATAGCGCAAGCCTATGCCCGCACCGAGGCGAATATCTGAGAAATCAGGGATATTTGAGGCAGTCACGCTGCCGGCGTCAACAAAAGGGACGATACCAATCGAATCTGTCACCTTGATGCGGGCTTCAAACGACGCCAAAGCATAAGATCGCCCGCCGGTTGCGTCGCCGGCCCCATTGTAAGGGGAGATTTCCTCAAACGCATATCCGCGAACCGATCCGCCCCCACCGGCAAAGAAACGGCGATCTGCGGGAATGGCTGCGAGGGTATCGCCGCCTATCAGGGTCCCCGCATCCAGCTTGCCCGCGAGAACAAGTCGATCTTCTGCACCCAGCGATTGATAGCCGGCGATAGACCCCTCGAAGGACGAGAAGAAAGCGCCGCCATTGATCTCGTAGCTTGGAGTCGCCGATATCGAGGCGCGGTAGCCTTCTGTCGGATCAAGTGTGCTGTCTCGGGTGTCGCGCACATACTCGAAAGGGGTTGAAAAGGTTAGATAATCATTCGAGCCGAATGCGTCATCAATGTCTGACCAGCGTAGAGAGACGCCACCTGACACCGTATCGACATCGGTAAGTTCATAGGCGAGCGATGTCTGTGCTGTGACCGCTGTCAGATCGTAAGAAGTTGTGTTGGCTGTCGAAGCCTTGACGCTGGCGCTCAACGTTGCAGCCGGAAAGAAGGCCCCGGGCTTTGTGAACGTGATGCCGGCCGAATAGTCGAGATCACCAAGTTCCGTGGTATTGCCGAGCCTGTCCACGGAGCCTTCGATGCGGAGTGCTTCGGCCTGACCGAAGAGATTCCTGTGGCCCCAATAGCCCTGGATACCGAAGCCGTCGATGCTGGAAACCGTGGCGCCGACGCCGAAATAGCGTTGCTTGCCTTCTGAAACAGCAATCTCGATCGGCAATTCACCCTCAGGTGACAGTCGGTCAGCCTGCTTCAGGTTGACGCTCGAAAAGACGCCGAGCTTGCGCAGCCGCTCTGATGCCTTGTTGAGCTTCTGCGGAGAATAGGTCTGGCCTTGCCTCAAGCGAGAGTAACGCTCGATGAACGCGGCATTGACAGCCTTGCTGCCGGACACAGTGATGACGCCAAGTGGTGCCTGTGGGCCGCTGTCTGCAGCAATCATGACATCGACCGTTTGTGTGTCGTGATTTGCAATGACATCGCGGCTTGTTATTTGCGCCAGAGGTCGGCCCTGTTGCTTCAGATCGGTGACGATCTGTTCGGCAGCTTTCAGGATGACGAGCGATCCGGCGGCCCCGCCCGAGACGAGGTCATAGTTTTCCGGGTCAAGGGAAGCGGCATCATCCACCAGGCTGATCTTGCCCAATGTGAAGGTCGGGCCAGGTTCAATCTTGACCGTAACGGGAACAGGCCTGTTGCCGGAGAAGTCTGGATTGGGCGGCAGCTGGTCGACCGGTATGCCGTTGACGGCGACATTGACCACACCGCCATAGCGCGCGTTTTCGTAGAGCGCTGCAATCAAGCGATCACGGTCGTCGCGCGCGCGGATAACAAGACCAAGGTCTCCTGAGACGGGTTCGTCAGAGTTCTGGTACAGGAGCGATGTGTTCTCCAGCGCTTCCTGCAGCTTGCTGTCGGTTGTTCCCGTTTCGAAGGTCAGGGTGAATGAAACAGGATTGATGACCTGCTCTTCCTTCTTGTCGTCACCGAAAATATGGATGCCGAAAAGCTCGAACGCGTATGCATTCGGCGTGTGGGCGGGAAAAGCTGCAGCAATTGCTGCGACCGTCAAGACGGTGCCTGCTTTCCGAAACGCTGTACTGATATTCGGCTGTGTCGATAAAATCGGCATGCGCAGTAGTTTCTTCCGTCGCAACAGTCGTCGGTCCGGCAACCGGGTTAGCTAAGATTTTATCTTATACGAAACCGCACCGGCAGGATATCCCGACTTTCGCTAACATATTGTGGCGATGCTCAGGAGCACTGGGTTGCGCACCAGTGCTCCTGAGTCGTTCGATCAGTAGCCGCGTGGGCAAGAGTCGATGTAGCGACGACCGTAGCGGTCGCGGTAGTAGCATTGACCCGGCTGCTCGGAAACGCGACCGAGTACAGCACCGGCAACGCCGCCGATCGCTGCGCCAACTGCGGCACCACGGACATTGCCCGTCGCAAGGCCGCCGATGACGGCGCCAGATGCGGCGCCAATGGATGCGCCCTTTTCCGTCTGCGTGCAGCTTGCCGCAAGCAAGCCCGTCAAGACGAGCGCCAGAACTATCTTCATAACTCTTCTCCTGTTAAGCGAAACCATTGAGAGGTTTTATCATTCAGTGCTTGCCTGCTTTTCCAGCAAGGCTCCTCCTGTATATTTAAGCATATCGTCGAAAACGTGAAAGTCCACGCACACATTTGAGCGTGGTCGAATTGTCCGTTTTTTTTGTCTCGATGTGATGCGTGTTGCCCCGCAATTTGCTGCGGTGCGGGAACTAATTAGCGACAATGCCTAAAACTTCATGTTGATCCCGGGATCAAATAGTCAAATGATGCCTCTGTGTCAGGGAGAGACACGAGGAGGAACATAATGACGAAAGTAACGCTGACGGTGAATGGCCGGACAGTGAGTGGCGACTGCGAGGACCGCACGCTGCTTGTTCAGTTCATCAGGGAAAATCTAGCTCTGACCGGCACGCATGTGGGTTGCGATACCACACAATGCGGCGCCTGTGTTGTTCATATGGATGGAAAGTCCGTGAAGAGCTGTTCCATTCTGGCGGTTCAGGCTTCCGGTTCCACGATCACGACGATCGAAGGCTTAGCCGGTTCCGGTGAGCTGCATCCGGTCCAGGCCGCCTTCAAGGAGCATCACGGCTTACAATGCGGTTTCTGCACACCCGGCATGGTTATGGCAGCAGTCGATATGATCGATCGCCACGGTGGCAACCTCGATGAAGCGACCGTGCGCCGAGAGCTCGAAGGCAATATCTGTCGATGCACCGGTTATCACAATATCGTTAAGGCCATTCTTGCCGCCAATGCCGAGATGTCCAATAGCCGTCAGGCTGCCGAATAAGCCAGCCGGCAGTTGAACGCGGTTGGCGTCGTCGCATCTGCGCAGCCATCCCGCCTCACGCTGCCCACTGTCACAAGCCTAAATCCTGTTTCTCTGGAGGAGAAGACAATGGGTGTTGAAGGAATCGGCGCGCGTGTGGCGCGCAAGGAAGATAAGCGTTTTCTAACCGGCAAGGGCCGTTATACCGACGATATGAGTGTTGCGGGCATGAAATATGCCTATTTCGTGCGGTCTCCCTATGCGCATGCCAAGATCAAGAGCATCGATCTTTCGGCTGCCAAGGCCATGCCCGGCGTCATCGACGTTCTGGAAGGCAAGCAGCTTCTGGCGGATGGCATCGGCAATCTCATCTGTGGATGGATGATCCACTCCAAAGATGGCTCGCCGATGAATATGGGTGCATGGCGGCCGCTCGCGCATGACACTGTTCGCTATGTCGGCGATGCGGTTGCCATCGTCATTGCCGACAGCGTTGGCCAAGCGCGCGACGCCGGTGAAGTTGTCTCCATTGACTATGAAGAGTTGCCGGTGGTGACCGACGCTATTTCGGCCATGGAAAGCGGCGCGCCGCAGATCCATCCGGAAGCACCAAACAATCTGATCTATGACTGGGAGATCGGGGACGGTAGCGCAACCGACAAGGCTCTTTCGGAAGCCGCGCACATCACCGAGATCGAGATCCACAATAACCGTCTGTCCCCGAACCCCATGGAGCCCCGTGCGACGCTTGGCATCTATGATTCCGCGGAAGACCACTACACCTGCTATACCACCAGCCAGAACCCGCATGTGGCACGGTTGGTAATGAGTGCCTTCTACAATGTCGCGCCGGAAAACAAGCTGCGCGTCATTGCGCCGGATGTCGGCGGCGGTTTCGGATCGAAGATCTACATCTATCCGGAAGAAATCGTCTGTCTCTGGGCATCGATGAAAACCGGCGTGCCGGTCAAATGGACATCTGATCGCACGGAGGCCTTTCTTACCGATGCCCATGGTCGCGATCACGTTTCCAAGGTGAAGATGGGTTTTGATAAAGACAACCGCATGATCGCCTTGAAGGTCGATACTGTCGCCAATCTGGGCGCCTATATGTCGCTGTTTTCCTCGTCGGTGCCGACATATCTCTATGCCACGCTACTTTCAGGGCAGTATGAAATTCCGGCCATTCATTGCAATGTGCGCACAGTCTACACCAATACGGTTCCGGTGGATGCCTATCGCGGCGCGGGCCGTCCGGAGGCGACATATCTCCTTGAGCGAACGGTCGAAACGGCTGCGCGTGAACTGGGCGTGTCACCGGCGGAACTCAGACGGCAAAACTTCATCCGCAGCTTCCCCTACCAAACGCCTGTGATCATGAATTATGACGCGGGTGATTACGAAGCCTCTCTCAATGCTGCGATGTCTGCCGCCGACTGGAACGGGTTTGCCAGCCGGCGGGAAGAGGCTGGAAAGCGCGGCAAAAAGCGCGGCATCGGCATGAGCTGCTACATCGAAGCCTGCGGTATTGCGCCGTCACAGGCGGTTGGTTCGCTCGGTGCCGGTGTGGGGCTGTGGGAATCAGCGGAGGTCCGTGTCAACGCGGTTGGTACAGTCGAAGTGCTGACAGGTTCGCATAGCCATGGACAGGGGCATGAAACCACATTTGCCCAGTTGGTGGCCGAACGGATTGGTGTGCCTCTGGACAGTATTTCCATCGTTCATGGGGATACCGACAAAGTACAGATGGGGATGGGGACCTATGGCTCGCGCTCAGGTGCTGTCGGAATGTCCGCCATCGTCAAGGCGCTGGACAAGGTCGAGGCGAAAGCCAAGAAGATTGCGGCGCATCTTATGGAAGCCGACGAAAGCGATATCGTCATCGAAAATGGCGAGTTGAAGGTCGCCGGCACCGACAAGTCTCTCCCGTGGTTCCAGGTGGCACTGGCTGCCTATACCGCCCACAATCTCCCGGCCGGCATGGAGCCAGGTTTGAAGGAAGGGGCGTTCTACGATCCGACCAACTTCACTTTCCCTGCCGGGTGCTACATCTGCGAGGTCGAAGTTGATCCGGAGACAGGCAAGACAGAGATCGTCCAGTTTGTTGCGGCAGATGATTTCGGCAACATCATCAACCCCATGATCGTCGAAGGGCAGGTTCATGGCGGGATCGCTCAAGGGATTGGCCAGGCCATGCTGGAAGGGGTTCGCTACGATCCGCAGACCGGCCAGCTATTGACGGCCAGTTTCATGGACTACGCCATGCCGAGAGCGGATGATCTGCCGTCCTTCGAGGTTTCCCATCAATGCACGCCTTGTCCCGGCAATCCGCTCGGCATCAAGGGGTGCGGGGAGGCGGGTGCCATCGGCTCACCGCCGGCGCTGATCAATGCCATCACAGACGCGATCGGCACCAACGCGCTCAACATGCCAGCCACGCCGCTTGCGGTGTGGAACGCAATCCAGGCAAGAAATTGAGGGGAGGACGGGACAATGTATGCAACTAGCTATCACCGTCCATCATCGGTTGAAGATGCAGCCAGGCTGCTATCGGGCTCCGAAGATGCGAAATATCTCGCCGGCGGTCAGACCTTGATCGCCACAATGAAGCAACGTTTGGCGGAGCCTAGTGACCTCGTCGATCTGCGACATGTCGATTCGATGAAGGGTATCAAGGTCGAAGGGCGCCGTTTGACTATCGGCGCTGCCACCACCCATGCGGAGGTCGCGGCATCGGCAGAACTTCGTGCCGTCTGTCCAGCGATCTGCGATCTCGCAAGCCTGATCGGTGATCCGCATGTACGGCATATGGGAACCATTGGCGGCTCTCTTGCCAACAATGACCCCGCCGCGGACTATCCAGCTGCGGTTCTGGGCCTTGGTGCTACGTTGGTCACCAATCAGCGGCAGATCGCCGCTGATGACTTCTTCGAAGGACTGTTCGATACGGCCCTGGAAGAGGGTGAAATCATCACGGCGATCACCTTCGAGGCACCGGATAAGGCGGGTTATGCGAAATTTGCCAATCCCGCTTCCCGATTCGCGATGACCGGTGTGTTCGTGGCCAAGTCTGGCGGGAACGTCAGGGTTGCTGTCACCGGGGCCGGATCGGAAGGAGTGTTTCGTGTTTCAGAAATGGAAGCAGCGCTTTCCTCGCAATGGTCGGCGGATGTGCTTTCATCGATTTCCGTCGATCCATCAAACCTTATGGCTGACATGCATGCCAGCGCCGAATATCGCGCAAACCTAATCAAAGTTATGGCAAGACGCGCTGTAATGGCGGCCTAGGGCTGTTGTCTGAGCAAACTGGCGGAAAAAGGGCGGCGGGGCTGCCCTTTTTCACTTCCGCTTGATGCAAGTCAAATTTAAGGTGATTCGCATAAGCTAGTAGTCAAAATGGAAGTCGCGAAAATTTGTACCATTTGTCGCACTTTAGAGCGATTCCATCTGGAAGGGGTTGACCGCGCGCGCGGGTGATCTCAAAAGGAACGCCTTAGCTGGAGTTTGGCAATGGATTTCGAAGCGTTTTTCAAGAGCGAACTGGATGGTCTTCACGACGAAGGCCGCTACCGGGTGTTCGCTGAACTTGAGCGCCAGAAGGGGAATTTTCCCCGCGCGACGCGTTATACTGAAGATGGTTCGCACGATGTGACCGTTTGGTGTTCCAACGACTATCTCGGCATGGGGCAGAACCCGCAAGTGATCGAGGCGATGAAAGCAACGATTGATCACTGTGGCGCGGGTGCGGGAGGCACCCGGAATATTTCTGGTACCAACCACCATCACGTTCTTCTCGAGCGCGAATTGGCCGATCTGCATGGTAAGGAATCGGCACTGATCTTCACGTCCGGTTATGTCTCCAACTGGGCAGCGCTCGGTACGCTCGGCCAGAAGATCCCGGGCCTCATCATATTTTCCGATGCTTTGAACCACGCTTCGATGATCGAGGGCATTCGCTATGCAAAATGCGATCGCGTCATCTGGAAGCATAATGACCTGAAAGATCTGGAAGCAAAGCTTGCTGCCGCTGATCCCAAGGCGCCGAAGATGATCGCGTTTGAATCCGTCTATTCGATGGATGGCGACATTGCGCCTATCAAGGAGATCTGCGATCTCGCTGACAAATATGGCGCCATGACCTATCTGGACGAAGTGCATGCTGTTGGCATGTATGGTCCGCGCGGCGGCGGTATTGCTGAGCGCGAAGGATTGATGGACCGTGTCACTGTTATCGAGGGAACGCTCGGCAAGGCGTTCGGTGTCATGGGCGGTTATATCACTGCCTCAACCGCGCTTTGCGACTTTGTCCGTTCCTTTGCATCCGGCTTCATCTTCACCACCGCATTGCCGCCGGCACTGGCTGCGGGCGCGGTGGCCTCGATTCAGCACCTGAAGACAAGCCAGATCGAGCGTTTCGCCCATCAGGAACGGGTCCGTCGGCTGCGTTCGCTGTTGGATTCACGCGGCATCCCGCATATGGACAATCCAAGCCACATCGTTCCGGTGATGGTTGGAGATGCGGCCAAGTGCAAATGGATCTCGGACATCCTGCTCGACAATTTCAATGTCTATGTGCAGCCGATCAATTATCCGACTGTGCCGCGCAAGACCGAGCGTTTGCGCATTACGCCGACGCCGTTGCATAGCGATGCGGATATGGATCAGCTCGTCAGCGCTCTTCATTCGCTGTGGTCGCAATGTGCGCTTGCGCGCGCAGTTGCCTGAGGCATCGCCAATCATCGACGTTTTCGAAAACCGCCTGCTTGTCAGGCGGTTTTTTCATGTATGCTTGATGAAACCGCTTGCCCGGCGACGGGCTTCTTCGTCCGTTTTGTAGACATCATCGATCGATGATGCCGGTGGATGGTCCACCATCGCTTCCATGACCTTCTCGGCGATGCCGGCCATGTCGAGAAAACCGATATCGCCAGTGACGAAGGCATCAAAGGCGGTTTCCTCTGCCGCATTCATGATTGCCCCTTGCAAGCCGCCCCGCTCCATGGCGACGCGTGCGAGGCGCAGTGCCGGGAAGCGATCCTCGTCCGGCGCTTCGAAATCCAGGCGGGAAAGTTTTGTAAAGTCCAATCGCTCCACCGGAAGGCCGGGGCGGCTTGGATAGGTTAGCGCATAACCGATGGCGGTGCGCATGTCCGGGGCGCCAAGTTGGGCGAGAACTGAGCCATCTGCATAGCCCACCATGGAGTGAATGATCGATTGCGGATGAACGACCACCTCGATCTGATCGGACGTCACCCCGAAGAGATGTTTGGCTTCGATCATCTCCAACGCCTTGTTGAACATGGAGGCGCTGCCGACAGATATTTTGAGCCCCATGGACCAGTTGGGGTGCGTGCGTGCCGACTGAACGGTCACATCCCGCATCTGTTCGCGGGTGTAGGCGCGAAATGGGCCGCCGGACGCTGTCAGGATAATTCGTTCCAGTGCGTGGCGCTGATTATTGTCAAGGCACTGAAAGATTGCGCTATGTTCGCTGTCTACGGGGATGAGTTTGCCACCGCCAGCTTTCACGGCGTCGACAAACAGATCTCCACCGGAGACAAGGCATTCCTTGTTGGCAAGCGCGATGGTGGCACCACGGGCAGCGGCCGCAAGGGTCGGCGCAAGACCGGCGGTTCCAACGATTGCTGCCATGACCCATTCTGCGTCGAGTTCGGCTGCTTCCTTCAGACCGCTTTTTCCCGCTGCGACATCGGTTTTCGTTCCCGACAACGCATCCTTCAGCGCCATATACTGGCTCTCGTCTGCAGTCACCGCGAGTCTCGCGCCTGTCGCTCTTGCCTGCTCTGCCAGAAGCTCGATATTGGCATGACCGGTGACGGCCATGACCTCGAACTGATCGCGGCCGCCCAGGTGATCGATCACATCGAGCGTGTTCACACCGATCGAGCCGGTCGAGCCGAAAACGCTGAGACGGCGCGGTGGATTGTTGGCGGTCAACTTCATGAGATCCGGCAATTGCTTAAGTTGTAGATGCGTCTACAAGGGAAATAGCCGGTCAGCAACCCTTGGTTCATGACAGGCACGAGAGTGGAACGTTGATAGCCATGTCGCAAGTCGTGCCCTCCACGTTGAGCACGTAATGTCGTCTCAGGCTTGGGCACGGTTCCACGGCTTTGGAAGATGGCCGATGTCTGTAAGCGACGTTTTCTTACGTCACCTGTGGCTGGCACTCGCCGGCCTGACATTTCTTGCGCTGGGCGCTGGCATTGCCTTCTACCTGGCTGATCGTGCGGTTTTTGCCGAGAGGCTCTGGTTTGGCGGTGCTGCAATCGTCCTTGCAGCCCTCACATTTGAAGTGGTTCGCTCGCTGGTTCAGGGCCGGTTTGGCGTTGATATCATCGCAGGGCTGTCCATCTCTGCAGCCTTGGTGTTTGGCGAGCCGCTTGCAGCGATCATCGTTGCACTGATGTATGCCGGTGGACAGCAGCTGGAGAGTTTTGCCGAGGGCAGGGCGCGCCGGGAAATGACTGGTCTTCTCGGTCGCGTTCCACATGTGGCCATGCGTTATGACGATGATCGGCTTGTTGAAGTTTCAATCGACAGCCTCGTGCCCGGCGACAAGGTTCTGGTTCGCCAGGGTGAGGTGATCCCCGTCGATGGAACGCTTTCCGGTGATCGTGCCGATATCGATATGTCAGCCCTCACAGGTGAACCTCTGCCTGTTCGCTTCAATGCGCGTGACGACATTGCCAGCGGTGGTGTGTCCGTGGGTGCGGCCTTCGATCTCGTTGTCACGAGGCCTGCTGCAGCCAGTACCTATGCCAATATCGTGCGACTGGTGGAGGGTGCCCAGGCGAGCCGCGCTCCGATCATGAGGCTGGCAGACCGCTATGCAATCTGGTTTCTGGTCGCAACATTACTGGTTGCTTCCGTTGCCTGGTACTGGTCCGGCGACGAACTGAGGGCCCTCTCTGTGCTGGTCGTTGCCACACCTTGCCCTTTGATCCTTGCCGTGCCGGTTGCTGTCATATCGGGAATGTCCCGGCTCGCCTCGCTTGGTCTGCTGGTCAAGACAGGCGGCGCGCTGGAAACGCTGGCCAGTGTCCGTATTGCGGTCATGGACAAGACTGGCACGTTGACCAGCGGTGAGGCAGGCATTGTGGAGACCCGGGTGATGCCGGGCATAGACCCGCAAGAGATGACGCGCCTTGCCGCATCGCTTGACCAGGCATCCAATCATCCAAGCGCTGTCATGCTCGTGCGGGCCGCCAGCCGTCTGGGCCTCGTGCTTGATTCGCCAGCTTTGGCAACGGAGACGCCGGGAAATGGCATTGCCGGATCCGTTGACGGTCATCAGCTTGTCGTTGGCGGAAGCGATTTCGTTGAAATCAATTGCGAGGGTAGTAATTTCCGGGCTTTGGCCGCGAACAGACCTTTGGGAACGGCCGTGGTTGCCGTCGCACTTGACGGCAAGCCCGCAGGTGTCCTGCTTTTGTCCGACATGCCGAGGCCGGAAGCAAAGTCGGTGATTGCGGCGCTTCACAAGGCAGGGATCGAGCGCATCATATTGGCGTCGGGCGACCGGGAGGATGTGACGCGGTCGGTGGGCGAGGTGCTTGGCATCACCAGCATTCACGGAGATCTGACTCCGGCTCGCAAGGTCGAGATCGTTCTGGACGCCCGACGCGAGGGACCGGTGATGATGGTCGGAGACGGTGTCAATGATGCTCCGGCGCTCGCTGCTGCGGATGTCGGCATTGCGATGGGGGCACATGGTTCAGCGGCATCGTCGGAAGCAGCCGATGCCGTCCTGCTTGTAGACGATCTCGGTCGTCTTGCCGCCGGATTGCGGGTCGCATCGCGCACGAAGATGATCGCCCGGCAGAGTGTTGTCGCAGGGATCGGTCTTTCACTGGTGGCCATGATCTTTGCAGCGCTCGGCTATCTGCCGCCCGTGCAGGGTGCGTTGCTCCAGGAGTTGATCGATGTAGCGGTCATCTTCAATGCCTTGCGTGCGCTACAGGTGCCTGCCGACTGAAGTGTCGCCTCAATTTCAAGCCTAGTGAGAAATGGTGATCCCGACGCGATTCGAACGCGTGACCCCCAGATTAGGAATCTGGTGCTCTATCCTGCTGAGCTACGGGACCACTTGGCGACATCCTTACAAAAGCAGAAGCGGCAAGCCAAGCCTCATGGGTGAAAAAACAATTCGGCACCCACTGCGCCTGCTGCTCAATCCGTCAGTCGTTGCTCGGCAAGCTTCACCCAATAGGAGACGCCATAGGCAATTGCTTCGTCGTTGAAGTCATAGGCCTGATTGTGCAGGCCTGCAGTGTCGCCGTTGCCGATCATGATATAGGCGCCCGGTCGCGCCTGGAGCATGAAGGCGAAGTCTTCACCGGCCATGGAGGCATCCACTTCGGTATTGACGTTTGATGGGCCGACGACGTTGATTGCCGCCTTTGCCGCGTGATCTGTCTCGTCCGGATGGTTCACCGTTACCGGGCATGCGCGTTCATATTCGAATACGATCTCTGCGCCGTTGGCGGCTGCAATCCCATGGGCGATCTCGCCAATACGCTTCTCGGCCAGGCTGCGCACTTTTTCATCCAGCGAACGGACGGTGCCTCCGAGGTGAGCATCTTCGGGAATGATGTTGTGCGCGGTGCCGGCATGGAAGGTGGTGACCGAAACAACGACAGAACGCAGCGGATTGGCATTGCGCGCGGCAATGACCTGCAGCGCGCCGACGATCTGCGATCCGATGACAATAGGGTCGACCGTGTTGTGCGGTTCTGCCCCGTGGCCGCCTCTGCCCTTTACCAGGATGTTGAACTTGTCGGGTGCCGCCATGATGCCGCCCTTCCTGATGGCAAAGGTACCCACCGGCATGCCCGGCATATTGTGCATGCCGTAGACTTCCTCGATGCCGAACTGCTCCATCAAACCATCTTCGACCATGGCAAGCGCGCCACGTCCGCCTTCTTCTGCAGGCTGGAAGATGACGATGACCTTGCCGTTGAAATTGCGAGTCTCGGCCAGATATTTTGCGGCACCAAGCAGCATGGATGTGTGGCCGTCATGTCCGCAGGCGTGCATTCGGCCCGCAGTCTTGGATGCCCAGGGCTTGCCGGTCATTTCCTCAAGGGGCAGAGCATCCATGTCCGCGCGCAGACCGATTGCGCGATTTCCCGGTGCCCGACCGTGAATGACACCGACGACGCCCGTCCGCCCGAGACCAGTGACAACCTCATCAACACCGAATTCCTTGAGCTTTTCCTCGACAAAGGCTGCGGTGTTATGCACCTCGTAGAGAATTTCCGGATTTTGGTGGAGATGGTGACGCCATTGGGTCAGTTCGGCCTGCAATTCAGCGGCGCGATTCAGTATGGGCATGAATGAAAGTCCTGTAGATGACAGAGATGTGTAATTTAGCGGTTGAATGACAGATTGTCCGCTCCATAATTGACCTAATTCACCGTCTTTGCCATTCCATCCGCGTTGGACATGCTAAGAGCGGTTTGCAATTTCCATATCCTGAAGCGGGAGGACCATTCGTGCAAGGCAATAAGATGAGATCTTTACCGTCCATCGGCCGTCTGTTGATCAGCGGCACAATTGCGGTTCTGATCGCCACCGGCGCACCCCTTGCCGCTTATGCCAATCCGAAGATGGTGATCGATGTCAACAGCGGACGGGTGATCGAGCATGAGGATGCCTTTCGCAAATGGTATCCTGCATCGCTCACCAAGCTCATGACGGCCTATACGGTGTTCCGCGCCATCAAGCAGCGCCAGGTGGGGCTGGATACGATTGTGACTATGAGCCAGAAAGCGTCCGCGCAACCGGCGAGCAAGATGTATTTCAAGCCCGGCTCGCAGATGACGCTCGACAGTGCTCTGAAGATCATGCTGGTGAAATCTGCCAACGACGTGGCGGTGGCCATTGCCGAGACAGTTGGCGGATCTCTCGATAATTTCGTCGGGCGTATGAACGGTGAGGCCGCAAGGCTCGGCATGCGTTCGTCTCGCTTCGTCAATCCCAACGGATTGCCGGGCAGTGGCCAGTATACGACAGCGCGGGACCTTGCCGTGCTGGCAATGGCCATTCGTCGCGAATTTCCGCAATATGCCGGCTATTTTTCGCTGGAGGGTATCAACACTGGCAAGCGCAGTTATCCCAACTACAATCTGCTGATCGGGCGTTTCGACGGCGCGGATGGCATGAAAACCGGTTACATCTGCGCCTCCGGCTTCAATCAGGTGTCATCGGCGACGCGGCGCGGACGCACTGTGATCTCCGTTGTGCTCGGAGCAGATAGTCTTGGCGAACGCGCGGACCTTTCTGCCGAACTGCTGCAAAAGGGCCTGACGACCTCTGCCGGCGGCGTGCCGCTGCAGTCGCTGGCACCTTATGGGGCCGGCCGCGATGCTGTCGCCGATATCAGTGCGCAGATCTGTAATCCGAAGGCCCGCGCCGAACGCAGCGAAGGGCGCGACGAGGAAGGCCGCATGGTGGTGCATTCTCCCTATATTCAGGAAATGAACCATCCGCCACGGACCGTCTTTGCCGGTCTCCTTGCCGGGAGCGGCGCTGCTGCATCCGCGGGCAAGCCTGAGATCGCCAATGTTCCGATCCCCATTCCGCGACCAACATTCTAAAAGTCGTTATCCATAACCATAAGGGAGAACTCCCATGGCTGCACGGCGTGACCGCGTGCCTGTTTCCATCATTACCGGCTTTCTCGGCGCTGGAAAATCAACGCTGCTGAACCGTATTCTCAAAGATCCTGCGATGCGGGATGCGGCGATCATCATCAATGAATTTGGTGAGGTCGGCATCGATCATTTGCTGGTCACGGCGTCGGATGAAGCCATTATCGAGCTCTCGGACGGTTGCCTTTGTTGCACCGTGCGCGGCGCGCTTGTCGATACGCTGGCCATGCTTGCCGATGCGATGCAGACCGCTGGCTTGAAGAAGCTGACTCGTGTCGTCATCGAGACCACAGGGCTTGCCGATCCTGCACCGGTCATGCAGTCGGTCATGGGGCATCCCGTGATTGGCGAGACTTTCGAACTGGAAGGCGTGGTCACTTTGGTGGATGCCGTTAACGGGGTTTCCAATCTCGAGCGGTTTTCCGAAGCCGTCAAACAGGTGGCCGTGGCGGACCGGCTAATCCTGTCCAAAAACAGTATGAGCGACGCGGCAACCGTCGCTACACTTCGTGAACGCCTGCGCGAACTTAACCCGCATGCGCCGATTGTTGACGGCGATAGCGAGGAAGCCGGGCTCGCTTCGATTTTCGACAACGGGCTTTACGATCCGCAGACGAAGACGGCTGATGTTGCGCGCTGGCTGCGGGCAGAAACCGGTGACGCGCATAGCCACCATCATCATGAGGGTCACCACCACCACGACCATGGGCACCACCATCATGACATCAATCGCCACGGTGAAAATATCCGATCCTTTTCGATCATTCACGAACAGCCCATCGATCAGGCGGCACTTGAGATGTTCATGGATCTGCTACGCTCTGCGCATGGCGAGAAGTTATTGCGCATGAAGGCCATTGTCGGTCTGACTGACAATCCCGAACGGCCGCTGGTACTGCATGGAGTTCAGTCGATCTTTCACCGCCCCGAACGTCTGCCTGAATGGCCTGACCCGAAGGACAAGCGGACGCGGCTGGTACTAATTACCCAGAATCTGCCCGAGGATTATGTGCGGGAACTGTTCGACACGTTCGCCGGCAAGCCATCGATTGACAGGCCTGACCGGGCAGCGCTGGAGGATAATCCGTTGGCGATCCCGGGCATGAAGATGTAGCTGCGTCTATCCGGCTCCTGTCACGCCTTGCGGATGATGAAGCGGTGGCCATCGACGGTCTTTACGCTCTCGAGGAGGCCATGGCCGTCTTCGCGGCAGAAATGGGGAATATCGATACCTGCCAGAGGATCGGTCGTTTCGACAGCAATTGTCGTGCCGCGCGGCAGCTTCTCCAGCCGCTTGCGTGTCTTCATGACCGGGAGGGGACATTTCAGCCCCTTAAGGTCGACGACGATCAACTCCTCAGAGGTCACTGACTGGACCACAGCTTCCAGAAAGGTTTCCTGGCTGCCGGTTGCTCTGCAGTTTCAGTCTGAGGATTGGGAACTGGCACTGGCACGGTTGCCGTTGTGGTCGGGGCCACCGCAGGACTGGCTGGCGCTGATTGTGCGGTTGCTGCTGGAACAGGTGGCGTCTGCGTTGCCGCAGGTTGGTCGCTGCTCATTGCCTCAAACTCGTCGATGCTGACCAGACGGCCAGCTTTCAGCGCTGAGCCTGTGGGTGCATAGGCGAGGTCGCTGGCTTTTGCCTTGCGCTTTGCGGCGACCAGTGCCTTGCGCTCGGCTTCGCTTGGATCGACCCATGCCTTACCCTTGTATTTGTTCAGCGCCTTTGCGTAATCGCGTTCATAGGAGACGTTATAGGATGCAAGCGCAGATGCCAGTGCCGGTGGGGTGAACATGGGGGGACAAGCAGCGGCTGCATTCACAGTAGCATTGCCTTCGACTTGCTGGTTGAAGACATATTGCCGGCCACACACTGCTACTTCCGGCGGACGTTTGGTCACTTCGAAATTATCGTAGCCGACTTTCAGCATTTTCCAGAAGTCGTAATGGGGACTCAGCCGATGGCGGGCCATGTTTTCGGCAGTCATCCTGAACGGGAAAGCCTGGAGCTGTACCGTCTGCTGGCCACCCTTGAAAGCGTCGCGCGCGAACGCGTAGATTTCCATGATCTGGGCGTCAGTCATCGAATAGCAGCCAGACGACGAGCAGGCGCCGTGGATCATCAGGTTGCTTCCTGTGCGGCCATTGGCCTGATCGAAACGGTTGGGATAGCCGGTATTGATTGCCAGAAAATACTTTGAATTTGGGTTGAGGTGATAGGGCGTGAGCGGATAGTAGCCCTCCGGAGCCTGACGATCGCCTTCTTTCACCTTGGGTCCAAGCTTGCCCGACCATGCACAGATTTCATATTCGGCAATCTTGTCGAACCGGTTGTTGGTCTTGGCCTTCCAGATTTCCAGAACGCCTTCTTCCTTGAAGACACGGATCATGATCGGCGAATTGCGTTCCATGCCCTTGGCCTTCATGGCGGCCAGAATTTTAGATGGAAGCGGCTGTTCGACCTTGTTGCTGATCTTCGATGGATCGAAACTATCCAGCGTGTCGTTGCACCCGGCCAGGGTGGCAACGGCAAGGAACAGGACGATTGCTGTCGATTTCACATGCATTCCGCTGAACTCTTGTCGAAAAGGCTATCGGAAGATTCATGCATAGCCGGTTTGAGTCGATGGTAAACCCATCATCTTCACAACATGTTAACTATCGCTGATAAAACAGCCTTCTGCCGACACTTTTCGGCAGAAAATAGTAGCAAGATTGTGACCGCAGCCGGTGTGACCCTAGAGGTTGCGACCAATCTCGAGGAATTTCTTCCTGCGGTCTGCTCTCACGGCATCGCCGGACAACTGTCCGAGATCCTTGAGCGCATTGGCAATCACCTCTCCGGTGCGGCCGATCACACTGTCCGGATCGCGATGGGCGCCGCCGAGTGGCTCTGGGATGATGCCGTCAATCACGCCCAAAGACTTTAGATCTTCTGCCGTGATCTTCATGTTGGTCGCCGCTTCCTTGGCACGGGTGGAGTCGCGCCAGAGAATGGAGGCTGCACCTTCCGGCGAGATCACCGAGTAGATTGCATGTTCCAGCATATAGACCCGGTTGCCGGTGGCAATGGCGATAGCGCCCCCAGATCCCCCTTCGCCGATGACGACGGAGATCATCGGAACCTTGAGCGAAAGACACATTTCCGTGGAGCGCGCGATTGCTTCTGCCTGGCCACGTTCTTCAGCACCGACGCCCGGATAAGCGCCTGCCGTATCAACGAGGGTGACCACGGGAAGACCGAAGCGGTCGGCCATTTCCATCACGCGAACGGCTTTGCGATAGCCTTCAGGGCGAGGGCTGCCGAAATTGTGCTTCAGGCGCGACTTGGTGTCGTTGCCCTTCTCCTGGCCGATCACGGCGACGGGCTGTCCGCGAAAACGTGCAAGACCTGCCTGGATCGCGGCGTCCTCGGAGAACTTCCTATCGCCGGCAAGCGGTGTGAACTCAGTAAAGAGTTGCTTTGAAAAGTCGACAAAATGCGGACGCTGAGGATGGCGCGCGACCTGGGTTTTCTGCCAGGCATTCAGCTTGGAATAGATATCTTCCATAGCTTCGCGGACGCGACCTTCCAAGCGCTCGATTTCCTCGGAGGTATCGATGCTTTCGTCTTCGCTTGCGATTTTCTTCAGCTCGCGGATCTTGCCTTCGAGATCAGAGATTGGTTTTTCGAAGTCGAGATAATTTTGCATAAATTCCGTTTCCGATCGTTTCGCCCCCGTTATCGAGGGCCCGAGTACCGGGTTTTCCGGTCCTAATCCCCTCTTTTGACCTGTTTTGCAAGAGGGTGATGTGTTTCGACCAGCTGACGCAACCGCTCTTCCAGCACGTGAGTGTAGATTTGCGTGGTCGAAATGTCGCTGTGACCCAGCAATTCCTGAACGACACGCAGGTCCGCGCCGTTTTCCAGAAGATGACTTGCAAAGGCATGGCGCAAAACATGAGGGGAGATGGCAGAAACCCGTAAACCGGCGCGTGCGGCAAGTGCCTTCAGTTCGCGGGCAAAGACCTGGCGGGGCAAATAGCCTTCCTTGCTCGCGGATGGGAATAGCCAACGGTTTTCCAAAGATGTGTCGGGCGCTGTGGCTTTCAACACGTGGCCGTATGCAGCAAGCGCACGGGTGGCCGCGCCTGAAAGCGGAACCAGCCGTTCCTTGTTGCCCTTGCCTTTGACCACAAGAAATTGCTCCTTGATGTCCAGAACCTTGGCTGGCAGCGACACAAGTTCGCTGACTCGCATTCCCGTGGCATAGAGCAATTCCAGGAGCGCATGAAGCCGCAGCCTGCCCAAATTGCCGCCTTCATTCTGCTTTGCCTCTTCTGCCGCAAGGTTGAGGAGCCGGTCTACATCCTCAATGCTCATGGTCTTTGGAAGAGGGCGCCCCTTCTTTGGCGCATCCAAGATTCCGGTCGGGTCGTCTGTGCGCAGCCCTTCGGCATAGAGAAACTTGTAAAACTGACGCATGGCCGACAGGCGGCGTGCTTGAGACGATGCCTGAAAGCCGCGTCTGGAGAGATCTGCCAGATAGGCGGACAGATCGCCTGATGCTGCCTGCACAAGCAGCACTTTTCGAGAAGTCAGGAAATCGTGGAGATCGGCGAGGTCTCTCTCATAGGAGGTGAGCGTGTTGCCTGCCGCGCCGCGTTCAGCGCTCATCATCTCCAGGAAGGCTTCAATACGGGCTTGGCTGAGATCGGGCAACGGTATCTCTCATTGTTCTGGCGGGTTCATGCGTTCAGCCGGCACACGAACAACGATGTCGCGCTCGTGTGGTTCAACGAAAACGACCAGCGCCAGCATGGCACCATAGATGATTGCAGCGACCGTTGCGCAAAAAAACAGGAAGCGGAGCAGTGTTGGCATCGATCCATCTTTCGGGTCTCAGTTTGTCACCTCATATCGTGATCCACATGGGAAACGACAAGTTGGGTGTGCTTTGCCCGGTTTTTGGCCGGTTGGCTTGACGTCGCGATCTTAAATATCAATACCGTTGTAAAAGAATTGCGAACGGGACCGATGACCGATCCAACTATCACTGCCGCACCCACTATTGCCGCCAAGGTGCGAACTGCCCTGGGCCGGCGCGACATTGTGTTCGTGGGGCTTATGGGGGCGGGCAAATCGGCTATTGGCCGAATGGTGGCGCAACAGCTTGGATTACCCTTTGTCGATACCGATGCGGAAATCGAGCGGGTCTCGCGCATGACCATCAGCGAGTTGTTTGCCGCTTATGGTGAGCATGAGTTTCGAGCGCTTGAGACCCGCGTTATCAAACGTCTTCTCAAATCGGGTCCGCGTGTTATCTCGACGGGCGGTGGCGCCTTCATCAACGACAGGACGCGCAGGCAGATAGAGCGCGGCGGAATTTCGTTGTGGCTGAAGGCGGACCTCGATGTATTGTGGGAGCGCGTTAACAAGCGCGACCACAGGCCGCTGCTTAAAACCGAAAACCCAAAGCAGACGCTCGCCAATTTGATGGACCAGAGATACCCCGTCTACGCCCTTGCCGATATCACCGTTCATTCGCGTGATGTTCGAAAAGAGCTGATTGTGCGGGAGGTAATCGATCTTCTTGCTGCCTATCAAGGACTGGCTGTGTCCTCCGAAAGTGTGAATGATGACTGATATTGATACTGCCGAACGTGTCGTGCATGTACCGCTTGGCGAGCGTTCCTATGATATTTTGATCGGTTCTGGGGTTATCAAGCGTGCCGGCGGGGAAATTTCCACCCGGATCAAGGGCCGTAAGGCGGCGATTGTTACCGACGAAAATGTCGGAGCGATCTATCTTGAGGGTCTCATGGACAGTCTGGAAGCAGACGGTATCGATGCGACCTCACTGATATTGCCGCCTGGCGAGAAAACCAAGAGCTTTGACAACCTGACCCGCGTTTGCGACGTGCTACTGGAGGCACGGATTGAGCGCAATGACACGGTGATTGCGCTTGGCGGTGGCGTGATCGGTGACCTCACGGGATTTGCCGCCGGTATCGTTCGGCGTGGTGTCAGATTCGTGCAGATCCCGACATCGCTTTTATCCCAGGTCGATTCGTCCGTCGGCGGCAAGACAGGCATTAATGCCCGTCAGGGCAAAAATCTGATCGGGGTTTTCAATCAACCTGATCTGGTGCTTGTCGATACCGATGTCCTTGAGACGCTGAGCCAACGGGAATTGCGGGCCGGATATGCGGAAGTTGCCAAATATGGTTTGATCGACAATCCGGAATTCTTTTCCTGGCTCGAGACCAATTGGCGTGACGTTTTTGCCGGCGGTGCTGCCCGGGTCGAAGCAATTGCCACAAGCTGTCAGGCCAAGGCCAATGTCGTTGCAGCGGACGAGCGGGAAAACGGACGGCGCGCGCTTCTCAATCTCGGCCACACGTTCGGCCATGCTCTCGAGGCTGCAACCGGCTATGACAGCCGGCGACTGGTGCATGGCGAAGGGGTTTCGATTGGAATGGTGCTGGCGCACCAGTTTTCCTCACGCCTCAATTTGGCGAGCCCGGATGATGCGGCGCGCGTGGAAGCCCATCTGAAGGCTGTTGGACTGCCAACACGAATGAATGATATTGAAGGCGAGCTACCGCCACCCGATATGTTGATGGAGGCAATTGCCCAAGACAAGAAGGTCAAGGGCGGCAAGCTGACATTTATCCTGACCCATGGGATCGGGCAGTCATTTGTGGCTGACGATGTTCCCGCGTCAGAAGTCTTGAGTTTCCTGGAGGAAAAACACCCGAAATGAACATAGATGCCATGACCACGATCCTGTCTGAGAACTGGCTGCTGATCCTGGCGATTTTGGGCCTTATAGGTGCTTCTGCTTTTTTCTCGGGTTCCGAAACAGCGCTGACGGCCGTCTCGCGCGCCCGCATGTATTCGATGGAAAACAACGGTGACTTGCGCGCCGGCGTGGTGAACAAACTTATCGGCAGGCAGGACCGTTTGATTGGTGCACTGCTGATTGGCAACAATCTCGTCAACATTCTGGCATCATCACTGACCACGAGCCTTTTCCTTGCGCTGTTTGGGGATTCAGGCGTTGCTATCGCGACGCTGGTTATGACAGCCCTTCTGGTCGTGTTTGCTGAAGTGTTGCCAAAGAGCTGGGCGATCTCCTCGCCAGAGCGTTTCGCTCTTTTCGTCTCGCCGTTTGTTCGAATTTTTGTTCTTGTTGTGGGGCCACTTTCCTCAGGGGTCAATCTGGTCGTGCGCCTATTGCTCGGGATGTTCGGTCTCAATCTCTCGAAAGAGACATCCATGCTGTCGGCGCAGGAAGAGTTGCGCGGGGCGGTGGATCTGCTCCATCGTGAAGGATCGGTGATTAAGGCCGACCGCGATCGTCTGGGCGGCGTTCTCGATCTTGGTGAGCTCGAAGTGTCCGATGTGATGATCCACCGTACCTCGATGCGGGGCATCAGTGCGGACGATCCCCCAGAGACGGCGGTACGCGCGGTTCTTGAAAGTCCTTACACACGCATGCCACTCTGGCGTGGTTCGATGGAAAACATCATTGGCGTGATCCATGCAAAGGATCTGCTGAGGGTGCTTGCAGAACCGGATCTGGATCCCTCGACAATTGACATCGCCAAGATTGCCCAAAAGCCCTGGTTCGTCCCAGACACGACCAATCTGAAGGATCAGTTGAACGCCTTCCTGCGCCGCAAGGTTCACTTTGCCATCGTCGTGGATGAATATGGAGAAGTGCAGGGCATTGTAACGCTTGAGGATATCCTTGAGGAAATCGTCGGGGATATCGCCGATGAGCACGACATCGATATTCAAGGCGTTCGACAGGAAGCCGACGGTTCGATCGTAGTCGACGGGACTGTTCCGATCCGAGATATCAACCGAGCGCTCGACTGGAATCTGCCGGACGAGGAGGCAACCACGATCGCTGGCCTCGTCATTCACGAATCAAAATCCATACCCGAAGAACGCCAGGCCTTCACTTTTTATGGAAAGCGCTTCATCGTTATGAAGCGCGAAAAGAACCGGATCACCAAATTGAGGATCCGTCCGATCGATGAAGTGACGAAGACCGCATAACCGGTGGCGGGGACGATACGCTTTTACCAGCGCGTAGGCTCTCCGGGGGCTGCAGCTTCAATGGCCAGTGCATGGAGCCCGGCGTCGAATTCTGGCTTCAGCAGATCGGTAATGGCGCGGTGTCGCGCCACACGCGTCAATTTGGTGAAGGCCGGTGACACAATACGGACACGCATATGCGTTTCACCTTCACCGGTCATGTCTGGCTGATGTCCGGCATGATGAGAACTCTCATTGAGGACGATCAGACGTTCTGGCTCGAAGGCCGCATTCAGCTTGTCTTCGATACGCGTTTTAACGGTCATTGATTTGCCTCCGGCTAAAACGGTTCACAAAGCCGCTAGAAAACTGATTTGTCAATTCTTGTAGACACATGAGCAAAGCACCATAATTGCACAATGAAACTAGACTCGAAATATTTCGACGGCATTCGCACAAAACGTAAGGCGAAGCCCGAAGCCGCAACGGCCGCTCCGACCTGCCAATGGGACGGTTGCGAACGGCCGGGCGCTCACCGCGCTCCTGTCGGGCGCAACGCTGAAGGACAATTCTTTCTCTTCTGCTTCCAGCACGTGAAAGAATACAACAAGGGCTACAACTACTTTTCCGGCCTTTCCGATGGTGAGATCGCTCGGTATCAAAAAGAAGCGATTACAGGCCATCGCCCCACCTGGACCGTTGGTGTGAACAAGGAATCGCGCGATAGTCCGCTGCATTCAAAGGCGGATGCGCGCTTCGCCTCCTCTGCGGCCCATACGCGCATGAAGGATCCGTTCGGCTTCGTGGCGCAGAACGGTACTCCCAAGTCGCGACAGCCGCGCGCGCGCAAGCTGAAAACCCTGGAAGCAAAGGCCTTTGATACGCTGGGGCTTGGCGCAAGTTCGTCATCGACGGAGATCAAGAGCCGCTACAAGGAACTTGTAAAAAAACACCATCCGGATGCGAATGGCGGAGATCGTGGCTCTGAAGAGCGTTTTCGCGCTGTTATTCAAGCCTACCAATTGTTAAAGCAGGCTGGTTTCTGTTAATCGAAAACGCAACGGAATTACGATTGCACAGGCGGCTGGACGGCGCGCGTTCGGCATGGAGTTACGATGAGCAAAATTGAACTAGAAATTTCCAACCTCCCCGACACCACAGTATCTGTCAGGGAGGTATTCGGCATCGATTCCGACATTCGCGTTCCCGCCTATTCCCAAGGCGACGCCTATGTTCCAGATCTTGATCCGGATTACCTGTTTGACCGCGAGACAACGCTCGCCATTCTGGCCGGATTTGCCCATAACCGCCGGGTGATGGTTTCGGGATTCCACGGAACAGGCAAGTCGACACATATCGAGCAGGTGGCTGCACGCCTCAACTGGCCATGCGTTCGCGTCAACCTCGATAGCCATGTCAGCCGTATCGATCTTGTCGGCAAGGACGCCATTGTTCTGAAGGACGGCAAGCAGATTACCGAATTCAAGGACGGCATTCTGCCCTGGGCCTATCAGCACAATGTTGCTCTCGTCTTCGACGAATACGATGCGGGTCGTCCTGACGTGATGTTCGTTATCCAGCGCGTTCTGGAATCCTCCGGTCGTCTGACGCTGCTTGACCAGAGCCGCGTCATTCGTCCGCATCCAGCCTTCCGTATTTTCTCGACTGCAAACACTGTCGGTCTGGGCGATACAACGGGCCTCTATCATGGCACCCAGCAGATTAACCAGGCACAGATGGACCGCTGGTCGATCGTGACGACGCTGAACTATCTGCCGCATCAAAATGAAGTCGATATCGTTCTTGCCAAGGTGAAGAGCTTTAACCAGAGCGATGCCGGCCGTGACACCATCAGCAAGATGGTTCGGCTTGCCGATCTGACACGTGCCGCCTTCATGAACGGCGATCTGTCCACCGTGATGAGCCCGCGAACCGTCATTACCTGGGCGGAGAATGCCGAGATCTTCGGCGATGTGTCCTTCGCCTTCCGCGTGACCTTCCTCAACAAGTGCGACGAGTTGGAGCGCACGCTTGTGGCTGAACAGTATCAGCGGGTCTTTGGAACCGAACTCAAGGAAAGCGCCGCGAACATCGTGCTTGGCGCCTGAGGTATCTCTTATGGCAGGCCGTGGAGACAATTCAAACGCCAGACCGGGCGCGATCATAGATTCCGAACCGTTTCGCCGTGCGGTTACGGGCTGCGTGCGCTCGGTTGCCGGAAGTGGCGAGGTGGAGGTCTCCTTCGCCAATGAACGGCCGGGTCTGGCTGGCGACCGGGTGCGGTTGCCTGAGCTTTCCAAGCGTCCGACAGCACAGGAAGTGGCCGTCACGCGTGGTATTGGCGATTCCATGGCACTGCGACTTGCCTGTCATGATCAGTCGGTTCACGCTACCATGGCGCCGATGGGGACTGATGCACGTGCGGTATTCGATGCCGTTGAGCAGGCCCGCGTCGAGTCTCTCGGTGCAAGCCGCATGAGCGGCATGGCCACGAACATGACCGCGATGAACTCGGAAAAATACGCCAAGGCGAATTTCGCCGGCATCAGCCGTCAGGAGGATGCGCCATTGGCCGAGGCCATGGCCATGCTCGTGCGCGAAAAGTTGACGGGCGAAAAGGCGCCTGCCAGCGCGGGGCAAGTGCTGGACCTTTGGCGTCCCTTCATCGAAGAAAAGGCCTCGGCGGATTTCGCCAATCTTCGCAATTCCATGGAAGACCAGCAGGCCTTTGCCAAGGTCGTTCGCCATATGCTGAGCGCCATGGAAATGGCCGAGGATTTCGGCGACGACGCCGAAGATGCCGACGAAGACGATCTGAGCGAAGAAGATCAGCCGCGCTCGCAGGAGGAGCAGGAAAATTCCTCCGAGGAAGAAGCCGGCGATGAACAGGTTCCGGCCGAAGACAGCGAGTCTGCTCAGGAGCAGATGGATGACGGCGAAATGGACGGGGCCGAGATCTCTGACGACGATATGGTCGAAGAGGGCGACGACGAGTCTGAAACGCCGGGCGAGATGCGCCGTCCCGCAAGCCCATTCGATGATTTCAACGAGAAGGTCGACTACAAGATCTTCACCAAGGAATTTGATGAAATTATCGAGGCTGAAGAGCTTTGCGACGAGGCTGAGCTTGAACGTCTGAGAGCCTTTCTCGACAAGCAGCTTGCCCATCTTCAGGGTGCCGTCGGTCGTCTGGCCAACCGTCTTCAGCGCCGCCTTATGGCGCAGCAGAACCGGTCCTGGGATTTCGATCTTGAAGAAGGCTATCTCGACACGGCACGCCTGACGCGCATGGTGATCGATCCGATGCAGCCGCTCTCGTTCAAAATGGAGCGGGATACGCAATTCAGAGATACTGTCGTTTCACTCGTGATCGACAATTCAGGTTCCATGCGGGGGCGCCCGATCACGGTTGCGGCGACCTGTGCCGATATTCTGGCGCGCACACTTGAGCGATGCGGCGTCAAAGTCGAAATCCTCGGCTTTACCACCAAAGCATGGAAAGGCGGCTCGTCACGCGAGCAATGGCTTGCCAATGGCAAGCCGCAGACGCCCGGTCGCCTGAACGATCTGCGCCACATCATCTACAAGTCGGCTGACGCGCCGTGGCGCCGTTCGCGTCGCAATCTCGGGCTGATGATGCGCGAAGGTCTGCTGAAGGAAAATATCGATGGAGAAGCGCTGATGTGGGCCCATGGCCGACTGATCGCTCGGCGTGAACAGCGCAAGATCCTGATGATGATTTCGGACGGCGCGCCGGTGGATGATTCCACACTCTCGGTCAATCCGGGTAATTATCTGGAGCGGCATCTTCGGGCCGCTATCGAGCAGATCGAGACAAAGTCGCCGGTGGAGCTGCTTGCGATCGGCATCGGCCACGACGTGACCCGTTATTACCGCAAGGCGGTGACGATCGTCGATGCCGATGAGTTGGCCGGTGCCATGACCGAACAGCTCGCGGCGTTGTTTGAAGACAAGCCCGAAAAGAAGGGTGGCTCTTCCATGCGTCGCGCTGGATGAACTGACATCAGCCGGTATCGGTTTGAAAGCCGATACCGTTGAGCATCTGCTCCCTAGAGCATCGCCGGCTCGGCGCGAACCTGACCGGCGACATCTTGTGATTGAGCGCCTGTTATCTGTGCCATGTTTTCCTTGATATACTCAGCGATGGCGTCTTCCATCTTGGCACGCTCGTCGGTTGGCATGGCTTCAAGCTCTTCTTCCGTCACATCATGGTCGGCCAGATACTGCGCTCTCAGGCGCTCTGCCAGCGACATCGTCAGCCATTTCAAAAGGTCATCCTCGGCACTTCCGGTTGACTCTGTATCGTCTATCTGAAGGTCGCTTGCATTCGGGTCCTGGGGGGGCTCTGAAGCGAAATAGGTGTCGGCTTTCTGTTGTGCTTTCTGGCGGGAATAACCCTCCAGCACGTCGTCGAACCAGCTATCGAAGTTCGTCTGAGGGGATTGAGCTGAGTTCTGATTGGAGCTGGGTGTTGCGCCGTACAATGGCCCGGATACGCTTGTCATTGTGGAGCCTCCATCGTTCAAGTTCGCCCAATCTTATCGGATGATGCTTGCCTGTGGCTGTGTGCTTGCCGGACGGCAAACCAAGGCTTGCATTGACCGGTCTTTCCCTCATCGCATATGACGTCGGGTAGATGTAATTTCCGGGACAACTCCTTGCCTCATCAAATGCGCCGTGCGCCTGCCATTCTTCTTGCCCTTGCCGCCCTTTGCCTGTCTGTGCCTGTGTCAGCAGAGCCTATTTCGGTGGACGCGAGGCGGATAGACACGTTCAAGCCAGGACTGGACAACCAGCGCTTCGGTCGTCTTGAGTTTTTGGGAGGATTGGAGCTGAGCTCTACCGAGCCGCTGTTCGGTGCTTGGTCGTCCATTCGTTTTCTCGATGACCAAAGTCATTTTATCGGCGTTCTGGATACTGGCCATTGGCTGGAAGGCAGGATCGATCGCGGATCAGACGGCCGGCTTTCTGGGCTTTCGGAGGTGTCCCTGTCGCCGATGGCAGACCGACAAGGACGTTTCATGCAGGGCAAGTATCTGATGGATGCTGAAAGCCTAGCGCTGCGCGATGATGGCATCCTTGTCGGTTTCGAGCAGCGTCATCGGATTGATGTCTATCCTAGAGAGGGCTTTACTACTGCGCGCCCGACCTCATCATTGCCCTTACCGTTTCCAACGACCGAGCTTCGGCGAAATGGCGGTTTGGAGACTGTGGTGGTTTCGCCTCTGGACACCCCGCTTGCCGGTGCGACCATCACGATTGCAGAGCGCAGTGTCGACGGCGACGGAAATCTCTTCGCTGGCATTGTCGATGGATCGCTCCAAGGCGCGTTCCGCGTTGCTCGTCACGACAGCTACGACGTCACTGACGGCGCTTTCCTGCCCAATGGGGATCTTATGCTTCTGGAGCGTCGGTTCTCGCTGGCGACCGGTATAGGCATGCGCATACGGCTTGTTGCCGGTGACACCATCAAACCTGGCGCGATTATCGATGGGGAGGTTTTGCTGGATGCCGATTTCGGCTATCAGATCGACAACATGGAAGGGCTTGATGTGATCAAGGCCGCCGATGGTACCACGCATATCATTGTCGTTTCGGACGACAATCACTCTATCCTGCAGCGTAATCTGATGCTGGAATTCAGGTTGAACGATGAGAGATAGGATAAGAAAAAGCCGCGGACAGTGCCGCGGCTTCTTTCATCTCAGTTTGCCGGCTGCGCGGATGGCAGCGGTTTCAGCCTGTTCATCAATGCGCCATAGGGCAGGAGCATCACAAGGCCTACCAGCATCTTTACGCTGAAATCGCCGAGTGCCCACGAGATCCAGCGCGGTGCATCTGCCGAGAAGATGCCAAGGACCGGCGCCCATTCAATGGCGAAGTCATCATTGGCACCCAGCATGACGAAGGCTGGAGCAAAGGCGAGCGAGAAGAATATCACCGTATCGAGCGAGGAGCCGATGAAGGAGCTCACAAGCGGAGCCTTCCACCAAGCAAGCTGGCGGAGCCGATTAAAGACGGTGATGTCAAGAAACTGTCCGGCGAGATAGGCCGTGCCTGAGGCGACTGCAATGCGCGGTATGGATGTCACGAAAGACAGGGCTACACCGATGACGAAACCAATCAGGACCACACGACGGGCCATTGATGTGCCGAACTGGCGATTGGTGAGGTCTGTCACCAGAAATGCTACCGGGTAGGTAAAGGCACCATAGGTCAGCAAGTCGCCGAGCTGAATGCCTGCCAGTTCTCCCGAAAGGGGATATTGGACGAGGACGTTTGATGCGACGACAACCGCCGTCATTATAAGGCTGTAGATCAGAATGTGCCGTTTGCTGGGCATTTTTTTTATCCTGGGTGATGCCACCAGTTAGAGTGAAATTACGACAAAGCAAAAGGCTTGTCCGGATCATCTCCGTGCAAGCCTTGATGCTTTATCGTCTAGGGCGTTGAAGCTTAAGCGGCTTCAGCGGTCTTCTTGGCGATCTGGCGACGCAGCAGACGAGCGCGCATGCTCAGTTCGGTTTCCTTGGCCTTCAAGAGAAAGGCGTCAAGGCCGCCACGATGCTCAACCGAGCGAAGGGCTGCAGCCGAAATGCGCAGACGGAAACGCTGACCGAGAATATCGGAGATAAGCGTTACGTCGCAAAGGTTCGGCAGAAACCTGCGGCGGGTTCTGTTATTGGCGTGGCTTACGTTATTGCCCGTCTGGACTGCCTTGCCGGTCAATTCGCAACTGCGGGACATGATGCACCTATTTTTTCTGTGTATGGATTTGCGCTCCGGCCATAACCGGCGCCGCATTCCAATCGTTCGTTATCGGAAAGTTGCGGTTCTATAGTCAGACTGGCTTGCGCCGTCAAGCCTGTGCGTGGGTTTTACCGCCGCAACGGGGAAAACTAGCTGTTTTATTGCCATAGTCTCATTTAACAATGCACTTCAGGAAGTGGGAGCTGTTGCTGGCAAAGCGCAGACTCTGAACCGAGGTCATGCATGTCCAGGCTTAAAATTGCAATTGCATTGCTGACCGGTTTTTGCGCGTCTTCGGTCGTGTCGAATGCTGGTGAGGATAGCTACCGAACGGATTACCGCATCACGCTTTCGGGTATTCCCATCGCAAGTGCCACCTTTGTTACCCAACTGGCCAGCAGTAGGTACAAAATCCGAGGCACCTTTGTATCGGCAGGGGTCGCGGATCTCATCACTGATATTTCCGCCGAGACCAATGTATCTGGGCGATTGCGTAACAATCAGATGGAGGCCACGCATTACTCGCTGGTCTATCGCAACGGAAAGAAAGTGCGCACCTACGATGTTCGCCTTGATGGTGGCAATGTCACCCAGTCCGAGATCAAGCCTCCGCCGAAGAAACGACCGAAGAACTGGATACCTGTTACCGCCAGTGATTTGAAGGCCGTGCTGGATCCCTTATCGAGTCTTATCATTCCTGATGGCGAAAAGATCTGTCAGCGCACCTTGCCGATATTTGACGGCGAAAGCCGCATGGATCTGGTGCTCAGCCACCGGGGTACGAAAGAGTTTTCTTCGGGGGGCAAAACCTCAAAGGCAACCGTCTGTTCGGTGCGTTATGTGCCGAAGTCAGGTTTCCGTAAAGGCAGAGACGATGTGGAGTATCTGTCCAATGTCTCGGGAATGGAAATCTGGTTTGCCAAGACAAATGACCTCCCGTTATATGCTCCGGTCTATGCCCGTATCCCCACGCGTTACGGGCCAGTCTATATTACGGCGGTGAAATTCAGCGGGTAGGTTTCAGCCGCGGATCCCGCCCGGCGGAGAGGGCGATGCGCACCAAGGCAACGATCATTGGATTTTCGGCCATTCTGATGTGGTCTTTTCTGGCGCTCTTTACTGCAGCCTCCGGAAAGATGCCGCCGTTTCAGCTTTCCGCAATCTGTTTTGCCATCGGTAGTCTGCCAGGGATGGTGTTGTTTGCCATCAAGCCGCAGCGGTTGAAGCTCTTGCGTCAGCCGGCCGGCGTCTGGCTGCTCGGCGTTGCAGGACTGTTCGGGTACCATTTTTTATATTTCACCGCGCTTAGGAATGCGCCTGCGGCTGAAGCAGGATTGATTGCGTATTTGTGGCCGCTGTTCATCGTGGTCGGCTCAGCGCTGTTGCCGGGGGAGCGGCTGCGCTGGTTTCATATCGCCGGTGCGCTCGCCGGGCTGGCCGGCACTGTCATCATTATCATCGGCAAGAACGGTCTAGATTTCGATCCGGTCTATGCGCTTGGTTATGGTGCTGCCCTTCTCGGTGCTTTCGCGTGGTCAAGCTATTCTCTTTTGACGCGCAGACATGGCTCAACGCCAACCGATGTCGTCACCGGATTTTGCCTGGCAACCTCGTTGCTTTCGCTGGTCTGCCATATGGGCCTTGAAACGACTGTTTGGCCTGACGGCGTTTTTGAGTGGATCGCCGTGCTGGGTCTCGGTCTGTTCCCGGTCGGTGCTGCCTTCTACGCCTGGGACTTTGGCGTGAAGGGTGGCGATATTCAGATACTCGGAGCGGCCAGTTATGCGGCCCCGCTGCTATCGACCCTGATCCTGATGCTGTTCGGTTATGCCGAGCCCTCCGGTCGGGTTGGCATAGCCTGCCTTTTGATAACGGGCGGTGCTGTGCTCGCAGCACGCGATATGTTCAAGTCTCGCTCCAAACTACAGCCAGCCGTGTAGCGAAGATCTAGCTCATCGGCTCTCCTGGAGACCAACCGGGTGGCGCCATCTCGAAGGCGGAGAAATCGAAGCCGGGGGATACGGTGCAGCCCACCAGGGTGAAATCGCCCAGTGTTTCTGCCGCTTGCCAGCAGTTGGCCGGTATAACCGATTGTGGACGCTCTCCTCGCGTCACAGCCGCGCCCAGGATGGTGGTTTCTACAGTCTTTCCATCGTTGGAGCTGTAGAGCGCCAGCGATGCGCCAGCGTAATAGTGCCAGATCTCTGCGGCATCACGCACCTTGTGCCAATGCGAGCGCTCTCCGTGCTTCAGAAGGTAGTAGATCGCCGTGGAATGACCGCGGCGACCGCCATGCTTGTCGCGGAAGGTCTCCGCATACCAGCCCCCTTCCGGATGTGCCTGCAGGGAAAGCTCCGCAATGATCTCGTCCGCCGTCATGGGCATCAGAAATTATCCTTGCGTGTGCGGATCTCGGCAAAGACCTCCGCGTCGCTATTGGCGTCCATGCCAAGATTTTTGCGGATAGCCGGATCGCTGGCACGCAGAAAGGGATTGGTTTCCTTCTCTATGCCGATGGTGGTGGGAATGGTGAACTTTCCCTCTGCGCGGAGCGCTTCGATCTCTGCTGCCCGTGCTTTCAACTTTTCGTTGTCGGGATCGATCGTCACGGCAAAGCGGGCGTTTGCCAGCGTATATTCATGGCCAAAATAGACAGTCGTGTCGTCGGGCAGGGCTGCAAGCTTTTGCAGTGATGCCCACATATCTGCAGCGGGACGTTCGAACAGTCGACCGCAGCCGAGCGCAAACAGTGTATCGGCTGCAAACAGCAACTTGCTCTCCGGCAGGTGATAGCAGACATGGCCTGCGGTATGGCCAGGCGTTTCAATCACATTGACGGTATGGGGTCCAAACTCAAAGCTGTCGCCATCATTGACCGCCTCGTCGAGGCCGGGAATGGCCACCGCTTCGGCGCGGGGGCCGATGATCTGGCAGTTGAAGCGATCCTTCAGTTCCAGGTTCGCTTCCACATGATCGCCGTGATGGTGCGTTGTGAAGATATGGGTGATCGTCCAACCGCGTCGCTCAGCCGCCTCGATGATCGGCACCAGTTCCGGCGCGTCGATGGCTGCGGTCAGGTTTGCCTCCGGGCAATGCAGGAGAACGCCGAAATTATCGCTGCGGCAGGGGAAGACTTCGAGTTCAAGTGATTTCATCTTTGGGGTCTCCCTCTGTTTATCAGGGTCAAATGTAAGTGCTTTGCCCTTGAAGTCCATGCGCCGATGTTTATCAATTGCGCCATGTATGTGGATATCGTCGATCTCCGGCAATTTTATCACTCGCTTCTCGGGCGCATGGCGGAGCATTCCATCGCGATGGCCTTGTCATCGCTTTGGGCACGGCTGCCGCAAGAGCGGCTGGTTGGGCTTGGCTTTGCCGTTCCCTATCTCGAGCGGTTCCGGGCCGATACCGAGCGGACCTTCGCCTTCATGCCGGCGGGGCAGGGCGCTGTAAACTGGCCCGCCGGAGCCGTGTCCGATACCGCGCTCGTCTTCGACGAGGAATTGCCGCTTCCCGACTCTTCAATTGATCGCGTGTTGATGGTGCATTCGCTGGAGTTTGCCGAAAACCCACGCGAAACGCTGAAGGAAGTCTGGCGTATTCTGGCGCCGGGGGGACGTCTTGTGATTGTCGTGCCAAATCGCCGCGGTGTCTGGGCGCGGCTGGAGCACACACCTTTCGGTTCTGGCCGGCCTTATTCGCGTGGCCAGTTGACCAACCTGTTGCGGGAGGCCAATTTTACCCCCGGTGCAGCAGCTGAGGCGCTGTTCTTCCCGCCCTCCAAACTGCGTCTGGTTCTGGGAATGCGCTCCTCTTTCGAGCGCCTTGGCCGATTGCTGTGGCCCGCCTTTTCCGGGGTGATCATCGTTGAGGCACAAAAGCGTCTCTATCAGGGTCTGCCAGTCGCAGCTCGGCAGTCCAGGCGGGTGTTCGTGCCAGTCCTTGCGCCGCAAGGTGTACCGACGACCAGAAGCCGCACGGAAAGCAAAAGCTGATCGCCCCGTTACCCTCGACAATCGGACGGTTCCGTTCTAATCCACTGGACCGTTGCCGCCGGGAATTGCCGGCGCCGTTAGCGTTGAGGAAAAGATCACCATGAGCAGCGACATGAGCAAGCCGGTCCCGCGTCCAGGAATTCTCGATATTGCTGCTTATGTGCCCGGCAAGGAAACCGCTCCGGGCGTTGCCCGTGTCTTCAAGCTGTCATCGAATGAAACGCCACTTGGCGCCAGCCCAAAAGCAATCGATGCATTTCGCCAAAGCGCCGGTCATCTGGAGCTTTATCCGGACGGCCAGGCCCATGCATTGCGTGATGCAATCAGTGAAGTCCATGGGCTGAACAGCGCGAACATCATGTGCGGAAACGGCTCGGATGAGTTGCTCGGCTTGCTGTGCCAAGTCTATCTGGGTGATGGGGACGAAGGTATCATCACCGAACATGGATTTCTCGTCTACAAGATCCAGATCCTGGGCGCGGGCGCAAAACCCGTCGTCGTGAAGGAAAAGAACCTCACGGTCGATGTGGATGCGATCTTGGCCGCCGTGACGGAAAAGACGAAGATCGTGTTCATTGCCAATCCCGGTAATCCGACAGGCACATATGTGCCCGTCGGCGAGATCAGGCGCCTCCATGCAGGCTTGCCGAAGCATGTCCTTCTGGTGCTGGATGCAGCCTACGCTGAATATGTAAGAGCGAGCGATTACGAAGCCGGGATCGAACTCGTGTCAGGCAGTCGCAATGTCGTCATGACGCGCACTTTCTCAAAGATTTTCGGGCTCGCAGCGCTGCGTATTGGCTGGATGTATGCGCCAGCTGATGTGATCGATGCCGTCAACCGTATTCGCGGACCGTTCAATCTCAACGCGCCGGCCATTACTGCTGGTGCTGCTGGTATGCGGGACCAGGATTTCATCAAGGTGGCCTCCGACCACAATGAAGTCTGGCGTGCCAGGTTGACCGAGGCCTTTGCGGCGCTTGGTCTGACGATCACGCCATCGGTTACCAATTTCGTGCTGATCCACTTTCCGGATATTGACGGAAAGCGTGCCGATGATGCGGATGCTTTCCTGACAAGCCGGGGTTTCATCTTGCGCAGTGTGCGTGGATACGGGTTGCCGGGTGCACTGCGCATGACGATTGGCTCGGAAGAGGCCAATCTCGGCGTGATCGGCGCACTCGAGGAATTTATGGGGAAGGCCTGATGGCGATCCTGTTCGATAAAATAGCATTGATCGGTATCGGTCTTATCGGTTCTTCGATTGCACGCGATCTGAAAGCGCTCGGTTTGGCGCGGCATGTCACGATATCGAGCCGTACTGGCGAGACATTGAAGCGTGCGGAAGAGCTTGAGCTCGGAAGCCAGTATGTTTCGTCCGCTGCAGACGCGGTCGAGGGGGCCGACCTGGTGGTCGTGTCTGTTCCGGTCGGGGCATCGGGCGCGGTGGCGCAAGAGATCGCACCGCATCTGAAAGCCGGTGCGATCGTGACCGATGTCGGTTCGACGAAAGCATCGGTAATTGCGCAGATGCTGCCGCATATACCCGAAGGAGTGCATTTCATAGCAGGCCATCCATTGGCTGGTACCGAGAAATCCGGCCCGGATGCCGGCTTTACAGGCCTGTTCAAGGGTCGCTGGTGCATCCTCACACCGGTGGAAGGTACAGATCCTGGCGCGCTTGCGCAGCTTCAGGAGTTTTGGCAGGCGCTCGGGTCACGTGTCGACGAAATGGATCCGGAGCATCATGACAAGGTGCTGGCCATCGTGTCGCATCTTCCGCATATCATTGCCTACAATATTGTCGGGACTGCGGATGATCTGGAAAACGTGACCGAATCCGAAGTCATCAAATATTCAGCTTCGGGCTTTCGCGATTTCACGCGCCTTGCAGCATCGGACCCGACCATGTGGCGTGACGTCTGCCTGCATAACAAGGATGCCATTCTGGAGATGCTGGCGCGTTTCTCTGAGGATCTCGCCTATCTTCAGCGCGCGATCCGCTGGGGCGAGGGTGACAAGTTGTTCGAACTCTTTACCCGTACGCGCGCTGTGCGCCGCTCGATCATCGAAGCGGGCCAGGATGTCGACGCGCCGGACTTCGGCCGGCATACGCTAGACAACAAATCATAGTTACTCTTTCGCGGGCTATCCATGTGCATAGCCCGCTTTGATTTAGAATAATCCGGATGTCAAATTGGCGGGATCTTGCCGATTGGGAACAGGCCCAGGAAGATTGCGCCATTATCGATGCGCAGATCCACATTTCCCTTGTTGCCTCCAATCAGAGCAGACAGCATCCGCATTGCGTTATCGATATCGTTCGCCGCATCCGGCCAGACCAGTTTTGTCTCAGAGGCCCAGCCGGTAATGTTTTCGACTTCGACATGGATCTTTCCGGACAGCAGACCGGTATCGCCGATGCTGATGGGGCCGCTGAGCGTCACCATTCGTCCGTCTCCCAGATCGGCAACAAGGCGCGTCAGGTTGCCCTGCAACCCATAGAGATTAGATAGGTTCGCGCCGCCGAAGTTCAGCAGGCTTGCCTGACCATCCAGCGTGGCCTCCAGGGTCGCCGAGAACTTTGGTAGTTCGATCTTGCTCTCGCGGGAAGATAGCTGGACGTCACGAGCCGTCGCTGCATAATCGAGGTTGCCGTCGTCCTGGCGGATATGACTCTCCAGATGCGAAACAGTCATGTCCAAGGTGGGCGCGCTCTGGGTCGTTGTCAGTGCTGCGCTCAGATTTTCCACTTCGAGAGAGGAGCGGTCTATGCCCGCGATCGCGGAGACAACGCTGGAGCGCAGCTTTTCCCATTGCAGTGAAAGGCCATATCCGGCAGTTGAACGCACCTGTCCCGGTCCATCGAGCTCCCAGACAATCTTGCCCGGATTGTAGACCTGTGCTGCCGATCGGAAGTTTCCAAAGGACGCGGAGATGCCGTTCCTGTGATCATCGATTGCTATGCTTGTGCAAAAGAGACCGATGCGGAACGGGAAGCCGCGTAGCTGCCGATCGGCGCATTCGACGTTGGCTCTGTCGGTATCTTTGGTGCCGAATATCTTTGCCAGCCTGCCATCAAGGGCGGTTGCCGCCCAATACCAGCCTCCGCTATAGAGGAGCAATGCTACCAGGACGGCAAGTGACAGTCGAAATACCTTCCGGCTGGCTGTTGTCTTTTTTGACCGGTCTGGCATTGCCATGAAGCGCTCCGATTCTCGAGTGTCGCGGCAGTTTGATATGAAGTGCGATATGGACGAATTTTGGGTCTTTGGCTATGGCTCGCTAATGTGGAACCCCGGTTTTCCCTATGAGCAGCGCGTCCTGGGACTAACCTTCGGTTTCCGCCGGTCGCTTTGCGTGCGCTCCTGGGTGCACCGCGGAACGCAGGAGCGCCCGGGATTGGTGCTTGGCCTTGATCGCGGCGGCTCCTGTCGCGGCGTTGCCTTTCGTGTGGATGCTCAGCATTGGTCGGCCACTGTCGAGTATCTGCGGGAACGGGAACTGGTGACACATGTCTACAAGGAACGCAGCGTGCCGGTACGGCTGGAAGATGGCAGGGTGGTCAAGGCACTTACCTATGTGATCGACCGTTCACATCAGCAGTATGCAAGTGGCGTTACCGTCGCTGAAGCGGCCAAAACGGTCAGTGAAGCCGTTGGTCGCTCAGGCCGTAACCGTGATTACGTGGCCAATACGATTTCTCATCTCAAGGAAATCGGTATTCGCGATCACTGGCTTGAAGACGTATTCAAAGCCGTCGAGCGATCCGAGCTTCAGGACTGAGACGACTGGGCGACGGTCTTCAGTTCGTCATACCGCTTTTGCGCCGTTGGCGGCACGTGAAGACCGGGGTTTTGCTCAATGGCCTCCACCAGCAGTTCGTCGCTCGCCTTTTCCAGTGTGTCAACCAAAGTCGAAAAAAAGACGTCGGGTTCCAGGCCCTGCTGGATTGGCGGCAGGATCCGCACCTTGAAATGACCGGGATAGCGCATGGTGCTGTGGCGCGGCCAAAAGAGACCCGGATGCATGGCCACGGGGACGACCGGCACATCAATGTCTCTGTAGAGGCGGGCAATTCCATATTTGTAGGCGGGCTCTGCTCCCGGCGGGCGTCGGGTGCCTTCAGGATAGATAATAAGCTGTCGCCCTTTGCTCATGGCCTCTTTGGCGCGCTGCATGACACCGACCATTGCCTTGCCCTTGGCGCTGCGATTGACAGGGATCATTTCCTGTTTGCCCGCATACCAGCCAAACAGAGGGATCCAGGTCAGTTCGCGCTTCAATATGAAGACAGGATCATCCAGCCAGGGTAGCAACGCATAGGTGTCCCAGAAGGACTGGTGCTTTGGTGCCAGAATATAGCCGCCCGGAGGAATGTTCTCCAATCCCTCGATCTCGAAGGTCGTGCCGACAATCTTTTCCATCAGCCAATGGCAGGAGAGGGCCCAGTTCTTTGGAACGGAATAGGCTTTCTTGCGCGGCGACAGAAAGTAAAACGGCGCCATCACGATCATCCATATGATCAGATTTGCATAGAAGACTGTATTGAAAAGTATGGAACGCAATTTGAGCATTAAGTGGATTCCCGGACCGGACGGAAGCAGTGACTACACGATAACGCACTTGAGAGAAAGCGTGACGTCAGGATTTGTGCCCGGTTGTGGAAGCCGTGTGCCTTCTCAGCCCGTCGCTGGTGTCGAGCCCAGATACGCCGCGGACATAGGCGACAATCGTCTTTCCATATTCCGATAGAAGCGTACGCACAGCATCGGGATCGGCATACCATTCGGCTTTTTTGAGATCCGTATTCACCACCGGATAGCCGATGAAATCCGTTTGACCGTCGACACGTCTGAGCTCGAACAGACTGCGCGGCATGTGGTAGTTGCTCGTGACCACCAAGATCGTGCGGTAGCCCTTTTCATGGATCCACTTTGCGGTCTCGGTCGCATTTCCGATCGTGTCGATGGCGTCGTAACCAATGTCCACGCAACAGTCGAAGAGGTCGGTGGAGCTCTTGGTCATCTTGCGGATCTGGGCGCTGGTGGTCGATGGGTGCACACCCGAGATCAACAGTCTTTTGCCGTAGCCGCGGCTGAGAAGATCCACAGCCTGATCGATACGCTGGTAACCGCCGGTCAGAACCACGATGCCGTCTGCCTTGGCCGTGTCGGGTGGTCCGAGCGTCGTGACCGAATCGACAAAGCGCAAAAAGCCTCCAACGAAGATTGCAGCCGCCAACAGGACCAGTATTCCACCATAGCGCAGCGCACGGCGAATCGGCCCGCTTCTTCTGAAGAGTGGAGGGGCTGACTGTTGGCGCTGCGCCTTGTTTGAGGCAGGCTTTGGTTTCATTGGGCCTATCGTCATGTCACGGTGATTAGCGCTGTCTTATGGCGCGTAGCTGGCGGCTTTGTGGCAAACCTTCATGACTTTATCAATCTCCCTGAAGTCCATCCGTCAATGCCGGATCTGAACGTATGAGGTCGATTTCATAGATTGTGCGCATGACCGTCAGGCGCGCCGTCAGTGTTGTCAGTGCAGAGATCACGATCATGGTGGCGAAAATCCCGAGATATCCTGCAAAGCCGATGCTGAATGTTCCGAAAAGGGCTGTCGCCTGATCGCTTTCCGGCGTTGCCAGCGACCGGCTCTGCCAGAAACTTGCAAGGGCAAAACAGAGCGCAGCCAGTATGCCTCCGGTGGCCGCTCCCTTCAGGCTTATTTTCAAAAAATGGCGCTGGAATTCTTGGGCGACGAAGGAGGTTTCTGCACCGACGAAATGAAGTACTTCGACGATATGCCGGTTTCCGGACAAGACGCCGCGCGTGGCAAAGACAACCGTGAGCACCATGGCCGAGAATACCAGAATGAGAACGCCAAATCCGATGACAACGGTCGTGCGCGCCATCGATACCAAGCGGTTTACCCAGGTTCGGTGATCATCCAAATAGGCTTGCGGGATTTCTTTCTTCAAGAGAGCGCGCATGGAGTCGAAATCCGGCGGATTGCTCTCGTCAATCGTAATGATGACAAGGCGGGGCACTGGAAGATCGGACAGATCCAGGCCGGTGCCGAGCCAGGGTTCGAGCAGGCGGGCAGTCGCGTCATCGTCCATGATCCGCCCGTCTTTGGTGCCGACAAAACCCAGAGCCAGATCGCGTGCTTTTACCAGTGCCGCATTCATGTCCAGATTGTCGTCGGGCTTGATCTGTATCGTGATCTCGCGGGAAATCTGGCTCTGCCAGCCGGCCGCTGTTGCCTGCACCATGGATACGGCGCCAAGCGTCAGGCAGGCGAGAAAAGCCATAATCGAAATCACCACCATCAGCGCGTTGCCCTGGATATTCGAAGGCGGCAGGATTGGACCAGTTGGGCGCACCTGCATTTCCGCGCGGCGCGGCGCCCGCTTCGGCAATGCTTTCGCCAATTTCGATGCTGCCTTATTCATAGATGTCCAGCCGTCCATCAGTGAGGATCATGCGGCGGGCATCCACCTGATCCATGAGGGCGAGGTCATGGGTCGCGATCACCACAGCCGTGCCGAGGCGGTTGAGTTCCATGAAAAGCGTCAACAGTCGCCGGGCCATGGGCGGGTCGACATTGCCTGTCGGTTCGTCGGCCAGCAGAACTTCCGGTCTGTCGATCAGGGCACGGGCAATGGCCACGCGCTGTTTCTCTCCGCCCGACAGGACCGGTGGCAAAACATTGATGCGTTCACCGAGGCCCACCCAATGGAGTAGTTCCAGAACGTCCTTCTTGTAGCTCATCTCGTCCTTGCCGCGAACCCGCAGCGGCAGCGCGACATTTTCATAGGTCGTCAGATGATCGAGGAGCTGGAAATCCTGGAAGACGATGCCGATGCGCCTACGCAGCATCGGAAGATCGTTGCGGGGGATCTTTGCCGTGTCGCGCCCAAAACTGCGTATGAGGCCGCGCGTCGGGTGCAGCGACATGAAGAGCAGTCTCAAAAGCGTGGTCTTGCCTGCACCCGAAGGGCCGGTCAGGAACTGAAACGACCGTTTCGGGATGTCGAAAGTCAGGTCCCGGAGAATCTCCGGTCCCATTCCGTATCGCAGGCCGACATTTTCGAAATGGATCAATGAAATGCCCAGTCTGGCAGATTTGGAGTCAGGCCACTTGTTAACCTTTTTGGTTAACAGCCGGTAAATCATACGCGCAAACCAGCCTCTTTGCCGGCTTTTTTGCGAAGCATTAACCAATAGAATTTAGAACTCAGAGGGTTTCGTTTCAATGCCAAGATTTGGGTGTCCTCTCAGGGTGCCCGAGCCGGAGACAGGATGGGCGCTTCCCGCTTCAATCAGCAGCACCTTTGGGACGTGGATGTCATTCCGCCCGAAAGGAAGGCGCGCGCGAAATCCCGGCTAGAACCTCAACATGCGGCTGAAGTGGTCGATGCGGAATTCATTACGATCGTGGAGGCTCCCCGTCGTTCGTTCGACGCGCGCCGCTTCAATGACAACAGGCGCCAGGAGACGTCTTCTGTCGGCGATGCGCAAATTTCGAAGGCCAGTCTTGCACGTCATGTCGTTGAAGCCTTGGAGGATGTGCTGGGGCGGCTGTCCAACAACACATTTGCAATGCTTGTTGCCTGCGCATTCTTCGCCGTCTTCATGCTCGTGGGCGGGCTGTCTGCTTCTGCCTATTCCGGCGTGAACAGGCCGACCGCGCGCGCTCTCGACATTACCCATGTGTCCGTCACGCCACAGGATGCGAACGGTATGCGGGTTCTTCTGATCAATGCGATTATCGAGAACCATTCCAACCTTGAGATGGCGCCGTCGCCGGTGCGCGCCGATCTGATTTCAGGCGGTCAGCTTGTCGCAAGCACGTTGATCCACTTGCCGGTTCGAATTGTGCAGCCTGGGCAGAGCCGCGGCTTTGCGGCCAAAATACAGTATGCCGGTGGAAAAATCCCGGAACTGAAGCTTTCTTTCGCGCCTCGGGATGTTCAGCATCCCTGAACGTGCTAATGCGCGATGAGAAGGCTGCCGGCGAGGCGGTCGCTAATTCCAAGGAGCGAAACCTTGCCAATCGTGCGCGGTAAAGTCATTGATCCCCTTTATTCTGCCGAGCAGATTGCAGAGCGCAATCTCGTGCTCGCCAGCGAGATCGCCAAGGGCGCCTGCGATAATCTTCTGGTTATCTCGGTCCTCAAGGGCTCGTTTATTTTTGCCGCCGATCTGATCCGTGCTCTGCACGACGTTGGTTTGGCGCCCGAGGTTGAGTTCATTACGCTGTCGAGCTATGGCACCGGCACTGTCTCGCAGGGCGTGCGGATCATCAAGGACATCGATAGCGAGGTCAAAGACCGCAACGTGCTTTTGATCGATGACATACTCGAATCCGGGCGCACCTTACGTTTTGCCAAGGAGTTGATGTATGCGCGCGGTGCGGCCAATGTCGATATTGCCGTCCTTCTGGACAAGCGTGTGAAGCGCAGTGAGAAGCTCGAAGCCAATTATGTCGGCTTCGAATGCCCTGACTATTTCGTGGTCGGTTACGGCATGGATGTCGCTTATGCTTTCCGTGAACTGCCCTTTGTCGGCGTTGTGACTGGAGATGCGCCGGAAGCGTGATCTTCAGCGCCTCGATCGGCCATCGGCTTCCATAAAATTCTAGAGAAGCTGTTAACCATTTCGGATGGCAGGCGGGGCGTGTTTACCTCTCGACAAGGAAACTCTGGTGATTTGGCCCCAGGAAATTTTTTGACGGGAGAGCCATCCATGGCCAAGATTCTCATTACCGAAGACGAAGACGCATTGCGCACTTTCGTTGCACGCGCGCTTCGAATGGACGGGCATGAGACCTTTGAAGCTGCCGATGGCGCTGACGGGTTGGAAAAGCTCGCCGAAGGTCAATTTGATCTTCTGTTGTCCGATATTCGTATGCCGGTAATGGACGGTATCGAGCTCGCGCATCGCGCATCTGCCGAGTACCCGGATCTTAAGATCCTCTTGATGACGGGGTATGCGGAACAGCGTGAGCGTGCCGACGATCTGATGACCAAGGTTATCGATGTTGTCGATAAACCTTTCGCACTTCCAGACATCCGCAAAGCCGTAAGCCGCGCGCTGGTTGGTTAAGAGCCGGCCGGTTTCACTGAATGTCGAGAAGACGCTCTAGATAGCGCTTCTCGGTCTCGGGGCTTGTGTTTTCCTCAAGCTTGCGACGTATGGATTCCAGAATTTCACGCGCGCGCTGGACATCGATCTCGTCTGGCACACGAACGTTCTCTCCGAAATCGGGTCCCGATGTTGCGCGCGGTCGGCCAAGCGGGTCGCGACCGTTCTGCTGGCCTTGGCCGGCCATGCCTTGACCAGGGTTCTGACCTTGCCCACGCATGGCCTGCATGATCTGGCCCATCATATCGCGCGCACCCTCACGCAATGCTTCCAGCGCACGCCCTTGCCCTTCCACGGCGCGATTACCCTTGCCTTGACCGAGTGCCTCTCCCGCACCCTTCATCTCGCGCTGGGCCTGGCCAAAGCCTTCGCCGGGCTTGACCCCCATACCTTCAAGCGCTTGCTGCAATTCCTGGAGTTGCTGACCCAGGCCATCCTGTTGCTCGCGCAGTTTCTTCAATGCGTCGCGCAGCTGCTCGGCGGTCATCTGATCGCTGGGTGATTGCTGTCCGTCCTGTTGACCCTGCTGCTGTTCGCCTTGGTCCGGATCGCCACGCTGCATTCTGTCTCTGAGAGCCTGATCCAGTTTGAATGTTTCATCCATCAGCTTTTGTTGCTGCTGCATGAGTTCGCCGAGCTTGTCGATCTGCTCGCGCATCTGGTTGTTGCTCTGCTGCTGCTGGCCACCCTGTTGCGGTCTGCCTGCCTGCATATTGTTCATCATGCGCTGAAGTTCATTCAGCATCTGTTGCGCGGCGTCGCGATTGCCGGAGCGTGCGAGATTCTCGATCTGATCCATCATGTTGTTGAGATCGCGATCGGTCATCATCTGCATGGCCTGCTGCTGGTCCATAGGCTGACCGTCCTGCTGACGCTGGGCAAGTTCCTTCAAAAAATCCTGCATTGCAGAGCGAAGCTCGTCCATCAAGGCCGCAATTTCCTCGTCGGAAGCGTTGTTTTTCAGAGCCTCGGACAGCGCTTTTTGGGCGTCACGCAATCTTTGCTCGGCAAGGGAGAGGTCGCCGTCTTCAATTCCAAGGGCGATCTCCCACAGATAGTCTGCGGTGTCCTTCAACTGCACTTCGTTATGGGCAAGCTTCATCCTGGCGCGTGCCGATTCGATCAGCAGAAAATGGGTGGAATTGGGAATAGTCTCGTCGGCCCGGACTGTCAGCGCCTCGTTGAGTGCAATTGCCTGCGGCATCTGCCTTGTGTCCAGCGCGAACACTTGCCGTTGTTCCGAGACCGCAGCTGCAAGCGGATTGGTAAAACGATGGGGTGGCAAGATCATTTCATGGGGCGGGCTGCGCCCCGTCTGACCGGCTCCATCCGTGCTGACCAGTGTGATTTTAACGCGCTTGCCCGACAATGGGTGTTCGGTGATGTTTCTGCTGGCGAGCCCCTTGGCTTCCCTTGCATTGTAGCGCGGAAGGTCAAGCTTGTATTCCGGTAGCGGATAAAGCGGTGTCGCGCCGTCCTTCTCATCAACCGGCACTATTTCAGCATGGGCTTCCTGGAGGCCGTAATCATCAGTCGCCTTGAATGGAATTTCCAATGCTCCGTTGACGGCCACCTTGGGCATGCCGTCGAAGGCGATTTCCGGCGGCTTGTCCAGAACCACCTGAATAGGCCAACTGTGGCCTGCTGCTTCGAGCGTGCCGTTGTCTGAGATCTTCATTGTGAAGGTTCGCGCGGTTTTCGCATCCGCTTGCGTCGAATTGGTATCCGGCTCCTTGGCCCCTTGCCGATCCAGATCGATTGTCTTGCCGCTATCGTCGATGAAATGCACAGGATCGTTGCCGTCACCGCCAGAAAGCCTGACGGTTGCGACAGAAAATTGCGGCACGCTGGGCGCGGCTGTCATTGCATTTTCGCGACCGGTTAGAAAAACAGGAGCCCGGCCAGTGTAAGACGGCGGCGTTATCCACGCGTCGATGCGCATGTCCGGTACCGTGGCTTCTGGCGCGTTCCAGCGAAATGCATCGGCCACTCGGCCGGCATTGTTTGAGCCTGAAAAAGCATAGGCGGTCACCAGCAATAGTGCCGGTATCGTGCGCAAGGCATATTGATCGAACTTTGAAATATCCGGTCTGGGAAGACCCGCGTCAAGCGCTGCAATCTTGCGTGCCATGCGCCGCTGGTGCTCTTGCCACAAGGCCCTTGCAAATGGACTTTCGAATGCGGGCACGTCTTCCTGAACAGCCACCGGCTGGTGGGGCAGGTTGTTGCGCTCTTCCAACAGTCTGTCCGCTTCCTGAGCTTTGGGCCACCGCAATCGGGAAAAGGGAATGAGGGCGGCCAGAAAAGCGAAGATCAGGACAAATACGAGGCCGAAGCGCGGGATGTCGGGTATGATGCGGAAAACGCCGAGCCAGGCGAGCGACAGAAAAATAGCAGCAATGCCCACGGAAGGTAGGAAGAGTGGAATGGCACGCTCGGCAAAAAGCACGAGGCGCGCCAGAAACCGCTTGACCGCAACAAGACGCGCAAGGCGGGGATAAGCGCTGAATGCACTTGTCGCTCGGCTCTTGTGCTTGTCCGGTTGGCTCATGATCGGGTCTCCGGCTGCGTGGATAGGGTCCATGCGTCGCCCAAAGGATAGCAAGCTTTGTGGCGAAGGCGAGGGGCGTGCCGCCCTCACCACCAGTTTTTACGCAATGTCGCTTAAATGTGATCGCCGATCAGGCGAGCCAGTCCGGCATGGAATCGAGCCCGATCAGGTCCTCATAACTTGTTCGCGGGCGGATGACGTGGAAATCATTGCCGTTCACGAGCACCTCCGGCACCAGCAGACGGCTATTATAAGTGCCTGCCTGGACAGCTCCATAGGCGCCGGCAGATCCAACGGCAATCAGATCTCCCGGACGCGGCATGACCATTTCGCGATCAAGGGCCAGATAGTCGCCTGTTTCGCAGACCGGCCCAACTATATCTGCGCGGATACGCGGAGCATTGGCCGCAGAAAGGATGACTGCTCTCGTCTCATGATGCGCTTCGTAAAGTGTCGGGCGGATCAGGTCGTTCATGGCCGCATCAACGATGACGAAAGTCTTGTCTCCGCCATCCTTCACGTAGATGACCTCGGTCACCAGAATACCGGCATTGCCGACGATCAGTCGACCGGGTTCCATCACGATGCGGCAGTCCAGTTCCGCGAGCTGGTCCTTGACGATGCGTGCATAGGCCTCTGGCTCAGGCGGAGGATTGTTGTCGTCCTTGTAGGGGATACCAAGGCCGCCGCCGACATCGACATGTTCGATGACATGCCCATCTGCCCGCAACGCGCCGACCATTTCCTTCAGCAGGCGAAAGGCGTCTTCGAAGGGTTGCAAATCGGTGATCTGGCTGCCGATATGCATATCAATGCCGGTAACCTTGATGCCGGGAAGCGCTGCGGCACGGGCGTATACTGCCCTGGCGCGCTCAAAGGAAATGCCGAATTTGTTTTCTTTCTTGCCCGTCGAAATTTTTGCGTGGGTCTTGGCATCGACATCGGGGTTTATGCGGAAGGATACGTGAACCTGCTTGCCAGCCTTCACCGCGCGTGCGTTCAAGACCTCGAGTTCAGGCTCTGATTCGACATTGAAGCAATAGATGCCGGCCCCGATGGCAAAGTCCATTTCCCGGACGGTCTTACCTACGCCTGAGAACATGATGCGGCTTGCCGGTATGCCAGCTGCCAGTGCGCGCCGCAGTTCGCCTTCGGAAACCACGTCGATGCCCGCGCCCAGCTGGCCCAGTGTTTTCAACACTGCCTGGTTGGAGTTCGCCTTCATGGCATAGCAAACCATGGAGTCAACACCTTCGAATGCCTTGGCAAAAACCTTGTAATGGCGCTCAAGCGTGGCGGTCGAGTAGCAGTAGAACGGGGTGCCGACTGCCTCGGCAATGTCGGTGACAGGAACGCCTTCCGCATGAAGAACGCCGTCGCGATATTCGAAATGGTTCACGGGTCAAGCCTGTCAGAGTAGGGGGTCGAGAACGAAAGGTCGGTCCGGCGCGGACGTCTGGTCCGGCGTCGACTGCTTGTTCTGCTGTTCAACCGGCATATTCGGCGGGTCGAGGTCTGTCTTGCGGCCGCAGCCCGACAGGACGGCGAGCGTCGCGACCATCAAACCGGTCATAAGCAGCGTCTGTTTCAGCGATTTCACCATGTTTCGTCCAGCATCGTCCATTGGTTCAGCGTTAAGTTTCCAAATGCGTAGCGAAAAACCGGGGCCTTGTGCACCCCAATTCTTGTGATGCCAAAGGCCCCGACTTTGATCAGTTGGTCTTATCAGTTGCGCGCGCGCCACCAGGCGATCTGCTTTTTGACTTCCGAAGGTGCTGTGCCGCCGAAACTCTTGCGGCTTGCAACCGAGGCTTCCACCGTCAGGACATCGAAGATATTGGCCGTGATGGATGCATGAATGGACTGGAGATCCTCCAGCGAAAGTTCTGCCAATTCACATTCTTTTTGTTCAGCGAGCGCCACGGCGCGTCCGGTCACATGGTGGGCGTCGCGGAAGGGCAGGCCCGCTTCCCGCACCAGCCAGTCGGCGAGATCGGTTGCAGTCGAATACCCTGAACCGGCAGCCGCCTTCATCTTGTCGGCACGCACCGTCATGTCACCAACCATTCCGGTCATGGCCGCAATCGCCAGCTCGAGGCTTTCGGCTGAATCGAAGACCTGTTCCTTGTCTTCCTGCATGTCCTTGGAATAGGCGAGTGGCAGTCCCTTCATGACGGTCAGCAGTGCCACCAGCGAACCGTTGATGCGTCCGGTCTTGGCGCGAACGAGTTCGGCTGCATCCGGGTTCTTCTTCTGCGGCATGATTGACGAGCCGGTGGAGAAGGCATCGGACAGGCGAACAAAGCCGAATTGCGGTGTCGACCAGATGACGATTTCTTCGGCAAGCCGTGACAGGTGGGTCGCGCAGATCGAGGCGATTGCCAGGAATTCGAGCGCAAAGTCGCGGTCCGACACCGTGTCGATGGAGTTGCGGGTCGGTTCGCGGAAGCCGAGGGCCTTGGCCGTCATCTGCCGATCGATGGGAAACCCGGTGCCGGCGAGGGCCGCGGCACCGATCGGACTTTCGTCCATATGTTCGATGGCGTGGCGCACGCGCTGGCGATCACGACCGAACATCTCGACATAGGCCATGCAGTGGTGGCCGAAGGTCACCGGCTGTGCCGTCTGGAGATGGGTGAAGCCTGGCATCACCGTTTCAGCATGCTCTTCAGCACGATCCAGAAAAGCCTTGATCAACGATGTCAGGGCAGCTTCCAGCTTTTGCAACTCGTCCTTGACCCACAGACGAAAATCGAGCGCCACCTGATCGTTGCGCGAGCGTGCTGTGTGCAAACGGCCGGCTGCGGGGCCGATCAGGTCAGACAGGCGCGCCTCGATGTTCATATGGATGTCTTCGAGCTTGCGCGAGAAGACAAATTTTCCGCTTTCGATCTCTGACAGGATCGTGTGCAGGCCGTGAAGGATCTTGTCTTTGTCTTCTGCCGAAATGATGCCTTGATGGGCAAGCATCGTTGCATGCGCTATTGAGCCGCGGATGTCCTGGGCATAGAGCTTCTTGTCGAAACCGATTGAGGCATTTATCTCCTCCATGATAGCGGCGGGGCCGGAAGCGAAGCGTCCACCCCACATCTGGTTGGAGGATTTTGCGTCCTTGTCTGATTCAGCCATGAAGTGCCCATCCTGGAGAATGTAATGACGGAAAAAAGAACTCTCGGACTTCCTTCGGCCAAACTTATTGCGATAGCGGCGATTGCCGGCATTATCGCCGGCGCGGCAGCGGTATACGTGAAGGAGACGGGATATGGCAATGCCACGGTTTCAGCTGATGCCTCTGAATGTGCGCCAAGTGTCGAGCAGGCGCAGTCCTTGAAGACACTCACCAAGGGCGAGGTGGCCGCGATGACGGCCGTTACAGAGCCGCGCAAACTGACAAATATCATCTTCAAGGATGCGAGAGACGCTGACACGTCGCTGAAAGACTTTGCAGGCAAAACCGTGCTTCTCAATCTGTGGGCGACCTGGTGCGTGCCGTGCCGGGAGGAGATGCCGGCGCTCAACGCTCTGGAAAAAGAGATGGGAGACGATCATTTCCAGGTCGTTGCCGTCAACATCGATACGGGTGGCGCCGACAAGCCCAAGGCCTTTATGACTGAGACGGGTGTCGACAGCCTCGGTCTCTACCGGGACAGCAGCATGGGCGTTTTCAACGATCTGAAGAAAGAGGGGCTGGCCTTCGGTCTTCCCGTAACCTTGCTTGTCAACGAGAAGGGATGTCTTCTGGGTTCCATGAACGGTCCTGCAGAGTGGGACAGCGATGATGCAAAAGCGTTGATTGAAGGTGCGAAATCGCCACCCAACAGTTGATTGCACCCATTTGGTGCCGCCATAGGAAATTAAATTACGATAGGTCTTTAAACTTATACTGAAATGCTTTTATGTGCGTATAGATGTGAATGTTAGTCTGACTCAATCGCAGGATACATTGCGAAAGAGGGGCAAGTGATGAAAATCTACGCTGTGGCGGTGACCGTTCTGACTGTGATTGGATGCGCTTTGTGGTATTTTCCACGTGCTCCGCAGCCTTTGACAATCGCCATGCCTTCTCCAGACACTCTTCAAGCATCCAACTGAAGCGAAGCCTTCCAGCGGCGATTTCTCCATGATGCGACTTATCGGGTCGGAAGCGGTATCTCGCCCCGATAGTCGTAAAACCCGCGACCGGATTTGCGGCCAAGCCAGCCGGCTTCGACATATTTTACCAGCAGCGGGCAGGGGCGGTATTTTGAATCAGCCAAGCCGTCATGCAGAACCTGCATGATCGACAGGCAGGTATCCAATCCTATGAAGTCTGCAAGCTGGAGAGGTCCCATCGGATGATTGGCACCTAGCTTCATGGCGGTATCTATCGCCTCGACGGAGCCGACGCCTTCATAAAGCGTGTAGATTGCTTCGTTGATCATCGGGAGCAATATGCGATTGACGATGAAGGCTGGAAAATCTTCTGCGACAGTAATCGTCTTGTCGAGCGAGCGGACGAAGTCCTTGGCGGTGTTGAAGGTCACTTCCTCGGTGGCAATGCCACGCACGAGTTCGACGAGCTTCATCACCGGCACCGGGTTCATGAAATGTATGCCCATGAAACGCTCAGGACGATCCGTCGCTGCTGCGAGGCGGGTGATGGAGAGAGATGACGTATTGGTCGCGAGCAAAGCCTCGGGCTTCAGGATTGGACAGACCTGAGCAAAGATCTTGCGTTTGATCGTTTCGTCTTCGGTCGCGGCTTCAATGACCAGATCCATGGGAGCGAGATCCTGGACGTCCGAGCTGCCGGAAATGCGGTCGATGGCCGCCTTACGATCTTCTTCGCTCAGCTTGCCGGCACCGACCTGGCGGGCGAGGTTGCCGTTGATGGTGGCGAGGCCTGTTTCGATACGCTCCTGGGAGAGGTCGTAGATCTTCACTTTGTAGCCTGACATCGCCGCAACATGAGCAATGCCGCAACCCATCTGGCCGGCTCCGATAACTCCGACATTGCTGATGACCGAAACCATGAAAATCTCCTCGCCCAGTTTATCGTCCGTGCAGACAAATATGCCGGGCCGCTGTTGCAGCCTGGCAAATTGATAGACCCGCCGAATGGCTTTTTCCAGTCTTTTCGCAGATGCGAAAGGCCAGTGCCTCAGAGGGCCTTTTCAAGCTCGGGCAGTGCCTCGAACAGGTCTGCCACGAGACCGTAGTCTGCGACCTGGAAGATCGGCGCTTCCTCGTCCTTGTTGATGGCAACGATGACTTTGGAATCCTTCATGCCGGCCAGGTGCTGGATCGCGCCCGAAATACCGCAGGCGATGTAGAGTTCCGGAGCGACCACCTTGCCCGTCTGGCCGACCTGCCAGTCGTTGGGTGCGTAACCCGCATCGACGGCTGCACGTGAGGCGCCAACGGCAGCGCCGAGCTTGTCGGCGACCGGAAGGATCACTTCCTTGAACTTCTCGGACGAGCCAAGCGCGCGGCCACCAGAGATGATGATCTTGGCCGAGGTCAGTTCCGGGCGGTCAGAGGAGGAAAGCGCATCAGAGACATGGCTCGATATGCCGGGGTTTTCAGCAGCCGATACCGTTTCGACGGAAGCGGATCCATCTTCTCCAACCGCTGCGAAGGATGCCGTACGCACCGTGATGACTTTCTTGGCATCGGTGGACTGAACCGTCTGGATGGCATTGCCGGCATAGATCGGACGCTTGAAGGTGTCCGCAGAGACGACTTCGATGATTTCCGAGATCTGCATCACGTCCAGCAGAGCTGCAACACGCGGCAGCACGTTCTTGCCGACGCTCGTGGCTGCCGCCATGATAACATCGTAGGATGCCGCCAGTGACACGATCAGTGCCGCCAGAGGTTCGGCAAGGTTGTTGCCGAGCGACGCGTCATCTGCAAGCATAACCTTGGAGACGCCTGAGAGCTTTGCAGCATGATCAGCCGCCGCCTTGGCTCCGGCGCCTGCGACGAGCACATGAACGTCTCCGCCGATCTTTGCGGCAGCGGTCAAAGCCTTGGCTGTCTGATCCGAGACGGTCTGGTTGTCATGTTCTGCCAGAAGAAGAATGGCCATTCTAGTGTTCTCCTATCCGTTCCGACTTCAAAGCACGCCGGCTTCGGTCTTGAGTTTTTCGACCAGTTCGGCAACCGAACCAACCTTGACACCAGCCTTGCGGCCACCTGGTTCTTCGGTCTTCAAAACCTTCAGGCGTGCTGTGGTGTCGACGCCGAGATCCGCCGGTGTCTTCTTGTCGAGCGGCTTCTTTTTTGCCTTCATGATGTTTGGCAGAGAGGCGTAGCGCGGCTCGTTCAGGCGCAGATCGGTGGTCACGACGGCTGGAAGCTTGACGTTGATCGTCTGCAGACCACCGTCCACTTCGCGCGTCACGTCTGCGGAGCCGTCCTTGATGTCGAGTTTGGAGGCAAAGGTTGCCTGCGGCCATCCGAGAAGTGCAGAGAGCATCTGGCCTGTCTGGTTGCTGTCATCGTCGATCGCCTGCTTTCCGGTGATGACGAGGCCGGGCTGTTCGGCTTCGATGACACCCTTGAGCAGCTTTGCGACGGCGAGAGGCTCGACGATGTCGTCCGTCTCAACCAGAATGGCACGGTCGGCACCCATGGCAAGGCCGGTGCGAAGCGTTTCTTCGGCTTTGGCCGGGCCAATCGATACGACGACGACTTCCTCTGCCTTGCCAGCTTCCTTCAGGCGAAGTGCCTCTTCAACCGCAATCTCATCGAACGGGTTCATCGACATTTTCACGTTTGCGAGCTCGACACCGGAGGCGTCCGGCTTCACGCGGATCTTCACGTTGTAGTCGACAACGCGCTTGACCGTTACAAGTACTTTCATGGGCTTTTTCCTTCCGTGCCGTCCGCTTGAAAATGCATCTTCAAACAAGCGTTCGATAGTCAGTCGGCGACATGGATACGCATTTTTTCTCCAATTACAACGCCGCGCACATGCGTAATCAGCTTAAACCGATTAACTTCCGTTTACGTGAAGGTCAATTCTGTGGATTTCATCTTATCGCCCCCAGTGAACGGGTTTGCGTTGTTCGGCGAAAGAGCGAGGCATTGCGACCGGTGGCGTGGTCACCTCATGCTGCACAGCCTTGGGTGTGACGATCGTCCGGTCGAACAATGGCACCCCCCGTCGCCGCATGAAAATGACGAGTATTGCGCCTGCGCATATACCGCCGACATGGGCACCCCATGAGACATTGCTGTCGTGATCCGTCGCCAGCAGAAAAAATTGCTGACCGATCCAGAAGACGAGTGGAATGAAGGCGGGAAGCGGTAGTGGGAAGCGAAACAAAACCAGCACCCATATCCGCACTTTGGGATGAAGAAGGACGTAAGCTGCCACTACACCTGAAATCGCTCCTGACGCACCGATTAGCGGAGCGGGAGACGCAGGCACCACAAGAGCATGGACGATGGCGCCAGCGACTGCACAAAGCAGATAGAAGACCAGAAAGCGAAAGTGGCCCAGGGCGTCTTCGACATTGTCTCCGAACACCCAAAGAAACAGCATGTTCGAGCCCAGATGCAGGAGGTCACGATGCAGAAAGGCATAGGTAAGCGCGGTTGCTTCTGACGGGACCAGTTCAAGGTCTGCCGGAAGAACGGCGTAGTCCAGGGAGACGGCCGGGATGAATCCGAGGCCGACGACGGCAGCATCGGTCACATTTTCCGGCAAGAGTGCGGTGAAGGCCCAGATTGCGACATTGGTCAGAATCAGGCCGAATGTGACATATTGCCGCCTGATATGTTTGAGGGCGTTTCTGTCATGCAGTGGTATGAACATGGTCCGCCCTCATCGGCTATATTATCTGTTCGCGCCCGGTACCCAGAGAATATCACTTTTGCCTTGATCATTGGCATGGCGGGCGGCAACGAACAGAAAATCGGACAGGCGATTGATATATCTGAGCGCGGGCGCGTCGACGATTTCCCCATCGGCGGTCATTAGCGCAACCATCAACCGCTCGGCCCTGCGCGAGATGGTACGGGCAAGGTGCAGATTGGCCGCGGCCGGTGAGCCGCCTGGCAAAACGAAGGATGTCAGCGGTTCGAGCTCCGCGTTGAGCGCGTCGATGTCTGCTTCAATGCGGTCGACCTGGCTTTGAACAATTCTTAGCGGCTCATATTCCGGTGGCTTTCCGGTATCTGGCGTCGCCAGATCGGCTCCAAGGTCAAAGAGGTCGTTTTGAATGCGCATGAGCATCCCATCAAGGATTGCCATATCCGCCGTGTAGAGACGGGCAATACCAATGCAGCTATTCGTTTCGTCGACTGTTCCATAGGCGTCGACACGCAGGTCGTGTTTCAGGCGGCGTGGGCCGGTAACAAGTGCCGTTGTTCCGTCATCGCCGGTGCGTGTGTAGATCTTGTTGAGCTTGACCATGTCCTATCCCTATCGACCGCCACCGGTCAGCCACAGCGTCAGCATGATAAGGGCGATGGCAACCGCCTGCAGCACGATGCGCATTCGCATAAGCTTGTTGGAAAGGTTGCTGTCGCCGCCCTTCATCATGTTGAAGAGCCCGCGGATAAGAACAAGGACGACGAGGCCCATGACGATCAGGGCCAGAACTGTGGTGAAACCGGACATCTAAATTGTGTGCCTTCCTATTGGCATTAATCCAGCTTGCGCATCAGCTTGTAGAACAAACCGGAAGGCATCAGCCTTTTCAAAAATGCGCCCTGCTTGGCTGGTGTGGTTACGAGATAATGTGGGCGCGGATCGTCGGCGGTCAAGGCATGCCTTAAAACGCGATAGACAGCGTCGGGTCCAAGCTTGTGCTTGTTGATTGGTCCCGTGCCATTGAGGCGTGCAAGCTGACGTTCGTATTCGCGCGCATGGGGCGAGTTCAGAAGGTCGATATTGTTTTCGATGTGCTTCAACGCCGTTGCGGTGAAGCGGCTTTCGATGGGGCCGGGTTCAATCAAGCTCACATGTATGCCGCTGCCTTGCAGTTCCATGCGCATGGTAATGCTCAGGCCCTCAAGCGCAAATTTCGACGCCGTATAGGCACCGCGAAAACGGTAGGGAATGAGTCCAAGGATTGAGGAGCACTGAATGATCCGACCGGTTCCGCGAGCCCGCATCATCGGGATAACGCGGCGTGTCAGTTCGTGCCAACCGAAGACATTCGTCTCGAATTGCTGGCGCAACACATCGGTCGAGAGATCTTCGACTGCGCCTGGCTGGCCGTAGGCGCCGTTGTTGAACAACGCATCGATGCGGCCATTCGACCGCTCATGCACCGCCGTCACGAATGCACCAATGCTGTCGTGATCGGTATAGTCCATGAGGAAGGTTTCGATGCCATCTGCTTCGAGCGAAATTTGGTCTTCATCCCGTCTGACAGTCGCAAAAACGCGCCATCCATCGCTCTTGAGCGCTCGCGCGCAATATGCCCCGATGCCGGTGGAGCAACCAGTGACGATGATGGTGCGGCGTTCCGTCATTTTTATTGTTTCCTGTACAAACCGTGCCCGGTTTCCCATATTCGCAAGGGCGATACAATTGGCGTCGACCAATCAGGGAGATCGAATGCGGCCTTTCCTTCGAATGTTCTACAAGGTGACCTATGATGCTTTGATGCATTTCAGCGAAGACGACGGTTGGGCAATGGCGAGCCATGTCGCACTGTCTATTCTGCTCGCAGTGTTCCCTTTTCTGATCTTCGGGACGGCGCTTGCGTCTTTCCTCGGAGCGGACCAGTTTGCCGAAACGGCGATCCATCTGATCTTCGACACATGGCCGGAAGCAATAGCAACACCGCTTTCGGACCAGGTCGTGGAAGTGTTGACGATCCAGCGCGGCGGGCTGCTGACCATCTCGGTTCTGGCTGCTGCCTATTTCGCTTCCAATGGTGTGGAGGCGCTACGCGTTTCTCTAAACCGCGCCTACCGGGTGAGCGAAAGCAGGCCCTGGTATGTGACGCGGCTTTTCAGTCTTGGATTCGTACTGGCTGCCGTTGTCGCACTGGCTGCGCTTAGTCTCCTGCTGGTGGCGGTGCCGATTGCCCTGTCCTTTGCGGAGAAGTGGTTTCCCTGGATGGAAGACCTGCTTGCCACCATTTCAAGCTGGCGGCTTCTGGGCACAGTTGCTGTGCTCGTTGTCGGTCTTTTGCTATCGCATCTCGGTCTTCCAGCCGGCAAGCGTCGGCTGATCGATGTGTTGCCGGGTGTGGCGCTGACACTGCTGCTCTGGATGCTTGGCGGGATCGGGTTTGCGTCTTACCTCGCGACCTTTGCGAATTATTCCGCCACCTATGCCGGTCTGGCCTCAATCATGGTGGTCCTGATCTTCCTTTACATGGTCGGGGTGATTTTCCTGATCGGTGCGGAATTCAATGCCGCCTTGTTGAAATTTGCCGGCATGGCACCGCGCCAATCCCCTGGCCCGCCTGGTCCATCACATATCAAGGAGCCGGCGAACAGCCGCAGGTGAGAGGCCGGCTGTTCTTAGTTGCGACAGCCCAGTCGATTTTTCGCTCTTGGAAAGCTTGCGACCGTCTTCCGCCAGGATCAGTCTGTGATGATGATAAGTGGGTTGCGGCAAGCCCATCAATTCCTGCAGCAAACGGTGGACGCTGGTCGCATGGAACAGATCGAGGCCTCTGACGACGTGGGTGATTTCCTGGTCGGCATCGTCCAGCACGACAGACAGGTGGTAGCTGGCTGGCGCATCCGAGCGCCATAGAACGACATCGCCCCATGCCGCAGGATCTGCTGAAATCGTGCCAACCTCGCCATCACCGCTTTCCTGCCAGGTGAGTTCGCCGCTCAGCTCGGCGATGGCTTGTCGCATATCAAGCCGCCAGGCATGGCGGGCGCCATTCGCGATGCGGATATTCCGTTCATCCGCGCTCATGTTCCGGTCTCGGAGAGGGTAGTGCGGTGCGCCATCCGGATCTCGTGGCCATGCCATTCCGCGATCTTGCGCCTCTGCCACACAGGCCTTCACCTCGCCCCGTGTCATGAACGCCGGATAGGCAAGACCGCGCCCAATGAGGCGCTCCAGTGATTTTTTGTAGGTGTCCAGATGTTCTGATTGGCGGCGGACAGGCTTTTCCCACGTCAATCCAAGCCAGGTCATGTCGCCGAATATAGCGGCTTCAAATTCCGGGGTACAGCGCGCAATGTCGATATCTTCCATGCGCAAGAGGAAGCGGCCATCAGCCTCTTTGGCCAGGTCGTAGTTCAGGATTGCCGAATAGGCGTGCCCGAGATGCAGGAGACCGTTGGGGCTCGGTGCAAAACGGAAAGCCGGCTTTTGACTGTGTGCGGGGATCATGCTTTCTTCTGCCACGAAATTAACGCCGGCTCCAAGAGGATAGATCGATGACCAGTTCCACGCTCGCGGTCATTCGTGATCTTGCCGATGTGGAGCGGGGCCTTGGTGAGCTTTTGTGCCTTGATCCAAGGCTCGAGCCTATCGCGAGTGCCGCTGGCCCGCTCCCGTTGCGGCTTGCAGAGCCGGGCTTTGAAGGACTTGCCCATATCGTCGTCTCGCAGATGGTTTCCCGGGCCAGCGCTGAGGCGTTATGGCGACGCATCACGGTTGCGATACGGCCGCTGTCTGCCGAAGGTTACCTGATGCTGGATGATGAGACCGTTGCTTCCTTCGGTCTTTCAAGGGCCAAGGCTGCCACCTTGCGGTTGATCGCTCAGAACGTGGCTCAAGGAGAAATCGATCTTGAGGCGATACCGCGCCTTCCATCTCAAGACGCGCTTTCGGCGCTGACGCGGTTGCGCGGTATCGGACCATGGACCGCGGAAGTCTATCTGATGTTCTGCGGTGGTCATGCCGATATTTTTCCCGCAGGCGATGTGGCGCTCCGGGCCGCTGTCGGATCGGCGTTCGGATATGAGGTCCGCCCTGACGTCGCCGTGGTGCAGGAGCTGGCGCGTGTCTGGAGGCCTTGGCGGTCGGTTGCGGCCCGTCTTTTCTGGGCCTATTACGCGAGGTCCATGGGCCGGGATGCAACGCCCCTTTGAAAACGATGCATCAACCGCGGCCGGCCAATTTATTTGGCTTCACAATCCTGTAACAACAGACCTAATATAGAAATAGCAGATTACGAATCGATCAGGAGACGCCCTTGACGATTGCAGTTTCGCCTAATTCCCTGCCGGCACTCGTCTTGAATGCCGACTACAGGCCACTGAGTTATTATCCGCTTTCGCTGTGGTCCTGGCAGGATGCGATCAAGGCGGTTTTTCTGGACCGCGTGAACATCATCGCGGAATACGATCACTCGGTCTGCTCTCCCACCTTTTCGATGCGGGTTCCGAGTGTTGTCAGTCTCAAGACCTATATCAAGCCCACGCGTAATCCCGCGTTTACGCGCTTCAATGTGTTTCTGCGCGACAGATTCGAGTGCCAGTATTGCGGCTCCATGGACGATTTGACCTTCGATCATGTGATTCCCAGAGCTCATGGCGGACAGACGACGTGGGAGAATGTTGTAGCGGCCTGTTCACCGTGCAATTTGCGCAAGGGCAGCAAGCTTCCCCGCCAAGCGCAAATGTTCCCAGCACAGAAAGCCTATCGTCCGACGGTGCAGGATCTTCACAATAATGGCAGGCTTTTCCCGCCGAACTATCTGCATGAAAGCTGGATGGACTATCTCTACTGGGATACCGAACTGCAGCCCTGATGTTGGCGATATCGATCGTAGAGAGGCCCCTTAGAGGGCCTTTTTTGTTGCGCCGTAGAACCCGATTGCGGCAAGTGCGATGCTGGTCATGACGTTCCAACCGGCAAACGACAATCCAAGCACGCGAAGCGTCGCTTCCGAGCAGGATGGGCCGTGGACCGCATTCAGCTGGCTGAGGATATCGCCACCGCCTGCACTGACGCCCGCCGAACTTAGGCTGCAGCTTGCCGGGCCTTCCCAGAACTGCCATTCCACGCCCGCATGATAGATGCCCATGCCTGCACCGATCAGCATCAGTACGCCAATCAGGGCAAGCAGCGCCCGGCTGATCCATGCCGGCCATTTCAAGACGACGGACAGAATGGCAAGAATTCCAAGCGGAATGCCGATGTAATAGGGATTGCGTTGCAGCAGGCACAAGGCACACGGAATGTAGCCGCCGATATGTTCAAAACCAAGTGCTGTGCCAACCACGACTGCCATGCCGAGGGTCACGACTATCGTTGGCAGAAGGGGGGCGGCGGTGCGTAGGTTCAGCATGGTCATTGTTCCCTTTAGAACACGAACTTGACGAGATAGAAGCCGCCAAGCAGAAGAATGAGAAAGAGTGCAAAAAGCAGTCCGAGATATTTCTCGATGAAGATCCGGATAGGTTCACCGTAAAGTCGAAGCAGTGCCGCCACGAGGAAAAATCGGGCAGCGCGGCCAATGATACTGACGATGGTGAACACCAGGAAATTGAGTCCTGTAGCGCCCGAAAAAATGGTCAGAACCTTGTAGGGAAACGGCGTTACCGCGGCGAATAAGACACCCCACCCACCCCAGGTGTTGTACCAGGCGGCAATTTGTTCGAAGGAGTTTTCCTTGCCGTAGAAAGCCAGGATCGGTTGGCCGATCGTCTCATAGAGAAACATGCCGATTGCGTAGCCCAGAAACGCGCCAAGCAAGGAGGAGATGGTGCAGATGAGCGCAAGCCTGATCCATCTCAGCGGCTTGGCGATCACCATGGGAATCAGCAAGACATCCGGTGGAAGCGGAAAAAACGAGCTCTCTGCAAACGAAATGCCGAACAGTGCCTTTTCGGCATGACGGGTTCCCGCCAGCGACATGGTCCAATCATAAAGACGGCGCAGCATTCGTTTTTCCTGTCAGTCAATCTGGCTGGGGTTTTAGTGAAGGGAAATAAGGCTGTAAATGGCGCGACGCCTGGCAAAACACTTCTGGTTTAAAACTCTTCGTGATTGTGCATGACCTTGCGAATAGAGGTTGACCGAAGCGGGGGCATTCGTATATTTCGGCGCTATTCTACCGCGTTTAGACGCTTGTGTTGCCCCTTTGGCGGAATTGGTAGACGCGCCTGACTCAAAATCAGGTTCCGAGAGGAGTGCTGGTTCGATTCCGGCAAGGGGCACCAAATTTCACATGCATTGAAAAATGATACTCCGTGAGTGGTGCGGCCCCTAACGAATTTCCCTGGAGCCGTTCTTAGGGGGCGGATGCCCCGTAACAGCTTTCCCCGGCCGGATTCTTTGGCTTGAAACTGCAAAACTCTTTAAATCTGAAAGCCAACAGGTTCAGCACCCCAATGTGGCTCACAAAGGTCTGGAACCGGCCCGATGTTACGGCCGACAAACTGCACGGTAGGAAAGCCGCTTTCCAATAGATAGTGTTCGGCGTTTTCGTCGCCGTTCAACGCCTTCCGTAACTGCCTTTCCGGAGCCCCGTCGAAGTAACCAGACTCCACGTCGCGTCCGTCTTGGCCTAGGTAAATCATCGATCTGATGAGGAGATCATAGGCGGCGCAATAAACCTTCAATGGTGCAGTCAGAACCTGACTTTCTTCCGCCAAACCGTTTTGTGCCAGGCTGGCAAAGCCCAGTCGCACGCTCTTGGTGTGCTTGATCTCGAACCGAACGAAGTCCGAGTTTCGCTTAAGCGTGTGGCCGATTGGCCGGTCGAAGGCGAGCGTTCCGAATTCTGGATCGCTGAATACGAGCGCGATTCGGAATGCGCTGACTTCATCTTCACCAACCTCATTGTCAACGCGCGTAACGTAGGCCCCTTCAAAATAGAGATCGTGGCCCTGGTCGACGATGAGCGCTTCTTCGCGACCAAAATGAATGTAAATGGTTTCATCGCCAGGAAGCACCAGATCGCGCAGGCTGAAGTCGGAGATGTCGTTCTTGGGCAGCTTTGGGAGCAAAGCCGATACGTCGAAGATTGAGCACTCGTCGCTGTACAGGACGGGCACTGCTATCATTTTCAAGGCTCTGATCCGCCCTCGCATGTCCGCGATTTGTTCATCGGTTGCGCCCGACATCTCAGCGTTCTGCACCCAGCGAGCCATAGTGTTGCAATGACGGGCCCGCTTCGGACCGGACAGTTGGATGTTTCTCTCAATGGTAGCTTTTGTTTGAGCGGCGCGTTCGTATCCCGCTGCTGAGATGAAAATGGTGCGTACTGGGTGTGGTAGGTAGTCCATTGGATGTCCTCTGGTTTTTCCAAAGGTTTCGCCGACTACTGCAAGCGACAAACTCGCTTAACATCGTGCGAGTAAGGTGCTCGACGTAGACAAGCAGTGAGTGACGGGAAAGTTCGCGTCGACGCTGCAACGGGCATGAGTGATTACTGCTGCTTCTCAATTAGACTTGCGTTGCTGCGAAACTGGACCATATCGAGCCCAACAAACCTGTGGTCGTGGTCACCTTGGTCTGGGCGCGGTCGTGGATTCAATTCCCGCCCGTAGCATCGACAAATGATGCTTCAGTAGCTTGATCGGTCATCTTTTGGTGTGGTCCGTAAGGTTTGTCCCTACGACACCTCGGTACAGCAGAAAGCGCCTTTAAAAATGTCCCCACTGATTTGGGCTACGCCTACTGACTGCGCTCTCTAGGTTCGTCCCTGTGAGCAGTTGTGTGGGCCATTCGCTCCGGTACTTTTGTACCAAGCAACCACCGCGTTATGTTTGGGCAACCTTATCCGCGCAGGATTACACGGCTCGCCAATCAGTGTCGCCCTTCGCGAACAGATTGGCCGCAGCTATTGAGCTAATCGGCATATCACCGATATGGGCCGCTTCGATGTGGGGCATGCAACGCCTTCCTCGCCCTTCCTGCTCGCACCGCTCCCAAACAACATCTCCACGCAACAGGGAGGTTGCTTGAGCCACTTGGTCGATTTCGAGCCAAACGGAGTGACCCCACTCAGGACGATAGGGGATTAGGGCTTCGAGCGACGAGGAAGGACACCTCTGGCGGTATCGATCAAGATCGAAACCCACCGGAAAGTCGAAGAGCGAAAAACCTCCTATGTGACGGACGAACGGATACCAGCGTGGCCCCTGTCTAGTGCTCCAGCGCTGGTCGTTGCCTATGGCTGGTTCAGACCGAATAAAGCCATCCGACATGATGAGCTGGTATCGCTCGTGGCTGGTTACATGCCAGATTTTGCCGAGAAGCTTTGAAGTGATGAATTTGTCGATTTTCATTGAGATACCGTTTAACCGAGAGAATACATTGAGCGCACGATATTCGAGTCGTGCTCGCGTTGCCTCCACTCTCATTTTATCCTTACGGGCGATTCGAAGTCGATTCCGCTCCCTATGAGAGGCCGGATCGTGCCGCGCTGGAACAGAAGATTAACAGCTTTAGTCGCTACCGCAGGGACGTCGACATCAGGCCCGTACGAGCCCGTATGGCCGAAGCTTTTGATCGCAGATTTGGTCGTAGACCTGAAGCGATTGAGGTCGCGAATGACGACGGTCCCGATATTTACGAGGATGAAGAGTGGGCTATTAGTAGGTGCGACTCATTTTTCGGTAACAAAAATCGTTTGAGCACCAACCGACCAAGCCTCGGCTGCAACTGCCAACGCAATAGCCTCCTCACGGGTTCTACCTCGATTCAACAGCCGTTCTACTCGCGCTGCACGCAATTTAGGCTGCTCATTCGCATCCGACGGAATATCGAAACCTGTGCGGTCACTTAACTTAAACGCAGCAGTCCTTACTTCAAACCGACTGTCGAACCCCCCATATATTTTCTCCAAGCTTTGGCCTAGTGTTTCCTTCCGATGGGAAATATCGTTTCTAACTGTTTGTGCAACATTAAACGGATTCACATGCTCTAGCGGTATTGGGTCAGAGCAGAGGTATGTTCGAGAATGGTCGTAGACGATTTTGTGGTGGCCGTCCGGAACGACGTTGTTGTCTAAGACATGTCTAATCGAAGATGGCTTTACGATAACCGATTGCCGGGTAATCCGGCCATTTTCAAAGGCCTGTAAGTAGATTTCCCAGTCATGAAATTTTGGCGCGACGTAAAAGACATCGGCCCCATCTCGCTCCGCTTTAAGCAGTAATTCAAACTGACCATCAGGTTCGGCTGTATCGATCTTGAACCGCCAAAATGGCTGATTGAGCGTAGGTCTTGGCCCTGGAGAGAAGCGCCTCATGGCATGGCCGAGTTTAAACTGTAGAAGCAAGGGCGTGCCAACTCTGTCGAAACCTACATCGAAGCCCAGTTTCGCTTCGTGCAGCAAACTGGGTAGAAATGGTACGGCTCTCAGGCCCTGAGCGACCAGTGATCGCTCAAATTCTCTGGTCACACCATATCCATATGAAAATTCGGAAAGGCGCTCTTGAAGCTGGATGGGCATGCCGCTTGGTCTCTCCCGTAGCAGATTTAATCGCCGGATTTTTAGAGGGCCGTAGATTACAGGCATCCATAATCAACAGCGATGGATGGTATAGACTGCCCCCAATTCCACATTGGAAGGATGGATGAAACTGCTTGAGTACAACGGCGCTGTTGCGAATTTCTGGGATGTACAATTTTCCCGTCCCAGGCCACGATCTAGGGGGCGGAAGGAAACAGCGCCTCTAATTCGGTTATTTTCGACCATTCCACGCAGCCGTCTGGCAACTTTATATCGTGCTCTATCAAAGCCTTGAACAAGTCCGCCACGACCTTTTTACGGTCCGGATCGCTCAGTAGCGTTCGCACTGCTGAATACGGCTTTTCACCGGTTAGAGCGGTATCGAAAAAAGCAGCCTCGAAGTGGACCTTCGATGCGACAAGCCGGACCGTTTTGGCTTCGAGCTGTTTCTCGACTGCCGCCAGAATGTTCCCGTTCGTCGTCCAAGCGGGGTTGACGATTTCCTTGACCTCGCCTTTTTTGTTTTTACTCATGGTTTTCGGCGTGTCGGTGTCGTGAAGAATTGAGTAGGTCGCCCCGAACTGGTTGAGAATCTTTGCTAGCGACGCGATGGTTGCTTTACCTCGCGCACGGATAACGTGAATGTTCGACAATGATTTGTCCTCATTCATGATCAGACGGAAGGCGGAATATTCGGTATCGCCTTCCACCAGGATCACGCGACCGCCGAAGAAAAATTCGCCAACGTATGGGTCGTAAAGATTCAGGAGCTTCAAATTGGCCTTGTCGTCGGCACTGAGCTGTGCTGCTTCCGGCCGGTAAAGGGTAGTCCCCACAATCTCGCCCTTGTCCCTCCGTTCAACGCGGACGACGGACGTGTTGTCACGAGAAAGATCGATGAAGACAGGGGAGTGGGTGGTCACCATTACCTGCCATCCTTCTTTCGATGCCAAATCGTAGAGTACCTTGCATGCGTCCCGGATGGCATTCGGGTGAAGACAAAGCTCGGGCTCATCGATCAGAAGCACATTCGCTTTTTTCTGATCGCTGGCGCTGTCCTTTAGAAGCTTGAGCGTTGCCCAGAGCATCGTTCGCCGCGCCCCACTTCCTTGCGATTCCAGGTCGGACATGTGACCGTTCTTGTGACCCATGGTGAGCCTACCGCCATCCGGGAAAAGCTTCAGTGCCGAGTCGGATGCATCTGCCGACTGGATGTATTGGACGACGTGATCCAGAAAAATTGTAGATACGATATCGTTGAGGGTCTTCTCCGCCTCTTCGATTTTTCCTTTGTTATGGGCGAGCGCGAGCTTCTGGAAATCATCAATTTCGCCAAGGATTTTATCGTATAATTTGACCCCGTCCTTTTCGAGCAGTTTAGCTGAATCCAGAATCGCTTTGCTCATCAAGTCGTGGATTTGCTTGGCCTGTGCTTCAGGCGGATCAAACGCGCGAACTGGGTGGACTGCTGGGCGACGGGCGTTCGCAACGTTAGCCCAGCCCCACGGTTTCTTCCCATCCCAGTCTTGAGCGTCAACGTTCCAGCCGTAGCGGGTGCCTTTGCCTATGGCGGTCCAAACCCATTTTTCTTTGACGTATTTTCGCCCATCCGCACCCGCCGGTTTACCTTCGAGATCACCAAGCCACTGCTTGCCTGGGTCACCGACGATGACTTCGGTTACAAGTTCAATCTCAACCGGCTCGTCCGGGTTGATCTCGCCATTAGGAAAATCCTCGATCTTGAGCTTACCAGCGTTCGATCCCTCGCTCATGGCGATCTCATAGGCACGCAAAATTGAGCTTTTGCCCGAATTGTTCGGGCCGACAAGAACGACGATATCATCCAGATCGACCTTAACCGGGTTATTCCCAATGCATCGGAAGTTGCGCACGGACAGAGAACGAAGTTTTCCTCGTTCAAGATCGATTTGTGCCTCGGCCATGGTCCCCCCGGATGCTAATGATTCCTCGTCCCATCGTATCTACTTTACGGTGCGTGAAGAGAAGAAATACAATCTGTCCACTGGTTTCCAGAACTCAATTGTCGGTTTTGATTTGACGTCCGAAAAGAACCACCTGCCACCTGCTGTCCATCATTTCATTCCGATTTTCTACTCAAAGAGGTGGGCGTCGGGCAATCCAGCAATGTTGACTCGCTACGCTCTCTGGCGGCCGGGGATTGTTGCGGTCGACCGGAAAGCTCCCAAGGGGGTAGGATGGGAGCGCAATGGATATTCGTTCGACGGCTTTTCGGGGGACGAGGCAGAGGCAGTCGAAACTGACCTGATGAAGCCGAAAGATAACAAGGCAAGCAGAATACTGTCTAGGCTGGAAAAAGAGGGAGCAGGAGGCAATTGGAGCGACAATGACCGTAATGACTGGACATGGTTCATTGTATCGCTTCTCGTTCGGGGACCTGAGGATGTCCAGTCAGCGAAGCGGAACATCAGCGTAGAGTGGGCGAATCCAAATCAGCGCATGGAGGCTCGGTACCAGAAACTTTTTACCGAATTTCCTACGATGCGAGACAGCGCGCATCCGACGTTGAAGGAATACATCGCATCGATGGGCCAGGATTACGGAAAACGCCTAGGGGTTAAAATAATGGCTCATATGACAGAGCATAAGGAAATCTCCACTACTATTGCCAAGATGCACTGGGAGGTTCGAGAGATTTCCGGCAGCGACTCTTTTTTGACATCCGACCGTCCTGTCAGGCGGGACTACCCGTTCAAATCCAGAAGTACGTTAGTTACGATCCCGATTGGACCGAAAGCCGTATTCTTGGCCGCCCATTCCCGACAGGTGATTGAAAAGGCGTTTCGCGAAGGCGAGACGGAGTTCGTACGTCGGAACAATCGGCATGTTGTGCGCCAAGCAAGGCAATTTGCTTTTGCCATCGACACCCGTGATCGCGATTGGGTCACAAAAAATCTTGCTAAGGAAGCCCAGCCGGGATTTTTTGATTTTATACGCGGCACGGGTGCAAGGCCGAAAACCGCGTGATCATATTCCAGGCGCTGAAGCCTGGTACTCCTCATATTCCGCATCCAACCTTAGACCGGTCGCGTTCCAAGTGCGAAACAAGGTCCGGCTCGGGAAAGGCAGTAGCGGCTCGATCTGACGGCCCAGGAATAGACCGGGGTGAGCCCGCTTCTTCAAAGTGGAGAAGATCACGAAATTTAAAGACATACAAGCATTCACCGATCAGGTGCTTTTAGGGACGCTATTCAGATATAGGCCCTCCACCGGCCAGAAAGTCCCGTGCTTCACTTGAAATTTGTGATTGGGAGATTTTGACCAAGAACTCGTGGCCGCCGTCGTTTACCGTGAGCGTTCCAGCGGCGCGCAGCCGTTCAAAGAACCGTCTTAGCTCTCCGTCTTTCGGAATGGTGACGATAATGGCAGACATCTCCTCTTGCTCCCTGGGACTTCTATCTTCTTCACTCATAACTCTCTCCCATAAGAGGTAGGGCGCAACGCACCCAAAGGGAAAATGCGCGTTAATCGTGTGTTAACCACTATTGTAGACTTTGCTCGCATTTCAGATGAGCGCCCTTTCCATGACGACCGGATACCTACTCGATACATGCGTCTTGAGCGAAACCAGCAGGGTTAAGCCCCATCCGCAGGTCGTGCGGTTCATAAAAAGTGCGCCAAACCTCGTCATTCCAGCGGCTGCTATCGTCGAGTTTCAACAAGGGATAATGCAACTTTGTTCTCGCGACCCCGTCAAAGCAGTTAGACTGACCACCTGGTACCAAGGCCTTATCGCCACTGGCATGCCCATCTTGGAGACAGGAAAGGATGTTGCCGAGGTGTGGGGGAATTTGGCTGCCGATCCCAGGCTCCGCAATCTCATGGTATCTCATCCTGGAGCCAAAAGAATTCGCTTCGGACAGGACCTCCATATCGCGGCAGCGGCGCTGGTGAGTCAAATGCCGATTGCAACCTTTAATGTCAAAGACTTCCTGCTGATCAATAGCTGCTACCCCCTTCCAGGCATTTACAATCCCCAAGACGACACGTGGCATGCTCGGCCAGTCATGTCTCATCCTCTAGCAGAGCGAGCTAGCGCTTCTCAATAAGATAGCTCACCTTAGAACTTTCTCCACATGTGCGTTAGTTGCGTCACCAGCATCCTCGCGAGGGCTCTTGTTTCTCCTGCTTAGTGGCCAACACGCGACTTAAGCTTTCGCACGGGTAGCGACTCCACATATTGAATTTCCCGGTCGGCGGTGTATGGCAGTTCGATCCCCCGCGCCCGCATTCGTGTGACGGCTTCTTTCGCAGAAATGCCGAGCCTGATCGTAACGATCCGCAGGCTAAGGGCTCCAGCCGACCATCCTTCTAGGATCGTCCGCTCGTATTCCGGATGTTCCGGGTTGAAGAGACTGTTGTCTCCGTTTCGGAAAAGATCGATGGCCTTCAGAATGCAACTAACGGCTTCTTCGTCGGACATGTAACCGGCTTCGAAACCTGTCATCGAGGGCCAAGATTCCTCGTGCCACCACCTGGGTGACCGTGTGTGTCGTTCGTTGCCACCCAATTCGAACCGCCAGTAACTCCCACGCGCACGAAAATAGAAATGATGTCCGTCTAACCTCCCCTCCGCCTGCACCGGCGTCCACCCCGCCAGGTCGTATAGTTCAAAATCCCTGAGCCATTCCAGCTTCGCTCGGGTATCCGCTGAGAGATTCAACCGTTGAAGGTCGAAAGGAGCGTCTTCGGGATCGTCAAACTCCAGGCCGAAACCAGCGTTGGCCATTGCGCGGAAAAAGTCCGACATCTTGCCTGCCACTCTGGGTGGGGCCCAAATGTCGTCATTGCGAATGTAGCCCGCCTCGTCGGCGAGTTGCTCGACCTCTCGCCTGTCTTCCGCCGACATCTTCTTGAAAGTGATCGCGTAGGTGCAGGAGCCGTTGCTCCAAAGTGGCTTTAGAACCAGCTTGCTGGACATTTCGATTTACTCCTTTGTGTACAGACACATCCGTTCGGGTTCAAAGCTCGATCACGAAGCCATGGCGATACCCGTTTTTGCCACGTTCATGCCGATAGCCGAGTGGGTTGCAGATCACCCGAGTGTGCCCCTCGACGTAGTCTTGGAACTGATGGATGTGGCCGTGAATCCAGATATCAGGTCGCCCGTTCTGGATGACTTCAGTGAGATCGCTGGCGAAAGCAGCGTTGGTGGCATCACCCTGGTACTGTTTCAGCAATGATCGTGGAGACGGCGCATGATGCGTTAGGACCACGGTCTTACCAGTCCAAGATTTTGCCATTTCACCTGAGATAAATGCCCTGCTCTCCATATGCCTGTAGATGATCTCGCGGCTCGTGATGAGCCTGGGAATTCCCTCACGAAACGGAGGCGAGCCGTAGATTTCGCGGAAATCGAGCATGCTTCTTCGGCAGAAGTACACGGCGGCTTCAGCACGATCAGGAAGCGGCAACTCATCGTCGATGCCCCACGGGACCTGGTAATCAGTCCAGAGCGTCGCGCCGATGATCCTGACATGACCGATTTCGAGCGTTTCGTTTGCCAGAAGATGGATGTTGCATTCACCGGTGACCTTCCGCGCTTCCGACAGAGCACCGTCGATGGTGTTACCGTAATAGTCGTGGTTCCCCAGGACCACGACGACCGGAATCGTTGGGGCGATCCGCCGTTTTAGGAATTCGAGGCCGAACGCGAGGAAACCAGATAGGTCACCTGCGCAGACGCAGATATCGGCTTGAGGGATGTCAATTTCGGCAGTCATATCGGCGAGCGTGACGTGCATGTCACTGATGATCCATGCTTTCATGGCTGTAACCTTCAAGGATGTGGGGTAAGAGGCGCAGGATGCGGCGCATCATTGGCCGTACAAGAGTGCGAAGCTTCAGACCGAGGTCGCTATGCGTGGCAGTCCGTCGAGCTTAGCCGCCATCTTTGCGACCTGATCAGCAGAGACTTTTCCCTTCACCTCCAGCTCGTCGGCAATAGCCTCCACGAGTTTCAGGTGACTGCGGACAATCTGCTTCGCCCGCTCGAATTCGGTCCGGAGTACATCGTCCACCCAGACGGCGACACCAGGGTCGTAAAGTCGAAGTGTTTCAAGGTCGCGGTCGCTTTTCGCCAGGCTATGACGAAGGCGATTACCCATGCCCATGCCACTCTGTAGCATCGTGGCGATACGGGTGGCTTGGGCGAGATCAGAGTTTGGGCCTGCGCCAGCCCCGTCACTTACAGCCCCAAGGAGCACCTCCTCGGCAGCAACCCCCGCGAGCAGCACCACAATTCGATCCCTGTAGGTTCGCACGGTGCGGTATGCGACGTTGGGTACCTCGAAGTATGCCCCACCACCCGGCACCGTCTCACTGTCGTTGCGTGTATGATCGATAATCATGGCACCGTAGAACTTGCCATGATCGAGCGTGACGACTGCAACGGTGTGGCCCGCCTCATGAACCGCGAGCGCTCGCCGCAACTCGCCTGTGATCGCCACCATTTCTGGCAATGATCTCGAAATGTCAGCCATGGTGACATCCCGTTTGGCCCGTCGGGCAATACGCTTTGCATCTCGGGCCACCTTGGCGAGATCAGCTCCGGAAAACCCGTTGGTGGCTGCCATCAACTTTGGATGATGCTTTCTCGGCAGAGGCTGTCCGAGTTGTTGCTGAAGGATGGCGATCCTGTCTGACGCAGTCGGGAGGGGAATAGCAACATGTCTGTTCAATCGCCCGGGCCGCAAAATGGCAGGATCGACACGACCGAGAGCGTTGGTTGCGCCGATCACGACCACGCCTTCACGCCCGTCGAGCCCGTCCAACAGCTCCAAAAAGCCATTCACCACCTGAGTGCTGTAGTCTTTGTTATCGGCCGAGAAGGAATTGCGGTCGCCGAAGCTGTCCATCTCGTCACAGAATAGAATGCAAGGCGCACTTTCCTTCGCTTTCTCGAAGTCAGCTCTCATAGCCTTCAGCAGGTCGCCAAGGTGACCTCTTGACTGCCACCTCGCCAAGGAGGTCGCAATGATGGGCACATTGCACTGCCGGGCCAAGGCGGCGGCAAACTGCGTCTTCCCAACCCCTGGCGGTCCCGACAGAACGATTCCGGTATCGACTTCCGACCAATCGATCTTGCCTCGCTGCCAGTCGATCAAGTCCTGGGCAAGCTCCATTCCCCAAACCTTGGCTTGGCTATAGCCGAACATGTCCTGCAACGGCGGCAAGCTTTCGCTCTTGGCACTCGACGCTTTGGCATCGAGGACAGATGCCTCGGCCAGACGCGCCAACGCGTTCCCGATTGGACGACCTCGCCGCAATGCCGCCCAAACATGCAGTAGCGGATAAGACATCGCCGCTTCCGCTTCAGTGGGACTGACGTCGATCTGATAGGCAATCCGGCATCCGATCCGAAAGTCCATTGTCGAGATCGGTGGGATGTCGACTTCGACGTCAACTTTCAAGGAGACTTGAACAGGAAGTTCGGCACCCTGTTCCCTGAAAATGAGTAGGCGGCGCTTTCGGCTGAAGTCCCCGTCCATCCTCTTGAGGATGGTCCGTGGCTTATCGGCAGCGGCGACCATCATGTAGGCCATGTCATCTCGATCCGAAGAAAATCGAAGCAAGAGATTTTCGGCACATACGTCGTAGTCCTCGCCAGATCGGTCTGACGGAACATTCAGCAGGACCACGCAGTCAGCGCCTCTGATGAAATCAGGAGCCTTCCTGAGTGCCCGTTTAAGCGTACAGTACAACGCTGCGTCTTGTGGCGTTTTCAGTGAATACTTTGTTTTAGGCACAGTTACCCTCCTCGCGGCCTGAGCCACGACTTCGAACATGAAATGTTGTGGTGATGGGTCTAGCCGCGATAGCGGCGGACAACGGTCTCTGGCCCGATCAGCGCGGTGTCGAGATCGATCTCGACCAAACGCGCGACGACCATATTTGCCAGGCCACGTATCGGCTTGGTTTCCTGGAATACGGTGAGGCTTTCAGCCAGGGTCAGGGAAAATTGCTCATCCAGGACGGACAGCAATCTTACCCTATCCCCCAAGCTGACTTCACCGCCCGAGCATTGAAGCAGGTCTTTGCAATTCTTGAGACGGATCGGATCGATGTCTCCACGCGACATGGTCCGGTATGTGAACCCTTCGCGGATGATTGCCTCGGCAACCCACTGGGGCGGGCGACGCTGCCCAACGGCATCGATCAACAGGACATCAGACTGACGTTCGACGACGAAATCGGGAGAATAGGTATCAAACCCCTGGCGCAGCTGTAGAGATCGGCAGTTCCAGCTCGAAATCTCGTCTTCGAATTCCAATAAGCACGCCACATCACGCGCCAGTTGGTCCCTGGCGATGAAACGGCCTACGCAACGGTTGAATTTGGGCTGAGAGAGAATGGTTTGCGACGTACGGAACGTCTTGCCAGACGGCAACGACTGAATACTCATCTACACAACTCGAATATACACGCAATTGACGACAGCCTCTCGCGAGGCGGTGGGTCAGCAGGATATTCGTATGATGTGTAGGGTCGCGTTCTTCATGGCGAGAACGAATAGGGAACAATATCGAGCTTGTCAACGGTCTATTTGCTTTGACGAGCATAAAGGACCTGACGACGGTGAAGCTCCAGCGTCGTTCATATCTGTTGGCGTTTCGGAGAAGGGCTAGGGTTTCCTCAACCAAGTCTCCCGTTAGATGGCATACCTCCGAACATGAGACAACGCGTTAACTATTTATCGTGCAATGGCGTCAGGTTATTGTGAGGAGGTTTGAGGTGACATTTTACGGTATCGGCTCATACAACGCGGGCGGCGTCCATCATGTTGGCCTGCTGCCGGTTTTTCGGACATCGACTTAGGCTTGTCTGCATGTTCCACCATTTGCATAGCCGCGCGAAGATGGGTGCCGACACCACCCGTGAATTTCAGTAACCGATCACGGAAATCCCGAACAGCGTTCGAATACTTCTCGTCTTTTTGGTTCAGTAGTAACCGCTGTTTCACTCCCACATTGCTCGCTGCCGCCTGATCTGTGATCGAGGTTTCCATGGATGAAGAACGGGAGTTTCTCCATGGAGACCTCATTGGAGTTTCTCACAACCAGCAAGCCGGGACGTGAGGCTCACCGACATTGGCCGGACGAGATCAAGGCAAAGATCGTTTCGGAAAGCTTGAGGCCTGGCACGACTGTCAACGAAGTTGCGCAGCGCTATGGATTGCGAGCCAACAGCCTTTCCACCTGGCGGACGATGGCGCGGCAGGGCAAACTGATCCTGCCAGCACCGGAGGATGCGGTAGAGTTCGCGGCCATGGTTGTCGAGCCGCCGTCGCCTGAGCCGCTGACGGTCAAGGCCGCCACGCGCGCCGAGATTATCGTCGGTCCGGTGACGATCCGTCTTGAGGAAGGTGCGTCTGCTGCCAGGATCGCTGCCATCGCTCGCGCCCTGGCGGCAGCGACATGATCTTTCCGTCGAACCGCGTCAGGATAATGGTGGCGACGAAACCCGTAGACTTCCGCAAGGGGCATGACGGATTGGCGGCGCTGGTGAAGAGCGAACTGCACAAGGACCCGTTCACCGGAACCGTCTTCGTGTTTCGGTCACGCAAGGCGGATCGGTTGAAGCTGATCTACTGGGATGGCTCTGGGATCGTCATGGCCTACAAGAGGCTGGAAGAGCACAGCTTCACCTGGCCGGGCATCAAGGATGGCTTGATGACATTGACCCACGCCCAGTTCGAAGCCCTGTTCGCGGGCCTCGATTGGCGGCGGGTTCATAGCGTCCAGACGAGAACACCGCAGGTCATCGAATAGCTGCGGCACGATGACTCAGCACGACAAATATGAGGGCAAATCGGCTCACGATTTGGTAGCTTCTGGCCATGCTGGACGCCGCCGATCTTCCCAATGATGTTGCTGCTCTGAAGGCGATGCTGATCGCAGCGCAGGCACGCGAGGCGGCCAAGGACGTCGCGATAGCGAGCAAGGACGAGCATATCGCCCGCAAGGATGAGCGGATAGAGCGGCTTGAGAAGCTGGTTGCCGCATTCAAGCAGGCAGCCTTCGGGCGCAAGTCCGAGAAGACCGATCCTGACCAATTCGACCTGGCGCTGGAAGACCTGGAGACGGCTATGGCCGTGATCCATGCTGAGGATGAGGCGAACCTTCCTGCTGGACACAGGATTGCCAAGGCACGCGCTATCAATCGCGGCTCCCTTCCAACGCATCTTCCGCGTGTCGAAGAGGTGATCGAGCCGGAAAGCCTGATATGCGCCTGCGGTGGATGCCTGCATTGCATTGGCGAGGATGTCTCTGAACGGCTGGATGTCGTCCCGGCGCAGTTCCGCGTCATTGCCACCCGCCGCCCCAAATATGCGTGCCGTGCCTGCACCGACGGTGTCGTTCAGGCCCCGGCTCCGGCACGCCTGATCCAAGCAGGGCTGCCGACGGAAGCGACCGTCGCCCATGTGCTGGTTTCCAAATATGCCGATCATCTGCCGCTTTACCGGCAGGCCCAGATCATGAGCCGCCAGGGCATTGACCTCGACCGATCCACGCTGGCCGACTGGGTCGGTCGGGCAGCCTATGAACTGCGCCCCGTCTTCGATGCACTGATTGCCGACCTCAAGCGCTCGTCCAAGCTCTTCATGGACGAGACCCGTGCACCGGTTCTCGATCCCGGCTCGCGCAAAACCAAGACCGGATACTTCTGGGCACTAGCGCGGGATGATCGACCGTGGAGCGGCGGTGCTCCGCCAGGTGTCGCCTTCACCTACGCGCCCGGTCGCGGAGGCATTCATGCCGAGCGGATACTGCAGGGCTTCTCCGGCATCCTGCAAGTCGATGGCTATGCCGGATACAACAGGCTGATCGGACCAGACCGCATCGGCCCGGACATTCGGCTTGCCTATTGCTGGGCACACGCCCGTCGCAAGCTGGTGGAGATCACCCGCAACGGCGCAGCACCGATTGCCGAGGATGGCGTCAAGCGGATCGGCGAACTTTACCGCATCGAAGCCGAACTTCGGGGCCTTGATCCAGAGGCTCGCCTTGCAGGTCGGTTAGAGCGGTCAGCAACGCTCCTCGCCGACTTGGATGCCTGGATTCTCCATCACCGGGCCCGCGTCGCAACGAAGTCGCCGCTCGGCGAGGCATTGGCCTACATTACCAAATACTGGGATGGTCTGAAGCTCTTCCTGACCGACGGTCGTATCGAGATCGACAACAACAGTGTCGAGCGGGCGATCCGACCGATTGCCCTCAATCGGAAGAACGCGCTCTTTGCAGGCCATGATGCCGGAGCAGAGAACTGGGCAACCATCGCCTCGCTGATCGAGACCTGTAAACTCAATGCCGTCGACCCGTTGGCGTATCTGACCGCCACGCTCACCTCCATTGTCAACGGGCACAAGCAAGGCCGGATCGAGGAACTCTTGCCGTGGAACGCGCCAGGACGCTGACGCATAGAAGACTTGTCACGATAGCCTAAGGGTTCACAGCGCGTCGGCCAACAATGTCAGCGCGCTGGCAAGTTCCAGTCGCTGGTATGATGTCGAGCTTATCTCCGACTTTAAAACCATCCCGAGGCGTACCGATCTCAAACTGGTACTTACAAGCAATAGCCGCCCCAGTCGGAGTAGTCCTTGAGAAAGATAGCTCCGCCATCGTCACGACTGTCGTCCCACGGCGATTCACTTCTTGGTCCCAAACGGCTTCCACAGTCGCGACGGAACGCTCAAAATGCTGGAGCCGCCACAAATAAAACCCAACGATGGCCGAGCAGGCCGCTAACCCGATCAATGGGAACACGATCCTCATCACCGCGAGTTCTCGTGTCACCTTCGCATCGTATTTCCTTCTAAGCATCGCTATCCACCCTCACTGCCTGCAACTATGAAGGGATCGCGCAATCTCTGCAACGGACCAGCGGATTGGGTGGTGTGCTGGAAACACCGGTTACGTTCAGTATGCTGTTTTCGCTGCTGAGCTGGTTAATACGGCTCCGAAGGGCGTTTTCGAGTTCGCGTTCTGCGGTCATATCCTCAACTGTTGCCACGATCTCGTCGACCGACTGTCGAATGGAAACTCTAACCCATCGACCATCAGGGTGCTTTAGCACCAGTGTGCCCTGAGAATCAGGTTGACTCTTATCTTGCGATGGCGCGCTACCACCCTTGGCTCGAATACCCCGACATGAATCAAATGGAGGATGTGGCTGGCGAGTATGAAATCCACAAATTTGAGGTCAGCCTCCGGCCAGAAGCGAGGGCGTTCTTGATGGTCGAGAGGTTCTTCAAGGAAGGCATAGTCCTGCAAGATTAGAGCATTTCCAGCAGAAGTGCGGAGTAGCGCTACATCCGGTTAATCCATTTAGACCGGCCGCACTCCCGCTATACTGTCTGAGACAGAACGACGATCCCGATTTTCCAGCGCAGTCAAAGTGGTTAAGTTTAACGGGCTCAATTGCTTCCACTTGGCGCGCTTACCTGCCCCTTCACAAAGGGCCTTTCGGCGAAAAGGGTGCTGGTTTTCGTCGCGAAAGACTAGTTGTATCTGGCTAGCGAGACGCCTTTCCGGTCGGATTTTTTGGCTATTGCTGGAAAAACCACTGCAGTAGATTTTTGCGCCCAGCAACTTTAATCTCGCCAGCCATACGATCCGCCTCTTCCTTATCTTCTGTTAGGAGGACCACAAACTCTCCACCATACTCCGCCCCTTCAGGTGAATAGAACTTTAAGACGAGAGCCGAAGCACCATGGGGATGGACGATAATGTCCAGAGGATTCCTACCACTTGGGCTACTATTGCCGTCATAAGGAATAAATCGGTATAGCCTGTAGTCAATAAGCCGACTTTTCCAAGTATTCTGACGGGCCAAGCGAGGAAGCGAAGTGGTCAGTCTTTTGCGTTCAGCCCAAGTATTCTCGCCCGCGCCAGCAGGCACACCGTGCCACTTACCAATGAGTTTGTCGACTGCGGCAAGGTCCCCCTTTTTGTGATGGGTCTCGAACTGTTCTTGGGCCTCTCGCGCGGAAGCGCTGTCATCGTCCACGTAATCCCGAAATCTAGGTAACTGCCCATCGTCTCGCGAAAAAGAGCCTTGCCGACGAGCGACGATCTTATCCTTGTCATCGTCTTCATACAGGCCCACGATCTTTATCGCTAAGTATGTAGCCAGTGGGGGGCTGACTGATGATTCGGCTTTGTGGTTGACGATAAACCGCAGGCAATCTGTTTTCGGAGAAATCCCCCAAAGTATTTTATTCGATCCAACCATGCGGACGTATGTACCGGGTTGAAACCCTTCATTTCTGTTGCAGGCTGTTTTAGTTGCTATGCCGATTGCACCTGGGGCCGATGCGAAGAAGCCATCCCGCTTCTCCGCTTCTAAATCGTTCACATGCTCAGCAGAAAAACTGGACGTACAAAGCAACATGTAAGCGATAGCCGTGGCGAGCATTTTGGGTGCTTTATAGGTCACTCTAGCCTACCTCGTCTGATTGAACTTTCACGGGCAGTACGGGTATAGCGGCCGTAGCAAGTATTAGTGCGACGCCAAGATTGTTTGAATTCACCAGATTCTCAATTCTTATTGAGGATATATTTGCGGCCCAAAGGAAAAATAAAGAAACCGTTATCAATATCTGCACTATGCTGGTGACGCCTTGGAGCCGCCAAAGGTACAAAGCGCACAATGCGGCGAGAACGACGACGGAAATCCACATCGTCGACGACATCCCATTGGGCGTCGGTACTAGCGAATTGATTGCAAGATAGGCCGCTGAAACTTCAGCTGGAATATACTTTAACAGGCGTTCCGAATAGGAATCGGTACTATTAATTTCTCGCGACAAGATAAGCCCCCTTCGTTCATGCTCGTCAGAATTGCATAGATTTCAAGGCTTGTTAAGGGGGCAACGTCGCTTTCACACCATCAGACATCCCGACCGCCAAACATGGCGTGATCTACTCTTGCAGCGGCGCTTTTAGTCGTTGCTAGTGCTTTAATGAGATAGTCCAACTGCACCGAGGACACTCGCCAAAGCCTGTCTCCGCAGCCCCTAACACTCCGCCAACTAACATTTGGTAGTTCTCCGGGTAAATACCTCACAAAATCCGGATGAAATCTTTGCTGGGAAAGCTTCGATTGCCTTCGCGTGCGTTACTTCCGTCGCTACCGCCGTCTCCTCCTGTGTTTCCTTCGAGCGTGTCGAATGTTCCGGACATGACTGAAGATACGATCCCAACATGGGTCCAGTCGGTCTTCGATGCCCGCACAACGAAAAGATGACCAGGGTTCAATTTTGATTGGCGCAACAATGGTGTGGAGACCTCATCCTCACTGATGAACCGCTTGGCTTTCTTCGCGTCTGCCACCAGAGCATCTACTCCCACCTGTCGTTCAAACGGAATGGTGACCTTCAGATCGCGAGTTGCTTGTTCGATTATGAAGCTGATGAAGCCTGCGCACCATTTCTGGGCCGTGCCTTCCTTGCCGCGCATGTAGGCTCGGACCCATGGGCCGCAGTTATTCCCACCGACTTCCGTTGGTTTCTGTGCGATGTGCTGACCGGCAACAATCACGATAGCAGCCTCAAGGGACGGTATCGCCGGAATCGGTGCGAGTGCCTTGCGCAGAGGTGCCGTCAGCAGAGCCCAAAGTTCCTCATCAAGGGCATCGACGGCTTCACGGCCGTGGGCGTTGGCGAACCTACCAAGTTGCTTTGCAGTCGAGGCTCCGAAGTCGCTGTCAATGGAAGTGACGAAGCCTTGGAGGTACAGCCATTCCTGGATGCGTTTAACAGCCATCTTCTTTTTCGAGCCAACCTTGACAGGCCCCGGATATCTAAGTTCTTCCGTGAGGTGTTGGAATGGTTCACCCGACAAATCCAGCTTCAACGAAGCAACATGCTGTACTGCTGCAGCCGGATTGGAGACCAGGTTTCGCGTGACAGCCACCTTGTTCTTCGCAGTCGTCCCCTGATTTGTGACAAGAGAAACCGCCTTGATGTCGATCAAGGCTCGAAGAAGAACTGCTGCACCGATCTGTTTCGAGACCCTATCGGCTTCAAAATGGTGATCTGACGTGTATAGGCCCTTGATGTAGTGTTGCGTACCGCTCCACAGATACGGCGTGGGAATGAGCCGCATTTTATACTCGTTGCTGATCCCGTTGTACCGGTGCCAATGGTAAAGGACGCTTGTCAGTGACCAATCAGTTACCTTGTCGAGCTTCTCGTAGATAACAGAATCTTTGGCACTGTAGACCCAATCGATAGGCAGCCCCTGAATAACCGCTGGGCGACCGGCGGGGTGGTTTACAGTTCTTCCGGTGAGGGAGTCGCCGTTATGAAGGTGAGTTCCGAAATCAAGCCCACCTTCCATCATATGAACGACGCCGACAAACCACCAAGGTACCGTCGTGCCAGCTACCGCTGCGGCGTATCTTGCCTGACCGTTAACGATCTTTTTCGCAACGTTCTTGGCTATTGATTTCCAATCATCACGGATTTGCATGCTTTCCCAAAGGGACTGGTAGTTCTCGGCCCAAGCGACCGAGACCACGGGAATTTTGTCAACCGGAACTGGACTTGGTTCAACTGCCGGGGCGTCCGGACCGACATCATCAAAGTCGTTGTCCGGTAGGTTTTTGTCGCGGAACTGCTTCTCGTGAGGTTCAAAGCCACCGAATGGCCAATTTTTCACATTTTGAACGATTTCTTCCAGCCGACGAGCAAGGTCAGCCATTTTGGTTGCAAGGCCTTGGAAAACTTCATCCACAACGTCAAGTCGGGTATTATGTATCTCGACAAGCAGCTGCGTCAGTTTCCCAACGGCGGCATGATCGTTCTTGGCCTTGGCATCCTCCCTGGCATACCAGGTATCCTCTCTCAACTGATCTAGCTGTTTGATTGGGTCCAATACACCAGCCGTCATTTGCGCTCCCCTTTTATTTCATTTTCGCGGCTCTTACCTGCTCCGCCAAGACGGTGAGTTCGATTGAGACTTGCGAGAGCGTGTCAAGATTTATTTGGGAGCCGGTCCGAGCAGCGTCTGCGGCTGCTTCGAGTGCGAGGTTGGTCTTGTCGAGCAGCAAAACCCAACCAGCCAACATTTTCTGGGCCCCGATATCTGTTTTTGGGACAGGGGTATCGACCCCATTATCACCTGGTGTGCGCAGGACCTCGTACATGACACGCGTCCCGTCATCTCTGAGCGTCACCAGCATATTGCTGATCGTGGGTTGCGATTCAATGAGTTGCTTTCGGAAGGCCTCGCGGCTGGCAATTGTCGCAACCTCGGTCACGAACGGCAAGTAATCCAAATACCCCGTCATCGTGCCCGCGAACTTGGCGGTATTCGTTGTCGGAAGTTTTGCCACTGTTGCCGATGGACCGGCCAGAGCGCGAAGGGCCAGCAGCGCCGACGCCACGTTTACCGTGAGGGTTGAAATTCTACTCGATAGCGCTCTGGCATTTTCACCATTCGCAAGAGCTATCATCGCTGCGTTATAGGTCTTGATTACTATCAGGCTAGCGCGAATGGCTGCCGTTTTCGGTGGTTCAACAGTGTCGATGTAATAAGCCGCGTCTTTGGGCTCGAAATAGCCAAACTTATTCACACGAGGTTGACGCTCTGTCCAAATCGCACGTTCAGCGCCGCCTAGTGCCTGCAAGACCGTGTCGGCCTGTACGTATTGAGCGTCATAAGCTTGGCTATATTGCTGAAACTCCTGAAATCCTGCTGCGGTGCAGGAATTCAATAAGCCGGAAATCAGGACGGTTTTGGAGAACGATAATAAATATCGCGATGAATACACCGGCCTACCCCCACACCCGTTATAAAGCCCCTCAACTTTCGCGTGTTGCACGTTATAGGTGTTTTGAGCAGTCGTACAGGATAATTTTTACCCCCATACCCCGACAAACAAGCGTCTGCCGCTGCGCCCGCAATTTGCCAAGGCGTTAACATGTTTCGACTCCGTTGACTCATGAGGGGCTGGGCGACCATCAGCCTCGTTGATTGTGACCTGCAAACTCAATGCCGTCGATCCACTAGCCTATCTCACCGCCACGCCAACCGCCATCATCAACGGCCACAAGCAGAGCCGGATCGATGAGCTTTTGCCGTGGAATTTTCGGCTTCAAGTGAGATAGCCCGGCCGCAACAATGCGCTTGGACCAACCTCCCACTAAGACGAAAGACGAATTTTCAATCTTACGGCGTCGGATTAGGTGGCAGGCAAGGGACATTTGCGCCATTGCGAGATCGAAACCTGAAGGCTTTTTCAACCCGGTGGATTTCAATCCTTGGCGCTTTGTCTTTCTCCAGGATTACGACGCCAGCGCCATCGTCACTCCCTGAGCACGCTCTTCGAAAGGCCTTCATCACAGGGCCATAGATAAACTGGTAGCGACCAAGGTCGATGCAATTTGGTTCGCCCGTAGTCGTCAGGTTTCCATTGGCATCACACTTTTCTGTATAGGAGAAGTTGCTTGCCGCCGCTGATAGTCGGCCGAGAGCGGCGCTTGAACTGTAGGTTTCCCAAAAGAAGAACAGGATGAGAGCGACACATCCAAAGAGGACGCCGAGTCTGAAAAGACCACGAGCTAGGCTAGGGTTGGTGTCGTCATCCTGCAATTTGATGCTCCTCTCCCGCCGCTGCAAATGACCGCAATCGGCACGTAACTGCTTTGCTATGTTGGCTGTAGATGCTCAACACCGATCAAGCATTTGCTGTCCACGTGGGAGTGAAACGCCGCTTACGGTAGACCTCCTATTGTAGGCTCTCTTTAATGGACATCACAATTGGGCAATGATCACTCGGGTCGGCTCTTCCGAATGTCAGTAGCTGCGTTCCGAATGGATTCGACGAGCCATCGCATTTCGTGAGCACGCTCCCAGGATCGCCGAACGAATAGAAGGCATCCATCTCGATTTGGTCGGCGTCAGCTGCCACACTATCGCGAAGTCCAGAGACAACGAAGAAGTCTATGGCTCCAAATTCAGTCGGAGTGTAAATTCGGGGCTGCAGCCCACCTTGATAGGCGTTTGGATTGTTGATCAGCGCTTGCTGTTTCAAAGCAGCGAAATCGAACAAATAACCTTCCCAGCATGCACGCTTATGCATTTCTGGCAACAACTGAGCTTTCGCGCCGAGCCGAGCCACGAGGTTGGGGGCTTTAAACAGAAGGCGATTGAAGTCCCCGGCCAAAATAACCGCGTCACCTTTTGGCCTGTCGGCGATCCAGTGTTCGAGAATGTTGAACTGGGTCGCATTCACCGCGCAATCATCCTTCAAATCGTCATTGTTCGTCGTCCCCTCTTTGCAGGCCGATTTGAGGTGGATCGATGGTATCCAAATTTTCTGATCACCGAATTCGACAACAGCGACAGGGCTCCCGCGAACGTGACGTGGCGGCGTGCAGCACTCGTCATCGTGGAGTATCGAAAGCTTATCCAATTGTTGGATTGTCACTTTGTCCTTGATCGACTTCCGCACAGCGATGGCCGTGTAGATGTCGTCATTGTCAAACCGGCATCGCTGGTCATTCTCCATACACCGTGTCTCGAAATAGACATCGTAGTCCGGGCCAACCGCTCGTTCGGCACCGGGAATACTGCCGATCTCTTGCAAGGCGATGATGTCAGCATCCAACGAACTGATTACCGAATTGATGTGTGCGTAGACCTCCGCGCTTCTTGCATGGCCTCGCAGGGCCTGTTCTGGTTGCGACGCCAAGTTCGCGATATTCCAGGAGGCGACCCGTAGGTTCTCAGCTGATGCGGGCATGATGTGAAGCAATGCGATAGCGACAGCGGCGGCCAGGTTCTTCATAATTGTCCCCTCTGAGTGACGGCCTAGATTGATTGCATTCTGGATGCAATGATTACATAAAGTAGCAATTATTCAATTGCCGGAGGCGCGCTTGAAAAGCTTCGTTCATCTCGTTGTCGTCACTGTGGTCGCTATGGTGATGAGCCAGATCGGCATCGCCAATGCTTCGGTCTTCGAAATGCAGATGTTCGGGCATCATGTCGTCGTTCTGCAACGAGATTTTGAACAAGTCCTATCAATCGACGGCCGTGAAGTGCTGAAGAATGCGATACTCCACATTGAGGATATCCACCTTATTTCGGGAACGCCCGCGATTGTCGGATCATCTTCGGCAGGTGGAAATGCCTGTGACGCCGCCCCCTTTGTCGTGTCGTTCCCACGGGATGCAAACCCTAGGGTCGATGGCCCGATTGAGAGTTGCCGCCCGGTAAAAATGGATGTTCTGGCCGATCAGCTTACCTTCTCGACGACAGCACTGCCGAACTCGCCGGGTGAAACATGGACATGGAAGCCTGCAAGAGGTTTAACGAAATCGGGAGACCAGGATTTCGTTGCCGACACATCAAAAGGTTGGCCCGAGCTTCGGGAGAAGACCGTTTCTCATCCTGGCGAGCTTTTGTCATTCGGTGAGGTCGCAGCACAGATCAACGACCTCCTGGGCGCAGAGAAAGACGACTATTCCGATATCATCCTGGGTGTCGGGTCTGGTTCATTTGATGGCGACTACTTCGTCGGCTCAGCTTGTACCCGTCATCTGTGTCATGAAGAGGAGGCACTGCTGGTCGCCTCGATCCAGGACAAGCAGGTGTTCTTGGCCTGGAAGCCATTGGGTGAAAAGATTGTGGTCCGCCCGCCCGTAAAGCAGTGGCCTAACAGGGCGAAGGCTGCGCTACGGGAGTGGGCGGCAAAATGGAAATAAGTCGCGAGAGATTGGATGCCACTACGCTGTATCGACGAAAACGGAGCGGACATATTTGCCTTCGATCTCAGCCCGGATGAATGGAAAACACTTATGTCCCGAAACACGGGCGGCCATCTTCTGAAAATGCCGTGCTGCGAGGCTGGCGTGACCCTTCGAAGGTCACGGCGAGGCACCCAACACTTTGTGCACAAGGTCATAGGGAGTTGCACGTCTGCACCCGAGACAGAGAACCATCTTCGCATGAAGCAAATTGCTGTCGAGGTGGCGCGGCGGCACGGGTGGACAGTTGGAACAGAAGTTAGGGGACGCACTCCCGATGGAGAGGAATGGATTGCCGATGTGCTGGCGCGAAAAAACAATGCAGCGGTCGCAATCGAAATCCAATGGTCACCGCAAACGCCCGAAGAAACCTCGCGAAGACAAGAGCGCTATAGACAGTCGGGAGTGCGTTGTCTTTGGTTATTCCGGCACAAAGGCTTTCCGGTCGCTGAAGCGCTTCCCGCTATCCAAGTGACTGCCCAGGCTGATGGTTACTCCACGAGTCTCTCTGAAAACCAAATGCCGTTGCATGTCTTTCTCGATGCGGCTTTTGATGGCCGGTTCCGGTTTGGCCTGCCTACCAATGGCAGAGCGGTTGTCCGGATACGAGCAGGTGAGATCGACTGCTGGAGGCGTGAGTGTGGGGCGACGACCAAAATCGTAACTGGCATCGACGTCGTGTTCGGTTCGCAGACGTATTCATGGAGAGTGAGCGATCTTGACGACGCATCGGACATACTTAGCTCTATAATCGAACACTTGCCCGCAGACCCGCGACTTGGGAAGTTAAAGAAGCGGTACAGCAAAACACTCCAGCAGGAATATTTGAGCAATGGCTGCTATCGCTGCGACAGCCTGATCGGGCAGCACTTTGAATTCGGGGTTTGGTACAGCGACGAAGTTGTGAGTTCCTTCCCAGTCATCATTGGCGGAGATTGGAAGAAGATGATCGAACAACAGTACGAGCCCGACTGGGCCGTTTACGCTGCCAGCGAGATTTCGGAATGAGCGAAATGCCGGGTCTCGCCTCGACGCGATTCCTCTCATCTTTGCACACCCCACCAGCCAACCTTATTGGAGACCGCTTTGCTGAAGGCTTCATCGAATTCTGCGATGTTGTTTTTCGAAGATTCGCTGACCGAGGAGGAACTGCAAGCATCCGCGATGTGCATCAACGCCATGAAGGTCTTGCGGTATTCGGAGCAGCATGAAGGCATTCAAATCACCAAACTCGGCAACTTTTACCGGAAGTGTGTGGAGTGGGCTGCTGAAGCGTTTCAGTGGCCCGGGTATGAACCGAAAGAGCTTTATGCTGTAAACAAAGTTCTGAACGAGCCGGATTTTCCACCCCTCTTTCTGATCCACGAAATTCTGCTGAACACTAGGCTGATCCGACATTACAAGGGGAAAGCAAAGCTGACCAAGGCGGGAACCGCTATGATCGGGCGCTATGGCGATCTTCAGGTGATCCTGACAGAATATATGCTGCGTTCTCCAATAGGCGACGATCCTCAGGCGGACGCGCTGTTTTGGAACCTCGAACATTTCATGCGCGTCATTGGTGATCAGCTCAGCGACTGGACCACCGTCGCGGACTTTTCGGAACTGATCGTTCCAGTAGACCTGTTTCCTTCACGCGGAAGCATCAGCGGTCGCTTCGAAGCCTGCCTTTTCGCGGCGCACGAGATTGTGCGACCGATGAATTGGCTTGGGCTCGTAGATGATGGGCACCTCAAGCAAAAGCCCCACATCCGGCTCGAAGAGCGCTTGATCCGGAAAACGCCTCTGTTCGACCGGTTCGTCCGGTTGATCGTGCCCACGGTCGTTGGAGGACAACACCTACATTAAGTTTGCGTGCTTAGCAGGCCTCGCCCCCGTGTGTCATGCAGCTGTTGCTTGAAAGCACATGCATCTGCTCGAAAATTGAACAAAGTGGCGCGTCGCACATTATCCGTTGCGAACGACGAAGCAGCCCGGTCGCGGCATTGTTTTTTGGCTGCTTGGGCCCATCTCCTAGGTATCTAAGCGGAGAAACCGATGACACAAAGACCATCTGTTGCCGAGATTGTCGCATGAGTGGCACTGCGGAATCCGCCAAGTGGTGTTGACGCACGTGGATTATGTGGTAGAACGCGCGCGAAATCGCACTAACCTCCGCAAATTTAACGTTGTATCAAGCTCACGCGACGTTTAACTATGATTCAGTTCGATGCACAGGGGGCGCATCGCTTGATTTGATAGGATTGAATGATGGCAGAAGCATTGAAAGTAGGGAAAGAGCTTCCCTCGCTCAAGGCGCTTTTGGAGCGGCGTGGTATTAAAGCAGACACGAAGTATAACGATTATCAGAGCTATATTGACCAAAAATCAAAGGATTTACCGGCCGAGAAGATTTCAAACGGTCGAGTAGTAGCAAGCGGCAGCATGCACGTGGCGCTTGGGCGCTTGATTTCTACTAAAGATTTTTGATCTTGTGCATCGATGGATCATGACCTTGCCGGAACGAAAGCCTACCAGATTGGTTCGGCTTTGGAGTTTTACCATCAGGATTTCACACAATATTTAGCTGCGGCGATTTCTTTCTCCGAGAAGCTTCCGATTGAGATCGACAATCAAATAAGAGACGCGTTTACCCACCTCTCGCGAGCCCATTTCGCCACCTCAATTCACGATACCATATCTGAAGTTGTGAAGGCGAAAGGTCACATCGAACGCGCGAATCGCGACTGCTTAAAGACCGCGATTATTCTTGCACGTGAGGAACTGGAAGGCATCCGAGCTAACATATTGCTGCGCCATGGCGTTCTATCACCCGTGCAAGAATCCACCTACAAGCAGTTGAAGAGTATGAGAAAAGAGGCTTACCTCGCCGAGACACGCGGTGATGTCTCGGTAGTGAAACAACTTGAAGAAATACTGAGGGTTACGCTTGCTTTGGTCGACGACTTTAAAGATTCTCATGCAGAGAAAACGGTGAAGGCGAGCGCCCTCTCTAACTTCTTTAAGCGGCATTCAAAGATAGTCGCCTACGGTCTGTTTACGCTCGGAGGGACCGCTTTTGGCATCATTGTCCGCCCATATGCTGGCCTCATAGTCGATTGGATTTTACGCTAAGTGGACCTCACGTGTCCTAAGAAATATCAACGTGACATGCTATTTCTAGCCGTTATCCAGCAACGTATGGTGATGCGAGTGCGGCAGATATTATTGTCGGCGAAACGCATCGATCATCGCCTTGGTCACGTCCTGCGGGTAGCAGATTGGTGCATATCCACCCGGTTTGGAATAGGCGCTTCTTTTTCCACACCGTCGACCGCCACGGTCTGTATTATACGGGCACGCGCACGAGCCGGGATAACTAGCAAGAGATTCAGCGATGATGCGCTGGATGATCGTCGAATCAGGAACTGAGGACACTGGCTCCTCCCGCGCAGTGTTCTTTGTTCCCTTGTCACGCGGCTTTGGTCTCCCAGCGAGAAATCGAGAGGCTATCCAACCGTCCCGTTGGGTGAGTTGGTCTTTGATGTGGGACCATTCGCCGGACTCTTCCATCAGTAGAACCTGTCGTCCATTGTCGAAGCGATCAATGATTGTGTCACGGGTGGAAGGGCCCGACCGAAACGCGACACGGTTCCCCGCAAGAAATCGCACCGGATAGTTTTGAACTGGCTCCCGTTTCTCGATTTTTTGTCCATCTGCAGGGTTGGCTTCTGACGCTGCCGTCGTAGGAGCCAATTTTGAAGTTTCGGTGCTGACCGTCTCGGGCTGTTTTCGCTGCTCAGAGCTGGGCGATACATTTGCCACGCGGTCTTCGCTCCCGCCCGGGTCGTTACCCAGCATTCGGCCCAAGGCATATAAAACAAACGCTCCTATGATCAAATACCGTTTCCGCATGTCTCAGCCCTCGAAAAGACTTTGACGTAGAAGACAATTTCCGACAAGCTTAAGGTGTAGCGGCGGGACATTTCTCGTTAATGCAGAAGCACATAACGTAGCGGAAGAAGTGGCTACGCCAGCAATCCGAGAACTTCGGATTGCTGGGGGTCAATCAAGCGGCCGGAGATACGAGATGGCACCAAGAAAGGTAGTCGATGCCCGTGCGGATCGTGAAGGCGACATCACGCACGTGAAGCTGGATGGAAACAAGAATTTCACACCGCTGAAGAAGGCAATGGAATTGGCGGATCGCGGCGAAATTTCCAATGCGCATTCCGTTCGCCGCAGCAATGCGAAGCCGCATTTGCGAACTAACCCGGACGGAAAGAAGACCAATAACTTGGACGACATGGCCGGTGACGATTAACGTTGAGATTCAACCTGCGCGTCTGATTTGTCGGGATGGGGGGCGGTTTTCATGGTTGGCGGATGGGATAAACATCCAGGCCCAGACAATGACTACGCGCCAAAGCCCTGGACAACTACTAAATGGGTGGTCTTCTTCCTTTCCGCCTTTGTTGCCATAGTTGGCCTAGCGTATCTCAATTGGCCGTGATCGATATCCATCAGATATCCAATACGGAGATGCCATGGCATTTCTTTCTCGGGAGTCTGTCGCATTCGCCTGTTGACGAGCACCTAGTTAGAAACGCTTTCCGTTGAGTTTCAATGCCATTTCAGTTGAATGGCGACTAACGAAATCTTCCTGGAGTTCCATCGTGCATAATGAGACCTTCGGTCGCCGTGCGTTTCTAACGCGGTACGCTTTCCCGAGAACTGCAGGCGAACCCATCCCTGGGCAATACTCTCATGACTTTGGAATGTGGGTGGTTACAAGCCCCGACGGAAATGTCCCGCTCATCGATACCAAGTCTGATTTGATCGAAATCACGACGAAGACCAAGGTTGAGCAGGAGAGCGACGACACTCCTGCGCCGTTCCTTGAAATACAGACGAAGACTGAAACCCACGTTGAAGGAGACGATCAGGTTCAGCATAATGCAACTCACCTCCTCGAAATCACGACAAAGACTGATGCGCAGATGGAAAGTGATGATACGTCACCGCGCGTTCATGGCTTTCTATGACGGCCCTGTCTGTCAATGATATTGATCCTCACCAATGAAAGGGACCTAACAACTGACTTCGTTATTAGGGAGCTGAAGCGACGAGGCCGGGATCATTTCCGGCTTAATACGAACGCAATCGCCGACATGTCATTTGCGCTCGACCCAATCACCATGTCGCTGGTAGTGTCCTCGCGAGAGAGAAGAGTCCAGATTGATCAGGTAAGGGCCGCTTACTTTCGCAGGCCTGAACTCCCAGATTTGAATAAACTAGACCATGACATGGGGCAGAGAGCGTATGCGTCGACAGAATGGTCAGCTCTGCTGAAGTCGCTCTATTTGTTGGTCGGAAGCAGATGGCTCAGTCATCCCCGCGACATCCTCATCGCCGAAGATAAGCCGTCGCAAATATATCTGGCAAAAAGGCTCGGGTTTAATGTACCGGATACGGTCATTACGAACGACCTGGATACCGCTCGCGCATTGTTGGCCCAAGGACCGATTGTCGGAAAACCTCATCGGCAAGCAGTCGTCGAGATCGAAGGGTCCGAGCATGTAATGTTCACGAGTCGGATCGATGCAATTGCAGAGGAGGATCGTGAAGCTCTTCAGTATGCCCCAGTGATTTTCCAGAGACTCATACCCAAAAAATTCGACATCAGGGTAACCGTCGTCGGCGAACAAGTATTCTCCGTGGCAATCCATTCGCAGGAATATGACGAGGCGTCTTTGGATTGGCGACGCGGCTCAAATCCGAAAATCAGGCACGAGGTAATAACCCTTCCCGGCGACATCCAGTTGGCCTGCACAGAAGTTGTCCGGCAGCAGAAGCTGCGTTTCGGTGCCATAGACCTCGTGCTTGGCGAGGATGGTCAGTTTTGGTTTCTCGAATGCAATCCGAATGGACAGTGGGCCTGGATTGAAAATCGTACTGGGCTCCCTATTGCGGCAGCAATCGTAGACGAGCTGGAGAGGATTGCAGCGGTATGATCGGTGTCTTCGAGTTCTTTTGGCCAAGGCTTTCGAGGCCAACAACCTTGCAGCTTGAAGACCAAGCCAGCAAGCAGACGCATGACCTGCAACTTATCAAAGACGCGAAGTGGGATACGCACACCGAGATAGCGCTTGAATGCGCCCGGGCGCTACACGAACAAGAAACCGAACGGAAGAGGTCATCTGAAAGCAAGGCGTCCATTTACCTGGCGGTGATTGCAGCAATCTTCCCCGTCCTGGTTTCCTTGCCAAAGGACCTCTACGGAGACGAACTTCCCGACATGAGCGCTGGTTGGCAGACTGTGCTTTTAGGGCTCTTTATTTTGGGCGTTGTATACCTCGTAAGAAGCGGAATATGGGCATTCCGCACCTTGGCGGTCTCGACCCACAATCGTATTGATGCGACGGACATTGTTCACCTCTGGGGGGAGCCAGACGCCAATAGCGCTCTGATACGCGATTTGCTGGTAACGACGCGAATGAACCGCGACGGAGTGAATGCAAAAGTGGCATTTATCAAAATGGCCCATGCTTTCTTGCTGAGGACATTCATCGCATTCGCCATCCTTCTCCTGGTCGCAGTGCTAAGGCAGCCTATAGCAAACCTCGTCGACGTAGCTGTGCCGGTGGTGCGTTCCGCTGTGTGCGGCTCATAGCCGTACGCTGTCACAAATTGACTGTTGATTCTGACTTCAAATGTTCCTCGTGCCCTGGCAGGTCGGATATCGACTGCATCCCCAAAACTGGCGTCCTGCCCGCTTTCCCCGCCTTGCTGTTCGCAAACGCATGCCAGAGCCACATACAGGGCAGCTAGGTACGCTTGAGCCTGTGCGGCGTGAATTGTAGCTGCCTCCGAAGCTTGTTCGCGTGGTACTGGCATTCGATGAATAGGAGGTCGGTCGCCGTGCCGACGGCTGGGTAGGTTGATACGGAGATACCGGCTGCAAAGCTGGAACCGCGATTTTGAAATGACGTAGATCAGCTTCGGCTTGGGCCAGTTCCTCGACAAACTGCTGAAGCTGGGCATCATTGCCAGCGATCCAATCATTGAGCTGCTTGTGTTGCTGCTTCAATTGATCGACAAGCTTCGAAAGCTTGTCAGCACATCCTTGTTGCCGGGAGATGATATTGTCCCGTTTGGTTTGCAACGCGGCTCTATCGGCAGCCGTGTAGTCGGTCCGGAACAGGAACTTTCGTTCGACCTGGTTGACCCAAGCCATGATGTTGGCGGACTTAACCGGGCCGATGCCATGAGCATCCTGAACGTCACGTCTTGATGCGTCGTATGCGGTCGTAAATCCGTAGGAAGCCAAGGACGCGACGTCACCGGACGTCAATTTTGGTATCCTTGCACCTCGGATGCCGTGTGCACTTAGGTGGGCATCTAGCTGCTGTTGTCGCCTGGAGGCATTGTAGTCGGTCTCGATATTTTTGAAGTCGGATACGAGCGCCTTGTATTCATCAATCTTCTCAAGAATGGCCGCGCGGGTTGCCTGGACAGTTTCAGCAGGCGAATTCGACTGCAGATGCTGAACACGAGCACGTACTTTTTCCGCAGTCGCCTTGTATTTCTGGAGGTTGAGGCTTTCTGTGCTGTCGGATCGAAGAGCCAGGTAAAGACCGATACCTCCTGCAATAAGAGGTACGATTGGTGGGGTGCCGCTAGCGAACAGAACGACCGCGAGCACCCCCATACCGGCTGCACCGAGTTTCCTCAGCATTGCATCTGAAGATTTTTTCGATGCAGCGTCTACTGCGGCCACAGACGCCTTGTACATTATTTTCGGCGCAGGGATCGCAACTTTGATCTGGGGTGGAATTGTCAGCGAGTTTAGGATGGCCTCGATGGCTACGATGTTAAAGCTAAAACCAACGCCTTCACTGATAGAGCCTTTTACGTGGTGAGCGTTGGCGTCGTGGCTGATGAACATCGGCACGCCGAATGCCTGCTCCATTCGGCACCAAGGACATTCAGGGGCAACCCTTGAATAGTGGTGAGCCTTGTTGTTCGGACAAGGCCGTAGGGATTGCTCCAGCTCTTCGAGTGCGGAAATCCATTGGCTGGGAGTTGGCCTGGACCCGACGCCTTGAGGTGAGAACGCCAACTCGAAGTTCTGTCTGACCTTTGGGGAAAGGTCCGCCATCTGAACGGTCGATGGAGGCGGTTGCATCTTCGTGTCCCGCACCGAGTATGCGAAGCGAAATTCCTTGATGGCCTGTTCGATCCCCATATCTCCGGCTCCCTTGAAGCGGCCCGAGAATGGATGTCGATCCATGCAGAGAATTTGAAAGATGGCGACCGCTAAGCCGAAGGCATCGTGATCGGGTGTACGGACCACGTTCTTCAAAGATTGGCCTTGCAGCTCCGGCGGCGTGTATTCTGGAACGCCAACGACGCAAAGGTACTTCTTGCCTTTCTGAATAACCTGGAATGAGTCGGTATCGATGAGCGCGACGGTAGCTTGTTGCGAAACCAGGATACTACGTTGATTGATATCGCCAATGACGCAACCCGCAGCATGAACCTGCCCAAAGACACGCGCCACGTTGATGGCAGTCCGCACCAGAAACCTGTAGTCCGCAGTTGGAAAATGCCTCAAACGTGAGGAAGGCGTCTGCAGTTCGTGGATTTCTTTGTGCTCTGCAACGAGCCGCATCAGGAAGCCGACAAAGCTCCCCTTCCGGTCAGCCACGACCTTAGTGGGGAATGCAACCGTGTTGATGGATGAATGCAGGTTAGCATCCACCATGGCCCTGATTTTCGCCTCCCGCGATACAACGACCGTGGGCAAATAGGCCTTTACCGCATAGCCCGGCAGGTTGGTCAGCGCATAGACCTCGCCTTCGCCGCCTTTGCCAATGCGCTTCCCGACATGCAGTTCGTCAGTTCCAGCAAAGAGTTTGTCGAGGCTCATCTTCTGACCGCTATCACCAACGTTTTGTCGTCATCGGTGTGCTCGGCAAACTTCTCGCTATCGAGATAAGCCGAAAGTCGGCCAGACAGGAAATGGTCGCGGCCGAGAGATGTGCTTGATAGGAATGGTCGTACCATAGGGTCGAAAAAGTTTTCGTAGGGCTCGTTCGTTACGCTGTCCAAGACCTGGTTCTCGATCCCGTCAGAGAACAGGAATATGGCTTCTATCGGAACATCATGCTCTGCGAACCTGAGTCTCGGAGTGCCGGAATCGGTCACGAAATACGTAGTTGATGCGTACTCGCCATTTTCGGATTCGCTCAGAAGCAGCCAGCCTTGGTCAACAGCGCTTCGAGCAACAATAGCACCATCACCGACGTGAGCAGTCACTGTCCGGGTGCCGTCCGTGATGCCAAGAACCATCGTTGCGGCGAAATCACGAGGAGTGAGAGATCGCAAGGACGCGGCATGAATGATCCGGTCGCGAACCTGGTCTACCCAATCCCAAACGCGATCCTCGGATGGCATGTCCGTTGAGCCGTCAGCGAAATGGGAACGGAGAGCTTCCGCCATCGTGCGACAGACAACCGAAGCACCTTCTCCACCATGGGACGCAGACCCTGCACCATCGGAAACTACGGCACAGAAGATGGACGCTCCGTTGTCGTCGAGAACCTCAAAGCAGCGCTTCGCATCCTGGAGACGTGTCCCGTTTTTGACATGGGAAATGCCCCGAACGGATGCGGCTCCGAATGTCCATCTTGTCATCCGGCAAAGGCCCATCCATCCGGAGCCGTGGGATTGGTAAGGGGCACCTGCTCACCCGGATTCGACCGGGAAACCGATCCAAGGGAGTTCGAGAGCCACTGGAAGAACTCTTTGAACTGGAGACCCTTCAGCTTAAGGGGCTGGCGGACTGAAATTTTCGCCAACGTCTCCATGTTCGCACTTTCTACGCCGATGGCGTAGAACATGAAGGCTTTGCTGTCTTCGCCCTTCCTGACCTCTTCAGCAGCGCGATGCCAGCTGTCAGTAGGCGCACCATCGGTAATCAGAAAAACCCAGGGCCGATAAAAATTGATCCCATTCTCCCGATAACGGTCCTTACGTTCACGGAGCATGGCGAGGCCTGTTTCGATGGCCTCTCCCATGGGAGTATTGCCTTGAGAGGTCAGCGTCTGCGGATAAAAGTTTTCTGCACCGATGAAGCCCATTTCCACGTTCACCGGCCCGAAAGTCACCATTGCGAATTCGACCCGTTTTGCCGCGAGACTATCGCTCTGAATTTCCTCCTGCAGCGCCCGTAGACCCTCATTCAGTTCGTCAATTGGTCTGCCGCCCATCGAACCTGAAACATCCAGGATCAGGACGCATGGACAGCGCGGTTGAGGGTTGGATTTCAGATCGGCGTCGGCAAAAGGTTGTTGATCGAACTCGGACATACAAGGCTCCCCATCCACAATTGCCGCCATACAACCTCAAAATGAATTGCCGATCAATTGCACAAACAGACAACAGGCCCGCAGTGAGAGTTTTTGCTTTTCGAGATTTGAGCGCGCTGGATGGGGATGCACTTGGGATCAGAGAGCCGCCCGACCCTTGCATGTGTCAGTGGCGGAGCCTCTGTTGCCGAAAAGAAGGCTCTTCAGGCTGTTTTATCGATGACATTTTCGCCGTGAGCGGCGCTCGCGAGGCCCCACCAACTCGGCGCAACCATAGACGCAATTCGGCGAAGTCAACTGCTTGAATACATCAGATAGTTGAAATTTCCTCCACGCTATGCTTCTGTCCGAGAGCTTCTGTTTGCGGCCAGGGGGATCGTAGCAATGGTGAAGCATACCCTATTCGGAATATTCATGCTGGTGACGGGGGCGTCAAACGGTCACGCCGAAGAATGCTGGTCTCTCCTGAATACCCCTGACTGGCAGAACATTCGTACAGCCATCGAGCAGATTAAAATCTGCGAAGTGTTGCCTGGTGGACCGAACCGCACGCGCCGATCTGAAGCAACGCAAATCGATATCTGCTCTGCGCCGCAAGGGTTTCGTGTGAAATCACGGATGGAGACCACCTGCGCTACGAGTGACGCAGCTCTCATCAGGTTTTCTGTCTCCGGCACTATTTCTCCAGACGTGACCGTAGATGTTGGAGCGTGTCGCATAACATCGTTTGACGTCGATATATCCGGTGACGTCGGCAAATACCTGACAAATCTTGGGCTGTTGCAGCCCGTGCTTCTCGGTTGGGCGCAAGGGCAGTTGAACCGTCTCTGCGGCAAATCCTAACAGGCCGGAGAATTAAGATGACACAGGAGACCCTCCGGAAAATATGGATCACGCTGGCGATCCTTACCTTCGTCGTGATGGTCAATATTCACGGATCAACTCAAAAATCCGACTTCGCGCTGATATTTAAGCTTCCGATAGAACTTAAATTTGACGGCGACTTGTCGCGTGAAGCCTACGCCGTTCATGGACTGCGCTTTTTCGCCCTCTTTTTCTGGGTGATCCCTTTTCTGGCGGCATATCACGCCAAAAAATCGAGCGGCTCTGCAGCCGGTGCCTTCCCATTTCGGCTGCTTGACGTCGATCCGCAAACTCCTCCTGGCCGCTGGATACAGGGCATCGCCCTCTTCATTTTAATCGGTCTTCCTCTACTGACCGCAGTCCATTTGTGGAAAATCGTGGGGCAGACGCAGGTTTGCCAACATGCGTCGAACGCACTTGTCAATTGTACCGGCATCTGGTCTCGGCCGATCAACGCTGGACTTTGGGACGATACGTATCGGGTGGCAAACTGGGGGCCGACCTATGACCCTCTGATAGAGCCGACCGTCGCTCTCGTGCTGACCAGCTTGTCCGTTTACATGTCTATACGGCTCCTGCTCGAAATGCGCCGCGCAGGCGCGCGACCGGCGGCAGAAGAAGTGACGCCAGCGGAGCTGCCGGAAACGAATGCGAACTGATTGTCAGTCTAACTGCGGATCAAATCCGCCTGGATAACTATGAGGTGAGATATGCGTTTCCTTCCTGCTTTCATAATCGCTGCCACCTCCACGCTTGCGAGTCAGGCTTGGGCGTCAGAGGTCAAGATCGTTTCCTGGAATGTTGCGGCGCAACCGATGGAAAGGGTTCTTGCTCGCGCATCTGATTACAAGGCAATGTCCAACGCTTTGGCTCCGGATGTGCTTGTGCTGATCGAACTCACCGGGGTCGACGACCTGAAGGCAATCGCAAAAGCGGTTGGATGGCCAACTTATTATGCGGCAGTGTCCGACGGCCAAGTTCAGGGAAGCGAGATTCATTTCAGTTTGGAAGTCGGCATTCTGTCGAAGATACCAATAACCTCAGTCGTCGAACTGGACGCAAAGCCCGAGGGACGCACCCATCCGGTGTTCACCAGCATGAAGCCGGATGGCGATGCCTCTATTCCGGTCAAGGAAGTACAGTTGAAAGGCATCGACATGATGGGGGTGGCAGCAACTGACCGTGGCACGCTGCGGGTCGATTTTTCGAATGGTCTGACCATATTTCCCGTCCATCTCAAATCCAATTCGAACGATGCGTGTTTCGCAGCAGGTGACACAGTCGCCAACCTGAAGAAACTAGAACTACCTGCTCTACCGGCGCTGCAAGAGATTTTGGACAAAGGCTCTGAGGTGAAAGCGAAAGCCGACAAGGACAACGCCTTCAAAAGGGAGCGCGTGATCGCAGCAACCAAGGTAGTTGCCGATATAGCCGCCAATGAAGGACGCACGGTCCTGATCGCTGGCGACTGGAACACCTCCTTTGAACCTGGGAAGGTCGGTCAGTCATTTGATGATTGTCAGTTGGCTGCCTTCTCTTGCGAAAAGGCACCGTTTCCTGCCGAGAAGTGTAATGGGGATGGTTACGACGACACGTTCGCTATCATGACCGTGCCACTCTCAGGCAGTCAGAAATGGAAAATTGTGACGGAGCAACTTGGTAGGACGTATACGGACACGAAATTCGCGGACAAGGCAATCGATCACATTGCCGTCGCTGATGCGAAAGCGGCTGAGTTCACGGAGCCCCGGGTCAGCCCGGATTCCTTCGGATCGGATCATTTCCCCATATCGACAACCTGGACCGGTGCACCATGATCAGCACCCTTTACCCTCGCCAGTTGTCGGCACGCTGTTTGAAATCGATCTTCTTCCATTCCTCTTTCCAGAGCGTCAGATATTTCACGTCACTCGATGAGGGTTCGGGATTGCATTTCTCCACATACACGACGCAAGGCATGATGACGGCGTCCCCGATGAGAAGTGCTTCCCCTTGCTCAAGGGCAGGCATGCCCTCGGTGAGATTGCCCAGCGTATCCGGCAATAGTCGGCGGACATAACTTTGGTCATCGGGGTTGGTGAGACGCATCGCCAGGAAATTGGAGCATTGCGAAAAGATAGTCTCTGAAATTTCAGACGGGCGCTGGCTCGAAATCAGAAGGCTGATGCCGTACTTTCGGCCTTCTTTGGCAATGCGCTCGATTGCAGCCAGGGAAGCCTTGTAGCGGGCAAGACCGCTCTTTGGTGCGTATTTGTGTGCTTCCTCATACACCATGAGGAACGGTTGCTCTGATTTGCTTTCGACGCGCCGGGCATAGTAGCAAAAATCGAACATTAGACGGGAGATCAGCGAGACGGTAATGCTGAGCAGCTCAAAGGGAATGCCGCTGAGGTCGATGATGGTGACATTCGACTCGCCTCCCGCCTTGTAGCCGGTAAACTGTTCAAGTACCTGCTCCAATGTCGCAGCTTTGGCCTTCGCACCGAATATGAAATCAAGCCGAGAGTTGGATATCTTTGATCTAATCCGACGCTCGAATTTGTCGATGCTACCGTCGGCATAGGGACCTTTGTTGATTTTGCTGCGTTCCGGGGCCGCGAAATCCCGCAACGCCTTGCAATAATGCTCAAGCTGACCCTCGACATCATCGAACGTTTCGGTCGTACCGTCCTTAAACTTGATGTGCAGCGAGTTCTCAGCATCTTTTGTTTCCCGCGTCAGGTTGCGGAAAGCGTTCGCTACGTGCTGAATGTCATATCGAAGCGGACTGTCGAAATTGACCTTTTCGACGGTAGGATTGCTGATCTTCTTGGCGATGGTCACTACGGAACGGAGCAGCGACTCCTGGTTGTAGTTGTTGTTGTCCCCCGACTCCAGGAACATGTCCTCCATCTCGTCTTCGTTGAGAAGCCAATATGGCAGGACTAGGCCATCGACGGTGATGACATTCGCCTTCGGAAACGCCGTGGCATATTCGGAATGAAGATCGAATATCAGGATATGGGAGTTGTTGAGCCCCTGGTATTCGCCGGTTCTGGCAGATATCGCCTTTTGCAGAACTGACGACACACTCGATGATTTGCCCGATCCCGAAGCACCGACAACGGCAATATGTTTGTTGAAGAACCGGTCGCCGTGAACGGGTACGACGATATCACGTTGCCTGGTCAGTGAAGAAAAGCAAAAGCGGTCTTCTGCCGCATAGCAGTCTGCATAGATGGCTGCGATTTCCGCTTTCGTCGCCGGGACGACCTTCTTGGGTGGAATGGCCAATTCGTCGCCGCCACGATTGAACTTTCCGTCTTTAAGGGTCCCGAGAGGGTACGCATCAATCATATAGACGCGCTTGTAGTCACTGCTGCCGTCGCCTTTCACCTCTTTCATCTCAATTGAAAAGCTTTCGATGATGCAGATGAGAGAAACGTTGTCATTGTCCGAGACCTTGAGAAAGGACCCAACGCGAAGAGACTCCCCCGCCGCCTGGAAGTTCAAGAGATCATCGACGGCCACTCGGACTTTGTTGGGGTAAACGGCGACAACCTCGGCATTGGCGATTTGCTCAGTCATTATATGTCCTCAGATAATTTTCGTGATTAGAGACAATTCGTCCACGGGGATCGAGTAACTTTGGATGTTACCACCAGCCAGGTTCAACGGCGTAGGTGTGTTCATGAAGAAATCGTAGATGCGACGCGGTTTTCGACCCATACCCTCTAGCGAGGCGGTTAACTGATCGAGATTATCGACGAATCTCACCGCTACTGTTCGTTCCTTGGTCTGGGGCGTTCGGACGTGCTCTGCGCGGAATGGCGAACCACGGTAAGGGTGACCATCGACGAATTCTAAGCCCTGCTCGTAAATCGAGTTTTTCACTTCTTGGGTCAAATCCTCCCCAGCATTGCGCAACATTATAAACGGCGCATGGCGCTCATTATCCGGGGTCCTCGGACTATTGGCGGAACTCCACTTCTTCGCGATCTCAAGCACTTGATCAGCGACCACTTGACTGCCAGCGTTTTTATCAACTTCGATAATGAATACCCGAATTACGCCAGCCGTGTTCTGCTGAGAGAAGTAAAGATTACGCATAAACCGACCATACGCCGCCGCCTCCTTTTCGCGGAGCAACCAACTATGATGGACGGCTTGGGTGCCCTTGAGATGATCCTGCAACTTCCGAAGGCTAGTAGAGCGGTCTACATGATCTTTCCTTGTCGCAAGGCTGGCGACAAAATCGAAAGCTCTAGGATAATGGAAACCGCAAGCTTCGATCTCCGTCACCTTCTGGTTGGACCGAAGCTGAGCAACGACCTCGGCGCGCTGTGCCGCGAATTCTTTCGCGGGCCGCACTTCGAAAACGCTACAGAAAGCCTCAATAAGATCGTCAGCAATCTCCAGCCCGTCGAGGTGAGACTTCTTCGTGCGAGACTTATCTTCCTCGACCTTGAAATAGGTCATCACCTCTTTGAACCGATCCACGGTTAAAGGGCCAACCGCGATCTTTATTTCCTTATAATGGCCGTAAAGGACGTACTTCCGACCGACCCTATCGGCTTCCTTTAGGCCGTAGAAATGTTGGAAAAGTTTGTGGAGAGGATCACGTAGGATGGCATCGGTGAGGCTCTGCGCCTCGTAATACTTTACTTGATTGTATGTTATCCCGTCTGGGGCGTATCGGTCGAAATCCTCGATGCCCTCAATTACCACCTGGTCATCCAAGCCTGCGGCCAAGATATCCAGCAGCGCAGCGTCGAGCTGATAGAAGTATCCACGGATCGAAGCCGTTGCTTCACGTTTTTTATCGACCTCCAGCATCCTAACCCCCGAATCAATCCCTGATTGGAATAATATGGCAGAGGCCGCTCGTGACGCGAGTGGTGTAATTTGCGCCGATCAAAATTTCAGGCGACTATTGACTATTGTTCGATAGCGCTCGGATCGACTTGTGGAGAATAATAATGCTCAGTCAGAAGAACATCGATGCTTTTGAGGCCATTTATATTTCAGGCGTAAAAATCGCGATGGAGGTGGGAAGCGTACGGCGCGTTCGCTTCATTCTGGAAGAATGGAACTCCTTCGTAGAGAAAGCAAACATGGAAAGGTGGACTCATACATTTCAAGAAGCCAAGGATTGGGTGACAAAGGCCATTCAATATGAGCAAATCCATGGCGAAGGTAGCTTCTTCAACCCTGAACACCCGCACATCAAATCAGTCAGAGCATACGGCCAGCAGCATCACATGCCTGGCAATGGCATCACTTCATCGGGAAATTCATCGGCGAGCGCCTTAGAAAGCTTATCGGGCGAGTCAAAAGCCCTAGACCATGACCCTGATACCCGGGCAGCATAGCGCGATATGACAGTTCCGTCTGCCAACGTTAACTTTGCTTGATACCATTCTTCTTTGTCGGCATCCCGCTGGGTGTCCAACATTTTTTCTATTTGTAGTGTGATATTTGCCTGTCGCTCGACGCCCCATGCTGCATTCTCGTCACTGAATGCCCCGACGAATACGCCGAGGTAAGTGCGAACTTCAAAAACGGCTTATCCCGTTTGCACAGGTGTTAACCACAGTTAGTGTTCGCGCGAGACGTGCGCCCCCTCCTCGTTTATATCGGCGAGATGGGCCTGTTTCCGACACGCTGGGCAAATGACCGTCCTCCATCGCTGGAGAAGTTCACTTTGGACTTCGCCGACGACTACGCTTGCGCGGAATACCTTGCGAAGAAGCGTTGGGAGCATGGCTTCAAATGCCCGAAGTGCGGCGGCAACCGAGCGTGGCGGCTTGAAGCTCGGCCTTGGGTCTGGGAATGCCAAGGAGCATTCGTAGCCAAGAATGGCGAGCGGTCGGTCACGCGGTGCCATCACCAAACCTCGCTGATCGCTGGCACCGTGATGCATGGCACGCACCTCCCGTTGAGGAAATGGTTCCTGGCCGCTTATCTCGTTGCAACGCATTCGAACGGGATTTCAGCTCTCCAGCTCCAGCCGAAGCTCGGCGTCGGATACAAGACCGCCTGGTTGCTCCTCCACAAGCTCCGGCGGGCGATGGTCGATCCGGATCGTAAACCTCTTAGAGGCGACATCGAGATCGATGAGACCAATGTCCCGTTCCGGACGAAGGATGAACCGGAGGGCGGCGGTCAGGGCCGCAGTCCAATCGGCAAGATTTTCATGGTCGGGGCCATCGAGGTCAGCGAGGGGAAATATCCCGGACGATGCCGTCTGCAACGGATCGTCAACATCGACCGCGAAAGCTTGCACGCCTTCATCCAGGACAACACGGCAATTGGATGCGTGCTGCACACTGACGGCAACACCGCCTACAGGCGAATGCCGGATCGTGGCCACAACGCCATCAATCTTAGCGCCGTCGATGCGCCACCTGCCCACGTCGTTTTGCCGTGGGTTCATCGGGTCTTCTCGAACTTCAAGCGATGGAGCTACGGCACGTTCCACGGGTTGCGGGACAAGCACATCGACATCTACGCCAACGAGTTCGTCTTCAGATGGAACCGACGGCGACACTTCCAGACCAACATCGATACGATGCTCGGTCTCGGTCAGCGGATCGGACGTGTGACTTGGCGCGGAGTCGTCGGGGATACGTGGAAATGGAAGCATGACCACCAAGATCAGGTGCTGGCGATGGTCGATCCGGAGCGATTGAAACGTGCCGAGGAGTATGCGTTCGAGAACGGCATGGATATCTTCGACGCGCTGGACGACGTCAGGCGCGAGGAAAGACGGCATAAATATCATCGCCGTCAGCCAGAACGTCCTGCGCTACCGCCGAGACGGCACGGCGAGGAGAGAAATACCCGACGATACGTCCATCCGCCAAGTTTGGCTCCAACGGAGACGGCCATAGGTTATCTGCGGCATATCCCCATCGGATCGAAGATCACCGGATCGCGCCAGATATTGATGGCCTAGCGCAGCTCGCCGAGCACTATGTAGGGTTTTGATCGGAAGCTAATCTTCATGAAAGCTGCGAGCTGGCCGTCTGCACAGTCCTGGGGAACAAACCCTATCGGGAACATTTCAAGGGCTTTCGAGGGAACTTCGTGTTTTGCCAAGACATCGAGGCTCTGAGAACGTTTGAAAGATGTCAATTCAATTGCATCGTTCCCAATCACCACAAATGCAAAATGTCCTTCGTCCGCTGAGTAGTTGTTCGCGGCGAGATATTTGTTCACCCTTGCCGCTAACACATCTCTTGACGGCAATCGATCTTGGTACGGCTGGAGTAAGCAAACCGCCTTTGCGTCGAAAGTAGATATGTCGTGAAACCTGGTGGGCTTTCCGACGCTGATTTTATTGAAAGTGCTTTCGTCCAAAGGGCCTGCACCGGCGGCAGACCAGTGAGCTGTCGATAGTAGCAAAGCCAAAAGACCAATCGCCCTTTTAAGGTTCACCTGCATCTACCCCTCCAACAATCGTCACGCGAAACAACCCTCTGCTGACGTGGTTGTCAACATCCAGGGAATCAGATCGACATGACTGATGTACTCATTCGATTGCAATTGTAGCCTATAGTTGAATTGGGAATGCCGAAGCCGCAAAATAGCTCCCATCCGCAATGCTCCTAATAGGGTGTCCCTGTGCGAAAGGGATAAGCCTTCTTCAAAAAAAGAAATGTCCGCCACCGTCAGTTTCACGGGGCCTTTGTCGATAATAAGCGAGGTCACTGCGTGCTCCAGAAATGATTTTCCTTTCGGTAACAAGCCGATGTTGAGGAATCGTGAAGCAGTGGAAGCAGGATTGAGCTTTGACGGGTCCAAGAACGGTCAGTTTTGACAACCAGAGCGAGAGAACGAGTCGTTTTGCTCAGTTTTCGTGGCGAAAGTTCAAATGTATGTGGCGAATAGCAATCGTAACCGCGACCAGACTATACACAAGCAGACGCTCAACCTGTCATGAGCCGTTGGCTCGAACTGCCCGTATCGATTTCCTTAACCATATTCCGAACAGGTAAATTTTTCCCGCTGGACTTTCGGTACCGCCGCTGACTATCTTCTGCGCCAGTTTCAAACACGGAGCCCCACGATGATACGCATCGTCAATCTAGGAAAGACCTTCCTCAGCTCCATCTGAAGTAAGGACATCGTGTCCTCTACCTCCGGATGGGCTGCCACCCATGTGCGCCCAGGAGGTATCTATGCGCCCATCAAAAAATGTGCTGCACCACGTGTTGGTGCGTCGTGCCATTCTGACCGAATTGCGCTCCGGTGCTGGAGCCGACATTCGCTCTCGATTTGAGGTGTTCCAGGACACCGGATCGGACGCGGACAAGAATGCAATCGTCGGGATGCGTACGACGCGATGGTAAGCAATCCCCATTCCCCCACTCTGATTGACGGCGAACCGATGCTGTGGGTAGAGCCGTTGCGCCACGAGGGTGTGCGTAACGTTACTCCTAAGCATCTGTTGAACACGAACGGTTCGTCCGTGTTCAACAATCGCGAGGTGCAGCACGAAAGCGGCACTGAGAAAAAGGTTGCCTCGTTCCTGAAAGCCCAGCCAGGCGTTGTCGAGGTGCGCTCGCAGTTCATGACAGTTGAGTATCATGACGAGGAAGGCGTGCTTCACAAACACACCATCGACTATTGCGTCCGCGATAAACGCGGCCGTTGGGAGGCCGTTGCCGTCAAACAGGAGAAGAAGAAGGCAGAAGTCGAGGCCGTCTTTAAGGGTATGCTGCCCGAGTATCGTGATCGTTTTCATAAATTGACGATCTTGACCGAGCAGGATGTTCCTTGGTGGGGCGTGCGCAACGCCGATAGCATCCTGTTTTATCGAGAATTGCACGACGACCATCAGGTTCACACTCTGCTGGATGAGCTTCAGCAGCGGGCCAAGGCTAAGGTGTGCTTCTACCAGATGTACACGCTCGGCATCGACCGGCCGTCCCGTACCGCCGCCATATGGCGGCTCATCGATCTCGGGTACCTAAAGCCCGAGCCGGGTCTCATCAACGAGTTGACCTGGTTCACGGTCGAAATCTAATCGCCCCTTAGCCCACAACCCATTCCATCCCAGCCACTTCGAAACCCATTCGGAGCACGGCGAAGCTATGTCCAAGGAGGACACCATGACTGATAATCCTGACGCCAACGGCAAGCTTGAACTGCGTCCCGCTCCGGAAAGCACACCTTCGATCCCCCTCATGACGTCGAGCGACCGTTTCGTTTATGAGGGCACCCCCCTCATCGCGATCTCGTACCGCGCGACGGATACATTGTTCTTTCACGAGAACGATCCGATGACGCACAAGCGCATCAAACATACTGAAATCGAACTCGCAATCGATGAGGGTCGCGCGCAGTTTTACGCTGGTTTTTATACTGAGGCCGGTTTGAAGGCTTATGAGCGGTTCGGCAACAAAACTGTCGACGAGTTTAAGCCCGACGGCGTTGCCATTGCTCGCTACCACGAATTCCTCGTCTTGAAACACCGTGCCTGGTGTATCGAGGTCGGACAGTATGTGCCCCGCAGTCTGAAACCAGCAGCGGAAATGCCCGGCGGGCGTTCCATGGAAGAGTTGTTGCTGAATTGGACCGTCGAGTACCAGCTGCTTCAGAAGGAAGAAAATGAAGAGACCGGGAAAGTGCGAAAGAAACGTGCCGGTAAGAAGACCAACGGCTTTGAGGTGCCAACAGTTCGCAGCTTCAACTCTTACGTTAGCAAATATGAAAGCTGTGGAGACGATGTGCGTGCACTCATTCCCCAGCAGAAGGGGCCGAAACGCCGTCACCTGCAGGTCGAATGCGCCGAAAGCTATGCGATCTGGCGGCAGGCTGCTGCCGAATATGCTTCGAAACGCAAAGTGCCGATGTCGAAGGCACGGAAAATCGCGAACGCCCGCATCCACGAAGCCAACAAGGCGCGAACTGAAGACCAATCCAAACTGATCTTTGTCGAGCGTAAGCGCTTTGAGAATATGATTAAACAGCTGAGGGCCTTCGACGTTCTCGCTGCTCATGAAGGCGAGCCTTACGCTCATGCAGTCTACAAGCCGAAAATGGATTCTTACGACGTAGTTCGCCCCGGTGAGCGTGTCGAATTCGACGACTGGAATGTCGATTGCATTACCCTGATGAAAGAGACCGGCGTCTGGTTGCGTCTTCCTGCCAAATTTCAGACCGCCCTGGAAAAAGCCGCAGCAGATAAACCCCAGCGCATTTGGTTCGTGGGCGCAATTGACGCCGCGACCGGGATGCCTTTGGCGCTGAAGGCAACTCGAAAGCCTTGTGCTTCCGCCGTAGTTGAGGCCCTCGAAATGGTGATGTCGGACAAGACGCACATTTCGAACCTGGTGGGTGCAAAGACGCCTTGGGCCGCAAAAGTGCGACCGGAGAACGTATTCACCGACAACGGGACGCCTTACATCGCTGACATCACACGCGATGCTTTCCTCATGAGCAGCGCATCTCTGACCCGACCACCAGCGGGGCAAGCTTGGAAACGACCATTCATCGAATCGCTGTTCAAGACATTTGCGAAAGACTTGATGTCGTATTTCGATGGTCGCACGTTTTCCAACGTCGTCGAACGACGCGACTACGATTCCGTCGCGAATGCAACCCTCATCGTCGACGAATTCATGGTGATCGTTTATCGCTGGCTTTGTGATGTGTTCATGAACACTCCTAGTGCCCGCCTGAATGGATTGACGCCCTACGAGGCGTGGGAATTGAAGAAGCGTACCTATCCGATGCGCCCAGTTCCTGGTCGACACGAAAAACGTCACATCTTCGGAGTGAAGAAGGAAAAGATCATCCGCAGCGAAGGCATCGTTCTTCACGGCATTCCATACAACTCCGACGAACTCCAATCGTACCGCCGCAAGCACGGTTCGAAGAAGCTCTTCCCCGTCCGTTTCCACCCTCGCGACCTGGAATCGATTTCCGTCCACACTGAGGACGGATGGTTGACGGTTGGAAATCGCATTGGAGTACCTCCGTATATTTGCCTTGAAGAATGGCACTTGGCCAAAAAGGAACTTGAGCGGCTAAACAAAGAGCGATCAGCGCGCTCCGCGCCCACCATGTATGACGGCATCAACTGGGTACACGGCGTCGTAGATGCTGCTGCTCTGCGTAGCGGTATCTCCCCACATATGCGCAGTGCAGAAGACATGTCTCGCGCCACTGCGAGACTTTTCGAAGGCCGCGCCATCACGAAGGCAGAAGCTGGTGAGTTGGCACTTCTGGCAACGCCTGCCCCTCAAGCAACTCCTTTGCTTCAGGGGCGTGTTGAAAAGCTTCCTGCTGAAGTCCTGGCAGCGAAGGCCCCGAAAAAGAAGGCTGTCGAGCCCGAGGTCCCCATCATCCCTGAGGTAGATGAGGCTATTGCCGACATTGATGAGGACGACGAAGATTCCCAGCTCGGAGATTACAAGTAATGAGCGATTTCAGCGACATGTCCATTGAGGACCGCAAGCTCCATATGGAGCTGAAATACTACCTTCAGCTCAAAGACAGGGAGCTGGAGGACATGGTAACCGATCTCGTCAATAACGCGAAGCGCTGCGAGAGGGGAGGCGGATCGAAAGATCGTATTCTCTTCGTAATTGGGCACTCTGACACTGGCAAAAGTACCGCCCTCGCACGCCTGTTCAAACGAATGGAAGCGTTCCAGCCATACGAGGATGAGTTTGGAAAGCGCGTGGTTCCGTTGCTGAGCATAAGGTGTCCGCCCGACTGCTCACCCAAAAGCTTAGCCGACACCGTTTTGAACAAATGGAATCTGTACGCCAAAGCCAACCAGAATGCGGTTTCGCGGTGGGCTATGGTTGCCCGGCAACTGCAGTTTAGAGGGATCAGGTATTTGCACTTCGATGAAATGCAACACGTGAATACGGGTGGGACTGAAGGCGCGATACTGCAGGTGCAAGATTTTGTGAAGGGCTTAACGGAGATCGACGATTGGCCGCTTCACTTGATCCTTTCCGGCACGCCCAAGATGAAACGCTTTATGGAGAGTGATGAGGTTGCTAATCGAGCCAAGGTCCAACGCTTCAATCTCGTAAGGTCCAACAAGAAAAACGCGGAAGCTATCGGCAAGGTCGTGCGCCAAATCGTGGAAGACGACGCGGGGCTCCAGATTGGGTGGACTGAGGAAGACGAGCTGATTGCCCGGCTGATCGTGGCGTCTAAGGGTGCATTTGGGACCATGATCAAGATTACCCAGAAAGCGTGTTTTCGCGTCCTGGATAGCGCCGGGACAAACGTGACCATTGGGGACTTTGCCGCAGCGTACAAATCCCGGCGCGGGAACCTCGCAGCTGACAACCCATTCACGACTACCGATTGGAGGAGCATCAACCCTTCGCACTCCCTGTCTGACATGGATTAGGTGGAAAGGAGACTACTAAATGAGCAATTTTGGTCGACTTCCACATGTCGTGTTGCCCTTTGACGACGAGACGGCGGAGAGTTTTGTAGCGCGGTTGGTGTTGGCGAATGGCTTTCATTCTCTGGCTGAGTTTTGCGACTTTACCGGTACCCGCCAGGGCGGAATCATTGCAATGGATCGCGACGAACTCGATGCGGTAGCTCGGTGGAGCGGCGTGTCGGAAGCACGCCTGCAGGCGTTCGCCATCAGGCGAGATGGCATCGTTGCTTTTGGTGCTGCGCAAGTGAAGCGTACACAGTTGAGGGCAACTCACCGCAGGTACTGTCCGCACTGCTTTTCGGACGACGTTCGAAACGGGACAGGTCATCCTAGAACCCGCATTTACATGCGGGCAACTTGGCGTTTAAGCGTGATCTCTAGGTGCTCGCGACACGGAGTTCCGCTTGTCGATCTTCCCGAAGATTTTGACACTCTTGATCTGAAAGCCCTTACAGATATCAACGTGAAGGATGCAGTGGCATCTGGCGTATTACCGCATGATCTGTACTTTTCAGACCGACTGTTAGAACCACCTGCCACTTCTTATCTCGATACGCTGCCACTCTACGTTGCCGCTGAACTTTGCGCGGTTCTCGGAGGGCTTCATCACTTCGCGGCTGAAGGAAAGATTTCTGATCGCGTGCCGGGAGGCATGACGAACCCCGAGTGTCTCGCGTCAGGATATGCAATCGCTGCTGAGGGGCGAGAGGCCGTCTGGGATTTCCTGACGTCGTACATCGTGAAGATGGTTGGCAAAGCTTCTAAGTACCCGATGGTCTATTCGCTTCCGTTGCGATGGCTGCGAGACGAGGCCCCGGATGGTGAATACGGCTCGATCAGGGAACTATTTCAGGATCACGCGGAGAAACATCTTCCACTTGAACAAGGCGAAACATTCCTGACTGTCGTCAGCCGCAGGCGGGTTCACACCGTATATTCTGCAGCAAAGGAATATGGATTACCGGAGGCTCGCGTTCGAGATGTTGTCATTAATCAGACAGGTGGGAAGGCCGTCATCGCGGTCTTTGGGAGCCGCAGTGTCGTTTTTCGTAAAGACGAGGCCCACGCGTTACTGATTGATGCCGCATCGCAGTTGACAACGACCCAAGCCGCCGAACGTATGGGATGTGCAATGACGCAAATGGAAGCGCTGTTGAACGAGGGATATCTGCCATTCTCAACAAATGGCGAGGCCATGGGCCGAGTGTACCGATGGGTGTCGGCTGATGAGGTACAGCGGTTTCAGGATCGCGTTGAGGCTCGTCTTTCGCCTACTCCGACAGAACACGATCTCGTACCGGTTCTGGACGCTACCAAAATCTGCCATCGGACGTTCGTTGCAATCATCGCACTCATTCTGAATGGCCAGCTGGCCCACGTCCAAATGTCGGGACCGGAATTTCGGCTCGATAAAATTATGGTCAACCCGACTGAGATTGACGAGCTTTCTGGATCGGGGTTCGGAGGAGAATTCCTTGATCGCGCTAGTGCTGCCGCCGCGTTGGGTACTCGCCGGGAGACCATCAATGATCTTTTCGACCTGGGGATTGTCCCCACAACGAAGGTTCCGCACCAAAAGATCAGGAGCCATATTCTTGTGGTACGATTAGACGATCTGGAAACGTTTGCGCGAGAACATGTTTTGCTTGATGTCCTGTCAAAAGAACGGGGTGAAGCCGCACTTGCGGTGCGCAATCGGCTCACCGAGTTGGGGATTCGTCCGGTGTACGAGGCAAGCCCTAAGGCGACGAAAATCTACCGTCGAAGTGAAATCGAGAGCGTAGGCTTTTAAACTCCCGCGTTCTTACCTACCCCGTGAAAGCCCGCTTCTTAGCGGGCTTTTTTGCGCTGTGACGCTTGCAGGGAAAGTTGTTAAGGGGCGTGATTCCGAGCCGCTTAGAGTACACGATTTGGAAATTATTCAATGATTTCCGTAAATCGGTTCCGCTAGGGAAAATCGTTAGGGGCCGCACCAGTGAGGCTCAGATGCGAGCCTTACACGGATAATCTGCTTGCAGCTTATTTGCCGTTGATGAATGTCAGCAGCGCCTTCAACTCGCCAGCGCGTACAAGCTGCGCCGGCGTCTTGTTGCCAAGTGTGGCAATGTGTTCGCTTCTATACCATTTCTCAGCTGTCTCGCGGTTTCCACTGCGGTGTATAAACTGGTTGAGCACGATCTTTTTTGCGTCGGCCGGTGGCACATTTCCGGCTTCTATGGCCGCGTCGATCCGCTTGGCAGTTGACGATATATTCCGATGCTGGACCTTACGCTGAAGCGCTGCCGCTGCGGGCGAAACCGGTGCATAGACACGAATACTGGCTTTCTGCCCGTTAATTGCATCCGCTGCCGCAACAGATTTGCGACCGCCCGTCTTTGGCAACAGATCGGCGTCCACTGTCACGTTGGCGACGCGTTGTCCGATGCGGGCGGGCTTGCGTCCGCTCTTGTTGGCGCCCGTATTGCTGTTGTCAGTCATTGCTGGTGGTCCTGCGTTTGTGATCGCCGCAGCGCGGTCCGGGGTCTCTATTTCAGAGAGGCACGGCGTCGGCGGCTATCATAATGTCCTTCTAAAATCGACGCTATCATGGCGTGTCGAAACCTGTCCAGCAGACAGGCAGCCAGCTCGAAAATTCACTTTTCATTGTGCAGGTGCGAAAGGAATGGTAGCTAACGGATGTCACTTTTTTCGGAAAACACCGCATGTTCCTACCAAACCGCGACTCTTACGAGACGCTTTGCCGCGACTTTTCCTGGAATGTCCCTGAACGCTTCAATATCGGTCGCGCGGTCAGTGACGACTGGTCTGCCCATTCACCAAACAGCATTTGTCTTGAGCATTTCAGTCCGGACGGTAATCATCAGACTTTGACCTATGGTCAGTTGACTGCGCGCTCGAATGCTTTTGCCAATGCGCTTACCGCTCTGGGTGTTGTTGCCGGCGATCGAGTGGCTTTGCTCCTGCCGCAGTGTTTCGAGACCGTGATTGCTCACGTGGCGATTTACAAGATGGGAGCAATCGCCGTTCCGCTGGCGCTCCTCTTCGGTGCGGAGGCACTCGAATACCGTCTGAGCGCATCGGGTGCCACGGTGCTGGTGACCAATGCATTCGGTCTCACACGCATGAGTGAGATCAGAAAGCCTGTTTCATCGCTCAAGGATATCATCAGCATTGATGGGCCTCGCGCCGGTGTCCGGGCGTTCCACGAACTTACGGATAATCAATCGGCAGATTTCGCGGTTGCGGAAACGGCACCCGACGATCCGGCCTTGATGATTTTCACATCCGGAACCACGGGCTCGCCCAAGGGTGCGCTTCATGGTCATCGCGTACTTGCCGGGCATATTCCGGGCTTCCAGTTCGCCCATGAGTTCCTGCCGCAACCCGGTGACAAGATGTGGACCCCATCCGACTGGGCGTGGGCTGGAGGGTTGCTTAACGCGCTTTTGCCAGCCCTGATGCTTGGGGTTCCCGTCGTCTCTTCTCCGGCGCAAAAATTCGATCCGCACATGGCGTTCAGGATCATGGCCGAGATGAAGGTTCGCAATGCCTTCATTCCTCCAACCGCACTACGATTGATGAAGGCGGTAGAGCGACCGCGGGAACAATACGATCTCGTCTTGCGCAGTATCGGTTGCGCCGGTGAAGCGCTGGGGCGCGAGACCTATGAGTGGGTGACGTCTGCTCTCGGGATCATCCCCAACGAATTTTACGGCCAGACGGAATGCAATTTTGTTCTCTCATCGGCGGCATGTCTCGGAATCACCAAGGCCGGCAAGATCGGTCGTGCGGTTCCCGGCCACCGGGTGGAGATTGTCGATGGTGAAGGCAATATCCTGCCTGTCGGTTCAATCGGTCAGGTTGCCATGGAGCGACCGGATCCCGTCATGTTTTTGGGCTATTGGGAAAATGAGGCGGCAACGCGTGAAAAATTCGCGGGAGACTGGTTGAAAACCGGAGATCTTGGGCGGCAGGACCGTGATGGCTATATCGAGTTTTTCGGGCGCGACGACGATGTCATCACGTCGGCTGGCTATCGCATCGGTCCAGCGGAGATCGAGGATTGCCTGCTTGGACATCCGGCGGTGCGGCTGGCAGCCGTCGTGGGCAAGCCGGATGCGTTGCGCACGGAGATCGTGAAGGCCTTTGTCGTCTTGTCCGGTGGTTATCAGGCAAGCGATATGCTGGCGCGCGAGATTAGCGACTGGGTCAAGCATCGGCTGTCGATGCATGAATACCCACGAGAGGTGGCCTTTATCGATGCCTTGCCGATGACCACCAGCGGCAAGGTCATCCGCCGTGAATTACGAGAACAGTCCAAAGAGGCAACAGCTGCCGAATAGGGGGCAAGCCCGTCAGTCGTGATGGCTGCGTGACAGGATCTTGTCACGGAGAATACGGGCGATATTGCGCGTGTTTCGATACATGTGAAGTTGTGCTGCGACCTGTCGTACGTCGCGGTCGGCATTGCGGGTGAGGCCAATGACAATTGTCGCCATCTCCTCACGTTCCTTCCACATGCGGCTCATGATCGGATGGTCGGGAACCGCGCAGGAATCCGTGCGCTCAATATTGGCGTCATCAAGGTGCCACTTCGTCAATTCCACCATCAACAGCTTGCCGGGGGAGAACCGGGCATAGCGCTCGTCATAGGCGGTTTTCCAGGTATAGGCTTCACCGGACATGATGAAGACCACCATGGAGGCGATGGGGCGTCCGTCCAGCGCCAGTGTGTGGATACGCACGGAGTCCATCTGCGCGAGATTGGTGATGGCCTCGCGCGCAAAAGCAGAGCGGTAGCGGTCTGATACCAGAGCGCTGCGTTTGCGGCCTTTCCAGCCGCTCACTTCCAGCGCGAGAAATGCTTCCATACCTAAGCGCACCTCTTCCGGTTGACGCGCGACGGAATAGGTAAGCTCACCTTCCCTCGACAGCAGATTATGCTGCCGCCGCATCTCGCGCCAATGGGATTTGGACACTGCACTTCTGAGATAGGTTTCACCCTCCTCGAAACTTTCCAGCATCGGACGTTCGAGCTCGTTTGTGACCGTCACTGGCAGATCGCGGCTGATTGCCAGCGTCTTGATGAGCTGGGAGAATGTGCCTTTAACCCTGATATCGGGCAGAACGAGGACGCCCGGCAGACTTGCTGCAGGGTTGCCGAAGGCCATCAGCGCATTTTCGATGGTTTCTGCGGCACCTTCCACGTCGACAAGGGGCGTTCCAAGCGGCCCGAAAGGATTGGACCAAGCGCGGATGATAGATGGTCCGATGGAAAATCCAGGTTTTTCCACGGAGAATGGCATCAGAAAACGCATGCGGCTTCGCGACTGGTCGTCATCTCGGATCAGGGCTAAACGGATATGGCGGTCATCAAGACGCGGCATGGCCGGAGCCAGAAAGCCGCCAGCAAAGAATATGTTCGGCTCTACCGCGCGGTGAGACAGGAACTCCAGTTCGTCCTGAAGGTCATAGCCCATTCGGCTCGGATAGAGATACATCGCCCGGCCGGGCTTGCCGACAGGAATTTCGATATCTGCAGCAGGGCGGTCATGCGTTGCCGATGTCGCCAGCGCGCCAACCATGCGGTTGGCGTTGCTGTTCATGCTCTCGTCATAAAATGGAGGATTGGCCATCGTCAGATCGCCCTTGTCTTTTTATTCAATAGGGATTGCGGGTCGGCGAAGGCGAATAGCACGATGCCCAGCGATCGGCGTATCGCAACGTGAAGAAGAATAGCCTCGATTAATGTTGCAAATGCGGTCGCGATGGCGGCACCGGTAATCCCGTAAAGTGGTATCAGTGTGACGCTAAGGGCGATGTTGGCGCCGAGTGCCCCTGCATAGAGCGCAACGCAAAGTTTCTGTTTTCCAGCCATGGTCAAAAGCACTTCTCCCGGTCCAACCAGTGCCTTCGAGAGGCTGCCCAGGAACAGAATTGCCATCAGTGCGTAGCCGACGCCGAAGGCTGGGCCAAAAAGACCAAGCAGTACCTTGCCGATGGCCAGCACAAACAGTCCAACGGCCAGCGAGGGCCAGAAGCTCCATCGTGCGGCAGTTCCGGCAAAGGCAGCGAGCGCTTGTCTGTCGTTGTCGGCCATCATCGCGGAAAAGCGCGGACCGGTGCCGGCCTTGACCGCAAAGAATACGAATTGAACGAGGGCCATGGTTTTGGCTGCGGCGAAGTATATCGCGACCTGATCCGGTTCAAGATAAAGGCCGACGACGACCACATCCGAGTTGGTTAGCAGAAAGCTGAAGCCCTCAATGAAGAAGATCGGCAAGGCAACCCGGAACCATGCGCCGAAGTCGATCTTTCGCGGCCCATGGTCGAAGCGACGGCGCAGACGCAAGTTGATGGCAATGAACTGGCTGACTGTCGTGACATAGGTCGCCGCAAGGGCCGCTTGCATGGCTGTGGTGGCTGTATGTTCGGCACCCAGACCGATTGCCGCGAGCATGAAGCACAGGATCAGCAATGGGCGGATAATGAATGTCGGACTGAGCGCTGCGACCGGCCAACTGTTCGCACGCGCTGTTCCGTCCAGAACATCGCCAAGTGCAATCATGGGGAGTGCAATAAGGCCAAGGAAGAGCGGTATTATGTAATAGGCCTCGATCGTGTCGCCGAAGAAATGGAGAGCCAGCAATCCGATGCTGGCCAGCAGGCTCGCCGAGACCATCGCAAAAATACGGGCCGTGATGGTCAGTCCACGAATCGATTCCTGTTCATTTCGTGCGTGATATTGGGGCAGGAAACGGATCACGGTTGTATGGAAGCCGAGACAGGAGAGGTTTCCGAACAGGACGACCAGAACCCAAACGAAGACGAATATTCCGTATTCGAACTCACCCATTATGCGGGCCTGGACGATCTGCGATGCAAACGCAATGGCAGCGCTCAACACTCTTATGGCGAACGCAATCATGGCCATGCGTTGCGCGCGGGTCGTCTCGTCATCGCCCTCAAGCGCGTCCGCAATGCGGTGAAGCAACGGGGACACAAGGCTCCGCAAGCTGGCCGGCAGCATTTTCTCCGCTGTTTGGACAACCGCCATGATCGACACGCAATACTCGCCTGGGAATGATTTACTTACTCTCAACCATGTCAGTTCAGGGTTAAGAAAGGGTTCCGCAAGTCGCCGCAAGTCTTCAGTCGAGGTCTTCTCGCCTTACTTTCTGAACGCCTTCGATTGCGTTCGTCACTTCTGAAAACCAGCCGGATTCCACAAGATGTTGGCGTGTGCGCTCGTTGAGGCCACCCTTGGTCTGGTGGTCGTCTGCCAGTTCCAGGAGGGACAGAGGCGAGTGAAGAGCCGTATCGGCGAGGCCGACAAAGAGTGCGCGCACGTAAATGTCGGCTGTGGCTGTTTCCACGTTGCTGTCGACCAACCAGCTTTTGAGCGTGTCGCCCAATTGCATGAAAGTGGACATGACGCCGCTGATCGCGCCCATCGCCGTAAGCTCAGTCTCGGCTCTCGGCAGCACGACTTCACCCATGCCTGCGAGAAGCTCCAGGATTTCCGGAACGGTAGGGAAGTGGGCAACGGGGCCTTTGCCGGACGCGATTGCAGGTAATGGAAGGACCCGGCAGATCTGGGCATTCGGTACGATTTTGCGGAGCTCGTCTGTGGTCAGTCCGGCAACGAAACTGCAGACAATCTGCTCCTTCCGGAACGCGATGCCGTCCAGCGCTTCTTCCACCTGCGGCGGGCGCATGCCGAGGAAGATAATGTCGCTTGCTTCCGCGACTTCTGTGTTTGAGCCGGCACGGCGGACTTGGGCAAATTTCTCTGAAAGCTCCGACGAGATTTCACGGGATCGTGGCGAGACGAGGATCGGATTGTTCTTTCCACTCGCAACCAGACCCTCGATGAAGGCTGCCGAAATCGTGCCGGTGCCGATGAAGCCAAGTTTTTTCATGTTTTCTCCCAAACAACCATTGAAGCTGGCTGAAACTAAAAACGCTAGCGAAGCTTTGCAGCCGCGCTAGCGTTTATTTGGTCATGCGTTTGAGGCTTACGCCTGTTCGTAGGCGCCGTGGCAATGCTTGTATTTTTTGCCGGAGCCGCAAGGGCACGGTTCGTTACGACCGACACGGCCCCACGTTTCGGGATCCTGCGCGTTGCGATTTTCCGGCGCGACGTAGCTTGCGTCTTGTACGCTTTCGTTGAAGTCGTCCTCACCTGTGGTGGCGTCCACATGGTGACCTTCCATGGCCGGGAGCGTTGGAGCGGGTTGCTCTTCACGGACGATTTCGACGCGCATCAGCTGAGCGGTTACTGCTTCGCGCAGATTGGCAAGCAGGGCCTGGAAAAGTTCAAAGGCTTCTGACTTGTATTCCTGCAACGGATCGCGCTGCGCGTAACCACGAAAACCGACGACCGAGCGGAGGTGATCGAGGTTGACGATGTGTTCGCGCCAGAGGTTGTCGATGGTCTGCAGAATGACCGAGCGCTCGACATAGGTCATCACTTCGGGGCCAAAACGCTCGGCCTTGTCAGTCGCTGCCTTGTTGACGGCTTCGGTCACGCGCTGAACGATATCGTCTTCTGCAATGCCTTCTTCTTCTGCCCAGGCCTTGATAGGCAGGTCGAGGTTCAGGTTGCGCTGGATCGCTTCGTGCAGGCCGTCCGTATCCCACTGCTCGGCGTAGGCACGCTCAGGGATATGCAGGCGCACGACATTTTCGACGACTTCTTCACGCATGTCGGCGACAGTCGCGCTGACATCTTCCATATCCATCAGTTCGAGCCGCTGCTCGAAGATGACCTTGCGCTGATCGTTCAGCACGTCATCATATTTTAGGAGGTTCTTGCGGATGTCGAAGTTTCTGGCTTCGACCTTTTTCTGCGCGCGTTCCAGGGCTTTGTTGATCCAGGGATGGACAATTGCTTCGCCTTCCTTGAGGCCGAGCTTCTGCAGCATTGAATCCATTCGGTCGGAGCCGAAGATGCGCATCAGGTCGTCCTGAAGGGACAGGTAGAATTTGGAACGACCAGGGTCGCCCTGACGGCCGGCACGACCGCGCAACTGGTTGTCGATACGGCGGCTTTCATGCCGTTCCGTCGCGATGATATAAAGGCCACCGGCGGCAAGCGCCTGGTCCTTGAGCTTCTTCACTTCTTCGCGGACAGATGCTTCCTTGGCGCTGCGTTCTGCCGGGTCTTCAACACCCTCAAGCTCGCGTTCAAGCCGCATCTCAAGATTACCGCCGAGCTGAATGTCGGTACCACGACCAGCCATGTTGGTGGCAATTGTAACCGCACCCGGAACGCCGGCCTGGGATACGATATACGCTTCCTGCTCATGATAGCGGGCGTTTAGAACAGCAAAGTTTTCAAAGCCTGACTGCTTCAGCAGGGTCGCCAGCAGTTCGGACTTCTCGATCGAGGTTGTGCCCACCAGGACGGGCTGTCCACGACCGTGGCATTCCTTGATCTCTTCGATGATGGCCTTGTATTTTTCCTCCGCCGAACGGTAGACCTCGTCGTCCTCATCGATACGGGCGATGGGAAGATTGGTCGGCACTTCGACAACGTCCAGGCCGTAGATATTGCCGAATTCCTCGGCTTCGGTGGAGGCTGTACCGGTCATGCCAGCAAGCTTGTCGTACATGCGGAAATAATTCTGGAAGGTGATCGAAGCCAGTGTCTGGTTTTCCGGCTGGATCTGCACCTTTTCCTTGGCTTCAAGAGCCTGATGCTGTCCTTCGGAGTAGCGACGGCCCGGCATCATGCGTCCGGTAAACTCGTCGATGATGACGATCTCGTCGTTACGGACAATATAGTCCTTGTCGCGGGTGAAGAGCTTGTGGGCCTTGAGCGCATTGTTGATGTGGTGGACGATTGCAACGTTTTCCACGTCGTAGAGCGAGGCACCCTTCAGGAGGTCTGCATCCTTCAAAAGGTTCTCAAGTTTTTCCGTACCGGCCTCTGAGAAGTTGGCCGAGCGTTGCTTTTCATCGATCTCGTAATCGTCTTCAGAAAGCAGCGGAATGAAGGCGTCGATCGTGTTGTAGAGTTCGGAGCGGTCGTCCAGCGGACCTGAAATGATCAGCGGCGTGCGCGCTTCGTCGACCAGAATGGAGTCCACTTCGTCGACGATGGCATAATTGTGATCGCGCTGAACCATCTGGCCGCGCTCATATTTCATATTGTCGCGCAGATAGTCGAAGCCGAGTTCATTGTTGGTCGCATAGGTGATGTCGCAGCCATAGGCAGCGCGGCGCTCATCGTCGGACAAGCCGTGACCGATGACACCGGTCGTCATGCCAAGGAAGCTGTAGAGCTTGCTCATCGTTGCCGCATCGCGCGATGCCAGATAATCATTGACGGTCACGACGTGGACGCCCTTGCCGGCCAATGCATTCAAGTAGACCGCAAGTGTCGCCACCAGCGTCTTACCTTCACCGGTCTTCATTTCGGCAATGGAATTCTCGTGCAGGATCATCGCGCCTATTAGCTGGACGTCGAAGGGGCGCATTCCCAATGTGCGGCGCGAGGCCTCCCGCGCAACGGCAAATGCTGGAACCAGCAGGTCGTCGAGCTTTGCGCCGTCTGCCAGTTTTTGCCTGAACTCGATTGTCTTGGCAGCGAGTGCTGCATCATCGAGCACTTTCAGCTCGTCTTCCATCGCATTGATTTCATCGACGCGGGGTTGATAAGAGCGAATGCGGCGATCATTCGACGACCCGAAAAGTTTGCGGGCAATTCCACCAAGGCTGACCATTAGAATGGTCCTTTCTCACATCAAGTTGTGCATCCAGACAACGTCAACGGCTGTTGGCGCCTGCCTTTTAGGGCTTGCGCGTCCTGAAACTTCTCTGGACGCGAGGTTGCGTGACAGATAAGAGGGGGGTCGAATGATGTCAACGGGACAGGTGGCTGCGCTGACGCGCCTTTGTCGTGGTTTTGACAATTTTCAGTCCGAATGAGCGGTTCGGAAATCAGCTTCCATCCGAAAGGTCTTTTCATGTTGCGCAATTCTAAACTCGCCCTGGTCCTTTGCCTCGGCCTTACTGCAGCGCCGTTCGCAGCGCTTGCCGAGGATGCCGTGGTGGCGAAGGTCGGTGACCTCGATATCCACCAGTCGGAACTCGATCTCGCCATCGCCAATCTGGATCCGCAACTTCAGCAGCTTCCAGAGGAGCAGAAAAAGGTCGCGGCTCTGTCCGGCGTCATTGATGTGAAGCTGCTTGCCGGCAATGCGACCGCCGAAGGCCTTGATCAAGATGAGGCATTCAAGAAGCGCATGCAGTACATCGCCGATCGCGAGTTGCATAACGCCTACTTCAAAAAGCATGTCGTTGATGCCGTGACCGATGACGAAGTTAAAGCGCGCTACGACAAGGAAGTCGCGGCCCTGCCACAGCAGGAGGAGGTTCATGCGCGCCACATTTTGGTAAAGACCGAGGATGAAGCCAAGGCAATCATCAAGGAACTCGACGAGGGCAAGGACTTCGTTGAACTCGCCAAGGAGCATTCTACCGATCCGAACAAGTCGGAAGGTGGCGATCTCGGCTATTTCGGCAAGGGCCGTATGGTTCCGGAATTTGAGGAAGCTGCCTTTGCCATGGAGCCTGGCACCTATTCCAAACTGCCTGTAAAAACGCAGTTTGGTTTTCACATCATCAAGGTCGAAGACAAACGCGTCGCGGCCCCGCCAGCCTACAAGGATGTCGAGCAGCAGATTCGTCAGCTGGTCATGCGTGACAAGTATCTCGAAGTGATCGCCAAGTCCAAGGCCGATGCCAAGGTTGAAATCATGGATGACGATCTTCGCAAGGGCTATGAAGACGTCAGCAAGCAGCCTTAACAGACTCTATGATTACCGGACCCGCTTTTGCGGGTCCTTTCAAATCAGGCAAAATAAATGTCCGAATCCATTTCCCCACTCGCTCCTAAAACCTATCCCGATATGCCTGCGATCCGTGGCGTTGCCATGTCGACCGCCGCGGCCGGGATCAAATACAAGAACCGCACAGACGTGTTGCTGATGGCATTTGATCGCCCAGCCGCGGTTGCCGGTGTTTTTACAAAATCCAAATGCCCTTCCGCACCGGTTGATTTTTGTCGCGCCAATCTCGACGGGGGCGTTGCCCGTGGGCTTGTGGTCAATTCGGGCAATGCCAATGCCTTTACCGGCAAAAAAGGCAAGCAATCGACCGAGCTTACCGCGAAGTCTGCAGCGCAAGCGCTCCAATGTGCGGAGAGCGAGATATTCCTCGCTTCTACCGGTGTGATTGGCGAACCGCTCGATGCCACAAAATTTGCAGGTGTTCTGGGCGACATGGCCAGTGGTGCAAAGGGCGACGTCTGGCTCGAAGCTGCCAAGGCGATCATGACAACGGATACATACCCGAAAGTGTCGACGCAGAGTGCCTCCATCGGTGGAGTTCCGGTCACCATCAACGGTATTGCCAAGGGCGCCGGAATGATCGCGCCCGATATGGCAACCATGCTTTCCTTCGTTGTGACGGATGCCAATATCGCGGCAGAGGCGCTGCAGGTGCTACTGTCGGAAGCAGTTGGTTCGACCTTCAATGCGATTACGGTTGATAGCGATACGTCGACCTCCGACACGTTGATGCTGTTTGCGACCGGGGCTGCCTCCGACGATGGCCAAGCGCTTGTCGAGACGGCCGACGATCCGGCGCTTTCATCCTTCAAGACGGCTCTTGGTCTCCTGCTCAAGGATCTGGCCCTTCAGGTGGTCAGAGATGGTGAAGGTGCACGAAAGATGCTGGAAATCACCGTCACCGGTGCTGAGAGCGATCTCGCTGCCAAGACGATCGCGCTTTCGATTGCAAATTCACCTCTGGTGAAGACAGCTGTCGCTGGTGAAGATGCTAATTGGGGCCGTGTGGTGATGGCAGTCGGCAAGGCCGGCGAATTGGCTGATCGCGACAAGCTGGCAATCTGGTTTGGAGATGTTCGTGTAGCCGTCGATGGAGAACGCGATCCGGATTATTCGGAAGCTGCAGCTTCGGCTGTGATGAAACAGGAAGACATTCCGCTCAAGGTCGATCTCGGCCTTGGTGACGGTCGGGCCATTGTCTGGACCTGCGACTTGACCAAGGAATATGTCGCCATCAATGGTGACTATCGAAGCTGATGATCATGAATGAAAGCAATGGGAATAATGTGAGCCTGCCTTTGGTACGACGGCTTGAGGCGGTCGGCTTTCGGGCGTGGCCGGCGGCATCCGTGCAATATGACGGAAGTTGGCAGGTACGGCTGACGGGGGGGCATTCGTCAAAACGTCTGAATTGCATTGTTGCTCTTGATCCGTCCGATGGCCGGGATATCGCGATCCGTCTCGAAAAGGCGTCGCGAAAGTTCGTGTCCTATGGCAGGCCATTGGTTGTTCGCGAGACGCCACTCACGCCGCCAGCTATGATCGCTGAAATGCGGTCGAGCGGATGGGAGCGGTTCGAAACGGTGATCGTCAAGACCTGCGATCTTGCGGCACTTGACCTTCCCGAGACCATGGATCACCTGCCAAACCACGATATTGGCCGTTTTGTCGATGCGAGCCTTACCCTTTCGGGTGAAGGCTCGTCGTTCAAGCCGGGATTGGCCGAAGTGTTGAGTGCCATCAAGCCGCCGCTCGGTCTGTTCACGATCGAACGTCCGCAAGAGGGTCCTCTTGCTGCAGCACTTTGTGTTCAAGACAATGACCTTGCAGGCATCATGGCTCTCATGGTTTCTGCGGCTCGCCGTGGCGAGGGGATCGGTACCGAAATTCTATCCGCGGCCTTGCGTTGGGCGAGAGTGCGTGGCGCGCGCATGGCCTGGCTTCAAGTTGAGGAAAATAACACCGCAGCCGAGGCTCTCTACAAGAAACTGCGTTTTGTTGAAGCCTATCGCTATCATTACTGGCGTGATGCGAGTGTCGCATGAGCGGAGCGGACAAGAAGATTTTACTCGTGGCGGCCTGCGCCTTGATCGATGCGGATGGGCGTATACTTCTGGCCCAGCGTCCCGAGGGCAAATCGCTCGCGGGGCTTTGGGAGTTTCCAGGCGGTAAGGTTGAGCCGGGCGAATCGCCAGAGGAGACCCTTATACGAGAGCTTGAGGAAGAACTCGGGATCATCACAAAAATTCCGTGTCTGGCCCCACTGACGTTTGCCAGTCATACCTACGAGACCTTTCACTTGCTGATGCCGCTTTATATCTGCCGCCGCTATGAGGGCATTCCTCAGGGACGGGAAGGACAGGCATTGAAGTGGGTGCGGTCTCAGGCGTTGCGCGATTATCCAATGCCTCCTGCTGATGAGCCCCTGATCCCCTTCCTACAGGACCTTTTGTAGCGCTTACGGATTTTCTGCCCATTTCTTAACAAGCCGTTTACCAGAATCAGGCAGGGTTTAGCCTGATTAATGCGTTTGTGCCTGTGAGGCTTGTATGGTGGATGAGGATTTCTGGGATGCTGTTCGGACACGCGAACGGCGCACGGCAAAATCCCACAAGACTGGTGTTTTGAATATTGCCCTTCTTTTCGGGATGGTTGTGATCGCGCTTTCGCTGATCGTGACGCCTATGCTGTCAGGCAATTCAGACAAGCGGCAGCTGGCATTTACGCCTGACGATTTTGACAACATCACCACTGGATCGATTGATCAATCGGGCCAGGGCAGGCGCTATACGATCCGTCGCAGCATCCTTCAGGAAATGCCCGGTTCTGTATGCATTATCTCGGGCGACGACAGCGGCGGTCGTTGCTGAGCGTCTTTGGGCAGGTTTAACCGGCGCTGCCGGCGAAAGGATTTGGATGCGTATGTTGAAGAATTTTGCGCAGGCTTGTTCTGGAGCAACATCGATTGAATATGCCATAATTGCCTCGCTCATTGCCGTGGCGATTATCTCTGGCGTTACTGCGCTTGCTGGAAGTGTGAACAACACATTCACGAAAGTCAGTGACACCGTCGTGGAGAACAGCGGAAACTGATATCAGTTTCACCGGATCGGTCGATCCTCACCCGGTCGTTTGCTTATCCACAGACAGAGCGTCCGCCAAGCGCATCTTTGCCGAGCCAGGCTTTAGAGGCTTTTGCTGGCTCTCATGCGGCGCCCATCCCGATACATAGACGAACGAAAACGTCGCGCGAATGCGTCCATCCGGATCAGAATGGCGCTCGGCATACAGTTCCGCCACGCGCTGCATGAACCGTTTCCCAACGGGTCTTCGCGATCGGCCGAGCAACGGATTGGCCATGCCCATGGCCTTCAGATCGCGCATCAGCGGTAATATCGAATCATAGCGAACGGTGTAGGTCTGAGCATCGACGACGGGGAGAGAAAAGCCCGCGCGCTGCAACAGCGCTCCCATGTCGCGAATGTCAGCGAAGGGAATGACGCGCGGACTGGCACCGCCGGAGAGTTCGACCTCAGCAGCCAGCATGACATCGCGAAGTTCGGATAGTGTGCCAGCGCCTGGAATTGCCGCCAATAAAAGGCCATCGGGCTTGAGCGCCAATCGCATCTGGAAGAGAACGCCTGGAATATCGTTCATCAGATGCAGGATCAGCGGCGACAGGATCAAATTGACATACTGCGGCTCCAGCGGCACTGTTTCGAACGAAGCTTCCGTCACCTTTTCGCCCGGGGATGCAAAGGCGGTATCGGTTTCCACGCGGATCATCGTGCCGATCTTGCCGGTCGCCATGCATTCGCGGGCAGTAATGCCGTTGCCGCCATGAAGTTCAGCTGCGACTTCGAAATGGCGCTCGACCAATTGCAGGCGCTCGGCCAGTTCCTGGGCTGCGATTTCGAGGAGGAAACCTGCGCTTGCGTCCTTTGCCTGGATCGCATTCAGGCGATTTGTGGCGACAAGATCGAGATCGAAGAGTTTTTCCATAATGACTTTCCACTAAACCTAGATGGCCAATGAGCCGGATGCGGCCTAAAGTCAAATCCATGCAGACACCGCCAACGAGATCGATAGGGCCGATTTTTGGCACGAACATGGTTCGTGTGGCAAAAATCCTGCGTGATCTTGTCTATCCACCGACATGTGCAGGATGTCGTCGCAGCATAGCGTTGCACGGCGGACTTTGTGCCAATTGCTGGTCGTCGATCCCCTTTATCGAGAAACCCTTTTGCGACGTTCTTGGCTCGCCATTTTCCCATGATCCGGGTGCCGGCATCTTGTCGGCCGAGGCAATTGCCAATCCACCGGTCTTCGACCGGCTACGCTGCGTTGCACTCCATGATGGCATTGCCCGTGATCTTGTCCATCAGTTGAAGTACCAGGACCGCACCGATCTTGCACCGATCATGGCAAGGTGGATGCTGCGTGCCGCATCGACCGAGATTGAAGTATGCGATGCAATTGTCGCTGTTCCTTTGCATCGCAGTCGGCTGGTTCGCCGACGGTTCAACCAGTCAGCTGAACTTGCGCGACATCTCGCGCAGTTGTCCGGGAAACCATTTCTTGCTCACGCTCTGGTGCGGACCAAACGGACAAACCGACAGGTCGGGCTGACCGCGACGGCACGCAAGACCAATGTTCGCGGGGCATTCGCGATTGCAAAGGGCCATGAAGATCAGGTCTTCGGTCGGCGCCTGATCCTGGTAGACGATGTCTACACGACGGGTGCGACGGCGACCGCGGCAACACGGGCTTTGAAGCGGGCAGGCGCCGGCGACATCACCGTTTTGGCCTTTGCAATGGCCCTTGCCACGCCTATATGACCGGTTAAGTTAAACGTTTACAGCACAGCGCTGCTTCACGGAGACACATATGGCACAGGTCACTATCTACACGCGTCAAGCTTGCGGTTTTTGCGCACGCGCCAAATCTCTTCTGGAGGAGAAGGGCGTTGCCTATGACGAGCATGACGCCACGGGTAATGCCGAATTGCGCCAGGAGATGATCCAGAAGGCGAATGGTCGGTCCACTTTTCCGCAGATCTTCATCGGCGACAGCCATGTCGGCGGTTGCGATGATCTCTTTGCGCTTGAGCGGGCTGGAAAGCTCGATCCCATGCTCTCCAACTGAGGTATTCCCATGTCACTGAAAGTTGCTGCGATCCAGATGTGCTCCGGAACAGATCCGGAAAAGAACGCGCATGACATGGAGCGTCTGGTGCGCGAAGCGGCGGATCATGGCGCCCGCTATATCCAGACACCTGAGATGACCGGTGCAGTGCAAAAGAACCGCGCAGGCTTGATGGAGATCCTGCGGGACGAGGAAAGCGATCTCATCGTCCAAAAGGCGGCAGCGCTTGCAAAGGAACTGTCCGTTCATTTGCATATTGGTTCCACGGCAATCGCGCTTGCGGACGGAAAAATTGCGAACCGGGCTTTTCTGTTTGGCCCTGACGGGCGCAAGCTTGCGACCTATGACAAGATTCACATGTTCGACGTCGATCTAGATAATGGTGAAAGCTGGCGGGAAAGCTCTGTTTACAGACCGGGCACGTCGGCCAAATTGCTCGATTTACCATTTGCGCGTCTGGGATTCGCTATTTGTTACGATGTGCGCTTTCCGCACCTGTTTCGTGCGCAGGCTATGGCCGGTGCGCAAATCCTCACTGTTCCCGCTGCCTTTACCAAGCAGACGGGTGAGGCCCATTGGGAGGTTCTGCTGAGGGCACGCGCTATCGAGAACGGCACCTTTTTGATTGCTGCAGCCCAGGCGGGTCTGCATGAGGACGGACGCGAGACCTTCGGCCATTCGATGGTGATCGATCCCTGGGGCAAGGTTCTGGCGCATGCCGGCGGCGTAGGCGAATCTGTCGTTCTGGCCAAAATCGATCTCGCTGAAGTGAGTGCGGCGCGCGCCAAGATACCCAACCTCAAGAATGGTCGCGAGTTTTCGATCGACATCCTTCCGGAACTTGCCAAGGGAGGCATTACAGTTTGATCCGCTATTCGCTCGTTTGCGAGCAGGCGCACGGGTTTGAAGGCTGGTTCTCATCCAGCGCTGATTTCGACCAGCAGTGCGAGACGGGTTATCTCACCTGTCCCGTGTGCGGCTCCCCTGACATTACAAAGGAACTGATGGCACCATCTGTTGCGACGGGTCGCAAGAAGGACGCCAGCCACGCGCTTGCGGTCAATCAGGCGCAGCAGCAGGCCATGCAACAGCTGAAAGAGGCTGTGGCGACAATCAAGGCCAATAGCGAGGATGTCGGAACGCGCTTTCCTGAAGAGGCTCGCAAAATTCACTACGGCGAGGCCGATGCACGCGGCATTATCGGCCAGGCGTCGGTCAACGAGGTCAAGTCGCTTCTGGATGAAGGGATTGCGATCTCGCCTCTGCCAGCTTTGCCCGACGATGCAAACTGATGTCGGGCGCCTTTCATCTGGCAATCTATAATTTTGGCATACACGTTGCGCCTTATGGTGACCCGGCTGTTGAGGGGTTTGTAAAGCGGGAGCCTTTCAATTTTGAAGCGGCCCGCCGTGCCGCGGGTTATGTCGGGCGCTCTGGCTATGACGGCGAGCCCGGCCCGGAGAGTTGGGGCGAACAGGTTTTTCCGCGCTTTCTCAACGGTAGCGGTTACGAAGCAGGCCCTTCGTCGCTGTCCCTTTGGCAGGATATCGAGTGCTTGATGGCGTTTTCCTATTCCGGTGTGCATTCGGAAGCGTTGAAAAATGCCCGCAACTGGAATGTGAAACAGAAATGGCCGTCACTCGTGCTGTTCTGGATTGTCGCTGGTGAGAAGCTAGAATGGAGTGACGCGGTCAGGCGGTTCGAACAACTTGCCGATTACGGCGCTTCGCCATCCGCTTTCACCTTCAAACAGGCTTATGACCCTGAAGGCAGGCCCTACGAAGTTGACAGAGAACGGGTGAAGATACTTGCTGCTGCAAATGTCGAAGGGCAGCTGGAGCTGCTGGAGGCGGTTCGCAGATTGCCTGCCTAGCGGAGCGCTAACCTCTGAAACCATCGTCGTCGAGATAGGCCTGTTCTTCGGCCGTTGTGTCGCGCCCGAGTGCGGCGTTGCGATGCGGAAAACGACCGAATTTCTTGATGATATCATAATGGGTCACCGCCCATTTGAGCGCTTCTTCATCGCCCGTCTTTTCGCGATGAGCAACGAACAGGCGAAGCGAATATTCCTGGTCAGCCATATCTTCGGAATGTTCAAAGGGCAGGTAAAAAAATGGGCGGAGCTCTGGCTCCACTTTCCTGTCAAAAGCGTTAGCCAGCGCGCGTCGGGCAATGGCCCGGGCCAGACCATCAACGGCGTAGGAATGGGCGCTACCGCGATAGAGATTGCGGGGGAACTGGTCGACCAGCAGGAGAAGTGCCAGGGCACCTTCGGGTGATGTCTCCCAATCGGCTAGCTCTCGCTTGGAGGCCTTGATGTGCAGGCCGGCGTAGTTGTCTGCAATTTCACGATCCAGCGCTTCACTGCCCGAAAACCACGCTTCTGGTCCGTGCCGAAGCCAGAAATCAATAATGTCTTTTGGAGTGGTCACGTCTGCGTCTCCCTGGTCTCTTGTTGCCGCTCAGGCCGGACGATGGGTCAACATCATGTAGTTCACATCCGTGTCAGGCGACAAATTCCATTGGTTGGCCAGTGGATTGAAAAATACGCCGATTTTTTCGGACACTTCCATGCCGCTTTCTCGCAATGGGGCTTCCAATTCGTCGGGGCGCACGAGCTTCTCGTATTGATGTGTTCCGCGGGGCAGCCAGCGCAACACATATTCCGCGCCGACGATAGCAAGGGCTGCGGCCTTGAAGGTGCGATTGATGGTGGAGATCAGCATCAGGCCGCCCGGGCGGACCATGGAGGCACAGGTCGAAATGAAAAACGGAACATCGGAGACGTGCTCGACGACTTCCATATTGAGTACGATGTCGAAGGTTTCGCCCGCTTCGGCTAGGCTCTCGGCTGTCACTGCGCGATAATCCACTTCAACGCCGGACTGTGTCGAGTGCGTCTTGGCAATGCCGATATTCTTTTCAGACGCGTCGGCGCCCAGCACATCAGCGCCCATTCGTGCGACGGGCTCGGATAGCAAGCCTCCACCGCAGCCAATATCCAATACGCGCAGTCCCGACAGAGGCTGATGTGCGAGAGGATCACGGGTGAAATGCTCCGACGCTTTGTTGCGAATATATTCCAGCCGGACCGGATTGATCTTATGCAGCGGTTTGAACTTGCCAGTCGGATCCCACCACTCCGCAGACATTGCGGAAAAACGGTCGACTTCGCTCTGGTCTATCGTGGTGCGCGCCTGCTCGGTCATTGGGCGTCTCCCTAAATTCGTGTCTCCACCAAGTCGGATGGAATGATGCCAAAGTCAAGGAACTAGGACGTCATCTGCACAATGACAATGAACCTCCATGTCGCACGGGTGATCGGGAAGGACTTCGGGTCAATTGCCTCTTCCCTGCTCTCGTAAAGGCAAACGACACAGCCATGGGAACAAGCGGCGATCCAGGCGCGTTCAGGTGGGGTTCACGAAAGGACGCATAAGACGTTCTCACGAGGAACATGCTCAAGGAGTCCCATATATGAATAAGCTGACCATCATAGCCGCAACATTTGCGATGAGCGCGCTGGCGCCGGCTATCGCTCAGGCCGCGCAAGGCTTTGCGACCGCAAACGTTAATCTGCGTGCTGGACCGAGCACTCAATATCCGGCCGTCACCGTAATTCCTGAGGGTGCCCGTCTCGATATCGGTGGCTGCATGCGCAGTGCCAACTGGTGCGATGTCAACTATCGCGGTATTCGCGGCTGGGTTTCGGCAAGCTATCTGCAGGCTTCCTATCGCCAGCATCGTGTTCATGTCGGTCCCCAATATTATTCGCCGCTCGGTATCCCCAATGTGACCTTCTCGGTGGGCTCTTACTGGGATCGAAACTATCGTGGTCGCGACTTTTATCGCGAACGCAATGACTGGGATAATAACGGCAATCGCCATCACCGCCGAGACGCCCGTCCGGAACGTCGCGATGATGCGCGCCCCGATCCGCGCGACGTTCGCAGAGAGCCGTCACGTGACGACCGCAAAGAAGTGCGGCGCGATGATCACAGAAACTGGAAGAGAGATGGTGAGAGAAGGGGTGAGCGCTTTATATGCCCTCCGGGTATGGACGACTGCACACCGCCTCAGCGGTAATGCTTCGGGGGACGCTTTTTGGGCGTCCCCTTTTTTATTCGAGACAGTCGGCGAGTTGCAGATCAAGGAACTCTGCACAGGCAATCACGCGGCCATTGAACTTGTGCCGGTATTTGGCTATGAGACCGCAACCTCTTGGTCCGGTCCTGCCGGATGATTGTTGTCTTGCGGCGCCATTCGGCGCCGAATATCTGTATCGGTAAGGCCCATGGCTCGCATCGTCATGAAATTCGGCGGAACTTCCGTCGCCACTCTTGAACGCATCCACAATGTCGCGCGCCACGTTAAGCGCGAAGTTGACGCCGGCCACGAGGTCGCTGTTGTCGTGTCCGCCATGTCTGGCAAGACGAATGAGCTCGTGGAGTGGGTGCAGACCATGCCAAAGGTGGCAGGTGCAGCGTCACCCTTTTACGATGCGCGCGAATATGATGCCGTTGTTGCTTCTGGTGAACAGGTGACTGCCGGTCTTCTATCCATCGCGCTTCAGTCCATGGGCGTGAATGCGCGGTCGTGGCAGGGCTGGCAGATCGCGGTGAAGACCGACAACGCCCACGGCGCTGCGCGTATTCAAGAAATCGATGGTGCGGATATCATTCGCCGGATGGGTGAGGGACAGGTGGCTGTCGTCGCAGGGTTCCAGGGCATCGGACCTGACAACCGGATCGCGACACTCGGTCGCGGCGGATCGGATACTTCTGCCGTGGCAATTGCTGCTGCCGTCAAGGCTGACCGCTGCGACATCTATACCGACGTGGATGGTGTCTACACCACCGACCCGCGTATTGTGCCAAAGGCGCGGCGCCTGAAGAAGGTTGCCTTTGAGGAGATGCTGGAAATGGCATCGCTCGGCGCCAAGGTGCTGCAGGTGCGCTCGGTCGAGCTTGCCATGGTCCACAAAGTTCGCACCTTTGTGCGCTCCAGTTTTGAAGATCCCGATGCGCCGGGCATGGGAGACCTTGTAAACCCGCCCGGAACATTGATTTGCGATGAGGAAGAAATCGTGGAACAGGAAGTAGTTACCGGTATCGCCTATGCCAAGGATGAAGCGCAGATCTCGCTACGTCGTCTTTCCGACCGTCCCGGCGTCTCTGCTGCGATCTTCGGACCATTGGCAGAAGCGCATATCAATGTGGATATGATTGTCCAGAACATCTCCGAAGACGGTTCCAAGACCGATATGACCTTTACCGTGCCTTCGGGCGATGTCGACAAGGCGATGCAGGTTCTCGGTGAGAACAAGGATACGATCGGTTACGATGTCGCTCAGACCGAATCGGGCCTTGCCAAAGTGTCGGTCATCGGCATCGGCATGCGCAGTCATGCCGGCGTTGCGGCCTCGGCCTTCAAGGCGCTTGCCGAAAAGGCGATCAACATCAAGGCGATTACAACGTCGGAAATCAAGATTTCCATTCTCATCGACGGTCCATACGCAGAACTAGCTGTCCGGACTTTGCATTCCTGCTACGGTCTCGATAAGAGTTGAGGCGAGGGGTGACTATTCACCCAACTGATTGAAGCCGGGGTGGCCATCCCAACCGCCCCGCTTCTGATATTCGGGGAGCGGGCGAGATGAGAGACCTGTCTGCGGGTCCACGCGTACTGCTCAAGCGGCTGCGCGAACTTATGGCGGAGCCGCTGGAGCCTCAGGAGCGGTTGGACCGCATTGTGAGCCAGATCGCGAGCAATATGGTGGCGGAAGTGTGTTCCGTTTACGTATTGCGGTCCGACGGTGTTCTCGAGCTTTATGCGACAGAAGGTCTCAACAAGGACTCGGTCCACCTTGCCCAACTGAAAATGGGGCAGGGGCTTGTTGGTACGATTGCCGCCTCCGCGCAGCCTTTAAGCCTTTCCGATGCTCAGGCCCATCCTGCTTTCCGCTATCTGCCGGAGACGGGTGAAGAGATCTACCATTCCTTCCTCGGCGTTCCTATTTTGCGCGCAGGTCGCAGTTTGGGCGTTCTCGTCGTCCAGAACAAAGCGCAGCGCAATTACCGGGAAGACGAGCTTGAAGCTCTGGAAACGACAGCCATGGTCATGGCCGAGATGATCGCGACGGGCGAACTGAAGAAGATCACCCGACCGGGCCTGGAGCTCGATCTGACGCGCCCCGTCACGATCGAAGGCGACAGCTATTCTGAAGGGATCGGTCTTGGATATGTGGTTCTCCACGAGCCGCGGATCGTGGTGACCAATCTTCTCAACGAAGATACCGACACCGAACTTCGGCGCCTCGCTGAAGCGATCGGCTCCCTGCGCTTGTCCATCGACGACATGCTCTCGAGGCGAGAGGTGTCGATGGAGGGCGAGCATCGTGAAGTTCTCGAAACCTACCGTATGTTTGCCCATGATCAGGGCTGGGTGCGGCGCATGGAAGAGGCTATCCGCAACGGTCTGACTGCGGAAGCCGCGGTTGAAAAGGTTCAGAGCGACACCAAGGCGCGGATGATCCGGCTGACGGACCCTTATCTGCGCGAGCGCATGCATGATTTTGACGATCTGGCAAACCGACTTCTGCGCCAGTTGACCGGATTTTCGCCGCATAGCGCAGAGCACGGCTTTCCAACGGATGCGATTATTTTTGCGCGGGCCATGGGTGCGGCAGAGTTGCTGGATTATCCGCGCGAGAATATTCGCGGCCTTGTGCTGGAAGACGGAGCCGTTACCAGCCATGTCGTGATTGTCGCCCGGGCCATGGGTATCGCTGTCGTCGGCCAAGCAACGGGTGCGGTTGCGCTCGCTGAGAATGGCGATGCCGTCATCATCGATGGTGACGATGCCGCGGTGCATATCCGTCCGGTGCCGGATCTTCAGAAAGCCTATGAAGAAAAGGTCAAATTGCGTGCCCGGCGGCAGGAACAGTTCCGCGCATTGCGCGATGTCGAGCCTGTAACGCTGGATGGCGAGGCGATCCATCTGCACATGAACGCCGGCCTGATGGTCGATCTTCCTCAGCTAGAGGAATCCGGCGCTGAAGGCATTGGGCTTTTCCGTACCGAGTTGCAGTTCATGATTGCCTCGACTATGCCGAAGGGGGAGGAGCAAGAGGCGTTTTATCGCAATGTTCTCAGGCAGTCGGGTGGGCGCCCCGTTACGTTCCGCACACTTGATATTGGTGGGGACAAGGTTCTTTCCTATTTCCGTGGGCACGATGAGGAAAACCCGGCTCTTGGCTGGCGGGCTATCCGCCTGTCGCTCGATCGTCCCGGCCTTTTGCGCATCCAGTTGAGAGCGTTGCTGAAGGCTGCTTCAGGTGGTGAGCTTCGGATGATGCTGCCCATGGTGACGCAGGTTGACGAGATCCGGGCTGCTCGGGAACTCATGCAAAAAGAAGTGCAGCACATCTCCAAATTTGGTCACCAACTGCCGAAGAAATTGCAGTTTGGTGCCATGCTCGAAGTGCCGGCCTTGCTGTGGCAACTCGACGAGTTGATGCAGGAAGTGGATTTTGTGTCGGTGGGATCGAATGATCTGTTCCAGTTCACCATGGCGGTTGATCGTGGAAATGCACGCGTTGCCGACCGGTTCGATGTCTTGAGTCGACCCTTTCTGAAAATACTGCGTGATATTGCGAGGGCAGGACAGCGGAACAATACGCCAGTCACCCTGTGCGGGGAGATGGCGGGCAAGCCACTCGGTGCCATGGCATTGATCGGTCTCGGCTACCGCTCTGTCTCCATGTCACCGACGGCTATCGGGCCGATCAAGGCCATGCTTCTCGGTCTTGACGCTGGTAAATTACGAGCGCTGATGGATGCAACGCTGGACGATCCGAAAGCACCGACGTCGATGCGCGAAACGCTGAAGAATTTCGCTGCAACACATAATATTTCCGTCTGATCGCAGACTTATCCGGAGATCGAGCTTGGCAACGCTTCCCGTTGAAAAAATGCGCGAACTTGAGCGCCGTTTCGCAGAGATAGAAGCGCGCATGTCTGCCGGTCCTGCGGCTGATGTCTATGTGAAGCTGGCATCTGAATATTCCGAGCTGCAGCCGGTGGTGAAATCCATTCGCGAGTTTGAAAAGGCCACTGCGGAACTTGCCGATCTCGAGGCGTTGATGGCCGACAAGGCGACGGACCGCGAGATGCGGGATCTGGCAGAACTCGAGCTGCCTGAAGTGGAGGCGCGCATAGAGGCGCTGGAGCACGAGCTGCAGATCTTGCTGCTGCCGAAGGATGCCGCCGATGAAAAGAGCGCAATCCTGGAAATTCGTGCTGGTACCGGCGGCTCGGAGGCAGCCCTTTTTGCTGGCGATCTCTATAGAATGTACGAGCGCTTTGCGTCTACGCATGGCTGGAAGGTTGAAACGCTTTCGGCGAGCGAAGGCGAGGCAGGTGGCTTCAAGGAAATCATCGCCACGGTTTCAGGCCGAGGCGTTTTTTCGAAGATGAAATTCGAGTCCGGGGTTCACCGGGTGCAACGGGTTCCGGAAACCGAGGCGAGTGGGCGTATCCACACATCCGCTGCGACAGTGGCCGTGCTGCCTGAAGCCGAGGATATCGACATTGAAATCAAGCCCGATGATATTCGCATTGATACGATGCGTGCATCAGGCGCGGGCGGGCAGCACGTCAATACGACGGACTCTGCGGTGCGTATTACCCATCTACCGACAGGCCTCATCGTAACAAGCTCGGAAAAGTCACAGCACCAAAACCGCGCAAAGGCGATGCAGGTGCTGCGCTCGCGACTACTGGATATCCAGCGTCAGAAGGCGGATAGTGAGAGGTCTGCAGATCGTAAAAGCCAAGTTGGTTCCGGCGACCGTTCCGAGCGTATCCGCACCTATAATTTTCCGCAGGGACGCGTGACCGATCACCGGATCAATCTCACGCTATACAAGCTGGATAAAGTCATGGAAGGGGAAATCGACGAATTGGTCGATGCTCTGATCTCGGACTATCAGGCGGGCCAGTTGGCTCAACTAGGCGAACAATATTGACCAGCGGCACTGTTTCCGTTTCGCAGATGATGGCTATAGCGCGTCTGGCTTTCGAGCAGGGCGATATTGCTGATGCGGCGGCAGATGCGCGAATACTGATTGGCGGCTTGCTGAACCTGTCAACGACTGAACTCCTGACCCGGTCTGACAGGGTGTTGGAAGACGGTGAAATAATGCTTGTCGAGGCAGCCATTCAACGCCGCCTGCAACGTGAGCCTGTCCATCGCATCCTTGGTCGCCGCGAATTCTTCGGGATAGACCTTGAGCTATCGCCAGCGACGCTTGAACCCCGTCCCGATACGGAGATCTTGGTCGACCGCGTATTGCCTCACCTGCGTCAGATTGTCGCGAAAAAGGGTTCAGCAAGAATTCTGGATCTGGGAACAGGCACCGGCGCCATTGGTCTGTCGCTGCTGCATGAATGCCCTCAAGCGGAAGCTGTGTTGTGCGATATTTCCTCGGACGCGTTGATCGTTGCGCAACGCAATGCGGAGCGCAACGAGGTGGCCGCACGTGTTCACACTGTCAAGAGTGACTGGTATCAGCAGGTCTCTGGGCAATTCGACATCATAGTGTCAAACCCGCCTTATATAGTCCGCAATGTTATCAGCTCCCTTGCCCCGGAAGTTATTGGTTTTGATCCTATTTTGGCATTGGATGGTGGGGTGGACGGTCTTGATGCCTACAGGACAATCGCGGCTGGCGCTGCGTCGTATTTGCTGGAAGGCGGTATGGTGGCTGTTGAGATCGGTTACGACCAAAGGGAGAGTGTTTGTCTCATCTTTACGTCTTGCGGGTATGTGCTGCACGAAGCTGCGCGAGACTATGGTGGGAATGATCGCGTGCTTGTCTTTGCACGCGATGCTGCGGTATAAAATTGCTGCGCTTGCACAAGAATGTAGCCGAATTTGAAGAAAAGGCTTGGATTTCAGGTAGAAGCGTAATAGCTTGCGGGCACGCATCGGGCAGCGGGGATGAACAATAGATTCGTTCGGGTCTGGCTCGGCTTCTATCTTGGTCTTCATTAATGAAGCGACTGTGAAGCGAACAGCTCCTGTTGCGTGATCAGTTAATTCGGCTTTTACCAGCGGCAGAATGAAGCAGTGGCGCACTTTGCCCGTGGCACGCGAAAAACTTGGTCCGGTATGGCCGGTCCAAAAGCGTAGCCCTTATATCATCAATCAAGAGAATTCAGGTGAGCATTCGATGAGGCCAGGACAGCAAAACAAGCGTGGTCGGGGACGTGGTAGCAACAATAACGGCGGCGGCGGTGGCGGCGGTGGTAACTTCAACCGCAAGGGCGCCAACCCGTTGACACGGACCTATGACAGCTCGGGTCCTGACGTTAAAATTCGCGGTACCGCTCAGCATATCGCCGAAAAATACTCGAACCTGGCGCGCGATGCTCAGAGTTCGGGTGACCGCGTGATTGCTGAAAATTACCTTCAGCATGCGGAGCATTACAATCGCATCATTGCGGCCGCGCAGGCGCAGTTGCAGGAACGTGCCCAGCGCGATGATCGCAACGATAACTCTGAACGCGACATGTCCGATAGCGACGATAACGATAGTTCAGACGATCAGCCAACGCCGGTCCGTGCAGCACCGCAACCCGAGATCGCTGGCAGCGGTCCGCAGCCGGTTATCGAGCCCAAACGTTCGGAGCAACCTGCTGAAGAGCAGCAACCAGCGCAGGCTGATGGTGCAGACGTTCCAGAAAAGCCGCGTCGTCGCAGTGCATCGCGACCTCGTCGTCAGCCGCGCCGCACCAGTGGCGCAGCCGATGAGACCGGTGCGAAATCGGAAGGTGGCTCTGAGCAACCCGTTCTCGCGGATTCGGAATAGCCTATTCAAACAGGTCGACGATAAAGGGCTTCTGCGGTTTCGCAGGAGCCTTTTTGCGTTTGGATCGGCGGTTAGAGCATTGGCCTTTGCCAAGTTTGGAGTGCGGCATATTGGGGGGCTCAGACGAAGCGATACGATTGTCGTTTTTCGGCTGATTTGCTCTTTAAAGGACAAAAATCACACCCCATATCCTGGTCACAAGGCGGGGTGCCGTTCTCAGAAATCGACGCTTCCGACCAAGGGCCTGCCTAGCAAAGGGGGCCAATCCTTAACTTCCGTTCTGTGCCGATACGGGCAGTGCGGATATTGGAGACATGAATATGAATATCGAAAAATATTCCGAACGGGTTCGTGGCTTTCTGCAGTCGGCCCAGACGAATGCCCTTTCCGAAGGGCACCAGCAGTTCACGCCCGAACATGTGCTGAAGGTCTTGCTTGACGACGAACAGGGCATGGCTGCCTCGCTGATCGCGCGGGCCGGCGGTGATGCAAAGGAAGCGCGTATCGCCAATGACGCCGCGCTCGCCAAACTGCCGAAGGTATCCGGCGGCAATGGACAGGTGTATCTGGCACAGCCTCTCGCCAAGGTTTTTTCGACCGCTGAAGAGTCTGCCAAGAAGGCCGGCGACAGCTTCGTGACTGTCGAGCGTTTGCTTGTTGCGCTGGCGATCGAAACCTCGGCATCGACGTCCGCTTCTTTGAAAAAGGCAGGCGTCACAGCGCAGGCTCTGAACCAGGTCATCAATGATGTTCGCAAGGGGCGCACTGCCGATTCCGCAAGTGCCGAAGAGGGTTTTGACGCTCTGAAGAAATATGCGCGTGATTTGACGGAAGAAGCCCGCGACGGAAGGCTCGACCCTGTGATTGGTCGCGATGATGAAATCCGCCGCACGATCCAGGTTCTGTCACGTCGCACGAAGAACAATCCGGTCCTGATTGGAGAGCCAGGCGTCGGCAAAACCGCGATTGCGGAAGGTCTTGCGCTTCGGATTGTCGATGGCGATGTGCCGGAAAGTCTGAAAGACAAGCAGCTTATGGCGCTCGATATGGGCTCGCTGATTGCCGGCGCCAAATATCGCGGCGAATTCGAAGAGCGTCTGAAGGCAGTGCTGAACGAAATTCAGTCCGAAAATGGTAATGTCATCCTGTTTATCGACGAGATGCATACGCTTGTCGGCGCGGGCAAGGCAGACGGTGCCATGGATGCGTCCAACCTGTTGAAGCCTGCTTTGGCGCGCGGCGAATTGCATTGCGTTGGTGCAACCACGCTTGACGAATACCGCAAGCATGTCGAGAAAGATCCGGCTTTGGCGCGTCGTTTCCAGCCCGTGATGGTCAATGAGCCGACGGTTGAAGATACGATCTCTATCCTGCGCGGCTTGAAGGAAAAATACGAGCAGCACCACAAGGTACGGATTTCCGATAGTGCGCTTGTTGCGGCTGCGACGCTTTCCAACCGCTATATCACGGACCGATTTTTGCCGGACAAGGCTATCGACCTCATGGACGAGGCGGCATCTCGCTTGCGCATGCAGGTCGATTCCAAGCCTGAAGAGCTGGACGAACTGGATCGACGCATCATCCAGCTTAAAATCGAGCGCGAGGCGCTGAAGAAAGAAACGGATGCCGCATCGGCAGACCGGCTGTTGAAGCTGGAAACCGAATTGACCTCGCTTGAAGAGGAAGCCGATGCTCTGACTGCGCGCTGGCAGGCCGAAAAGCAGAAACTCGGTCTGGCGGCCGACCTCAAGAAGAAGCTGGACGAGGCTCGCAACGAGTTGGCGACAGCCCAGCGTCATGGTCTTTTCCAGAGGGCGGGTGAGCTTACCTATGGCGTGATCCCGGATCTTGAAAAGGAACTGGCTGCCGCGGAAGCAAACGATAGTTCGGCCGATGACAATATGGTCCAGGAAGTCGTTACGCCCGATGGCATTGCACATATCGTGTCACGCTGGACGGGCATACCTGTCGACAAGATGCTGGAAGGCGAGCGCGACAAGCTTTTGCGGATGGAAGACGAATTGGCAAAATCCGTTGTTGGGCAAGGCGATGCGGTCCAGGCCGTTTCGCGTGCGGTCCGTCGTTCGCGTGCTGGCCTGCAAGATCCCAACAGGCCAATCGGCTCGTTCATCTTCCTCGGCCCAACCGGTGTCGGTAAAACCGAGCTCACCAAGTCCTTGGCGCGTTTCCTGTTCGATGACGATACGGCCATGGTTCGCATCGATATGTCGGAATATATGGAAAAACACTCCGTTGCCCGGCTGATCGGCGCACCTCCCGGCTATGTCGGATATGAGGAAGGCGGGGCGCTGACAGAAGCTGTGCGGCGTAAACCCTACCAGGTGATCCTGTTCGATGAGATCGAAAAGGCACATCCGGATGTGTTCAACGTTTTGCTTCAGGTTCTTGATGACGGGCATCTGACCGATGGTCAGGGGCGCACCGTGGATTTCAAGAATACGATGATCATCATGACCTCCAATCTTGGGGCAGAATATCTGACCAATCTGCCTGAGGGTCAGGATACCGACAACGTGCGAGAACAGGTGATGGATGTGGTGAAAGCCTCGTTCCGTCCCGAGTTCCTCAACCGCGTGGACGAGATCATTCTGTTCCATCGTCTGCAACGGACGGAAATGGGTGCGATTGTCGATATCCAGATGAAGCGGCTGCTTTCTCTGCTGGCTGAGCGCAAGATCGTCATTGCGCTGGGCGACGATGCCCGGGAATGGCTTGGCGACAAGGGATATGATCCTGTCTACGGAGCGCGCCCGCTGAAGCGGGTGATCCAGAAATACCTGCAGGATCCTTTGGCTGAGCAAATTCTTGGCGGAACGATTGCCGACGGTTCGACAGTGACCGTCACGGCCGGCTCGGACCGTTTGCTATTCTCAGTCAAACGGAATGTCGAAAATGCAGCGGAGCCGAGCGAAGACAAGGCCGCTTGAGGCATGTTCCAACTGATCAACAAAACGGCGGCTCCAGGGCCGCCGTTTTTTGTATGACAGATGTACATTGCTGCAACCGCGTCCGGCGGAGAAGCCAGCTATTTGGCGCTTGCAACGTCTGTCGACTTCCCAAGCAGGGTGTCGATGCGGCTGCGCTCGATTTCGAACTGTGCCAACGCGTCACCATTCAGTGATTTTCCGCCGGGCAGTCGCACCTTCATCGCATTCACCTTGGTGCCGTTGACGATGAGTTCGTAATGCAGATGTGCACCGGTAGATGAACCCGTCGACCCCACATAGCCGATGACCTGACCCTGAGTGATCTTCGCGCCGGGAACAATGCCTTTGGCGCGACCGCTCTGATGGTTATAGGAGGTTTCATATCCGTTGGCGTGACGAATGATGGTCTGGTTTCCATAGCCGGATGACCATCCTGCTTTCTCGACAACGCCGTTACCGGTGGCGATGATCGGCGTGCCGACTGGGGCTGCCCAATCGGTGCCGCTATGCATGCGCGAATATCCCAGGATCGGATGGCGGCGCATGCCAAAGCCGGAGCTCAGGCGACCGTTCGGAACCGGATTGCGCAGCAGAAACTGGCGGATGCTTTTGCCGTTCTCGTCATAGTAATCAACGCTGCCATCGTCCGGATTCTGGAAGCGATAGAATGTGGTGATCGTATCGCCGAAGCGGGCGCGAACATAAAGCAATTCTGAGTTCTCAGTCGCCTTGCCACTCTCGTCGGCGACCGAGAAGAAGGCTTCCAGCGAATCTGTCGGCTTGAGCTGCGCCTGAAAATCGACATTGGCTGCGAGCAGCTTGATAACAAGCGCCGTCATATCCGTTGTCATACCATAAGAGAGCGCCGCACGGTAGATGCCGTCATAGATGCGCGGAAGCTCGCGATTGGATACTATTGGCGCCTTCGTATCGTCGAAGGCGCTGTCGACCGCATCTATGCGCTGGGGCTCCTCACCTTGCACCATGCGGCCACGATCATTCGTTGCCATGGTCAAAATATGCTTGCCACCACGATAAATGCTCATGCGGACGATGCGCGCCATATCCTTCGTCTGCATCAGTCCCATCCGCAGAAGGTCGCCCTCCTCGAGATCGGCAGAGGCAAGCTGCTCTGACAGCAGCTTTTCCGCCTCTTGAGCCTGCGTATCGGGATAGCCCGCATTCTTTAGCGCCGCCGAGATCGTCTGAGGGCGGCGGATCGGTATCAGGTCGTCAGCATATTCCGGTTTACTGGCATCCTCTGCCTCCGGCATGGAGACTGTCAGATTTTCTTCGACGATGCGGGCACTGGGACCGACCGAGATATCCAGCGCGTTGTCGCTGCCGTCAAAACGGCGCGGGTCTATATAATAGAGTGCTGCAACCTGGGTGTTTCCATCGGTGAGAACCGAGCCGTTGGAGCGCACGTTCTCCTCGACTTCATCAAGGCTCATGCTGCCGGCAAAGGGGAATTTATTGTCTCGAACGGGGAAGGGGATTGTCTTTAGAGCAACTTCTGACTCCACATCGGAGTCATAAAGAGTGCCCGTGCGGGAGGCCACGGCACTGCTTTCATTGGCGGCAAAAATCGACAGCGGATCGAAGGGCGGATAATCTTCGGGCGCATTATATGCCGCAGCCAGGGCCATAGTCACATGGGAAAATGGCTGGCGGCGCACCACTTCGCGCTCGCCATCCTTAATGATGGTTGGCACTTCCAGGATGGCTTTGTCGGTCGGGCGTGCCGCAATTGCAGGAGAAAGCAAGCGTGCTCCGCGCGTCACGTCCGCTTCCGTGGCCGTGTCATCGCGGGTTATGGCAAAGGCTTCCGCTGGGATGGCCAGTTGCTGGCGCCCATCAAGAGCGGCAAACAAAGCCACGCCCATCAAGACGCAGGAGGTTATACCGGTGAGAAACGTGCCCGACAGCCAACGAAGGGAAATTTCCCGGCGGTCCGGCGCGCGGTGGCCATCCGCCAGGATCGGCATATCATTGCCGAGTGTCCCCAATATCGTGCGGTCTGTTGTCACCTGTTCTTTAGACTCCGCCTCGTAAACCGGTTCCAGCCGGGGATCGCTATGCGCAAATCGCTTCGGCATAATCGAAGCCATTTGCGCGCCTGTATAATGGCTGGCATTGCATTCGACTGCATATCGCTTTGCCCGCGCGCGCCCCTGTCTTACTGCATGAGCAAGGCAAGAGAGTCAATTTGACTGCTCGGCTACCTATACCCACGTCCGCTTATGGTCAGAACAATGTGAATTTCTGAGGGCAGATGCCCCGGCGTTAACGACATCTTCACAGCTGTTCCCGCGACGGGGGATCGATGGTTTCCAGCCGAATCGCAGAGGGCGCAATATAGGATATTATTCATGGACTTAGAAGTTTCTTTGCCGTTTTTCCCAAAGCAGTGTTGACTTGAGTTTAGAGTGGGACTAGAACCCGCCTCACCGAACGAGAGGGGGCGGCGCTTCTGGCGACGGACTGCTTTGTTTCGGTTAACTTCATTCGAGATTGGCTGCGATGC